>JAZUPZ010000029.1:0-248341 GCA_045605445.1 Clostridia bacterium | reverse complement strand
TGTAACAATATCTGTGTGCCATGCTGTTCCTACAACATCTCCAACTTTCGCCTGGGCGGGAAGAGCGGCAAAGCAGCTGATAAGCATACTTAAAACCAATACCATTGTAATAAGTTTTTTCATTTTTTGTCCTCCATTCGGGAAATTTTGCAATTCAATTATACTCAATGTTTGAGTAAAACTCAATACTCAATTTCTGAGTATGTTATTCTTTTTTCGGGAAATATAAAGAAGCGAAAGGGATGAAAAAATGGATTACCGGGCAAGAATTAAAGCTCTCCGGGAGGACGGAGATTTCACTCAGGAGGATATAGGAAAGATTCTTCAGAAGTCCCAGCAGGGATATAACCACATTGAAACAGGGCGGGCAGAGCTTAAAATTGAAGATCTTGCAACTCTTTGCAGGTTTTACGACGTTTCCTCCGACTATATAATAGGTCTGACGGATGAAATAAAACCCTTCAGAAAAAAAGATTTGTAACAGTTTGCCCCGGCAAAAGGGAATAATCCGTAAGTACACTTTCTGAGAAATATAAAACCTCTCAAAAGCTTAAAGAAGCATATTTGAGAGGTTTTGTTTTACAACAAATACGATATAATTTTTATAAAAATTGCGATATGACATAAATTCCTCAGGGGTTTTTACTTTTTACATAAACATTCTTAAATAATCAAGAGATTTCGGTGTTTTTCCCAGGTGATAAATTACATAATTTTCTGCCAGTTCATAAAGAGTATTTGCAATATTATCCGTTACCGTAAAGGAAAAGATTTTTTTACTGTCGCTGTAAATTATGTATTGCAGGGCTGAAAGAAGATTTTCGCTTATTTCATAGCCGTTTTTTCTGCAACAGGAGCAGTAAATTGATCCGTCCTTTATATCAAAATACATAGGGAAATTTTTTTCTCCGCATCCCGAACAGGTTATTACAGAAGGCATAAAGCCCTGAAGCGCCATAAGCCGAAGCTCAAAGGCGGCTTTTATCATTTTAAGATTTTTATCTGTTTCGCAGATAACATAAAGGGCATTCAGAAGCAGAGAAAGGCTTTCCAGGTTGTTTTCCCCGCCGGTTATCATTTCTGCAGCAAGCTGACCAAGATAAGTAGCAAGAGACAAACGCTCTATATTTTCCCCCGCTCCGAAAAAGTTTTTAACGGGCGTACATTGAGTTATTCTGTACATATCCGGTCCGCCGCTTAAAACAAATTCGGAATAACAAAGAAAGCTTACTCCGTTTACTTTACTTTTAAGACTTTTGGTGCCCATGGTTCTGACGGAAATTTTCCCGAGCCCGTCGGTAAGCACTGTTAAAATTTCATCATATTCGGAATATTTAACTTTTCTTATTACTATTCCCTTCACCTTTTGTATCATTTAATGCTTCTTCCTCATCCTTTGAAAACTCAACACTGTTCATTTCTCTGACCAGTCTGTAGGTCAGGTAACTGTCGATATTACCTGTAAGCAAAAAGAAATTCCACAAATCCTTCTCCTTCATTCTCTGCACCTCACTTCTGTAATTATTTTTTGTTGCAGAGATAAAGGTTATACAGGTAACTAATTGCTTTTATATCCAAATTCTTTCAGCATATTATCTGAATTTCTCCAGTCTTCCTTGATTTTTACCCAAAGCTCAAGAAAAACCTTTGTATCGGTCATTTGCTCTATATCTATTCTTGAAAGGCGTCCGATTTTTTTAATCATATTTCCGCCCTTGCCCACTATTATTCCCTTATGAGATTTCTTTTCGCAGTATATAACCGCATTTATTTCAAGAATTCCTTTTTCATTAAGCTTATAGGCAAGAACCTCAACCGCAACCCCGTGAGGAACCTCGTCGCTTAAGCAAAGAAGAGTTTTTTCCCTTATTATTTCAGCCGCAAGCTGTCTTTGAGTCTGGTCTGTTATTTCATCGTCGGGATAATACATAGGTCCTTCCTTAAGGCGGGACACAATTTCATTAAGAAGAATTTCAACGCCGTCGCCGCTTTTTGCGGAAATTGGTACAACCGCATCAAAATTCATCTTATCGGTATAGAATTTAATAAGCTCCAAAACCTTTTCTTTTGGATTACGGTCAATTTTATTTATTGCAAGAATTACCGGAACGTTGAGATTTTTTATATTTTCTATAATTTTGTCGTTTTCCGTTTCTCCTGCCTCGATATCGGCAACAAGAACTACAACCTCAACGCTTTCATAAGACTGCTGAGCCTCTTTTACCATAAATTCTCCCAGCTTATTTCTCGGGAAATGAATTCCCGGAGTATCGATAAAAACAATCTGGAAATCCTCTTTTGTAAGAATTCCCGTTATGTTATTTCTCGTGGTCTGGGGCTTGTCCGAAATTGCGGCAATTTTTTCTCCCATAATTGAATTAAGCAGGGTTGATTTTCCCGCATTCGGTCTTCCTATAATTGATACAAATCCTGATTTCATTCTCTTACCAGTCCTATTCTTTCCATAATTTTTTCTTCTGTTGCTCTCATTTTCTTTTTGTCCTCATCAATCATATGGTCATAGCCTAAAAGATGCAGAATTGAGTGACAGGTCAGATAGCCTATTTCCCTTTCAACGCTGTGACCGTATTCTGCCGCCTGATCAACCGCGTGCATTGTACTTATAACAATATCTCCCAGAAGAACAGGAGCCTCGCTTTCAGGAAAATCAGCCTTTCCCGCTTCTTCAAATTCAAACTGCGGGAAAGAAAGAACATCGGTTGCAGAATCGATATTTCTATACTCGTTATTTATTTTTCTTATATTCTCATCATTGGTGAAAACCAGAGAAATAAGAAAATTCCCGTTGATTTTATGTTCTGCAAGAGCCTCGTTGCAAACATTATTTATTATTTCTTCATATTTTTTTACATCAAGCGTGCTCTGTTCGTTGGTTATATCAAATTCAATTTTTATCATAAGCTACCTCCTTTTGTTTTTCTCAGCAGCCTTTGCGTGCTTTTCATAAGCTAAAATTATTTTCTGAACCAGCGGATGTCTTACAACGTCTTTATTTGTAAGTCTGCAGATTTTTATTCCTTCTATATCCTTTAAAACCTTCTCTGCCTCAATAAGTCCTGAGGATTTATCTCTCGGAAGGTCAATCTGAGTAACGTCGCCGGTTATTATCGCCTTTGAAGAAAAGCCGATTCTTGTTAAAAACATTTTCATCTGCTCGCCTGTGGTATTCTGAGCCTCGTCTAAAATTATAAAGCTGTTATCAAGAGTTCTTCCTCTCATATAGGCAAGAGGCGCAATTTCTATTATTCCCTTTTCCATAAAGTTTGTGCAGGTATCGGGACCGAGCATTTCGTGAAGAGCGTCGTAAAGAGGTCTTAAATATGGGTCAACCTTATTCTGAAGGTCGCCGGGAAGGAAGCCCAGCTTTTCCCCTGCTTCAATTGCAGGTCTTGTAAGAATAATTCTGTTTACGTTTTTGTTTCTCAGCTCGTTTACGGCGGCGGCAACCGCAAGATAGGTTTTACCCGTTCCCGCAGGTCCTATTCCAAAGGTTATTATGTTTTCGGAAATTGCTTTTATATATGCCGCCTGACCAAGAGTTTTTGCCTTTACTATTTTTCCGCTTGAAGAAACGCAAACCGTGCTTGAACTCATTTTTGCAATTGCCTCTATGCTTTCTTCAACAATAACAGACATAACATAGTTAACGCTCTGAGCAAGCACCTGTTCTCCGCCGCGGGCAAGCTCTGCAAGCCCTTCAAGAGTTTTCATTGCAAGCTCGGTTTTATCCTCATCGCCGGAAATTTTAACAGCCCCGTTTCTGTTTGTAATGGAAACGGAAAATTTTCTTTCTATCATTTTTACGTTTTCGTCGAAGTTTCCGAAAATGTTTGAAATAAGCTCGTTATCGCCAAGTTCGATTATTCTTTCCATAGTTTATAAAACAACTCCTTATCCGTTATGTAACGTCTCTGTCACCGGGAATTTTTATGCCACACCTTTCTACAGTTTCAACGCTTAAGTTAATTGTAAGTCTGTTTCCCTCTGTTGTTTCAGAAGATACTGCGTTTACAACCTTTATTCCCTCTTCACTGCTTAATATATTATTATACATTTCTTTTTTCTTAATTTCAATCAGTTGATTCACATTATTTTCAACCGTGTATTCATACATTTCAAAATTTTCGATTTTCTGAAGGTCGAATATCCACAAAAAGGGCTTATGGTGAGTTTTTATATCGTAATTATCAAAAGGGTCTTTGTTTGTAAAAAAGTTAATATCAAAGCCGTTAACCGTAAGCCTGTAGCGGTTTTTAACGTTACCCGTTCTTTCCCTTCTTTTTTCAACTATGTCAAAGCTTTGGCTTTCATCCCGCCAGCATCTTATCTTTATATCCGCATCGGCATTGAAATATCTTACTTCAACCTGACTGCTCTCAGAAACCCCGCTTACCAGCAGGTCGCCTTTTTTTACGGTATCCCCTTTTTTTACGGTTGCGGTTCCGCTTTTTACATAAATTTCTTCTATAACTCCGTCTTTGTCGGAAACAATGTTGAAATACCCCTTCGGGTCGGCAATTTCAGGCGGAGCGGTTGTTTCCACAATTTCAACCTTAACCTTTGTACCCTCTACCTTAATTCCTGCCCAGGCAATATTATTGTTTCTTCGTCTCAGTCCGTTTACGGCATCTTTTGTGTTTATCCCCTTAGCGTAGCTTCCTTTTTTTATTCCCGTTTCTTCAAGAAGCTCAAGCACCTGCGCCTCTGAAAGACGGTTTGCGCCCATTATTTCTATCTGCCACACAAAGCAGGAAAGAAGATAAACAATTCCCGAAAACAGAAGGATTCCGAAAAACATTGCGAATCTTTTCCTGAATTTTCTGATTTTAAAAACAAGCCCGTTTTTCGAAACAACCGAAAGGCTGCAGCCTGTTTTTCTGCCGATTCCCTTAAGCTTTGAAAAGCCGTAAAGAGAAACCTTCATTTCAACCGTTCCCGGAACAATATGCTTAACATCGAAAATACATATTTTTTTTGAAAGGGCAAGATTTATAAACTTTTCAATATATTCTCCCTTTACGTTTATTATAACATAACCTTTTAAAAAATAAAATAGCTGCGGTAACATTTTTGCGCGGTCACTCCATACAAATTTTATTTATAATTCCCCGTATTTCAACATCGTCGGAGGTCATTTCCGAAATGGTTAGATTTTCTCCCTCTATTTTAAGAAGGTGAGTTGCCGTGTTAAGCCTTAAAAGCTTATCGGTATATTCAACCACTCCTTTGTAATTTTCCACCGTAAGCTCGCTTTTCCCAAGAAGGATAAGCCTTGGGTAATTCATTGTTGCATCCTTGGGCATACCGAGAGTTTCGGAAATTTTTTCTTTAAAAAACATACAATCACTCCGTTTTGTAAAGTATATTACTCATATATAATTTTTTATTCCATATAATAAAAAGGGTGATGAAATTGAAATTAAAAACATATATTATCCCCCACATTTTCAAGCTTCTTCTCGTTATGCTTTTTACCACTCTTATCGTTTTTTGTCCTTCCGTTTGCATAAAGAGCGCCACCGACGGGCTGAACACCTGCCTGAAAATTATCCTCCCCTCCCTTTTTCCTTTTACAGTTATTTCAAAATATCTGATTTTATCGGGCTACGGGGTTAAGCTTGCACAATTTCTGCCCTTTATTTCAAAGCTTTTCAACCTTCCGTCTGGCGGAAGCTTTGCCTTTCTTTCGGGAATAATATGCGGAAGCCCCGTGGGCGCCTCCTGCATTTGCGATATGGTTGAAAAAAAACAGCTGAGCAGGGCTCAGGCAGAGCATATGCTGGGCTTTTGCAACAACTCGGGCCCCCTCTTTCTTATCGGAACGGTGGGAACCCTGCTTTTTTCCGACAAAAAAATCGGATATCTTATCTGCCTGGTTCACGTTGCTTCTGCCTTTATTGTCGGAATTCTTTTAAGGAGCAGAGCCCCTTCAGATACATACTTAAAAACGGCAGTTGTTGCAAAAAAGGACAGCTTTCCTTTCATTACTGCCGTAAACGAATCTGTAAACACTATGCTGGGGATTTTTGGTTTTGTTATTATTTTTTCTGTCATATGCGGCTTTTTCACCTCTTTTTCCCCCGTTAAAAGCGACCTTTTGAACGCCCTTTTCTGCGGCTTTCTTGAAATTTCCTGCGGCTGTATTTATATTTCAGAGCTTCATATGCCCGTTGCCGCAAGACTTTGCTTTATTTCTCTGGTTTGCGGCTTTTCGGGGCTTTGCATTTTGTTTCAGACAATGCACATAATAAAAAAAACAGGACTTGACATCAAATCCTGTTTAAAAACAAAGGTTCTTTTTTCCTTTGTTTCCTTTTTAATTTGCTTTATTTTCTGCTCTGTTCTTTCTTTATTCAATGTGACTTTTCTCTGAGAATCTTCTGAACAACAAAGAAATACACCATATACCCGAAAGTCCCACGGCAATGTATATTATTCTGCTCATAATACTTAAAGGACCGCCGAACAGAGTTGCAACAAGGTCAAGATTAAAAAGACCGATTGACCCCCAATTGAGGGCGCCTATTATGGCAATTATCAAAGCGATTGTATCCATTTTAACATCTCCTTTTACTAAGTTTGTAAATATTATTTGCATAAAAAAATATATAATACATTGAAATTTAGTAAAATTTATGGTATTATTTAATTACAGACAAAAAGAACGGAGGAATACTATGTATCCTGTAATAACAATCGGAAGACAGTTCGGAAGCGGCGGAAGCGAAATAGGAAACAAGGTTGCCGAAGCTCTGGGCTTTGAACATTACGACAAAAACATTATTGAAATTGCATCTGAAAAAAGCGGAATAAACAAGAAATTTTTCCAGAGTGCCGACGAAAAGCACAGCAGTTTCCTTTATTCTCTTTCAGTTGCTCACTACGGCGGAATGGTTTCCCCTGCATACTTGAACGACGTTATAACCAACGACAAGCTTTTCATTATTCAGTCAAACATAATAAAAGAACTTGCGCAGAAGGGACCATGTGTTTTCATAGGAAGATGTGCCGACGATATTCTTAAAGAAACGGTTCCCACTCTCAACCTTTTCATTCACGCTCCTTACGAAGACAGACTGAAAAGAATTATGCGTCTTTACAACGTTCCTGAAAGCAATGCCAAGTCTCTCATAAAGAAAACCGACAAATCGAGAGCTTCTTACTACAACTTCTACGCGTCGGGAACCTGGGGCGATTCTGACAATTACGACGTTTCAATTAACTCCTCTCTCCTTGGCGTAGACGGAACTGTTGAAATTATCAAAGAACTTGTTGCTAAAAAGTTCAAATAATAAAAAAGCAGCCATCACTCTGATGGCTGTATTTTTATATATTCTGTTTCAGAATTATCCTCGCTGCATATGCAAAAGGCATAGCCCTTAAAAAAGTCTGAGGGCTTCAGAAGCTCTTTAAAATCAGCAGAATTTATACTTTTCATATCTCCCACGGTTTTTCCCAGATACTTTATTATGCTTTCCTTTTTTGTCCACATATCAAAAAATTCTTCAGTAGTTGAAACCTTTTCATTTTCGTTAAAGCATTTTTTTGCAGCCTTCATATTCCTTCCCCTTATTTTTTCAATATCAACGCCAATCTCAGAGGAGGCTGTACAGAGAACAACAAGGTCGCCGCTGTGGGAAATATTGAAAAACATATCACTGCAATAAGGCTTTCCGTTATCAGTAAAAAAAATTCCCCGTTCTTTCAGCACCTGCTTTTTAAGAAGGGCAGAACCCTGCTTTTTGTCAATATTATATTTTTTTATATCAAGATAATAAACTTTAATAACAATCACCGGCCTGCTTGATGTGTTTTTTATTTATAATACTATTTTTCCATAGCTGAGTCAAGTAAGGGCGGATGTAAACATCCGCCCGCATAAAATTTTAGTTATTCAAGATATTTTAACAGATATTCCGGAAGCTCGTTTTTCTCATAAACTGCCGAAACGGTTGACATATACATTCTGTCAATCTCCTTACCGTTTACACAAAACAGCATATAGAACTCGCCCTCTGCAGAATATATATTTCGGTTGCTGACAAACATATCCTCAACCATTTTAGTTACATCCTGACTATCAACCTTAACACAGTCGGAAAGAGCAACAACAAAATCGTGCAAATTACCCTCATCATTTTTATATTTAACCTTAATATCCTCTGCATTTTTGCTTGCAGGTATTTTGCAGATATACATATAATCTGCACTCTGAGAGGCAATTTTATCATAATAGCCGTATTTTTTCAAAACCGCCATTGTGTTTTTATAATTTCCGTTAATACTGATATTAAAATACTCAGAGGCGTGCTCTTCTGACTCGTTTTCAAACCTTCTCACCTTTTTGAATACCCTGCTTGTTTTGTTTTCCTTTGCGGTTGCACTAAGGGAAATATCTATATTAAGACTTGTTTCCGCTTCGATTTCGGTAAAGGACATTTCCCCAACATCCTTTTCAATTGCTTTGAAAATCTCGCCCGCTCCCACTGTTACTGCTTCGCCGTAAGAAAAATATGCATTTGAGCAGTTTAAATTAAAATATGTTACGTTTTCAACATTTATATTATCAAGTCCGACAAAGTTGAATTTATAATCTCTGTTTTCAAACATTTTGTTCATATAAATTTCAAATTCATCCTTTGGAACAAGATATCGTCTTGCAAGAGTTTTACCGTTTTTAAGATTATAGCTTATATGAAGCATTGCAGAAGGACCTCTTCCCTCTGTTTTTTCTTTTTCGGAAATGTCGGTAACCAGAATTTTATGAAATTCTCTTACAAGCGCAATATCTTCAGCGTTTTTCATTACATAGGCTTCAACGCCCGTATTTCTTCCGAAGCTTACGCTTTCAATTTTGGTTTCATCGGGAATTCTCGTTTCGTAGCCGAACACGCCCGTAAAGGCAAAGAAGGAAATAACCGCCGCCATTACCGCCGCAAAAACCAGGTAGCCCTTATAGCTTTTAAACACCTTAAGAGACTTGCTTAAAATCATTTCGCAGGCAAAATATACTATTGCACAAACCACAAAGGCTACAATTGATGCAACCGCCCAGCCGAGACTTAAAGCGATAAGCAGACATAAAGACAGCACCGCAACGGAAAATACCACTGCATATTTTATTATTGTTCTGAACGCTTTAAACGCCGCAACATCGCCACAGGCTTCTATTTTTCTGAACTTGTAAACAAAATAGGTTGCAATATAAACAACAATTGCCGACGCAAGATAAACCCAGGTCTGACCTCTGCTGAAAAAGCCTATGGGAGTGTTTACCGCCTCAATAAGATATTTAAGGGGACACCAGTCGATAAACTTATCAACAAAGGAGCCCTGATAATAATAAAAGCCGTACACAAACTCAGATCCGATTCCTGCCATTGCAATGTAAATTACAAAGGGAAACAGATGTATAAAAATGTTTACTATTATATTTGCCGCCGCATTTCCGGTAATATACGCCGTAAAGGTAGAAACGGAAAACATTATAAACAAAATACTTAAAAGCTCAAGCATCCATTTTATTACATTTACGGGAAGAATGAGCTGACTGTAAGAATTAAGGCTCATAACATAAAGAATTATTCCGTTTAATACAACAGGAAGCGCCATAAGCGTAAAAGAGGCAAGAAGATTCGATATGTAATTTGCCTTTCTTGAAACGGGCAGTCCGTGAACAAAAATTCCCTGTTTCTGAGAATGAACATTGTGAAAAACAAGCGCCGAAACCACCGTTGGCACTACCATTGTAAGAAGAACCGGAAAAACAAGGTAATCCTCAGAGCAGATTATATTTCCCATCATTCTTGAAGAATGGTAATATTCCCACAAATTTGCAGGCTCCTGAACAAGAAGCGCAAAGGGAACCATAAAAAACAGAGCAATAAAATACAAAAAGCTTCCCCATTTGAATCTGTAAAGAGTATTTTTATAAATACCCGGGTTAAACAATGATGTTTTTAAGGTCATATCCCAATCCTCCCAACTCGTAAATAAATACCTCTTCCAGCGTAAGCCTTACCTTATCGTAAATAACAGGATTATACGCTTTTATTTTTTCTTCCGCCTCATCGCTGTTGCCTTTTATTATTATTGTGTAAACAGAGCCCGAATGTGACAGAGAAAGCACATTAAGCTCTTTCTTAAGCTCTTCGGGGAACTCGCCTTCAAACGCCGTCTGAACCTTGAATATGCCGCCTTTTATATCGTCAAGAGGCTTTTGTACCACCATTTTGCCCTTATGTATAATTCCCACATGGTCACACAAATCCTCAAGCTCCCTTAAATTGTGAGAGGACACCAAAACAGTCATTTCCCTTTCGGCAACGTCTGAAATTATAACGTTCATTATCTGTTTTCTCATAACCGGGTCAAGCCCGTCAAGAGGTTCGTCTAAAATAAGCACCTCGGGCATACAGGAAAGCACAAGCCTGAACGCCACCTGCTTTTTCATTCCCTTTGAAAGCCTTCTTATCTGGCGTTTTTCCTCAATTTCAAAAAGCTTTCCCAGGGCTTCATATCTTTCATTGTTAAAGCTTTTATATATGCTTTTATAAAACCTTGCCATTTCCTTTACGGTAAAGCTTGAAAAATAAAACCAGTCATCGTTAATACAAAGAACCTTTTGCTTTAATTTTTCATTTTCCCATACGTTTTCTCCGTTTATTTTAACAGAGCCGCTATCGGGCTTCAAAGCCCCCATAAGGTGATTTATTATAGTTGTTTTTCCCGCTCCGTTTGAGCCTACCAACCCGTAGATACTTCCCTTTTCCACGGAAATTTCAAAATTGTCAAGAGCTTTGTAATCGCCGAATTTTTTTACAACTGCTTTAGCCCTGATCATCAACCTCATCCCTTTCCTTATAAATTTCTTTTATCATTTCAAGTATTTTTTCCCGGGATTCTTCAAAATAAGCCAGCTCTCTTACGGTTTCCTTAAGAGAAGCATAAAGAGTGTCAAGAGTTTTTCTGTCTGCCTCAGGAGCCTCGCAAACGAAATTCCCCTTCCCTCTTATGCTGTAAATTATTCCCTCTGCTTCAAGGGTTTTATATGCCCTTTGAACTGTGTTGGGATTTACCGTAAGCTCTACCGACAAATCTCTCACCGAAGGAAGCTTTTCATCCTTTGAAAGAACCCCTTTTATTATCAGATTCTTTATTCCCGACGTTATCTGCTCGTGCAGAGGCTTGTCGTTTTTGTAATCCAGCTTTAACACTTCATCACCTCTTTCATACTGTATTACTTGTGTTAATACACTTAAAATATATCACACTATTTTTTGTATGTCAACCCCCCTTTTTCACATTTTGGTTTATTTTGCTACGAAAAGGTAATAAAGTTGACCTCAAAGGGCAAAAGTGGTATAATTATTTAAATATGTTCAAAAAGGTGAAACAATGGAAAATTTAAACGAAATAAGACTTGAAATAAACAAAACCGACAAGGAAATGGCAGCTCTTTTTGAAAAGAGAATGAGCCTTGCAAAGCAGGTTGCAGAGTATAAAATTCAAAACTCTATGCCTATTTTCGATGCAAAGAGAGAGGCTCAGGTTGTTGAAAAAAATCTTGCATATATAGAAAGCGACGAAATGAAGGATTATTACACCCTTTTCATTAAAGACGTTATGGATATTTCAAAAAAATATCAGGAAAAGCTTATTAAGGGTCTTAAGGTTGCTTATTGCGGAGTTGAGGGTGCTTTTGCTCACATTGCCGCCGAAAGAATTTTTGAAAATTCAAATAAAGTTTCCTACGAATCCTTTGACGAGGCTTACAAATCTGTTGAATCGGGAGAAAACGACTGTGCCATTCTTCCCGTTGAAAACAGCTATGCAGGAGAAGTTGGTGCAAATATTGACCTTATTTTTTCGGGTTCCTTATATGTAAACGGAATTTACAATCTGCTTATAAAGCAGAATCTTATGGCAAAGCCAGGAACAAAGCTTGAGGACATTAAAGAGGTTATAAGCCATCCCCAGGCGCTCCAGCAGTGCGCAAAATATATTGAAGAAAAGGGCTTTGAAGCTAAAAACTATAAAAACACAGCCATTGCGGCGCAATATGTTGCAAATTCTGACAGAAATGACATTGCGGCAATTGCAAGCCTTGAAACAGCAAAGCTTTACGGCCTTGAAATGCTCGAAAAAAACATTAACGAAAGCTCTCTTAACACAACAAAATTTGCCGTTGTTTCCAGAACGTTAAACAAAAACCTTCTTGAACACAAGCACAGCAACTTTATTTTAATGTTTTCCGTTAAGCACGAGTCGGGTGCTCTGGCGAAAGCTATAAGCGTAATAGGAAAATACGGCTTTAATATGAACGCTATAAAGAGCCGCTCCTTAAAAACCCTTTCCTGGCAGTATTATTTTTATACAGAGCTGGAGGGCGACATTTTAAGCGAAAACGGAAAAAATATGCTTGAAGAGCTTAAAAACTACTGCGACAAGCTTAAGGTTGTGGGCGGATTTGAAAACAACTGTGAATTAAAAGCGAAAGAAGATTGATTATGGTGAAAGTTAACATAAAAAATGCAGAATATGAAATTGTTACCGAAAAAGGAGCACTTTCTCATATTGAAGACTACATAAATTTAAACAGAAGCATTATGATTGTTACAGACAGCAACATTCCCCAAAGCTATGTAAACGCCATTTTATCAAAAAGCAAAAACGGCTTTGTTTACACAATAGAGCCGGGAGAAAAAAGCAAAACTCTCGACAGCTTCAGAGCAATTCTTGAGCTTATGCTTGAAAAGGGCTTTGTACGCTCCGACGCGGTTGTTGCCGTAGGCGGAGGCGTTGTGGGCGACCTTGCGGGCTTTGTTGCCGCATCATACATGAGAGGAATTGACTTTTACAATATTCCCACCACGGTTTTGTCTCAGCTTGATTCTTCCATCGGCGGGAAGGTTGCGGTTAATCTTAACACAATTAAAAATATTATCGGCGCCTTTTACCAGCCGAAGAAGGTTATAATTGACAGAAACACTCTTGACTCCCTTGACAGTCGGCAGATTGCAAACGGGCTTGCCGAGGGAATTAAAATGGGACTTACCTCCGATGAAAGTCTGTTCGAAATTTTCGAAAAGGATGACTACCTTGACCACCTTGACAGCATAATCGAAAAATCGCTTATGGTTAAAAAAGCCGTTGTTGAAGAGGATGAAAAGGAAACGGGCCTGAGAAAGATTTTAAACTTTGGACATACGGTAGGTCACGGAATTGAAAGCGTTGCATCGGGAGAGCTGTACCACGGCGAATGTGTTGCCCTCGGAATGCTTTATATGTCTGACGACAAAGTAAGAGAAAGACTTGTTCCCGTTTTAAAAAGAGTGGGACTTCCCACAGAGCACAGCTACAATGAAGAAAACATTATTTCCGCTATGATGCACGACAAAAAGCTTAAAGGAAGCACTATTTCCGCCGTTTTTGTAAACAAAATCGGAGAAGGGGAAATAAAAGATGTTCCCACAGGTGAGCTTATTGAAAAAGTGAGGATGTATAAATAAATGAAAAACACATTTGGTTCAAGTGTATCGGTTACACTTTTCGGCGAAAGCCACGGTGAAGCTATCGGTGCTGTTGTCGACGGGCTTGCACCGGGAATTAAGGTTGACGAGGAATTTATTGCTCAGCGCCTTGACTTAAGAAAGCCTTACGGCAAAATTTCAACAGCAAGACACGAAGCAGACGAATGTAAAATCGTAAGCGGGGTTTTTAACGGCTATACCACAGGAACCCCCGTTACTCTTATAATTGAAAACAAGTCCCAGCACAGCAAGGATTATTCAAAAACAAAAGACCTGCTCCGCCCGGGACATGCAGATTTTACTGCAAAAATGAAATATCACGGCTTTGAGGATTACAGAGGCGGCGGACATTTCTCAGGAAGAATTACCGCTCCCCTTGTTGCCGCAGGAGCAATTTTAACCCTTACTTTAAATCAGAAGGGTATAAAAATCGGAACTCATATTTCCTCCTGCCTTGACATTTCAGACAGAGAATTTGAAAATTATGAAAATGACATAAACTATCTTAACGGCGAAAAAATGCCCGTTCTTGACAAGGAGGCTGCAAAAAAAATAACTCAGGCGGCAGAATCGGCAGCAGAAAATGGCGACAGCGTAGGAGGAATTCTGCAAACGGTTGTAACAGGACTTCCCGCAGGCGTTGGCGAGCCCTGGTTTGACACCGTTGAAGGAATTATTGCTCATGCAGTTTTTTCGGTTCCTGCTGTTAAGGGAATTGAATTCGGCAAAGGCTTTGAATTTTCTAAAATGCACGGCTCTGAGGCAAACGACCCCTTTGAAATGAAGGATGGCAAAATTGTTACCTCTACGAACAACAACGGCGGCATAAACGGCGGCATAACAAACTCAATGCCTATTTTGTTCAACACGGTTATAAAGCCTACCCCTTCAATTTACAAGAAGCAAAATACGGTAAATTTCCACGCCAGAGAAAATGCGGAGCTTGAAATTCAGGGCAGACACGACCCTGCTATTTTCCACAGAGCAAGAGTTGTTATTGACTCTGTTACGGCAATTGCCCTTTGCGATTTGCTGGCACAGCGCTTTGGAACAGACTGGTTAACACAACAGTAAAGTTGTATTGAACTAAAAACTTTAAAAAACAAGCAGATTGTGCATTTTGAAGAACGGGCAGTACTTTCTGTACTTCAGTGAAGCAAAAGGTGCAATATGCGCAGTTGTTTTAAAAGTTTCAAAAGGAGTAAAAAATGAACTATGGTTGTATTGGCGAAAAATTAGGTCACAGCTTTTCAAAGGAAATACACGAAAAGATTGCCGACTATTCTTACGAGTTAAAGGAAATAAAAAGAGAAGATTTAAAAGACTTTATTCTTTCAAAGGATTTTAAAGGAATTAACGTTACCATTCCCTACAAGGAAGAGGTTATTCCTTTTCTCGACTTTGTTGATGAAATGGCTGAAAAGATTCACGCCGTTAACACAATTGTTAACAAAAACGGCAAGCTTTACGGCTATAATACCGACTTTTCGGGGCTTAAAGAGCTTATTTTAAAAAGCGGCGTTGAAATAAAGGGCAAAACCGTACTTATTTTAGGCAGCGGCGGAACCTGCAAAACTGCATATCACGTTCTTGAGTTTTTAGGCGCAAGTAAAATCGTTAAAGTAAGCAGAAGGAAAACTGAAGATACCATTACCTATGAAGAGGCTGAAAGAGACTATTCCCTCTCGGCAGACGTTATTGTTAACACAACTCCCGTGGGAATGTATCCCAATTCCGATGCCTGCCCCATTGACCCTGACAGCTTCAAAAACATTTCCGGGGTAATAGACGTTATTTACAACCCCCTTACAACAAAGCTTGTTGCAAAGGCGAAGGAAAAAGGAATAAAAGCTGAAAGCGGACTTTATATGCTGGTTTCCCAGGCGGTTTATGCTTCGGGGCACTTCAGAGGAATTGAACCTGACAGAGAGCAGACCGAAAAGGTTTTCAAAAGCATTCTTTCTGAAAAAAGGAATATTGTTTTAACAGGAATGCCCGGTTGCGGAAAAACCACCGTAGGCAGGATTCTTGCAAATCTTACGGACAAGAAGTTTGTTGACTCTGACGATGTTATAACTAAAAAGTATGCTCACCCCTCGGAGCTTATAAATTCAAAGGGCGAGCAGCACTTCAGAAACATTGAAAGCGAAGTTATAAAAGAGCTGTCTTCCAAAAACAATATGATTATTGCAACGGGCGGAGGCGCTGTTTTAAGAGAAGAGAATATAAAAAATCTTAAACAAAACTCCCTGATTTTCTTTATTGACAGAAGCATTAAGGATATAAAGCCCACAAAGGACAGACCCCTTTCCCAAAACAGAGGTCTTCTTGAAAAAGTTTACAATGAAAGAATTGACATATACAAGGGCACCTGCCATTTTCACATTGAATCAAAGGGCAGTGCCGAGGATACAGCAAACAGAATAAAGAAGGTATTTTATGAAAATTAAAGTTATTAACGGTCCTAATCTTAATATGCTGGGAATAAGAGAGCCCGACCACTACGGAAGCACCTCTTATGCCGCCCTTGTTAAGCTTATTGAGGATTATTGCAGGGAAAACAATATTGAGGTTAAGTGTGTTCAGTCAAACCACGAAGGGGATCTGGTTGACGAAATTCAGGACTGCTACAACAAATTTGACGGAATTGTTATAAATCCCGGAGCTTATACCCATACAAGCATTGCAATTTTAGATGCGGCAAAAAGCGTAAGCCTCCCGACCGTTGAGGTTCACATTTCCGACGTTTCCAAAAGAGAGGATTTCAGACAGGTAAGCTTTATCAGAGCTGCCTGCGTTAAAACAATTACGGGACACGGAATTAACGGCTATATCGAAGCAATAGAATTTTTAAAGGACAGCACATTATGATAGCAGAAATTAAAAAATCCACTGCAAAGGGCAAAATAACCGTTCCCCCTTCAAAAAGTATGTCCCACAGATATTTGTTCTGCGCGGCGCTTGCAAAGGGAACAAGTGTTATTAAAAACATATCGGGCAGCAAGGATATGCTTGCAACCCTTCAGGTTTTAAAAGCTCTTGGTGCAGAATGCAGTGTAAAAAACGATGAAATTACAATAAAGGGCGTTGACCCCGGAAATATTAAAATATCAGGCGTTGCCGACTGTATAGAAAGCGGAAGCACCTTAAGGTTTGTTATTCCCCTGTTTCTTTTATCAGAGGATAAAGCAGAGCTTACGGGAAGCGAAAGACTTTTCGAAAGACCTCTTGATGTTTACAAAAAAATCTGCGACGGACAGAAGCTTTTGTTTGAAGCCTCTGAAAAAGGACTTACCCTTAAGGGCAAACTTAAGGCGGGAACTTTTGAAGTTGACGGAAGCATAAGCAGCCAGTTTATAAGCGGACTTTTATTTGCTCTTCCCTGCCTCGACGGAGACAGCAGAATTATTATAAAAGAGCCCTTTGAAAGCAAGCCTTATGTTTATATGACCCTTTCGGTTCTTGAAAAATTCGGCATTAAGGCTGAAATTAACAAAAACGAAATAATCGTTAAGGGCAATCAGGAATACAAGGCTTTAAAGGGAGAGGTTGAAGGCGATTATTCAAACTCGGTTTTCACTGAGATTTTCAACTACCTCGGCGGAAACGTTACCCTTTCCGGTCTTGACGAAAATTCCCTTCAGGGTGACAAAATTTACAGAGAGCATTTAAAGGCTCTTGACAAAGGAAATGCAACTGTTGACATTACAGACTGCCCCGACCTTGCTCCTATTCTTATAACCTTTGCGGCTTTTAAGCACGGAGCTTTGTTTACGGGAACAAAAAGGCTTAAAATAAAAGAGTCGGACAGAGGAAAGGCTATTTCTGAAGAGCTTGCAAAGCTTGGCGGAAAAATTACCCTTTATGAAAATGAAATAAAGGTTGAGCCGGCAATCCTCTCAAAGGCAAAAGAGCCTCTTTTTGGGCACAATGACCACAGAATTGTTATGTCCCTTGCTGTGATTTTAACCCTGATCGGCGGAGAAATTCACGGAGCAGAGGCGGTTTCCAAAAGCTATCCGGACTTTTTTGACCATATCAAACAGCTTGGAATTGAGGTAACATTAAAATGATTTCAAAAGACACGAACATTCTTATTGTAGGTTTAGGACTTATGGGCGGAAGCTATGCAAAGGCACTCAAAGATCAAGGCTTTACCGTAAATTCCATTACAAAGGAGCAGTCATCGGTTGACTATGCCGTTAAAAATGGCATAATAGACTATGGCACAACCGAGATTGACAAGGAGTTAATTGCAAAATCAAAGCTTATTATATTTTCCCTTTATCCTCATATTTTTAAAGAATGGATTAAAGAAAATCAGCAATATTTTTCGGAGGGAACAATTATTACCGACGTAACCGGTGTTAAGCAGGATATTGTTTCTGCCATTCAGCCCATTCTCAGAGAAGACGTTGAATTCATTGCGGCACATCCTATGGCAGGCCGCGAGGTTTACGGGGTTGAAAACAGCACTCCCGATATTTTCAAAGGCGCAAACTACATTGTTGTTCCCACCGAGAAAAACACTCAGTATGCCATTGACTACTGCAGGGAGCTGGGCGAGCTTCTGGGCTTTGCCAGAATTTCGGTTATATCGCCTAAAGAACACGATATGATGATTGGCTTTTTGTCTCAGCTTACTCACTGTATCGCCATTGCGCTTATGACCTGTAATGACGACCCTACTCTTGCAGACTACACCGGCGACTCCTTCAGAGACCTTACAAGAATTGCAAGAATAAACGAAAATATGTGGTCTGAGCTTTTCAGCATTAACAAGAAGGCTCTTACTGAAAATATTGACAGCTTTGTTTCAGAGCTTACAAAAATAAAAAATATGATACTTCTTGACGAAACAGAAGATTTGAAAGACGTTATGCGCCTTTCAACAGAAAGAAGAAAATTATTTGACAGGAGGAAATAAAAATGAATTGCGAATTCAAAAGAAAATTACCTATACCAAAGGAAATCAAGGAAATGTATCCTTTAACTGAGGATATGAAAAAATTAAAAGACGAAAGAGATGCAGAAATAGCAAAGGTTTTCAGAGGCGAATCTGAAAAGTTTGTTCTTGTTATCGGTCCCTGCTCTGCTGACAGAGAAGACTCTGTTTTAGACTATATTTCAAGACTTGCTCCCGTTCAGGAAAAGGTTAAGGACAAGGTTATAATTATCCCGAGAATTTACACAAACAAGCCAAGAACAAACGGCAGCGGCTACAAAGGAATGCTCCACAAGCCCGACCCAACAGGAGAATCGGATATGCTCAAGGGCATAATTGCCATAAGAGATATTCATATGAGAGCAATTAAGGAAACAGGCTTCACCTGTGCCGATGAAATGCTCTATCCCGAAAACTACAGATATCTTTCAGACATTCTGGCATATGTTGCAGTTGGTGCACGTTCAACTGAAAATCAGCAGCACAGACTTACTGCCAGCGCAATCGACGTTCCCGTTGGTATGAAAAACCCCACCGGCGGAGATTTGTCTGTTATGATGAACTCAATTCTTGCAGGTCAGAACGGTCACACCTTCCTTTACAGAGGTTGGGAGGTTAAAAGCACAGGCAATGACCTTACCCACGCTATTTTAAGAGGCTATGTTGACAAAAGAGGAAACTCTCATCCTAATTACCACTATGAAGACCTTATTGAGCTTTCAAACCTCTACGCTGAAAAAGGGCTTAAGAACCCCGGCGTAATTGTTGATGCCAACCACTCAAACTCAGGAAAGAAATATCTTGAACAGATAAGAATAAGCAAAGATATTATGTACAGTATGAAACAAAATGCAGACATTAAAAAGCTTGTTAAAGGTATTATGATTGAAAGCTATATTGAAGATGGCTGTCAGAGCGTTTCCGACGGCGTTTACGGCAAATCAATCACCGACCCATGCCTTGGCTGGGAAAAAACAGAAAAGCTTATTTACGATATTGCAGATTCTCTTTAATATCAAAATCCCTCACGAGGCTGTCGCGAGGGATTTTTCTGTATTTAATGATTTGTTACATATTATATAATCTTTGCCCGAAAGGGTCAAATCTGTGCCGGCTTTCTGATTGAGATAATCAATCATACCGGCACATTCTTTTTCTTTACTTTCTTTTATTTCATTTCCTTTACTTTCTTTTATTTCATTTCCTTTCCTTTCCTTTTCTTTCCTTTCCTTTGGGGCATAAATCGTCGATTTATCTTCAATTATCGTCGATTTATCTTCAATTATCGTCGATTTGTTTTTTCTGAAGTCAGTTCCATAATGCTTTCTGTTTTAGTTTCGTCAGGTTGCCAATATTTTTTATCTGCAGCTATATTTCTGTTCATCCCTCCGTATTTTATAAAAACTGATATAATCTCTGATACAAGCTGAAACAAGACACAAAAAAAGGATTTTAAATCTTTCTGTCGAATAAAACAGTATATGTTCTAAACAAAAGCTTCATAATACAAAAAACGAAAAAATACAGAGTATTCAATTAAAAAATGAATCATTAAAAGCCGGAGCGCAAGGGTTTGTTTCATTACGTTTGTCGGGACTGTTGATGTGGAACGGATTCTGAAAATATAGCTTTGAAAAAATCAGGATTGCCCGTTCTTACTTTAAAACTTAATAAAGGAGTATGAATAATGTTTTTCTTTGTACATATATTCGCCGGAATATGTTCCTATTTTGTGTTTATTGCCACGTCAGGTTTTTTAAAAAATATCAGTTTAACAGCAGAGTTATTTGTTATGCTTCTGGAAGTTTCAATTATTGATATATTTATTGTATTTTTAGTAAACAAATTCCTGAAAAAAAGAAGTATCACAAATCTTAAAACAGTTATATTGGCGATTTTCGGAATAATAACAGCATATATTACACTTCATATAATTTGCTTTATTGTTTCAGTCATTGCTGTGAGAGGAATAAGATAAGAGAAAACAAAGATTCTTTTGGTTACAACTGCCAAACAGAAGTTGCAGATTAGTGATAATAACAAATGTAACACTGCTATCGGCATTTTTTTAACTTTGATATGAATGCAAAAGAAAAAACAGGAGGATTAGTAATGAATAAAAATGTACTTGTTATATTCGTTATACTGGCTTTTATTATATCGGGTTGCGCAAAAAAGGAAGCCGATTCATATACGTTGCCAACAGAAAAGACAATTGAGTACGGTAATGCTGTTTCAAAAATCAAAAAGGAGCTTTACGAAAAACATAGGATAGATATAGAGCCTGTTTTAAATGCCAATTTAATTCAAAAGGAAAATATAAAAACTGTAGAATACGAAATTACCGAATGTAATTTTATTTCAAAGGAAGACATACTTGTAAAAATCGACGTTTGTTATATTCCTGAATTTATTGACTGCGACAGAACCATAATTTGTGCATATGTAAGGTCTGAAAATAAAATGATTAAAATTTTTGAAGAATATCATAAGTATGCTCAGTGCAGACCTGTCAACATTCTTGGAAATTCAAAAAATCAGCTTGAAATTATAAGTGATGATAGCGGAAACGGACGTACTTTGGAAAATATAAGAATTTTTTCCTATAGAGAAGATTCCGAGTCTTTCGACTGCGTTTTTGACGAAATTCTGTGTGCCTACAATTATCCTTCGGCTGAATTGGAATACATTTCTTTTGAAAACGAGTATTCCTTTAAAATGTCTGCCGATGGAAAAACACAAGATATAGAATTTTCAAGCAAGATATACAAAGAAGAAAACAAAATTCTGAAAAAAGGAAAAACTAAATTCACCTATAACGGTAAAAAGTATGTTGCCGAAAAGGGCTTTGACTATAAAGACGAAGCAAAAAGGTTGGCAACACCGGAAAAAACAGAGTAATATATGTGACACATAGACGGTTCTTCTGCTCTAAAATTGCTTTGATATCAGAATACAACCGAAAAAACAAAACGGGCGAGCACACAGGCTCGCCCCTACTAAAAGAAACCCCGATATGCGTTCATCGGAGTTTCTTTACTTTTATTCTTTATTATTGAATTTTATAAAGCCATAGCTTTCAAGTATCTGAAAGTATTTTGCAAGACGTTCGTAAAGAGGATTTGCTTTTTCTCCGAATTCTGCTTCCACATACTTGCCGATGGCAATTATTGTTTTTTCACCATCGATAAGAGGCCATACAAAGCTTCCGGTTTCATCAAGATGAACAAAGCTTATTTTCGGTTTTTTAAAAAACTTCTGGGCTATTTTATTAAACAGTCCCCTGTTTTCTATTTCTAAAGTTACAATTCCCTTTTCGTCTTTACTCCAGCATATGCTTTCATTTCGCACAGGAATACGTTCAAGGTAGTTTTCGCTTATTACGTTTTTCTTCTTCATTATTTTGCTGAACGCTTCTTCCATACTGAGAATTTAAGAAGTGAAAGAATAATGAGTCCGAACACTACAAGGCTGAGAACGCTTGAAACTGATTCCGGAAGATTTATAAAGCCTGAAAGGTCAACAATCTTATCAATTCCAAATACTGCAAAGAGCGCAAGCAGAATACCTACAAGACCTTCACCTGCAATCATACCTGAACAGAAAAGAATACCGTCGTTAACAATTGCTTTCTTTTCGTTTTCTTCCTTTTTCATTTTATCGAACACAAGGCGAACCAGACCGCCTACCATAATGCAGGCATTAAGCTGAACAGGAAGGTAAACGCCGATTGCAAAAGGAAGAACCGGAATTCCTACTACTTCAACAACAACTGCAATACAAACTCCGATAAACACAAGCGCCCAGGGAAGATTTGCATTCATAACGCCTTCGATAATCATTTTCATAAGTGTTGCCTGAGGAGCTGCAAGCTCTGTTGTTCCGAAGCCCCAGGCATTATCAAGAAGATAAAGTGTTCCGCCGATTGCAAATGCCGCCGCAACTACACCGAGGATTTCACCAATCTGCTGTTTTTTAGGTGTTGCACCAAGAAGGAAGCCTGTTTTAAGGTCCTGAGAGGTGTCGCCCGAGATTGCCGCAACAATACAGATAATTGAGCCGATAGCAATAGCAGCTTTCATACCTGCTGCTCCGCCGTCACCGGTAAGCTTCAAGATTAAAGTTGCAATAAGAAGGGTTGCAATTGCCATACCTGAAACGGGGTTATTACTGCTTCCTACAAGACCAACCATTCTTGAAGAAACGGTTGCAAAGAAGAAGCCGAATACAACAACGATAATTGCTCCGATAAGGGTTACCGGAATTGCAGGAACAAGCCATACAAGAAGAGTAAGAACTGCGATTGAAAGCAACACAACTTTCATACTGATATTCTGTTCCGTTCTTAAAGTGCCTGCGCTTCCTGCATTTTTCATACTCTTGATTGCGCCTGCAAAGGTTGTTACAATCAAAGGAAGTGATTTAACAAGGCTGATTATACCGCCTGCCGCAAGAGCACCTGCTCCGATATATCTTACATAAGAGCCCCATATTGCACCTGCTCCGCCTTCGGCAAACATTTCGCCGATTGGCGCTGTTCCCGGGTAGAGCACAAGCTCTGAACCGAAAAGTACAATCATAGGTATTAAAACCATCCAGCTTAAAACACCGCCGGCAAACATATATGATGAAATTCTCGGTCCGCAGATGTAACCAACGCTCATTACAGCGGGATAAATCTGAGTTCCGATAGTACCTGCAAAGCCCTTGAAGGTATATGAAATTTCTCCTGCAACTGCTTTAAGCCCGTCGATTATAAACTTAAAGATTGCCGCAAAGCCCATACCGGCAAATACTGTTGAAGCATTTGCTCCGCCCTCTTCACCTGCAAGAAGAACCTCTGCACAGGCTGTTCCCTCAGGATAAGGAAGTGTACCGTGTTCCTTAACGATAAGAGCGTTACGGAGCGGCACCATAAAGAATACGCCGAGAAGTCCGCCCAGAAGAGCAATTAAAGTAATTTCAACCATTCCCGGTTTTTCCATTATTCCCTCTTTTGCCCAGAGAAAAAGAGCAGGAAGAGTAAAAATTGCGCCCGCTGCCAGCGATTCACCTGCGGAACCTACTGTCTGCACAATGTTACTCTCAAGAATTGAATTTTTGCGCATTACTACGCGGATTACACCCATAGCAATAACTGCCGCGGGAATAGATGCAGAAACGGTCATCCCTACCCTTAAACCAAGGTATGCGTTTGCTGCGCCGAATATAACCGCAAGAAGAATACCCATTATTACGGAGGTTACCGTAATCTCCGGAGTAACTCTTTCTGCCGGAATATACGGCTTGAATTCGTTCTGATTATTCATAAAAACTCCCATCCGCCACTTTTTTGTGGCTATGTTTAATCCTTGATATTTTATCATAATACAGGAAAAATTGCAACCTTATTTATATTATTTCTGTACCCTTCTGAGTAATACCAGAAACTTTTCAAAGTTCAATTAAACATTAAAATACGAAAAAAGGCGGAAACCGATTTCCGTCTTTTTTCTCCCCCATCTTAGTCTTGCCTGAGTGAAATAAAAAGAACTTATTTCACTTTTTATTGTATTTCTTTTGCGTATTTCAAAGCATCAGACACATTTACATTTCTTATATCCGTATTTTTTTCAATTGCATAAGCTGCGCATACTGCCGCCTTTTCCCCCATCTGACAACAGTTTCCCGTTACTCTGTAAGAACCCATTGCCTCACGGCTTCCCGATATACATCTTCCAGCCACCAAAAGCCCGCTGTAGCCCTTTGGGATAAGTGCTCTCAAAGGAATCTGATAAGGTTTTATTTTAATTATGGTCTGACCCTTGTCGTTCTTTCTGTGAATATCAACGTTAAATGTTACATCGGCAACAGCGTCTTCAAACTGAGCGCCACCGATAAGGTCATCAGCAGTAAGTATATATTCACCGATAATTCTTCTTGACTCCCTTATACCAAGCATTGGCGCAGAGCTTATAAGCTCCAGGTCTTTAAAATCTTCATCATATTTTTTCAGAAGCTCGTAAGCCTCGATCATTTGTCTTCTGCCCTCCATTGTTGCCTTTGCAACATCTTCTGCAGAAACGGGGTTGTACTCATACATATGAGTAAACTGAATAACTGCAAAGGAGGAATTTGGATTTGGAATAAGTCTTGGTCTTACAAAAGGAATTTCAAGGTTGCTTTTTTCATAAACAGCCTTCATCTGCTCGTCCATTTTAAGCCCGTCTTTGAATTTTGGATTTACGTTTCCCACAAGAAACATAAGCGTCATAGGCTGGCAGGCTTTATAGTTGCCCCCTTCTCCGATTTCAAATTCACAGCCCGCCTGAGCGGCAACATTTCCGTCTCCGGTACAGTCTATTACCATTTTTGATTTATAAGCACATCTGCCGTCGGCATTTTCAACAATTATTCCTTTTATGCTTTTACCCTCTTTTATACATGATGAAAATTTCGTGTTTAAAAGAGTTTCAACGCCCACCTCAAGAAGCTTGTCTTCAAGAAGCTTTTTCATATACTCGTAATTAAAGCACATATTCCAGAAGCCGCCCCATTGTTTTTTTTCTTTAAGGGTGTCAACTAATTCCTTTACTATTCCGTCTTTATTTTCAAAATCGAACATAGGGTTAACAAAACCCATAGTCCACATTCCGCCAAGACAGTTGTTTTCTTCAACAACAAGAACTTTTTTGCCGCACCTTGCCGCAGACAATGCAGCTCCGCAGCCTGCAGGACCGCCCCCTGCAACTATTATATCATATTCCCCCTTTACGGGAGTTTTCAGTTTTTCATTTATAAATTCCATAGGCTCACCTATTTTTAATTATAAATATATATATTGACTTTTGCCATACACTAAATTAAAATAAACATAGACAAAATTAAAATAAAGGCGGTTTTAAAAATATGCAAAATAAAGGGTTTGAAATTACTTTTTGCACTTATTTTAAGTATAAACAAAAATTTACATATGAAAGCGAAACCTATGATAATACCGTTGTTTTCTGTCTTCAGTCGGGAAGCTTTGCTTACAGAACTGGCAATAGCGACCTTTATACGGCAAAAGGCGGTCAGGTTGTTATATGCCCCAAAGGTATGAGCTTTGAAAGAAAAATGATTGAACCTGCAACCTTTTGTATGATTCGCCTGAACACCGCTGAAAGCTTTTCTTCCCTATCTCCGGTAATCTTAAAAAACCAGTCCCGTTTTTTTGAAAATATGGAAAAGCTTAAGGATTCTCATTTTGTGTCAGATATTAAAGAAAACGATTATGTTAACCACTTCTGCCGCGACATATGGTATCAGATTATCGAAGAAACAAAAAGTCAAAAACCTCTTAACAGCATAATAGATTATATTAACAGTAATTATGCTCATAATCTGCGAACCGAAGCCCTTGCCTCCCGGGCAGGCTACAGCGTTGTTCATTTTATTAACACCTTTAAAAAGCATTACGGATATACTCCAAAGCAATATATTGAACGCCTGAGACTTTCAAAGGCACAGAATCTTATAAAAACAACAGAGCTGAACTTCTCCGAAATTTCAGCTCTGTGCGGAATTGAGGATGCCTTCTATTTCAGCCGTTTCTTTAAAAAGCATTGCGGAATTTCCCCTAAAGAATTCCGCAAAATCAACCGTATATAAAAATCTTATAACAAAAATGCCCGCAGACAAGGCGCAACGACGTCGGCAGTACTTTTGTACGGCGACAAGGTGCAACACAGTCTGCGGGCATTTTATAAAGGCTATTGGCAGAAATATTGGGATATACCAATATATATCGCATACGCCATCTTCTGCTGATACTCTTTTGTTTTTAACATTGCCGCCTCTTCTTTGTTTGACAGGAAGCCGCATTCTACAAGAATTGCGGGAACCTTTAAATCGCGGAAGAGGATTTTGCTTTTGGGAATTTCCATTGGTTGCCTTGTGTTTGTTTTATCTATGTTGTTTATTATTGATTCCTGAACTATTTTTGCAAGCTTTGCGCTGTTTATATTGTTGGTTTCGTAGAAGGTCTGAGCGCCTTTATATTTGCTTTCTCCGAAAAAATTCTGATGAATGCTTATGAAAATATCGGGTGCTGCATTATTTACTATGTTCTTTCTTTCTCTTAAATCTGCCCTCTTTTTTTCTTTTGTTGTGCCTTCATTTTCCGCCAGGGTTGTGTCACTTTCCCTTGTCATTATTACCTCTGCTCCGCTTTGCTTAAGATAGCTTTTAAGGTATTTTGCAATGGAAAGATTTATATTTTTTTCAAGGCTTCCGCCGCCTGCGGCTCCGCCGTCGATACCGCCATGTCCCGCATCTATTACTATTACTCTGTTTTCCAGAGGAAAGGTTGCGGTTGTTTCTGCTTTAAGACGATGAGCGGCGCCGCAAAAAGTCCATATGCCCGCAACCGTTATTACAAGGAAAAGAAGGAGTTTATTCCGGTTTATTTTTATTACCATCTTTGCGGTCGCCTTCCGTAAGATTTACAAGCTTTGATATTGCATTTTCAAGAGCCGTTATTCTTTTTACCATTTCGGAAAGTATTTTCATTTCATTATTTTTATCAAGCAGCTTTAAAATTTCTCCGTAGGGATTGTTTATGTTTTCCGTTTTTACGTTTTTTTCTTTTATTTCTCCCATTTCAATTTCTGCCGGGCGGCTTATTTTTTCAACCTTTATTTCACCTATAACAAAGGGCTTGAAGGTTCCTTTTTTTGTTTCGTAGCCGTAAGTATAAAGCTTTTTTGAATCAGGCGTATTTATTTCTACCGCCTCGCTTCTTTCAAAGGTTCCGAAGTAGGAATACCTGGGCTTTGAGATAAGATTTTCCTCTTCCCCGCCTGTGCTTTCAAGTATTCTTCCGCCGTATTCAAACAAAACGTGAATTCCCTTTTCACCATCACATATAACGGGTTTTACGGTTGATGAGCTGTTTTTTATGAGTTCTGTTTTTGAATTATCTGTTGCATAAACAACGTTGAAACGGTTTCTCTTTTCACTGCAGTAAACAGCATTTACCTTGCTGTATACCTTTGCATTTATAAAGAGGATTTTTTCTTCCTCGTCGCATATTTTTTCCGCATCTGACCAGCTTTTTTCCTTCCACTGAAAGGTTCTGTAAACCAGAGAATTTTCTTTTTTGTAAATTGCATATATATCCTCTTCCTTTTTGCAGACAAACAGCGGCGAAGAAGAGTTTAGAGTTTCGATTATTTCCGGCTGATTCCCCGAATTTACTATATGATGAATTATTATGTATTTATCTTCGTGTTTAAGCATATACAAAGCATTTATCATTCCGTTTATATAAGTAAGGCTGAACTCTTTTTCATAGCCCTCCTTTACCTTTGCTTCAAGCATACAACGGCTTTCGGTTTTTTCGCCGTTTACGGTTATAAAATAAATATCTCCCCGGTTATTCTGGCAGATTATATAAATATTATCCTTATCATCGCAGCAAAGGGAATAGCCGAAATTTGTTTCCATAAGCTCAATTTCCTCAGAAACAATGGGACTGTATAACTTAAGATATCCGGAGGCAGAGTACACTCTCCACACCCCGTAAGAATTATATACCACGCTTTTCATTTGCCTACACTCCTTCTATGTTTTTCATTTATCTGATTATATGTAATTAAATTTTCATTTATAACCGGGTTCACAAATCTGAAAAGACTACATATTATGTATTGATAGGGTGCAATCAGCCCTAAGCAATACATTATTAAAATGGAGGAAAGAATATGAGCAAACAAGTAGTACCCGGACCGATTGTTAACGGCGGGAATTGCATAAAAGAAGCTGTATGTATTCATACAGACAAGGTATACGACTCCTGCAGAGACAAAGAATGTCTTGAAGATTTAAGGGTTTACTTAACCGTTGGTGATCAGGAAATTGTTGACAACGCCACAAGCGTTAAGCTTCAGAAGGCTGAAATTATCCGCGTTTATACCGACGTTGAACCGGTTCCTTTTAACCAGGGTTATTACACCGTTGATATCAGATTTTTCTTCAAGGTTACTCTTGACGTTTTCAGAGAAATAGGCAGACCAAAACGTGTTGAAGGTCTTTCTGTTTACGACAAAAAGGTTGTTCTCTTCGGTTCTGAAGGAAAAGCTAAAATTTTCCGTTCTGTTTATCAGTACGACAGCAACGACTATCAGGCAATGTCAAAAACAAACCTTCCGAATGCAGTTGTTGAAGTAGTTGACCCTATTGCTCTCGGAGCAAAAATTGTTGACCAGTGTCCAAAGCACTGCTGCGACTGTTTTGACATTTCAAGCGTTCCCGAAGGAATCTGCAACTGCTTTGAAGACATTTTCAGCGACCCGGACAGCGACAGACAGGTTTTCATTTCTCTTGGTCTTTTCTCAATTACCAAGCTTGAAAGAAACGTTCAGTTGCTTATACCGGTTTACGATTTCTGTATACCTCAGGACGAATGTGTTTCAGCATCTCCAAGCAACCCATGTGAGCTGTTTGAGCAGATTACCTTCCCGGTTGACGAGTTTTATCCGCCTCAGAAACACGACTTTGTTCCCTGCAGCGGAAATTCATCTATAGGCTGATAAGACAATATCTTACAGAAATTTGACAATTAAACCGCCTCACGGCGGTTTTTTTGTTGACTTTTACCGTCTTAGATGCTATAATTTAAGTTGAAGTTTTATGTATTAAATTATATGGAGTTGTACTATGGACTTATTCAAGAAGAAAAAGAAACAGGAAAATAAACAGGAGGAAACTGATCTTCATCCTATTTTGAATGCAGACAGCCCTTTCAGCGTTAAGGAAAATTACAAAGCGCTCAGAACAAACATTATCTTTTCTTTAAAGGATAACAGCGGCTGTAAAATTGTAAACGTTGCCAGCGCTAACCCTTCTGAAGGTAAAACAACCTCCTCGCTGAACCTTGCCATTACTTTTGCAGAAATGAGTTCAAAGGTTCTTCTTATCGACTGCGACCTTAGAAAGCCTAAAATTCACAGATATGCAAAAATCGAAAACAAGGTAGGTCTTTCCAACCTTCTCTGCGGCTTTTCAAAGCTCAGCGAAGTTATTAAACATACCGAGTTCGGATTTGACTGTATTACTTCGGGTCACATTCCTCCCAACCCTTCTGAGCTTCTTGCTTCAAAGGAAATGGAAAACTGTCTTGCAGAGCTCAAAACAATGTATGACTTTATTTTTATCGACTGTCCGCCTATCAACGTTGTTACAGACTCCCTTTCTGTTTCAACCCTTTGCGACGGAACAATTTTCATTGTTAAGCCGGGCTCTACAACAAAATCTTCTCTTGCAGCGGCTGTTGCCAAATACCGTTTTGCAAATCAGAACATTATCGGTTTTATTGTTAATGCCGTTGAAAGCAAGCAGAGTTCTTACTACAAGCATAATAAATACTACTCAAGAGGCAAGCATTATTACAACTATTACAATTATTCCTACAGAACCTATGCAAGCTATTATGCTAACGACAAAAAATCAAAAAATGAGAAAAAATAAGGTTGTAAAACTATGATTGATTTTCATTCTCATATTCTTCCCGGAATTGATGACGGCTCACAGGACCTTGAAACCTCGCTTCTTATACTTGAAGAGGAAAAAAAGCAAGGCATTGATAAGATTATTCTTACACCTCATTTTTATCCCGGAAGAACAAATTTAAACGAATTTCACGAAAAAAAGAAAAGAGCTTACGAACAGCTAATGACAACATCGGAAAGCAAAAGCTTTCCGACTCTTGTTTTCGGCTCGGAAGTTGCTCTTACTTACGATGTTCCAAAGCTTGAAAACCTTGAAAGCCTGTGCATTGAAGGAACAAACCTTATACTTATTGAGCTTCCTTACCAGACATACAATGAATGGGTTTTAAACTCTCTTTTTGAAATTTCAGCAAGAGGACTTACCCCGGTTATAGCTCACTTTGAAAGGTTTATTTCCTTTGACTTTTTCAAGGCTCTTTATGAAAAAATCTTAGATATGAATTACAATATTCAGATAAATGCAACCTTCGCCTTTTCAAGGCAGGAAACAAAGTTTCTCAAAAATTTACTTAAAAAAGGCGTTGTTCCCGTTCTTGGTTCAGACGTTCACAACACCGATTCAAGATTTGTTCACCTTCTTGAAGCAAGGGAAAAGATAAAGAAAAAATTCGGGGATAAAATCCTCACCGAAATTGACCAAAAGCCTTATTCCCTTCTTGAAGAACATTCCATTTAAAAATAAAAATCCTCATTTACCGAACACCTATAAAGGCACCAGGCGAATGAGGATTTTTTTATCTTCCGGAATATTTACTTAAATAATAAGACTGCATTGCGCTTTTTTCACTTTCATAGGCTGCTCTTATCTGCCCTACTATTGAAGTGTCTTTTCCGCCCTCTATCAGGTTTTTCTCAAGGCGAGCAAGCAGGTCGTTCATTTTCGCATCGCATTCAGCTTTAAGAGCAAGCCCCTGAGACATTGCGCTGTTTGCAAGCTTGTATTTGTTTACTGTTGTTTTCTGTTCCGGTGGCAAAGCATTATAAGCCGCAAGAGTGTTATGTTCAATTGCACTGAGCTTTCCCTTATATGTTGATTCAAGAACATAAATTTCAGAAATTATCTGGGCGCTGATATCAACATATCCTTCGGGAACATTTGGTTTTTCCTGCTCCGGCTTTTCCTTGTCAACCACCTTACCGTCAACATAAACCTTTTCGCCGAGAACTATTTTTCTTGCTTCCTCCTCGGTTATCTTTCCCTCTTCAAGAGCTTTTTTCTCTTCCTCTGTAAGTGGAGTAAGATTTACGTCGAACACATTTTTAGAGGCTTCGTTTAAAATGTCATCGTGCTTTTTGCCGAAAGCATCAATATCTTCTTTTGTATACTTATTTGAAATAGCATCCTTTACTATTATTATTTTATCCCAGTTGAAGGCTGCAAGAACTGCAAGAATAACAAGCAATATTCCTGCAATTATAAGAATTACTTTTGATTTTTTGTTCATATGACCGTTCCTTTTTGAAAAAACTGTACCGGAAGCTTTGCCGATACAGTTTTTAATTGCTATTTATAACTTCTGTAGCCGGAATAATAATACTTGTGTTTATCGTTTTCCTTATCGTTTGTAAATGCAGGAATTTCTGCAAGAACAGGAAGCTCAAACATTTCTGCAAGATCTTCAGCGCCTTTGATTGAATCGTCAAAGAATTCAATCATAAAGTTAATTACACATCCGATAAAGAAGCTGAGAAGAAGCGCAAGCATAACATTCTTTGTAACATTTGGTGAAGAACGTGATGTTGCAACCTCAGGCATATCAATTGCTTTAACTGAGCCGCCGACTACAACTCTTGAAATTTCACTCTGAGCATTATTTAAAATTGTGCTTATGATGAGAGCTGAATATTCCGGATTAGTTGTAACCGCTCTTACGCCTATAATTGAAGTTTCGTCATCTGCTTCATAAGAAACGATACGGGACAAATCTTTATAAGTATAATCAAGACCTGACTCAACGGCAATAATCTTATAAAAGGTGTTACTTGAAAGAATTTCCTTATATGTGTTTGCAAGCTGCTGAGCCGCCTGGATATCGTTGATATTAACGTCACCGCTCTGGTAAGAGTAGTTATTGTCGATGGTAATATAAAGTGTACCGGTTGAGGTATATTTCGCAGGTACGAAATTTGAATAATAAATATAAGACAAGCCTGAGAGCACTACCATAAGTCCTATGGTTATCCACCATCTTTTTACGAGTATTGATATTAAATCAAGAATACTTATTTCTTCTCTGTTATTCATTTCTTCACCTTCTGTTTAAATTATTTTTTCGAGTGACAGAGTGTCAAGCTCGAAACCATATGTCAGCTGAGCATTTGTTGAAACTATAAGATAATAGGTTCCTGCTTTTATTTCGCCATCTTCTGTATTAACCTTTCTGAAGATGTCTGAATATCTGACATTGTGTATATTTTCTTCAACATCAAGCTTTATAACCAGCTTAACGTTATTTTCTTCTACTGAAATCAAGGTCGGATAATAGGTTGCTCTTGCTCCTAAGGAAACCGATTTGATTTTTGTGTTCACCTGGCCGAGAATATCCTCGAACACTTCTCTGTACTCTTTTATAAGAGGCGTATACTCTTTGGGATTTATAAGTCCGCAGCCGGCATAAACCTCGTTTGGCACATTTTCAAGAATAACCGCATACTGGGTGTAATTTGAAGGATACTGATTAACATTTAGGTCAGAAGACTCGTTTTTATAAGATCCGTTATAGCTTTCCTCGAATCCCACCTTGTCATCCATCTGCATATAATAGCATACAAGCTCTTTAAGGGTTATTTTTTTATCGGGGTTAAGGGTTTTATCCTTTGAAAGGAAAATTCCGTTTTCATAAGCATATGTAAGGAAGGTTTTTTCCATTTCACCCTTTGGCGTAACATCCGGATATGTTTCATTTTTCCCGCTTAAGGAAAGCATTCCGTTTGCCTTTATTGTTGCGGCAAACACAAAGCCGGTTATTGCATTTTTAACAGTTAGCTGAGAGTTTTCAAACTCTGCATTGTTATTTTCTCTTCCCCACACAGAGGAAAGATAAGCAATCTGAGTTGCATATTTTCCTTCGTATGCAGGCTTGTACTGACTGCCGTTTGCAATGTCATAGTCTGTTATTTTAACAATAACATCGGCAAATTCACCGTTTGTAATTGTTTTATTCTTTTCAAAACTCAAAGCAGAAAATGCAGGAATATAATTGAAATATTTTTCAAGAGTAACATCGTCAACAAGGTCAATAAACGCTGCTGTTTCAGCCTCTTTAACATTTCTTGCTCTTAAGATAAGGGCAACTGCTTCTGCTCTTGTTATTGTATCGTTTAATCTTAAATTTATACCGTCGTCGCCGATGATAAGCTGTTTGCTGTATGCCCATGCAGCTGCATCTGGGTTTGCTTTGTACTGGCTTGTGATAACAGAAGGCGCATAATATTTTGTTTTTGTACCGTATCTGTCGTAAAGAGCTTTAAGGGCTTCACCTCTTGTCATCTCTCTGTCGGGATAAAATCTTTCCTGCTCAACATCAATTCCCGATTTCATTATATAAGAATATGCCCAGTGAACTCTCGGAAGATCAACAAAGTCAGCCGGTTTTATTTTACTTCCTTTGCCGAACAGCTTTGCAAATTCAGCTCTTGTTACCGTATTTTCCGGTCTGAAGGTTCCGTCTTCGTAGCCGTTGATTATTCCCTCCTCCACAAGCTGCTGTACAAGACCGTATGCCCAATGGCTGTTATTCATATCAGTAAACTGCTTTTCCTCAGCCTGTACTCCGCTTATGCAAGACAAAATCATTACCGCCGCAAGAACAAAAACCGAAATTCTTTTTCTCATAATATCCCTTATCCTTTCAATAAGGAGCATTGCCCCACTTTTCAGCTTATTTGAAAATTTCTTTTTTTACCGTTAAAACCGCTTCCTCTGAAATATTACAAAAGAGTTCATAAACCTCTGTGTTCTCCGCAAGGAAGGTTATAAAGTCGATTGACTCTCCCATCCATTTCATTTCAGCGGGTTTTTTTGTTTCGTTGAAAATTCTGAAAAAGGCATCCCTTTTACTAAGCCTTGAAATTTTATTTTCTTTTCCTCTTGCTATACACACTATTGCCTTCAGAGGAATTTTAACCGGAAGATTTATCGCGGTTTTACCACTCCAGGGCGTTCCGTATGCATACAGGCCTTTTTCTGTTTTTCTGATTACCGGGGTGTCATCATTAAAGATTTCAACATCTTCGGGAAACATTTCTTTCCACATCAGCGTGTGAGTTGATTTACCCGTTCCCGAGGGTGCCGAGAACAAAAGTGCTTCATTCTTATAGGAAATTGCAGAGCTGTGAAAAATCATTCCGTTAAATTTTATAACGGTGTAACCCATAACCATACCAAGAATGTTGAACAGCTTTTTTTCTGTTGGAAAATCAGTTATAGGGCAGCTATCATTAAAACAGATATCTGCCCTATCAAACTTTTCATTCCATTCTATTAAACAGGATACCTTCTTGCTTGCCGTTTCTACATTAAATACCGAAACCGAACCGCTTTTTTCAGTTATCCAATTCCATCTTTCTATTTTTTCAGTGAAAGCATAATCGGGCAATTCTATTTCTTCTTCAGTTACAACACAGTTAAGTGTTATGTCTGCCTTTTCGAAATCGTATATGTATGACTGCATCCTTGTGCTGATATATTCATAATCAGCACCCAGCAGTTCGATATTCAAGTCCGCTATCCTGACTTTCATGCCTTATATTATACTTGTATTGCCAAAAGTATCTTTATCTGCAAAAACAACTGATTCTTCAGGAACAAGACCGCTGCTTCCGCTCTTTGAAGATTTGTAAATTGTTTTTGGAACCAGTGCTGCAATATTTTCAGCAATCTGAAGTTCTATTACCTCAACTGAGGGTTTTGTGTATTTACGCATTCAGAAACTCCTCCTAATTAAATACAAAACTAATTATTTAACAACTGTGAACTCTCTTGTTCCCTTACCTGCAACTGCATTTACTTTGCATTCTCCGCCTGAGATTACATATGCAGAAACATAGTAAGTACCTGCTGAGAGGTAATCGTCGATTCCCTGAACTTCAACACCGTAGTTACCGGTTGAACCTTTACCGAAAGCTCTGAAATTAAGAACTTCGCCTGAAGCAAGAGTTCCTTCAAGGTCTGAAGCGTTAATAGAAGAAAGAACATCCTCTGCAGTGATTTCTTCTTTATCTGAGATAACAAATCCGTAAACTGCACCATCCTTAGCAGTTACTTTTGCAAGCATTGATAAAACAGGGCTTCCATATGTCAAGGTTCCGTATTTTACCTTAAACTCGCTGATCTGAGTTGAATCTGTTGTGATATCAAGTGTTCCGTCTGCGGTGATTGCTGAAGTATAAAGAACAATGTAGCTGTCGCCAACTGCAATGTTTTCAATTTCAGTTCCGTCAAAAGCTACAGATACAATTGCTGCAGAAAAATCGTAAATTCCTTCAAGATTGATTTTTCTCGAAAGGAGAATTCCTGCTTCCTGCTCAGGAACAACTACTGTTCCCGCATAAACACCGTCAACGTTAACAGCAATGTTAAAGCCGAGCTCGTCGTAGCCTTCATCACCTTTGTTTGAAGCTGTATCGGAAACACCGCCGAACTTCATCTGTGATGAAATATTTGTTGCTGAGGTTGTGTACTGGAAGGTAATGGTATCGTTTTCTTTTGCACCTGTCTCCTGGTTAAGATAAACGATATTTCCTTCAGAATCTGTAACATAATGAGTTACATATTCTCCTTCTGCAACGTTGCTTGCTACTGATGTAATTCTGATTGTATCAGCTGTCATATATCTGGTAGTTGTAGTATATGTAGCTGCAAGAGAAGTAAGACTCATACCAAATACTGTTACCACTGCAACAGCAGCAGTAAACAAAGATTTAAAAGTTCTGTTTTTCAATTTTAGAACCCCCTATGTAAATAATTAAACATAATAAACTCATTCTACATAATTATATAACAAAACTTTTAATTTTGCAAGTGTTTTTAAGAATTTTTAATATATTTTTTCTTATAAAAAAGAATTCCACCCACATAAACGAGTAAAATTTATAAATAAAAGAAGAAAAATCAACTTTTCTGCTTCCTCTTACGGCGGAGATTGCCCTGCCAAGAACATTTTCTTTATAAACGGGATACTCCTTTTTTATCTCATTATCCCCCGCCACAACAAAGGCTCCGTTTTTTTCTTTTAATATTCTGTGGAGAACATACTGCCCGTTTCCCCTTTTATAAAAGATTACATCACCTTTTTTGTATTCGGGAAATTTTTCCAGCACAACAGTATCCAGCCTGTTTCTGAACAGAGGATACATACTGTTTCCCGTTACGGTTATATTTACTTTTTTTCCGCAAGAAAGAAGCTCCGCGATTACGGGAGCCATTTCTTCAAGAGAATATCTTTTATTCATTCTCAAGCAAATCCTTTTCCTTAAGCAGCTGAAGGAAATCGCTTATATCCTTTTCTGCCGTTTTTTCATCAACATCAAATTCCGAAGTAAGCTTTGTTTTAAGTTCCTCAGAAGAAGTTCTTTTCTGCAGTTCCTCCCAGAGAAATGCCCCCGTTTCGTTTAAAACGAGCATTGCTTTGAAATCAACAATTTTATCTTCGTAAGGAATTACAATGTAATCATCTGCTACTTTTTTTACCAGAAAGCCTTCTTTGATTTTCATAAACATCACCCTTTTATTCAAATGATAATTGTTCTACGCCCTTGTCCTCCGAGGTAAGCTTTGAGCCCGCCGAAGGAATTTTTCTCGCGCGGTAAGGCTTCATATCGGCTATTCCCGAATTTTCAAAGGTTGTTATTTTTATCATTCTTCCCGTTTTGCCCGGATTGAAGGTTTTTACCCCTTGAGAGCTTCTTGTTGTTTTTTCGGGAATTACTGCCGTATTAAAGGCAAATGCCTTTTCGTTGCTTCCGAAAGCAACAACATCGATATCATCGGGAAGATAAATAATTCCGACAATTGGCGAGTGGGCCGAAAATGCCTTCTGAAGCATTTTTCTGTTTGTTTTTGTTTCGTAGGATTTAATAGGGGTTTTACAGGTTCTTCCGTCAGCAAAGCCGAACAGGAATCTTCCCGAATAGTCGCTTGTTGCATGAACAAACACTATTCTTTCTCCCTCTTCCATTTCAAGGATATTCGGCGTATAATCGCCCATATCGCTTGCTTTTGTATTTCTTATATCATCAATTTTAAGCTTATAGCAGTTACACTTGTTGGAAAAAAGAAGAAGGTCGTCAACGTTATTTGCTTCAAGTTCCTGAGCAAGCTCATCGTCTTCCTTGAGCTTCTGGGTATCTGCCATTCTTAATGATGCCATTGTTATTTTCTTAAGATATCCCTGCTCTGTAAGGAAAATCTTAAGCGGATAGCTTTCAACCTCTTTTTCAACCCTTGCAATGTCAACCTTAACGTCGGTTTCGTTAATTATATCGGTTTTTCTGTCAACTCCGTATTTTGCAATAACCTTTTCAAGCTGTTTTGCTATTATCTTTTTAATTCTTCTTTCGCTTTTAAGGGTTGCATTTATTTCTTCAATTTCCCTTTCCAGGTCGGCAATATCTCTTATATTTCTGAGAATATATTCTTTATTAAGATTACGCAGCTTTATTTCTGCAACGTATTCTGCCTGAATTTCATCAATTCCAAAGCCCGCCATAAGAGAAGGAATAACGTCGGCATCTTTTTCTGTTTCCCTTATGATTTTTATAGCCTTGTCAATATCAAGAAGAATTTTTTCAAGACCTCTTAACCTGTGAAGCTTTTCTTCTTTTTTGGCAAGGTCATATCGAAGAGTTCTTTCGATACATTTTATGCGGAACTTTATCCAGTTTTTCAGAATTTCCCTTACGCCGAGAACCATAGGTGCTCCGTCGATAAGAATATTGAAATTACAGCTGAAGGTATCCTGAAGAGTAGTTTCCTTAAAAAGTCTTGCCATAAGCTTTTCAACGTCAACACTTCTTTTTACTTCAATTGCAATTTTAAGACCGGAAAGGTCGGTTTCGTCTCTTATGTCGTTTATTTCCTTGAATTTTCCCGCCTTTATTCCGTCTACAACCTTGTCGATTATCATTTCGGCGGTGGTTGAGTAAGGAATCTGGGTTATTTCTATTACGTTGTTTTTCTTGTCGTAATTATATTTGCCTCTTACCTTAAAGCTTCCGCGTCCCGTTTCATAAATCTGGCGCATATCCTCTTCATTGAAGATAAGCTCTCCGCCGCCGGGAAAATCGGGAGCCTTGAGTGTTGTAATTATATCGTGATTCTCATCATTTAATACAGCAATTGTTGTTTCGCACACCTCCTTTAAGTTAAAGGAGCAGATTTTGCTTGCCATACCAACGGCAATACCCTCGTTGGCATTTACAAGAATGTTCGGGAAGGATACGGGAAGAAGCACAGGCTCTTTTGCAGTTGCATCGTAGTTATCCTGAAAATCAACAGGATCCTTTCCGATATCGCAAAAAATTTCGTTACAAATTTCCGCAAGCTTAGCCTCGGTATATCGGGAAGCGGCAAAGTACATATCTCTTGAATACTGCTTACCGAAGTTTCCCTTGGAGTCAACCAAAGGATGAAGAAGGGCTTCGTTTCCCTTTGTAAGTCTTACCATTGTTTCATAAATCGCCGCATCACCGTGGGGATTAAGATGCATGGTCTGACCCACTATGTTTGCCGACTTTGTTCTTCCGCCGTTTAACAAGCCCATTTTATACATTGTGTATAAAAGCTTTCTGTGGGAAGGCTTAAAGCCGTCTATTTCAGGAATTGCTCTTGAAACAATTACGCTCATTGCATAGGGCATATAGTTTGTTTCAAGGGTTTGTGCAATTTTTTGTTCTGTAAAATTCATTAACTTTTATCCTTTCTGTTAATCTTAAAGAATAAATAACAAAGAATAAATAATAAAAGCTGTGCAAATCCTTTGGATTTGTTTTATTTTATTATTTTCATTAGGGAAAAGGTGCAATATGGGAAAATTTAATTCCCTTTATCCAATGCGAAAAGAAATTTTTTCAGATTGCGCATTTTACCGACCGCCGCGTACGAGGGTACACAAGGAAGGGAAAAGGCGCAATATGGAGAAATTTAATTCGCATTAAGAAATGTCGGCAAGTTCAAGATACTTAGCCCCGAATTCTGCAATAAAATCTTTTCTTCCCTGAAGATTGTCACCAAGAAGAAGGTCGAACATTTCTTTTGTTGCTTCCTCCTGCTCGGGCATAATTTTTATAAGTCTTCTTGTTTCGGGATTCATTGTGGTTTCCCACATCATATCCGGGTCATTTTCACCGAGACCCTTTGAACGCTGAAGGGTGTATTTTTCGTCTTTTATCTGCTCTAATATCTGAATTTTTTCCGCTTCGTTATATGCAAAATAAGTTTTCTTCTTTGTAGTTATTTCAAAAAGCGGAGATTCGGCTATAAACACCTTGCCCGCCTTTATAAGGGTTGGCATAAGCGTGTAAATCATTGTCAAAATAAGGGTTCTTATCTGGAAGCCGTCAACATCGGCATCGGTACAGATTATAACTTTGTCCCATCTTAAATCATCAAGATTGAACATATTTGCATCTTTGGCGTGCTTGGTTTTTATTTCAACGCCGCAGCCTAAAACCTTAATAAGGTCGGTTATAATCGGGCTACCGAATATTTTATCGTAGTCAGCTTTAAGGCAGTTAAGAATTTTACCTCTTACCGGCATAATTGCCTGGAATTCTGCATCTCTCCCCTGCTGGCAGGAGCCTTTTGCAGAGTCACCCTCTACTATATAGAGTTCTCTTCTTGTTATATCCTTTGTTCTGCAGTCTACAAACTTCTGAACTCTGTCGGTTACGCTTGTATTTCCTGTAAGCTTCTTTTTATAAGAAACTCTCGCCTTTTCGGCATTTTCACGGGAACGCTTGTTTATAAGAATCTGGTTTACAACCTTTTCTGCAACAGCTCTGTTTTCAACAAAATAAATATCAAGCTGCTGCTTTAAAAAGTCGGTCATAGCCTCCTGAATAAACTTGTTGGTTATTGCCTTTTTCGTCTGGTTTTCGTAGCTTGTTTCGGTAGAGAAAGAGTTTGAAACAAAAATAAGGCTGTCTTCAATATCAACAAAGGTTATTTTCGATTCATTTTTGTTATATTTGTTCGCCGCCTTGATAAGCTTGTCAATAGCATAAACAAATGCTGTTCTTACCGCCTTATCGGGAGAGCCGCCGTGTTCCAGAAAGCTGGAGTTGTGATAATATTCAAGAAGGTTTACTTCATTATTAAAGCAGAAGGCACAGGAAAGCTTAACCTTGTAGTCGGGCTTGTCCTCTCGGTCACGGCCCTTTTTTTCCGTTTCAATATAATAAGGGTCGGAAAAGCCTTTTTCGTTTTGAAATTCCTTTATATAGTCTACAATTCCTTCCGGATAGCAATACTCATAATTTTCCTTGTGCTTGTAATCTATAAATCTGAATTTAATTCCTTTGTTTACAACCGCCTGTTTTTTCATAACCGTTACGAAATATTCGGCAGGAATTGAAATTTCCGTAAAAACCTCTCTGTCGGGCTTCCAGTGAATCTGAGTTCCCGTCTGCTTATGGGCATATTCCTCTTTTGAAAGACCGCCCACATTTTCTCCCTTTTCAAAGCGAAGAGAATATTTAAAACCGTCTCTGTAAACGGTTACATTCATAAACTCGGAGGAATACTGGGTTGCACAGGCACCAAGGCCGTTAAGACCGAGGGAATATTCATAGTTATCCCCGGAGTTGTTTTTATATTTTCCGCCCGCATAAAGCTCGCAGAAAACAAGCTCCCAGTTGAAGCGCTGCTCCTTTTCGTTATAGTCAACGGGAACACCTCTTCCCTGGTCGGAAACTTTAATGGAATCGTCGGCAAAGCGCTCTAAAACTATAAGTCTTCCGTGGCCTTCCCTTGCTTCGTCAATAGAGTTTGACAAAATTTCAAACACAGAATGCTGACATCCTTCAAGTCCATCGGAGCCAAAAATAACTGCAGGTCTTTTTCTTACCCTGTCGGCGCCCTTTAAGGATGTAATACTGTCATTTCCGTATTCTTTCTTCATCTTTCTACCTCTCAATTAAACAATCGTTTGTCAATTTTAAAATATTATGTTATACTGAATTCGTAAAGCAAATTCAATGAATTGCCTTACGGCATAATCTTAAATTAAATTTTTTCGACAAAAAATCCATTATATTTTGGATTGCATACATTATAATAATACTATATCTTGTATTTTCTGTCAAGGGAGGAATTTTTTTGAAAAGGTTTTTAAAGTATATGTCATCGGTGCCTCTTTTTGGATATTCTGCGCAGGTTGCCTTTTATTTTCTTATGTCGCTTTTTCCCTTTTTGTATCTTCTTACAAGGCTTACTGCAGTATTTTCAATTTCAAGCGACACTATGCTTAACATTATATATTTTATTTTCCCCGAGGTTACCTACGACGTTATATACAAAAACCTTTACACCCTTACCGCCTATTCAAGCTCATATACTGTATGGATGTATGTTTTACTGGGGCTGTGGTCTTCCTCGATGCTTATAAATTCCCTAAAAAGAATTTTTGCATCGAAAACAGAAATGACCGTTCCCAAGCGGATTATTTTAAGAAGAATAGTTTCCATTGCGGTTACACTCATAATAGCCGTTGCGATTTTGTTTTCCCTTTTTGCAACCCTTGCAACCAACATTATAGTAAGCTTTCTTACCAGCTACGTTAAAATAAAATATTTTGCAAATTTCATTTCCCTTGCAATTTCTTTTTCCGTTGCTGTTGTAGATTTTACACTTATTTATATATTTATACCCACAAGACCTATTAAATTCACCAGCGCACTTCCCGGAGCTCTGTTTGCAACAATAGGCTACAGTATTGCCTCTTATTTTTATTCATATTATATAACCTATATCAGCGATTATTCCGTTTTATACGGTGCGCTGGGAAGCGTTATCCTTCTTCTTGTATGGCTTTATATTTCCTCTATGATTCTTATCCTCGGCGGCTTTATAAATAAGTTTTTTATAAAGCTGAAAGAAGAACAGCATTAAATGAACCTGTAATACTGTTATAAAATTTATAAAATTACAACAAAAAAGAAACTCCGTGTATTCGAAGTTTCTTCCAACATTATTTATTCTTCACTACACAAAAACACACCCGCAACTTATAGTTGCGGGTGTTGATTTTTATGAACGATTATTCGTACATTTCTTTAACCTTGAGAAGGTGCTGATATTTTTCTTTTGAAGCTTTTTCAGCTTTTGCAAAGAGTTCTTCAGCTCTTTCAGGGAACTGCTGTGCAAGACGAGCATAACGTGTTTCGCTCTTGATGAAGTCTACATAGCTTGCTGTAGGTTCTTTTGAATCCATAGCAAATGCAGCTTTACCTTCTGCTTTAAGAGCAGGGTTAAATCTGAACATATGCCAGTAACCTGATTCAACAGCTTTCTTCATTTCTGCCTGGCAGTTAACCATACCGCCCTTAACACCGTGCATTTCGCAAGGAGCGTAGCCGATGATAAGTGATGGTCCCGGATATGCTTCAGCTTCTGCAAGAGCTTTGAGTGTCTGATTCATATCAGCGCCCATAGCGATCTGAGCAACGTAAACATAACCGTAAGACATAGCGATTTCAGCAAGGTTTTTCTTTGTGATGCCTTTACCTGATGCTGCGAACTGAGCAACCTGACCGAGGTTAGAAGCTTTAGAAGCCTGTCCGCCTGTATTTGAATAAACTTCTGTATCGAATACCATAACGTTTACATCTTCGCCTGATGCGAGAACGTGGTCAAGACCGCCGAAGCCGTTATCATAAGCCCAACCGTCACCACCGAAGATCCAAACAGATTTCTTTGAAAGATAATCTTTTTCAGCAAGAACTTCCGGAGCTGCAGGGCAACCTTCAGCTGCTGCTTTTTCAAGTTCAGCTACGAGAGCTTTTGTTGCAGCTTCGTTAGCTTCGCCGTTATCTTTTGTTGCAAGGAATTCTTCAGCTGCTGCTTTGAATTCTGCAGATGCTTTGTCAGATGCAGCCATTTCTTCAACTTTTGCGATAAGTCTTTCTCTGATTGCTTTCTGACCAAGGTACATACCAAGACCGTGTTCAGCATTGTCTTCAAACAATGAGTTAGCCCAAGCAGGACCTCTGCCTGATTCTTTATTTACAGTGTAAGGTGTTGCAGGTGCACTACCGCCCCAGATTGAAGAACAGCCTGTTGCGTTAGAGATATACATTCTTTCACCGAACAACTGAGTGATAAGACGAGCGTATGATGTTTCAGCACAGCCTGCGCAAGAACCTGAGAATTCGAGGAGCGGCTGTTTGAACTGGCTTCCTTTAACTGTTTTGTTGATAAGTTCAGGCTTTTCTGAAACGTTAGCAACAGCATAGTCAAATGCAGCCTGCTGATCAAGCTGTGAAGCCTGAGTTGTCATTTCAATAGCTTTCTTTTCAGGTGTACCGTCTTTTTCAGCTTTTACAGTTACAGGACAAGCCTTAACGCAAAGAGTACATCCCATACAGTCCATTGGGCTGATTGCCATTGTGAATTTATAATCTGTTTTAATAACAGGTTTTTCTGTAAACTTAGTTGATGCAGGAGCGTTTGCTGCTTCTTCTGCTGTCATAGCAAAAGGTCTGATTGTAGCATGAGGACAAACGAATGCACAGTTGTTACACTGGATACAGTTCTCAGGATGCCATACAGGAACGTTTACTGCAACGCCACGTTTTTCGTAAGCTGCTGAACCCTGTGGGAAAGTACCGTCTGCCATATCTTTGAATGCAGATACAGGGAGAGAGTCACCGTCCATACGTGAAACAGGTTCAACAATGTTGTTAACGAAATCAATAAGATCTTTTCTTGTGCCTGTAGCAACAGGTTTTTCATCGTTAACCTGAATAGTTTTCCAGCTTTCGGGAACACTAACTTCAACCATAGCATTTGAACCTGCGTCAATTGCCTTGTAGTTAAGTTCAACGATAGCTTCACCCTTCTTGATGTATGATTTATAAGCCATTTTCTTCATATATTCAACAGCTTCATCTTTAGGAAGGATGTTTGCAAGAGCGAAGAAGGCTGACTGAAGAACTGTGTTCTTAACTTTAGCATTTCCGATTTCTTTAGCAGCAATGTTTGTAGCATTAATGATATAGAATTTAACATTGTTGTTAGCAATGTATGATTTAACTGAAGCAGGAAGATGTTCTTCAAGTTCTTCTACTGACCAGTTGCAGTCGAGCATAAATGTTCCGCCTGGAACAACGTCTTCAACAATTTTATAACCCTTAAGGATATAAGAAGAGTTGTGACATGCAACAAAGTTAGCCTTGTTAATGTAATAAGGAGATTTGATAACCTTATCACCGAAACGAAGGTGAGAAATTGTTACACCGCCTGTTTTCTTTGAGTCATACTGGAAGTATGCCTGGATATATTTATCAGTGTGGTCACCGATGATTTTGATTGAGTTCTTGTTAGCACCAACAGTACCATCACCGCCAAGACCCCAGAATTTGCAGGAGATTGTTCCTTCAGCAGCTGTGTCAGGGCAAGCTTTTTCTTCAAGGGAGTAACCTGTAACGTCGTCAACGATACCGATTGTGAAGTTAGCTTTAGGTTCTGCCATATTGAGGTTTTCATAAACCGCAAAAATGCTTGCAGGAGGAGTATCTTTTGAACCAAGACCGTAACGACCGCCAACAACCTTAATGTCGTTTATGCCTTTTGATGCAAGAGCTGTAACAACGTCAAGATAAAGTGGTTCACCAAGTGAGCCGGGTTCTTTTGTTCTGTCAAGAACTGCGATTTTCTTAGCTGTTTTCGGAATAGCTTCGATAAGTTTTTCCGGAACGAAAGGTCTGTAAAGACGAACTTTAACAAGACCAACCTTTTCGCCGTGAGCGTTAAGATAGTCAATAACTTCTTCAGCAACGTCACAAACTGAACCCATTGCAACGATTACTCTGTCAGCATCTTCAGCACCGTAGTAGTTGAAGAGTTTGTAATCTGTTCCGAGCTTTTCGTTAACCTTATCCATATATTCTTCAACAATTGCAGGAAGCTTATTGTAATATTCGTTACAAGCTTCTCTGTGCTGGAAGAAGATATCGCCGTTTTCAGCTGAACCTCTTAAAACAGGGTGCTGAGGATTTATTGAACGTTCTCTGAATGCTTTAACTGCATCCATATCAACCATTTCTTTAAGGTCTTCATTATCCCAAACTTCGATTTTCTGAATTTCGTGTGAAGTTCTGAAACCGTCGAAGAAGTTAAGGAAAGGAACTCTGCCCTTGATTGTTGCAAGATGAGCAACTGCACCAAGGTCCATAATTTCCTGCTGATTTGTTTCAGCGAGCATAGCGTAACCTGTCTGACGGCAAGCGTAAACGTCTGAATGATCGCCAAAGATATTAAGAGCGTGAGAAGCAACGCAACGAGCAGAAACGTGAATTACGTTAGGAAGCAATTCACCTGCGATCTTATACATATTAGGAATCATAAGAAGAAGACCCTGAGAAGCTGTATAAGTTGTTGTAAGCGCACCTGCTGCAAGTGAACCGTGAACAGCACCTGCTGCGCCTCCTTCTGACTGCATTTCTACCATTTTTACACGGTCGCCGAAAATATTTCTTGCGGGTTCGCCGAAAATATTTTTATCGGTAGCTGACCAGGTGTCTGTTACTTCAGCCATTGGGCTTGAAGGTGTGATTGGGTAAATTGCTGCAACTTCTGTAAACGCATAGCTTACGTGAGCCGCCGCAGTATTACCGTCCATGGAAACTTTTTTTCTTTTAATTGCCATGAATTTTTTCTCCTTTCGATATATAAATTAAAAAATTATGATAACAATAATACATCTAAGTTATTATACCACTAATTTATCTTTTTGTAAACCATTTTGTTTCATTTTTTGACAGAAAGATATTTTTCTGCCGAGGCAGCCGCAATTGCCCCGTTTGCCGCCGCAGTTACAATTTGTTTTAAGGGCGTATCTGTAACATCTCCTGCGGCAAAAACTCCCTCAAGAGAGGTTTTCATATACTTGTCCACAACAATGCTTCCGCTTTCATCAAGCTCGATTTTTTCTTTAACGAGAGCCGTGTCTGCATAGGTTCCCACAGCGATGAAAAGCCCCGAAACATTTATTCTGCAGGTTTGCTCTGTGTTAACATCAAAAAGGTCAACACTTCCAAGGGTAAAGCCTTCGGGATTGAGCGCCGAAACAGTTTTATTAAGCTTCAGCTTTATGTTCGGAATGTTCTTTATTTCATCCACCAGAACCTTTGAACCTCTGAACTCTTCACGGCGGTGAACAAGATAAACCGTGTTACATATTCTGCTTAAGTAAATTGCATCCTCAAGAGCTGTATTTCCGCCGCCTACAACGGCAACCTCCTTGCCCCTGAAGAAATTCCCGTCGCAGGTTGCACAGTAGGAAACCCCCGCTCCCGCAAGAAGGTCTTCCTTTTCCACTCCAAGCTTTCTGTTTTTCGCTCCCATACATAAAATAAGGGCACGGTAGCCTATTTCCCCGTCGGAAAGCTTTATTGTTTTTCTTTCAAAGTCAATCTCCGCCGGCGACTTCATTAAAAGCTCTGCTCCAAAGGTCAGCGCCTGCTTTTTCATTACGTCGCAAAGAACTGCCCCGTTGGCATTTGCAACTCCGGGATAATTTTCAACGCTTGATGTGGTTGCCGTCTGTCCGCCTGTAAATTTATGCTCAATTATAAGGGTTTTCAGTCCTGCTCTTGCAGAGTAAATCCCCGCAGTCAAACCTGCCGCTCCGCCTCCTATTATTACAACGTCGTACATTTAACTTGCCTCCCTGTATTCTTCGTCAAGATTTTCCGCCTTTAGTCCACCGGAAACAATTATATTATTCCCTTTTACTATAATATACTCAAAATTCCCCAGTTCATTATAAAGAACCTTCGCCTTTTCCTCGCCCATAACCAGAATTGCCGTTGAAAGAGCGTCGCAAAGAGCTCCGTTTTCTCCCACAACCGTAACCTCGCTTATTCCCGTCTCCGCCGGTCTGCCGGTTTTCGGGTCAAATATATGATGATAAAGCTTTCCGTCCTTTTCAAAATTTCTCTCGTAGGTTCCCGAGGTTACAACACATTTGTCGTTTAAAGAAAGAACGCACAGAATATCTCCCCTTGCAGAAAAAGGCTTCTGTATGCCAACCCTCATATCCTTTTTACCCAGAACATAAACATTTCCGCCAAGGTCAATTACCGCATGCTTTATACCGTTTCCCTTAACATATTGCACAAGCTTGTCGGTTACATAGCCCTTTGCAATTCCGCCAAGATCAATTTCCGCATCGTTTTTAAGGCTTATGTAATCCTTTCCGATTTCCAGATTGTTAAAATCAACCTTTTCCAAAGCCTTTGCTATCTCCTCATCGGCAGGAACCCTCGGATTTTCAGAATTTATCTGCCAGAGCCTCGAAAGGGGCATTATGCTCATATCAAAAGCCCCGTCGGTAAAGGAGGCATAGCCGTAGGCAAGAATGAAAAGTTCCTTGTTCTCTGTTTTTATATACTTTTCCTTGTTGAGCTTGTAAACAAGACTGTTTTCATTGTAGGCAGAATAAAGTTTTTCGTAGTTTTTTATTATTTCAACCATTTCCTCAAGCTGTTTTTCTGTTCCTTTTATTTTTAAATGTATTACTGTGTCCATTGCAAAAACCGTTTTTTCCCTTTCAACGGGTATTGCCCCTTTAAATATAACAAGCAAGGCAATTGCAAGAACAACCAATGCTGCAATTATTTTTTTCATATCCAACCTTCGTCTTTTAACGTTTTTCTATAAAATCAAACACCTGATTTTTAATTGCTTCCATTCCCGTTATTGTAGGATGTCCCTCTCTTTTATCTATATCGCGAAGCTCAATTACAGGCACACCGTTTTTTTCACAGACTTCCTTGTAGAAATCTGTTATTTCCTGTTTAAAGCCGTTATTGAGAATGAAATAAACTTTTGTGTCGGGAAGATTTGATTTAATCAGATGAATAAGATAAGTAAATGCAGGAAAAACGTTATACAAATCTTCTTTCATCCAGTCCGAATAAACCTTTTCGCCAAGAGGCGCATTTGCCCAGTTGTCATTTGTTCCTCCGAAAAGAAGAAAGGTATCAATCTTATTTTTCTTAAAATAACCCTCATCTGCAAGCTTTACGAATCTTGCAACAAAAGAGCAGTTGCTGTTGTCACATCCGTCATAGCCCGTATTACAGATTGTTGTTCCCGACCAGCTGCAGTTTAAAAGCAGCTTGCCGTTTTCCTTCACAAAATTGTACCACCAGGTTTCTTCAACCTTAAAAACATCGTTTTCATTTCTTTCAAGCTCTGGCTTCTTTCTTAAATAAGAGGGTCCGTCCGGTCTGTAGTAAGAAACATAACCCTCGGGAACAAAACCTTCAAAGGTTGAATAACTGTCACCTAAAATAAATACGTTTTTTAACATTGTGATAATCTCCTTTTGACAAAATAATCTGTACAGAATTTTAAGACGTGATATTTTTCCTGTTCTTTTTTGTTTAATATGTAAATTTGCATTTTCTCTTCCCGAAATTTACTCAATCACCCAAGAAAAAAATCATCCGTTTTCGTTGTAACCGCACTCAACATAATTATAATTCCAAGGAACAGAATTGCAATCGGACCGATTGCTGATATGTATTCCGGCGATGATATAAGAATCAATATAGCAAACATAAGCTCATAGGAAAAAATCGTACTTAATGCTGCAGGAATAATTTTTGCTATCATATACGCAATTCCCCACCAGACAGTTTTTGCCGCAAGCATATAAAAAGCCCAGGTTGATATACCTAACGTTGCAACAGTTCCTGCAATGCTGAGAATCCATGCCCATATATCATTAAGACTCCAGATAAGCCCGGAAATATATTCTATCAGCCAAACCGCCACAATTGCAACAACAAGCGGAGTGAAAATTTTATCCACCGCAAAGTAAAATATTCTGTTTGAAATGGTAAGAGGCGCCGCATGCTTTCCTGCAGGTTTGTCAGCACCGGTAAAAAATCTTGCAACAGGCAGCAAAACCGATGCAACAAGTAACTTAAGACAATCTTCAACAACGTTTCCGGCTAATCCGTTTTGAGTATTATCAACAAATTCCATTCCCGCGTTCATCAGTTGAGCAACTGCTTTAAATAAGAATTCGCCCCAGGGAATAACATCAATAACTTCAATAATGAATTTTTCCCACGATCCAAAAACCGATACAATTACAATCCAGCTTATACATATCAGCATAAACAAGGTAAACAATATTGAAAGGATACTCTCCTTTTTTGCATGCCTTGGTCTATACATTTTTCAGTTCTCCTTTTTACTTTTTATTTCATTTAAGTTCGAACAAAATCACTTCATCCGCAAGTCTTATGACCGAACCATCCCCAACAGGCACCTTCACTCCGGCTGTACATTCCACATCGTCTACATAAGTTTTATTGGTTGTTCCCAGGTCGGTTATAAAATACTCGCCGTTTTCCTTCGTAATCTCAGCATGAACTTTGCTCACCTTTCGATTTGCAATGCAGCAATCTGCCTCACCCTTGACTCTGCCGATAACAAATCTTTCTTTATTTATGCAGAATTTTTTGTCGCAATTATTCTCTTTAACAGTAATATACGCTGTTTTTCTGTGCATATACTCCAATGCCTTGACAACGTAAACCATCTTGTCATTAAAATGTTTTTTATTTAGTTCCTCAGGAGGTGCGCAAATTTCAGGAGGGTCAATGGGCACCGGTTCTATATACTCGTCACCCTTTTGTTCAAGAGCATATCTCCATTCAAAATCCACCCATTTTGAAGCCTTTGCAGCTTTTGACCAGCAAAGATAAAAAACACTGCGTTTGTTTATTTCATTTTTAAGTTCTGTTTCCCAATCATCACCACTGCGCAAAGATTCTACATCCATAAACAAATCAAGGTCAGGTCTTGCTTTTTGCATTCCCTGAACAATAGAAGCAACCCTGATCCGATCATCACTTGAATATGACACAAAAGCTGTAGTTATATCTTCTCTTTCAATTTTTATTTTTTGTTTTTCCGATGTTTTAACATCTACAATAAACTTAAGCTTTGTGGCAATTACATCGTTTACATAAACAGTTGCGCAAAAACAAATCTGTTTTCCTTCATAATTTTCAGGCACTAATACAAGAAAACTAAAATCAAGATATTTGCCCTGCCATATCCGTTTTTCCTCTTCATTGTCGATTTCCACGCCCTTTGCAGCAAGCACCACTTTTACAATTGATTGATGAGCCATTCGGAAATATCCGCCTTTAACTTCTCTTTCGCCGTATTCAAGTTTTTCATCAATTATCCTTCTGAATTCATCCTCATACATAACTATATCAATAGGGATATATTCTCCCCTTGTCGTATTCTTTTTCACCACAGCAGAAAACTGAACATCACTTACCGAAAAGGAATTCATATCTATAGAATTGTTATCCGCCCTGTTCACAGGCTCAGAGAAAACCGCCTGACTGTTGCTATCTTCAAAAATAAATTCCGGCACCGTTAGGGTTTCAACCACAGGTCTTTCTTCTTTTTTAAAGTGCGAGGTAAACCATTTTAAAACACCTTTTTTAGGGCTTCCCTTCACTCCGTATTTCGCCACAGTTGGCTTTTCTGTATTGTTTACATAGCTACAGGAATCAACAGTAGCAGTGTAATTCTTTTTTATACTTACCTGCGGTTTTGGTGCAGATACGAAAAACGTATTATAAGCCTCTTTTTCTGCCATATCGAAAAATTTTGTAATGTTAAAATAAAGCCGTTCAGTTTCGTCAACCGCTTTATTCAAGTCTTCCTCTCCGGGAACAGATATGTGTTTAATTATACAGAAAACAAGGAAATCCTTTACTTCTTCCGTTAATCTTTCATATATGTCAATTAAGCTGAATCCATCCGGGAAAAAGCTTTTTACTTCTGTCATATCATCTATACCGGTCATAACAAATTCCATCAGTCTTATGACTTTATCAAAACACGAAACCATTTCTTCGCGTTTTATAACAATATAATGGTAAGCCTTTTTCTCCTCCACAGAACATTCTGTTTTTGTCTCTTCCGTTATGCTTTTGAGAAGAAAACAACAGTGACCAAGTCCGTTACAAACTTCCAAATATAATTTTTCAAGCATCTTCTTTTTTTCTTCATTAAGAGTAGTAATGCTGTTAGTTTCTGCTCTGCTTCCGCAATTTTTACAAAAGCATTCGCCATTTTCTATCATACTCCCACATTTTTTACAAAACATATTTTTCCTCCCGTGTTTACTTTCCCGTCAGTTTTTTATTTACAAAGCGGCAAACCAAATCAAGTATAACCGTATAAACAAATATAATTCCCCAAAACACAGGCAAAACTGCGCCAAGTTCAGAATCGGGTTCTATAAAGCTGTCACTCAATGCCGTCGAAAAAAGCATACCGATAAAATTTGAAGTTCCCATAAATATAGTCTTTATTGTCAGACTGCCGGAATCCTCAGAAATTATTGTGTCATAAATACAGATAATTACCGGTAATACAAAGAGCATTGCCATAGTCGCAAAAAATTTAAACTTCCATTCCTCAAACCCGAATATTTCCGGAACAAAAATCAGCATCCACAAAACAAACGAAAGGATATTTATAAATATATCACGCTTTTTCATTTTCTTAATCCTTTCAAGAACGGATAAAAAATAAACCCGAAAGTGTATCTTTCGGGTTTATTTTAACATACATTTTAACTTTCCGCAAGGGTTCCGCGCTTTGGGATTTTTATTAAATATTCAATACATTCTTCCTTTTCAGTTTTGGTTGTCTGAACGTCTACGCCGGCTTTTTTTACCATATCAACCGCTTTGTTGATTGAATTTACAAACATACGAAGATGTATTACCCCTTTTATTCTTCCCTTTTCCTTTCCCTTTGGTTCTGCAAGGCTTTCTAAAATTTTATCGATAAGCTCTTCTGTTTGTGCCACGTTATAGTTATTCTGGCAAATCATTTTAAGAGCCTTCAGGCGGAGGTTATCTCCCGCAAGACGAAGAAGCGCCCTTGCATGCCTTTCCGACAGGTGATTATCGCTTATTATTTTTTTGATTTCAGGAGAAAGCTTTAAAATTCTCAGCTTATTTGCAATTGCCGACTGACTTTTGCCCAGTTTTCTCGCAAGCTGTTCCTGGGTGTAGCGATGTTCGTGAATAAGATGGTAAATTGCATCTGCCTCTTCCAGAAAGCTTAAATCGGAACGCTGAAGGTTTTCAAGCATTGCAATCATTGCCGATTCGTTTTCACTGGCATCTACAATTATGCAGGGAATGGTAAGCTTCCCGGCAAGCTTTGAAGCTCTCAGCCTTCTTTCGCCAAAAATAAGCTCATAGCCGCCTATAAAGTTTTCTCTTACGGTTATAGGCTGAATTACTCCGAACTCCCTTATACTCTGGGCGAGCTCGGAAATCTGGTTTACATCAAAATTCTTTCTCGGCTGATAAGGGTTTACCGTAATTTTATCAACCGCTATGTCAACTACTGTGTTTATCACCTTCTGGGGCGACTGCGTTGTTTCTCTCACAAATATTCCTCCTTTTTGTTCAGCAACAATATAAATCAGCATTTGTTGTGTTTGTTTGAATATATTGTACTACATATGGTAATATTTGGGAATAAAAATCAATCGCAATATCCTTCAGAAAAAAACAAAAGAACCTTTATTTCAAAGGTTCCTTTGACGGCTTCCCTGCTTTTCTCGGATATTGAGTCGGCATTTGTCGTAACTTTTTTATCTTAATTATCATATGTTCCATATCCGTATCGGGAATTATTGTTTTATTTATGCTTTCAACTTCCGAATTAAGCTTTTTAAGAGCTCCCTTTGCCTCTTCCGCCTCCTCCTTTAACGAGGGTCCCTTCAATGCAACCATATACCCGTTTGTTTTAACAAAAGGAAGGCAGTATTCTGCCAGGGTTGAAAGGTTTGCAACTGCGCGGGAAACGGAAAAGTCGAACTGTTCGCGAAGCTTTTTGTCTCTGCCTCCGTCCTCTGCCCTTGCATGGACAAGAGTAACCCCTTCAAGGTTAAGCTTTTTCACTACGGCATCAAGAAACAAAAGTCTTTTATTAAGAGAATCAAGAAGGCAAAGTTCAATTTCCGGCTTTAAAATTTTAAGCACCAGACCGGGAAAGCCCGCCCCGGTTCCTACATCGATAACCTTTCCTTTAAGGTCGCAGTTTAAAAGAATTGTACTGCAATCGAGAAAGTGCTTTACTGCAATTTCCTCCGGCTCGGTTATAGCCGTAAGATTTATTTTTTCGTTCCACTCCCTTAAAAGCTCTGCATAAATTTCAAGCTTTTCAAGAGTATCTTCCGTAAAGGTTATATTAAGTTTTTCAAAACCGTTTCTTAAAATTTCTCTCATTTACTTTCTGCCCTTTTGTTCAAGATAAATTATAAGCACCGCAATGTCTGCAGGAGATACGCCGGTTATTCTTGATGCCTGTCCCAGTGACACAGGTCTTATATCATTAAGCTTTTGTCTTGCTTCAATTCTCAGACCGTAAATTTCAGAATAGTCAATATCCTCAGGAAGCTTTTTACCCTCAAGCTTTTTAAAGGCACTTACCTGAGAAAGCTGTCTTTTTATATAGCCCTCATACTTAAGCTGAATTTCTACCTGCTCGGTTACATATTTTGAAAGGGCCGGTCTGTTTTTGTCAATCGGTTCAAGCATATTGTAATTAAGCTCCGGTCTTTTTACAAGGTCAACAAGCTTTATTCCCGTTGAAATTCTGGTTGAACCCGCCTCTTCAAGGATTTTGTTCACTTCTTCAGAGGGCGGAATATTTGTATTTCTTACTCTTTCGATTTCCTTGTCAATCTGCTCCTGCTTTACAAGCATTGCCTCGTATCTTTCCTTAGGAAGAAGCCCGATTTTATAACCGATTGGCATCATTCTTGTATCTGCATTATCCTGCCTTAAAAGAAGCCTGTACTCAGAGCGCGAGGTCATCATTCTGTAAGGCTCTTTTGTTCCCTTTGTAACAAGGTCGTCAATCAAGGTTCCCGTATACGAAGTATTTCTCTCTAAAATAAGCGGTTCTTCGCCTTTGATTTTAAGTGCCGCATTTATGCCCGCAACAAGCCCCTGACAAGCCGCTTCTTCATAGCCTGAGCTTCCGTTAAACTGCCCTGCTCCGTAAAGGCCTTCAATTGTTTTGAACTCCATAGTAGGAAGAAGCTGGGTAGGGTCAACACAGTCATACTCAATAGCGTAAGCAGTTCTTGTCATTACAACATTCTCAAGACCCTTTATTGTGCGAAGCATTTTTATCTGCACATCCTCGGGAAGACTGGAAGACATTCCCTGAACATACATTTCCTCTGTATTTTCCCCCATTGGCTCAATAAACAGCTGATGACGCTCCTTATCCTTAAAGCGCATAACCTTATCCTCAATTGAAGGGCAGTATCTCGGACCAACGCCTTCAATTACGCCGCTGTATAATGGAGAACGGTGAATATTATCCATAATAACCTTATGGGTTTCAGGATTGGTGTAGGTCATATAGCAATATGCCTTATTTTCTCCCGGGTTTTCAGTTTCAAAGGAAAAGGGAACGATTTCTTCATCGCCGTCCTGCCTTTCCATAAGGTCGTAGTTAAGAGAGGATGCCAGAACTCTTGCAGGCGTTCCCGTTTTGAATCTCATAAGCTTTACTCCCTGTTCAAGAAGACAGGAAGAAAGACCTCTTGCAGGGAAAAGTCCGTCGGGGCCGCTTTCGTAATTCACGTCGCCTATAATTATTCTTCCCTTAAGGTATGTACCCGAAGCGATAATAGCCGCCTTTACATTAAAAAGAGCGCCCGTGTGAGTTTCAACATTTACTACTCTGTTATCCTCAAAGCCGATTTTTGTAACCTCTGCTTGTCTTAAATGAAGATTTTCCTGAGTTTCAAGAACCTGCTTCATATATTCCTGATAACGTCTTCTGTCGCTCTGAACTCTCAGAGAATAAACCGCAGGACCTTTGCCGCGGTTGAGCATTTTTGACTGCAGAAAGGTTGCATCTGCCGCCTTTGCCATTTCTCCGCCCAGGGCATCTATTTCACGGACAAGGTGCCCCTTGCCGGTTCCGCCGATGCTGGGGTTACAGGGCATATTACCCACGCTGTCAAGATTTATTGCAAATATTATTGTTTTAAGTCCCATTCTTGCAGATGCAAGAGCCGCCTCTATTCCGGCGTGCCCCGCTCCTATTACTGCTACATCGTATTCGCCTGCAACGTATGACACAAAAATCAAGTCCTTTCTATTTTCCTACACAGAAATTTTTGAAAATATTATCAACAATCTCCTGAGAAACCGTCATTCCCGTAATTTCACCAAGAGCCTCAACCGCCATCTGAACATCGATAGAAATAAGGTCAACGGGCATCATATCTTCCATTGATTTAACTGCATTGTCAAGATAACTCTTGCAGTTTACAAGACATTCTATATGTCTTTCATTTGTTATTATTTCTTCCCCTTTGGTTTCGCAACCTTCGTTTACGGCTTTTGCAATTTCCTTCATAAGGTTTTCAATACCCTCGTAGTTTCTGGCGGAAATTGTTACTCCCTCAAGGTTGCATTTCTGCTCAAGGTCAGATTTATTGATTATTTTTATATGCTTTCTGTTTTCAACAAACTCAAGAATTTTTCTGTCTTCATCATCCATGTCGCTGCTTCCGTCGAATACAGCAAGGATAAGCGCCGCATTTTCTGCCGCCTCTATGCTTCTTTCAACGCCGATAAGCTCAACCTTATCCTGAGTTTCTCTTATTCCCGCAGTATCCATAACCTTTACTGCGATTCCCTCTATATTTACATATTCCTCAACAATATCACGGGTTGTTCCCGCAATATCGGTAACAATTGCTTTTTCCTGTCCCGAAAGAGCGTTTAAAAGCGAGGATTTGCCTACGTTCGGCTTTCCGATTACTGCAACGGGAAGTCCGTTTTTAACAATTCTTCCATAGTCGGCAGTATCAAGAAGAAGCTTAAGCTCCTTTGAAGCTTTTCTCAGAACCTCTGTTATTTCTTCGTTTGAAAGCTCGTTTATTCCCTCGTCGGGAAAGTCGATTTCCGCCTGAAGATTTACAGAAAGATTAAGCAAGCTGTCTCTCAGCCTGTTTATTTTGCCTGAAAGACGTCCTTCCATCTGGAAAACTGCCGTTTCCGCGCCCTTGTCGGAATCGGAATTGATAAGGTCAATTATACCCTCTGCCTGAACAAGGTCGATTTTTCCGTTTATAAAGGCTCTTTTTGAAAACTCGCCTCTTTTTGCAAGAACTGCTCCGTTTTCAAGGGCAAGCTTTAATATTTTTTTGGTTATTAAAATTCCGCCGTGGCAGGAAATTTCAACGGTGTCCTCCCCGGTATAGGAATTAGGACCTTTGAAAACCGTTACCACTACCTGGTCAACCACGTTATTATCTTTGTCAGTTATTTTACCGAACACCGCTGTATTTGCTTCGAGTTCAAAAAGGCGTTTTGCCTTATGACAGGTAAAAAATCTGTCAGTAATACAAAACGCCTCATCTCCGCTTATTCTTATAACAGCAATGCCACCTGATCCGAAGGGTGTTGATATTGCAGCTATTGTACTCAAGTTAATACTCCTTTTTAAGTTACAATTACTTTGACAGGCTTACAACAACACGTCTGTTCGGTTCTTCACCGATACTGTAAGTTGTAACCTTGCTGTTTTCCTGAAGAGTTGAATGAATTACTCTTCTTTCAAAAGGATTCATTGGCTCCAAAGTAAAGTTTCTTCTGTTTCTGATAACCTTATCTGCCACTTTGTTTGCCAGCTTTTCAAGAGCATCTGCTCTTTTCTTTCTGTAGTTTTCAGCATCAAGGCTTATCTTTGTATACTCATTTTTATCTTTATTTACAACAATGCTTGTAAGATACTGAAGAGCATCAAGAGTTTCACCGCGTCTTCCGATTACAACTCCCATATTTTCTCCGCTGATTTCAATGTTAAGAGAATCATCTTCCTTTGTAATGTTAAGAGATGCTTCAATATTCATTAAAGAAAGAGTTTTCTTAAGGAATTCTTCTGCTGCCTGAGCATCTTTTTCAGTGCAGGCTACAACTCTCTTTTCAGATTTCTTTTCTTTCTTTTCTTTTTTTGGCTGAGCAGCCTCTTTTTTTGCAGTTTCAGGCTGTTCTTCTTCGTCAAGCCATGCAGAAATTTTGCAGGGCTTTGCATTTATACCAAAGAAACCGTTCGTTGCATTTTCAAGAACTTCGTAATGTATATCGTCAATATCAGCACCGAGAAGCTCGGCTGCTGCTTTTTTTGCTTCTTCAAGACTTTTGCCTTTAGCTTCAATTTTATTCGCCATTTTATTTGCTTTCTCCTTTTGTATCATTTTTCTTCAGCAGCTTTGTAAGAACCACCTGCTGAATAAGCTGAATAACGTTACTCATTATCCAGTAAAGACCTACACCTGTGGGCATAATAAAGCAGAAATAGCCCGACATAAGAGGCATCATTATGTTCATTGATTTCATCTGGTCTGACTGCTGACTGCTTCCTGAAAGCTTTGTTGTAACAACGCTTGTAAGATAAGCAGTTAAAGCAGAAAGTATCGGGATTAACCACAAAAGATTAACCTGGGAAAAGGAAGGAGTAAGTGCAAGGTCAAGTCCGAAAAAGTCAAAATTGATTGCAGATACAGCTTCTCCGAGTTTTTCTTCAACAAGTGCCGCATTGTCTGCCATTGCACGGGCAACGGTAATCTGAGACTGCTTTATTGCCTGGGATGCAACCGTTTTGTCAATCTTTCCGGCAGCAAGAAGAACTTCCGCCACCTTCTGAATAGCATCAGTGCTCATATGCATAATATACTGAAGCGGTCTTGTTACAACCTGGTAAAGTCCAATAATTATAGGAAACTGAATAAGAAGTGGAAGGCAGCCGCCTGTGGGGCTTACGCCGTGCTTCTGATAAACCTTCATTGTTTCCTGGCTTAATCTCTGCTGGTCATTTGCATATTTTTTTCTTAATGCTTCCAGCTCGGGGTTAAGCTTCTGAATTGCTATCATTGATTTCTGCTGTTTTATTGTAAGAGGCAGCATAATCAACTTAATTGCTATTGTGAAAAGGATAATTGTTATACCGTAATTTTTCACAAGAGAATATATAAAACTGATTATATATCCCATTGGGGTAGTTATCAAATAACTGAATGCGCTCAAGATGTTTCCTCCTTATAAATTTACAGTAATTAACTGTTGTTAAAGAAAGAATTTATGGCAAAGGGTCATAACCGCCCTTGTGGAACGGATGACACTTCAATATTCTCTTTACTGATAAAAACAAGCCCTTAAAAAAACCGTATTTTTCAACGGCTGAAAGCGCATATTCGGAGCAGGTAGGGCTGAACCTGCAGCAGGGCGCCTTTATGGGCGAAATGAACCTTCTGTAGAGTTTTATAATAAATATCAATACATATTTCATACTAAAACTTTCGCCTCTTTCAGCAAGCCGAGCAGATTTTTTTCAAGCTGAGAATATTCAGCATAAACCGCTCTTGTTCTTGCCACAACTACAATAAAATATCCGTCCTTGATATTCTTCTCATTCAATCTGATTATTTCTTTAATTCTTCGTCTGACTTTATTTCTAACGTTAGCTTTTCCAAGCTTTTTACTTACGGTTACCCCGTAAAAACTTTCTTTCAGATTATTTTTCAGGCAATATAAAACAAAATCACCGCAAATACACTTACAGCCTTTGCTGTAAGCTTTTCGGAACAATCTGTTTTCTTTTATTGTTTTCATTTTTTCCTTCTTACAAAAAGAACGTGCAAAAAACACGTTCTTATGCTGATAATTTCTTTCTGCATTTAGCTCTGCGTCTTGCTAAAACTTTTCTTCCGTTAGCAGTAGCCATTCTCTTTCTGAAACCGTGTTCTTTTGCTCTATGTCTCTTTTTAGGCTGATATGTTCTTAACATTGTGAAATACACCTCCTACTCTCAATAAAGCCATACAATACTGTATATGTTATCATATATCTTTTAAAAAGTCAATACTTTTTTATCCAAATAAACCTTATTTTCTGTTCATAAGTGCTATTGAAAAAATAACGGTAATTATCCCGCAAAAAGCAAGAAGAGTTATCCTCTGACCAAAGCACAAGAATCCCGTTACCGTTGCAACAACCGGTTCGATTGATGCGATTATTATTGCCTTTGAATTTTCAATGTTTTCTATTCCCTTTGTATAAAGAAAATAAGGAAGGGCGGTTACGATTACGCCCGTCAAAATTACCCATATGTACGAAAAGCAGTCAACAGCAAAGCACCTTGCCATATTGTTGTAATTACACAGAGGTGCAAGAAACAAAAAGGCAATTAAAAATGAATAAAAGGTTATTGTAAGGGAGCTGTATTTTTTATTTGCCGCAAACTTGCCGAAAATGCTGTACAGAGCATAGCCGAATCCGGACATAACTCCAAAGGCAATGCCGGGGATATTTATATTAAGTCCCTTTGCAAGAACCATAACACAGCCGCAAAAAGCCAGAAACATTGAAGCAACCTTTATAAGCGTTATTCTTTCTTTAAAGAAAACAGCCGACATAAGCATTACAAACACCGGCGACGTATATAAAAGTACTGATGCCGTTGATGCCCCTACAAGATTTATTGCGGTAAAATAACAGAAGTTGAAAAAAGCAATACTTGCTATTCCCGACCCAAGAAACATCCAAAAATCCTTAAGCTTTATTTTAAACAGACTTCTGTCTTTAAAAAGAATTACAAGACCCACCGTTAAAAAGCAGGACAAAGCTCTCAGCATAACCACCTCGGTTGCCGAAAAGCCGTAACCTTCTGTAAGGCTCTTTGTAAATATTGATATTGTTCCCCACAGACTTCCGGCAATAAGCACCATAAGCCCGCTCAGGTTTTCTTTGATTTTGTTCATTTTAATTCTCCGGTTTTTAATAAAATGAATGATTTATAATGAATGATAAATAATTTTGGTGAAATCTTTATATGCGATCTTAAGACCGCAATGAATTGCCTTCGGCGTGAATTGAAATCAAGGATTTCATAAATTGAGCCTTTCACCTCATGAATTGCACTTCGTGCATTAAAAAAGCAATTCAATTCATAGCATAACGCCAATTCATAACAAGGTCGTTGTCAATTCATTTATAAACATTGCGTTTAAACCATCTGTCCCGCATATAAAGACTGTATAATCTGAATGCCAATGTTTTTTAGCAATGGTTCGCATCAAGTTAGAACCAGAAAATTAAACAGACATAGCCACATTAAACAACAACCACGCTAAAAGAATTGTTAGTATAAACAAAACTATATACACTACATTATTCTTTGTACGCATATCTTTTTCTTTCTTATAAAAAATCGAAATAATATTTAAAACAAATCCAAGTATACCTGATATTGCCAAACCACCAAAAAAACATATGTAGTTAATAACGTTGTAAATCTTACCAGAAATTCAGGCATATAATATGTTCTTCCGGGTGGAAGAAAAAAGCAGAATAAACTGACAACATTTAAAATAACAACAGAAAATGAAATAATATCTAAAATAAAATGTTTCTTTTTCATACTACTACCCTTTCGATATTATTCGACATATCCATATTGCGACACATAAGGTTTAGATGCAAAACCTTTTAGCGGCAGTTCGTGTTGAGTTAGGATAAATAATTAATCAACCTGTATAAATCCCTCTAACCATGAACCAACATTTAATTCGTATTCACCAATATAAAAACATTCGTCACCATATTCATTAAATCCAGGAAGTAATTTGTATTCAGAAATTGCCTTTTCAGCCTTTTCTCTCGATTCGTAAATTCCAAGTGTTTTAACTTCTGTATGCTCAAGATTCTCACCATAATCATAAGCGTGTTCTAACAAATACACTTTCATAGTAACATTACCTCCAATTCAAAAAAACTTTATACTTTCGACAACATTCGACATCCATATTGCTCATACCAAGTCAGGATTGAAAATTATTTATTATTCAACATTCGCCATTCATTAAAAGCGGGCGGACAGTATGTCCGCCCGCTTGGTTATACCAATCAACTTAAGGGATAGAAAAAATTGTTCAGATTGTGCGAATAATCAACCGTCGTGTACTTTGTGTACACAAGGGAGCTTAGTCGTGCAAGGTGGGCAATTTTAGCATCCGTGTTATGCCTGTTTTAAAGCTTCTACCTTGTCTTTCTTCTCCCACTTAACATCAAGATCTTCTCTTCCCATATGTCCGTATGCAGCAAGCTGTTTATAAATAGGACGTCTGAGGTCGAGTTCTTTAATAATTGCAGCAGGTCTCATATCAAAGCATTTTTCAACCTTTCTTACAATTTCCTCGTTTGGAATTGTTTCTGTTCCGAAGGTATCAATCATAACGGAAACCGGCTTTGCAACGCCGATTGCATAAGCAAGCTGAACCTCGCATTTTTTAGCAAAGCCTGCCGCAACAACGTTTTTAGCAATATATCTTGCATAGTAAGCACCGCTTCTGTCAACCTTTGTCGGGTCTTTACCGGAGAAGGCTCCGCCGCCGTGTCTTGCATAGCCGCCGTAAGTATCAACAATAATTTTTCTTCCGGTAAGACCGGTATCGCCCTGAGGTCCGCCGATTACAAATCTGCCTGTAGGATTTACATAAATCTTTGTATTTTCATCCATAAGTTCAGCAGGCACGATTTCATCTATTACATACTTTTTGATATCGTTATAGATTGTTTCAAGAGAAACCTCGTCGGAATGCTGAGATGAAACAACAACCGCATCAACTCTTACAGGAACGTCGTTTTCATATTCAACGGTAACCTGAGTTTTTCCGTCAGGTCTCAAATAATCAAGAATACCCTGCTTTCTTACATCGGTAAGTTTTTTTGCCATTTTATGAGCAAGCATAATAGGAAGAGGCATAAGCTCTTTTGTTTCGTCGCAGGCATAACCAAACATCATACCCTGGTCGCCGGCACCGGTTTCAAACATTGAATCGTCTTCGCCGTCTTTTGCTTCTTTTGCTTTATCAACACCAAGAGCAATATCACACGACTGTTCGTCGATCTGAGTAAGAACACCGCAGGTATTTGCATCAAAGCCGAATTTTGCTCTGTTATAGCCAATTTCATTAACCGTATTTCTTACGATTTTAGGAATATCAACATAGCAATCAGTTGTAATTTCACCCATTACAACAATTGTTCCCGTTGTTGCAAAGCTCTCGCAGGCAACTCTTGCCTGAGGATCCTGTTCGTATATTGCATCAAGAACGGAATCGGAAATAAGGTCGCAGATTTTATCGGGATGACCCTCGGTAACCGATTCAGATGTAAACAATTTTCTGTTCATTATATTTTCCTCCGTTAATTAGATTTCTTTAAACAAGGATATACCAAAATGGGAAAGTATCATCATTATAATACCTGCGCTTGCTACGCCTGCCGCTATTGCAAAAAATGAGTGCTTCACTCTCATTTTCATAAGACCCGCTATTGCCGCACCTGTCCATGCACCGGTACCGGGAAGAGGGATTGCAACAAACAGATAAAGCGCAAAAAGCTTAAGCCCATTCATATCCTTTGCCTTATGGTGTATTCTTTTTTTCAGTTTTTCAGCAAATCTGCCAAACAGTTTTGTTTTTTCAAGATATTCAATAACAGGTCTGAAAAACAAAATAATAAAAGGAACGGGAACGATATTTCCCAGCACAGAGATAGCATAGGCAATCCAGGGATTTATTCCCAGAAACACGCCTACCGGTATTGCCCCTCTGAGCTCTACAATCGGGATCATTGAAATTATAAAAACCACCAGTTCCTTACTTAAAAACCGAAGAAGAAACTCCTGCATTAAAAAAATCCTTTCAAATTGACATACTTCCAAGTCATTATACTATAACGGAGTTTATTTTTCAAGTCTTTTGTTCAATTATTAGACATAATTTTCACCGTAAGCACGGTCATATCATCAACCGGAGTTCCTGCTTTTTCCATTGCCTTTTCTATTATGCTGTCTGATATTGCTTTAACGTTTTTTCCGTCCGAGCTTTTAAGAAGCTCCTTAAGCCAGCCATCATCGGAGGAAACATCGGAAACGCCGTCGGAAAGGAGCACAACAACATCTCCGTCTGCAAGGGAAACCCTGAAGCTTGAAGGGTCTGCCGAACCGATTATTCCCGTAGGCAGACTGTCTGACCTTATTTTAACAACCTGCTCACCTCTTTTTATATAAGAGCATACTCCTCCGGTTTTTACAAACTCGCCCATGCCGCTGTACAAATCAAAAACAAGCATATCAAGAGTTGCAAAGGATTCCTCGTAGGATTTTAAAATAAGAACAGAATTTATAAGCTTGATTGCAGTATCCTCGGCAATTCCCGCAACAAGAAGCTTTTCAAGAAGGTTTACTGTTTCAAGGCTTTCGTTTGCCGCTTTTTCTCCCGTGCCCATTCCGTCGCTTATAGCAACAATTATTCTTTCATTGTCGGGCTTTATAACCGCATAGCTGTCGCCATATTTATTTTCCTTTTCCGGTCTTACCCTTGAAACCGCATTTTCAATTTTAAAGAGTTCCTTTTCAACCAGTTCTACAACACAGCTTCCGCCATAACAGCCTTTGTTTACACATTTCATATTTTTGCCGCAAACCTTGCTTAAAACCGGCTCTATACACCTTTCACAAAGATTGTTTTTAACGCAGTCCCTTATACTTACCTTTGCCTTAAGCCTTCCCTTCCTTTCTTTTGTGATACTTACCGAGCTTACCTTTACACCCATCATATCAAGCATACTTACTGCAGTGTTTTCCATTCCCGTTTCGTAGCTGCAATCGGCCTTGAACTCATTTGCAAGCCCTTTTACCGCCTCGGAAACATCTTTAAGCTGCTGAGAAATGAGCTGTCTGCTTTCCAGAATACGGTTTTCCCATATGCAGTTTACTCTATAAAGCTCGTAAACCTTGTTTGTTTCAAGAATAACCTTGTTGGAAAAATAGCAGGAATTTCTGAACCTTGCAGAAAGGTCGTAGTTTTCAACCCAGCCCCTTTTTTCAACCGCATTTATCAGCTTTTCCATTACCTTAAAGGTGTTGTCCCCCTCCAGCTTCCAGCAATAGTCAAAATTACGGCAGGAAAGGCACACTCTGTCTCTTACGCTTTCGATTATCATAACAACATCGTCGTCTGGTGCTTTTTTCTTTCTTTTTTCAAGCTTGCCAAGCACCTCTGCAAGATTTGTAAACGCTCCCGACATTTTCAGAAGCCTTTTGTTTGTTTCATTTTTAAACAGTTCCATTCTTTTTATCTCCTTTGTTTTTTCAACCTGCAGCAGCAACATTACATTTTCTCTTATTTCACCAAGCTTTGAGTCGGGAACAAGATAAAAAACGAATGATGCAACAAAAACCTCATATATATTTATAAGAACCTCATTTGACCCGTTGGCATACCAGGTCATTGCCGCATTTGCAATTATAAAACCCATCACGGCTCCCGTTTTTCTGTATTTGCTGAGAAGCGATGCGGCAATTGAGGAAACCGCATAAGAACCAATACAGAAAATCATCTGCGGGTTTGAAAGCCCCATTACGGTTCCAAGAAGACTTCCCCACAAAACGCATCTGCTCAGCTCCAGCTCCAGAGCACAGAAAAGAATAATAAGAACCGAGACTATGCCCGTAATTGTCATATCAAGAGGAAGGTAAATTCTTGAAAGAGGAATAAGAACAACAAGAGCAACCACGGAAAGAGATTTTATTTCGCTCCTTGAAACGGTTCTCCTTAAGGTTCTTCCCGAGAAATATTCAAGAAAATTAAGATAGCATCCGCAGGTGAAAAAAATAAGAATACTTTCAAGTACAAGAATAACCAGATTAAATATGCTTGCTTCAAAAATAAGGGTATATGCCAGCCCGAAGGCAAAATGAACAAGCGTAAGCTTAAGACGGGACAGCTTTATGTGCTTTGAAACAATTGCCATTGCCGTGAGAGAAACTATGTATACAACCGTTAAAATTTCATAATCGGGTATGGCATAACCAAAAACGGGCAGAAGGATGCTGAAGGAATAATATCCGCTTAATATATATGCCATTCCGCAGGCAACCCCGAAGGGATTTCTTGAAAAGGCAAGCTCTGCCCTTGAAGACAAAATTCCCACCAGCATTATAAGCACATCGTTTACCGTTATATTTTCCGAAATTTTTGCATAAAGTCCCTTTGCAAATTTTATTACACTCTGCATAAAAACCGATACCTTTCCTGTTTATAAAACGCTATTTTAAGTATAATAGGTAAATAAATATTTTTATGTCGGGTAATTTGCAGGAAATATTTTATTGTCGACTTTTTTCTTAAGAAATATCCCCCTATTTACAAACTGCGGCAGAATGTGCTACAATTAGAGTGAAAACGAAGGAGGTGGCTGATATGCAGCTTACTTTATTATGGCTTGGTGTTATTATCCTTGCCCTTGTTGTTGAGGGGATGACGGCTACGCTTACCGCGGTATGGTTTGCCGCAGGCGGTCTTATTTCTCTGATAGTTTCCTTCTTTACCGACAGTCTTTACATTCAGCTTATTGTTTTTGTTGTTGCCTCTGCCGCAATGCTTCTTTTAACAGAGCCGCTGGTTAAAAAGAAGGTTGCCCCCAAAAAGGTTAAAACAAATTACGATATGCTTCTTGGAGAAAAGGCAACGGTAATTGAAGATATTGTTCCTTCTTCCGGAAAGGGACAGATAAGCTTCAGAGGGCAAATCTGGTCGGCAAGATCAGAGGATGACAGCATAATAGAATCAGGAAAAATTGTTATAATAAATTCCGTAAAGGGTGTTCACACCATTGTTACGGAAATTAAAGAAAGCGAGGAAAACTAAATGCCTTTTGTTATACTTTTAATTGCAATTTTAGTTATAGTTATTGCAAACATTAAAATTGTTCCCCAGGCGAACTGCTTTGTTGTTGAAAGACTTGGAGCTTATCATGCATCCTGGGATGTAGGTCTTCATCTTCTCATTCCGTTTATTGACAGAATTTCAAGACGCGTTTCCTTAAAGGAACAGGTTGTTGACTTCCCGCCACAGCCTGTTATTACCAAGGATAACGTTACAATGCAGATTGACACAGTTGTATATTATCAGATTACAGACCCTAAGATGTATACCTACGGTGTTGAGCATCCCATGTCGGCAATTGAAAACCTTACAGCAACAACATTAAGAAATATCATTGGTGACCTTGAACTGGACGAAACTCTTACATCAAGAGAGCTTGTAAACACAAAAATGCGTTCGATTCTTGATGAGGCAACAGACCCATGGGGCATTAAAATAAACAGGGTTGAGCTTAAAAACATTCTGCCTCCGAGAGAAATTCAGGATGCAATGGAAAAACAGATGAAAGCAGAACGTGAAAGACGTGAAGCTATTTTAAGAGCAGAGGGTGAAAAGAAATCTGCAATTCTTGTTGCTGAGGGTGAGAAAGAGGCTATGATTCTTGCAGCCGAAGCACAAAAAGAATCGGCAATCAAAAAGGCAGAGGGTGAAGCTGAAGCAATTCTTAAAATTCAGAATGCTACTGCAGAAGGTCTTAAAATGCTTCGTGATGCTGCTCCCGATGACAAGGTTATTGCTCTTAAGAGCCTTGATGCTGTTAAAGACATGGCAAACGGCAATGCCACAAAGATTATTGTTCCGTCAGATCTTCAGGGTCTTGCAGGACTTGCAGCATCTTTAAACGAAATAATAAAGAATAAATAACAGATATCAAGAACTCCAACCGATGGTTGGAGTTCTTAGAAACTTGTCAAGATTAGTGGACAGATAAAAGAGTGAAAAATTGGTTCGGAATATGATAATCTATACCTGAATGTAATCTTTCAGAATTGTAATAAAGTTCAATATATTCAACTATTGTCCGGGATGCTTCTTCGAATGTGAGATGTCTGATATCAGACATCTCACATTCGAGCGTTTCCCAGAAACTCTCTATCGGTTGATTGTCGCTCGGCGTTCCCGGTCTTGACATACTCTTTCGGAATCCGTTCTCTTCTACAAGCTGTTTTGTCTTTTTTGCAGTATATTGACAGCCTCTGTCACTATGATATACTGCTCCTTCCGGTCGTCTTGGATTTCTTCCAACCGCCATCACTAGTGCATCCTGTACCAACCGTTGTGTCTGATTTTTTGATATTCCCCATCCTACTATTCGCCTTGTCCCAACATCTATTATTCCACATACATACACTTTTGTTTTGCGGCATTTTAATTCTGTTATATCTGAGCACCATAGATAGTTTGGTTCTTTTATCTCAAATTTGTCCTTTATTAAGTTTTCTTCTATATATTGCTGTTCTGTTGGTTTTGGTGCTCTTACCCTTTTACTTCTGCCACTTTTGGCGATCAGGTTATTCTTTTTGAGTATTTTTGTTATTCGGTATTCGCTGACATCAATTCCTTTTATCAATAATTCTTTACGAATCCTTATTCTCCCATAATTTCCCTTATGTTTTCTGAAACAGTTAATTACTTCCTTTTCAAGTTCTTTTTCTTCATTATCCTGTTCTTTTGAAATTCGGTAATACTCACTTCTTGACACACCCAACAGCCTGCATACTTCACTCGTTTTGTATTCTGACAACTCTTCTTTTGCAAATTTTACTCGTCTGCCGGGTGTTTCGCAAAATATGCCGCTGCTTTTTTTAGTATTTCCATCTCCATTTTCAATCGTTCGTTTTCTTTGCGTAATTTCTTTAGTTCCGCATCGCTTGATCGTTGATTACCTTTTCCTACAAACGCTTCCTCTCCATAAGTTTGATAGTCATCTATCCATCTGTATAGCATTATATGGCTTATTCCCATTTTCTCTGCTACCACCTTATGTGTTATGCCATCTTTTAACACTAACTCACATGCTTTGATCTTGAATTCCTTGCTGAAAGTTCTTTTCATTGTGAACACCTCTTTTTTTATTTTACCATTCACTCTTCGATGTGTCCACTTTTACTATACAACTTTCCAATTATTCGTTTTTCACTATTCATTATTAAAAGCAGGAACTCATAAAAGGAGTTCCTGCTTTAAAATTATTCTTCAGTTTGTGTTGTTTCTTCAGTTTCTGTATTCTCTTCTGAAGGTTTTTTATCAAGGCTGGTGAAAAGTTCTTCGAACTCTTTGCCGTCGATTTTTTCTTTCTCAAGAAGAGCCTGAGCAACAACGTGAAGCTGAGGCATATTTGCTTTAATAAGCTCTTCGCACCTTTTAAAGCCCTCATCGATAAATCTTCTTACTTCCTTATCGATTTCAGCCGCAACCTCTTCTGAGTAGTTTTTGCTGTGACCGATTGAGTTGCCAATGAACACTTCTTCCTGTTCTGAATCGTAGAACACGGTTCCCATTGTTTCACTCATACCGTATTTTGTAACCATATCCCTTGCAATCTGGGTTGCTCTCTGGATATCGTTTGAAGCACCTGTGCTTATATCATCCATTGTAAGCTTTTCGGCGATTCTTCCTGCAAGAAGAACAACAATTTCGTTCTTCATCTGCTCTTTGGAGCTATACATTCTGTCTTCCGTAGGAAGATGCATTGTATAACCGCCCGCCATACCTCTCGGGATAATTGAAACCTGATGAACAGGGTCCTGATCAGGCAAAAGTCTTGTTACAATTGCATGACCTGCCTCGTGGTAAGCTGTAAGTTCTTTTTCCTTTTTGCTTATCTTTCTTGATTTCTTTTCCTGACCTACTACAACTTTAATCATTGCTTCGTCGAGGTCACTCATAGTTATTGCTTCTCTGTTGTCCTTTACGGCACGAAGAGCCGCTTCATTCATAAGATTTTCAAGCTCCGCCCCGGTAAAGCCTGCAGTTGTTCTTGCGATAACCTCAAGGTCTACCTCAGGAGCAAGAGGTTTATTTTTAGCGTGAACCTCAAGAATTTCTTTTCTGCCCTTTGCATCGGGATGACCCACTACAACCTGTCTGTCGAAACGGCCGGGTCTTAAAAGAGCAGGGTCTAAAATGTCAGGTCGGTTAGTTGCGGCAAGGATTATAATTCCCTCGTAAACGCCGAAGCCGTCCATTTCAACAAGAAGCTGATTAAGAGTTTGTTCTCTTTCGTCGTGACCGCCGCCTAGACCTGCGCCTCTTCTTCTGCCCACAGCATCGATTTCATCGATAAACACAATACATGGGGCTTCTTTTTTTGCCTGTTCAAAAAGGTCTCTTACTCTTGAAGCACCAACACCTACAAACATTTCAACAAAATCGGAACCGCTGATTGAGAAGAAGGGAACTCCCGCTTCTCCGGATACTGCCTTTGCAAGAAGGGTTTTACCCGTTCCCGGAGGGCCTACCAGAAGAATTCCCTTTGGAATTCTTGCTCCCATTTTCTGGAATTTTGCAGGGTCCTTAAGGAAGCTTACAACCTCCTGAAGCTCTGCTTTTTCTTCGTCTTCACCCGCAACATCTTCAAAGGTTACGGTTTTCCCTGTTTCGCTTGCTTTTTTTGCGCGGCTTTTTCCAAAGGACATTGCGCCTCTTCCGCCGCCGCTTCCGCCTTCTTTACCCATAAAGAGCATCCAGAACAGAAAGAACATAACAATTAACACTATGCCCGGAAGAATACTTAGCCACCAGGGCGCCTCCATTGGTGCCGGGGTGCTGTAATCAAGAGTTCCTGCCTCTATTTGTTTTTTAATTGAATCTCCAACATCGTTGTGGAGAACCTCCGTTGACGGTATTGCCGCCTGGAATTTTGAATTGTCAATTCTTGTTGCTGTTGCTGTTGTTTCTGTTATTTCAAGGCTTTTCAGATTACCTGCCTGAATTTCCTGAATAAGATCTGAGTATAAAAGTTCTTCAGTAACCGGTCCCTGGTAAAGAGACGAAACTACGGCTACTATTACAGCAAACAATATCAGGTAAACAATTATACTCTTTGCTTTTATTTTCAAGCTAACTCCTCCCTTTCTTTAATTTTATTTTTATCTTGAGTAAACTTCCTCTTTAAGAACACCTATGTAAGGAAGATTTCTGTATTTTTCATTATAGTCAAGACCGTAGCCTACTATAAATTCGTTTTCAACTTCAAAGCCTACATATTTGGCCTCAACATCAACCATTCTTCTTGAAGGCTTGCTTATGCAGGTGCAGATTTCAATGCTGGCAGGATTTCTCACCTCAAGCATTTTTACCAGGCTGTCTAAAGTTATTCCCGTGTCGAGAATATCTTCAACAATAATAATATCCTTGCCGTCTATAGGATTTGAAAGATCCTTCAAAATTTTTATCTGTCCGGTTGATTCGGTTCCGCTTCCGTAGCTTGATACAGCCATAAAGTCTACATCGCTTAATACCTTTATTCTTTTATAAAGGTCAGATGCAAACATAAAGGCACCGCGAAGAATTACTATAAAAAGAAGGTTTTTATCTTTATAATCTTCGTTGATTCTGTCTGCAAGCTCCTGTATTTTTTCTTTTAACTGTTCTTCGGTTATCAAAACTTTTTTTACATCATTTTCAAGCATCTTTTTCTCCTTTTATCTTAAGTATTTTTTCCGTCTTTTCCGTTACCTTGAACAAATCGGACCTTATTACATTATAAACCATTATTATCTGTCCGTCATATTCCAGCACCGGCAGACAATTTCTGATGTTTGGACTTATTTTTTTATTTATCATTATTTCCTTAAGCTTTTTGGGACTTTTCATTTTAAAGGGAATCACACGGTCGCCGTCTTTACGGCATCTTACCGTTATGTCTTCCTTTATAAAATCAAGATCGAAATACTGACAGTTTTTTTCTTTTTTAAAATCCCCGGTGATTATTTCTGTTGTAAGCGTTATTCCCGCTTCCTTAATATAAATTTTACCGCCGGTTGGAAGTTTATATTCATATTTTTCAATTATTTTCTTTTTTCTGAAAATTATATTGCCGTATTCAAAAACACACTCGGTATCAAAGCAAAGGTCAATTACCTTGCCGTGAGTTTTTTCTTCAAATGCCTCATAAATTGCTTCAATGTGCTTTCTTTCAAAATCCTTAGAGGTTCCTGCTGCATACTCATAAGCAAGCATAAGCGCCCTGGAGGAAACTGCAGGAGAGGATTCTCTGAAACCGCAAACCTCTATTCTTGCTTCCCCGTCTTTGAACTTAATCAGCTCCATAGCCTTGCAATCGATAAAGTTCAGACTTTCATCTGCAACCTTAATGGTGTTTGAAACGCCATCGATAAAGCTTTCGTTGAGTTCAAGAAGCTGAGGAATTATTATGTTTCTTATTTTATTCCTTGTATAGTCGTTTTCAAAATTGGTCTTATCGGTAACCCAACCTTCTCCGTTTTCAGTTACAAAACTTTCTATTTCGGCACGTTCAACATTTATAAGAGGTCTTACAATTTTTTCTCTTTTCACGGGAATACCCGCAAGCCCCTTTAAACCGCTTCCCCTTATAAGATTCAAAAGGAAGGTTTCGCAGTTGTCGTTCTTATTGTGGGCAACTGCAATTTTATTATAGGAAAACTCTCTGCAAAGCTCCTCAAAAAAGCTGTATCTTGCATTTCTCCCTGCACTTTCAAGGCTGATTTTTTCTTTTTCGGCAAGCTCTTTTACGTTTACCGATTTTATATGACACCTGAAACTGTGCTTTTCTGCAAATGCCCTTACAAAGTTCTCGTCGCTTTTGGCTTCATCCCTTAAGTTATGGTTAACGTGAGCAACTCCAACGTTGTAACCCAGTTCCTTTAAAACAAGGCAAAGACAAACCGAGTCACAGCCTCCCGAAAGAGCGACAAGAACCTTGTCATTTTTTTCAAGAAGATAATATTCATTTATCGTTTGTTTTACTTTGTTTAACAAATTCACTCTCTCCTTAAGTCAGCGAACAGTGAACAGAAATAGTTATTGCCAAATTTAACTTTACTTTAAACAAGCATTATGTGCATTTTGCCGAACGGGCAGTACTTGGTGTACTTCAGTGAGGCAAAAGGTTGCAATATGCGCCGTTTTTAATATTCCTCGTGAGTTGTATCAACCGACATAAACGTTGTATACTGCGGCTGCCACATAAGCTTTATCCTGCCCTGCGAACCGCTTCTGTGTTTTGCTACTATAAGCTCTGTCATATTTGCAGGAGATTCCTGATCTTCCGCATTGTCGGCAGGCTTGTGAAGAAACATTACAACGTCGGCATCCTGCTCGATTGAACCTGATTCACGAAGGTCGGAAAGCACCGGAGTTTTATTGTCTCTCTTTTCAATGGAACGGGACAGCTGACTTAAAGTAAGCACCGGAACCTCAAGCTCTTTTGCAAGAATTTTAAGAGCTCGGGACATTTCCGAAACCTGTTGCTGTCTGCTTTCTGCCTTACCTCTTCCCTGCATAAGCTGTAAATAGTCGACAATTACAAGTCCAAGGCCTTTTTCAAGCTTGAGTCTTCTGCATTTTGAACGTATTTCAGTTACCGAAATACCCGCCGTATCGTCTATATAAAGCGGAGCTTCGGACATAGGTCCTACAGACTGGAGCATTCTTTCCCAGTCATCGGGGTCAAGTCTTCCTGTTTTCAACCTTACGCTGTCAACAAGAGCCTGAGATGACAGAATTCTGTTCGTAAGTTCCTCGTCGGACATTTCAAGGCTGAAGATGGCAACGGGAATTTTATTATTTACTGCAACGTGTCTTGCGATATTAAGAGCAAAGCTTGTTTTACCTATACCGGGACGCGCCGCAAGGATATTAAGCGTTGATTTCTGGAAGCCCGACAAAAGATAGTCGAGGGCGATAAAGCCTGTTTCAAGACCGGTAATTTTACTGTCTCTTTTACCCAGCTCTTCAAGAGTCTGAAAGCTTCTGGAAAGAACATCTCCCATTTTTTCAAACTGCTTTGATGTTTTTCCTGTAAGAACATCAAAAATGAGCTTTTCAGAGGTTTCTGCAATACCGGAAGCATCATCTGCCGCATCGTAGGCAAGCTTCTGAATTTGCCCGGAAGCATCAATAAGATTTCTTAAAAGAGCCTTATCCTTTATAATGTCGATATAATATTTAATATTAGCTGTTGTGGGCACGCTTATTGCAAGGTTTGAAATAAACTCTCCCGAACCTACGGTTTCAAGGGTTCCGTTCTGAGCGAGCATATCGCAAACGGTTACCACGTCGATTGGCTTGTTCAGGTCAAACAGTTCTTCCATTGCTTTGAAAACTTCCTGGTTTTCAGGTCTGTAAAAATCGGTAGCGGTAAGCTTTTCAAAGGCAAGGGAAACGCTTTCAAGGTCTATAAGCATTGCGCCGAGAACCGACTGTTCGGCCTCAAGGCTATATGGAGGAACCTTCGCTCCCAAATATTCTTCCTGCATAGTTTTTATCCTTTCGGTTCAGGCGTTAAGCGCCTGTAACTTCTACCTTTAATTCTCCTGCAACATCGGGATAAAGCTTAATTTTAACAGTATAGCTTCCCGCCTGCTTGATATCGTTCATATCGAATCTTCTTTTGTCAATTTTAACGTGGTGCTGTTTTAAAAGCTCGTCGGCAATTTCCTTATTGGTAACCGAGCCGAAAAGCTTTCCGTTTGCTCCTGCCTTTGCGGTTATCTTAACTGTAAGAGTGCTGAGCTTTTCCTGCATTGCCTTTGCTTCGGCAAGCTCTGTTTCTTTTCTGTATGCAAAAGCTTCATTCTGTCCTTTAAGGTCATTAAGAGCTGCATTGGTTGCTTCCTTTGCAAGCTTCTTGGGAAGAAGGAAATTTTTAGCATAACCGTCGCTTACGTTAATAATTTCTCCTTTTTTACCCTGACCTTTTACATTTTCAAGTAATATAACCTTCATAGTACATCCTCCTGTTATTCCTGCTCAGAGAAATAATGAGCTATTTCCTCAAGCAGCTTTGTTTTTACTTCTTCGCCGGACATATTCTTTATCTGCGCTCCCGCGATTGTCTGATGACCACCTCCGCCAAGCTTTTCAAGAATTATCTGAACATTTATATTACCTCCGCTTCGTCCGCTGACAGAGCTTTCATTTTCCTCTTCAACTATTACGAAGGAGGCTTCTATTCCGCTTACCGAAACGAGCTTATCGGCAGCCTGAGCAGCTATTGTTCTTACATCTGCACCATTTTTTGTTTTAAAAACGGAAATTGCAATGTTATTATTAACTATTTCCGCATCGGTAACAATTTTTGAAATAAGTACAAAGCTGTTGAAATCGTTTCTGAAAAATTTTCTTATTTCGCTTATATTTACGCCGCATCTTTTAAGATAAGCCGCCGCTTCAAAGGTTCTTACACCGGTTTTCATTGAAAAGTCTTTAGTGTCAACCATTATACCTGCATAAAGAGCTTCTGCTTCAAAGGCGGAAACCTTAAGTTTGTCTCCTACATACTGAAGGAGCTCTGCAACCATTTCGCAGGTTGAAGAAGCATAAGGCTCGTGATATACAAGCGCCGCATTTTCAACAAATTCCTCACCACGCCTGTGATGGTCAATAAGAACAACGTTACATTCGTTTTCAAGCAGTGAAGGACATTCGGTATAAGCCGGCCTGTGAGTATCAACCACAACCACGAGGGAGCTTTCATCAATATACCCATTTGCATCCTGCTTGGAAATAATCATATTTTTATAGTCGGTATTTTCTTTAATTCTGCTTACAATGCTGTTTACCGACGGCGAGGTGTAATCATAAACAATATATGCTTCCTTGCCAAGGCTTTTGGCTATAGCATGCACCCCTACTGCCGCGCCAATTGAGTCCATATCAGCATATTTATGTCCCATTATTATAACGTTGCTGGCGTGAAGAATAAGCTCTTTCAGTGCCAGCGCGGTAACACGGGCACGAACCTTTGTAGTTTTTTCGTGTTCCCTTGTTTTTCCGCCGTAGAAATTAACGTTTTCGTCATCTTTTATAACAGCCTGGTCGCCACCTCTGCCAAGAGCAAGGTTGGTTGCAGAAGCTGCATATTCAGACCTTAAGCTGAGCTCGGGAGCATCGCAGCCCACACCGATACTGAGAGTTGCTGAAAATTTATTTCCGCACTTGATTTCCTTAACCTCGTCAAGAATTGAAAACTTTCTGGCTTTCATAACCTCAAGAAACTCCCTCGGGAAAACTACAAGATATTTGTCTCTTTCATATTTTTTGATTACACATCCGGCTTCCTTGAACCAGTCGTAAATCTTATTGTCAATTTCCGCAATGAACATACTTCTGTAGCTTTCGGGAGTATTTATAAGAACATCATCATAGTTATCAACACTTATAATTGCAACAGTCGGCTGTTCGTTGTAATATTTTTTGGCAAGCTCATAGGTTGTTGAATCATCGAACATATAAATTACGCCGAAGGAAAGGTCAACATCTTTTTTGTCCTGCTTTACGGCATTGGCACAAACATTATAGTGCTTTTCACCGAAGGTTATGTCAAACTGAAGCTTACCTTTTGAGAAAAGATCGGCAATAAAGTTTTTTCTGCCGAGAAGCTTTTCAGCCGAGGTTCCGAAAAGATCTTTTCCTTCGAAAATTTCATCAAAGCTGTCGTTTGTCCAGATTATGCCGTCGTCATTTCTGAAAATTGCAACCGGCATGGGCGCCTCTATAAGACATTCCTTTGTTACATTATCAACATGAAAGGTTATGTTTTCAATATAGCTCGAAATTTTTCCGTGTTCTCTTCTTACGAAAACAAAGCTCATCACCGCAAGAAGAATAACACATACAAACTCTGTTATTGCCCATATATAGTTAAAAAACCAGGTTACTGCGGCAAAAACCGTCATAACTATAAGACAAAGTATTAAACTGAAAAGGTTTTCATTACCCTTTTTCATTAACTCACCTCAAATCCCGCTGATTTAAAGATTTATCTTTACTGAAGACCTCTGAAATTTCTTCTTGCATCAAGCATTGCCGCCATTATCGCAAGGAATGAAACAAAAGGCAGTGCCGATACAATTAAAATAATTATTATTCTTAAAGCTATATTCAGCCTTTTGACGTATTTAAGTACCCAATCAAGCAGGGAAAGTCCGCACACCTGAAGAACAAAGGTAAGAATTGTATAAATGTTTTCTGCAACAATTCCGGCTATACCGTAGCCCGAAAAAATAGTAAACGCCATTGAAATTATAAATATCAATGTTGTAAGCGTATCGGCTCTGAAACGGGAAAAACCCATATTATTTACAATGCTCTTATCCCGGAAAGAAAGAACCAGCCCTGTTAAAAACACTACAATATATCCCGTTACCGCCGCCCCTATTACAACTATCGAGGGAAACAGATCCCTTAAAGTGCGCATAAACAGCTGTATAAGCTCTAAGTTCGACTCTTCTGCAGCCGGAACGCTCTGAATTGCAACCGAAGATATCATATCAAAAATTGCATCAAGAGAGTCATAACCGTTAGTTTTTGCAAAAATGAAAATATACAAAGCATAGAGAGCTACAAGACCTACCGCTGAGGCAATTGTAAGCGCCATAACCGACATTTCCTTTTTTATCATAAAGCCAACCGCAAGACCGGCTATTACCGCAACGATTGAAGCATAAACCAGAACTATATCGCTGTGCAGAATATAAAATGCAATAATTGAGAGTGCTCCGGAAATAACTGCATATTCCTTTTCTGCGATTGCTCCGCAGGAGGCAAAAGTTACCATTAAAAGCAACGGCAACGAAGCGGAGGCAAAGCCTGTTAAGGAACACAAAAAACTCAAAAGGCAGGCAATTGCCAGAGAAACAAGCGAAGCAGTTATATTATTTTTAAGCATTTACCATTACTCCTTCTTCCCGTGTGACGAACTTAAAACGAATACGGTACACATTAAATCAGCTCCCGTCACACTGTAAAAACACGATATGTACCCATATTATTGCTATTATATCATTATTTATAAAATTATACAAGTTTTTTTACAAAAAATAAAAGTATAAAAAGGCGGAATTTACCCACTTTTTATACTTTTATTATACTTTTTTCACACTTTTTTCAATTATGAAATTTCGTTAAGACTCTTAAAGGTATAGCCCATTTCCTTCCATCGGATAATAAGCTCATCTAAAATGGCGGCATTTGTTTTTGAGGTACTGTGAAGCAGAACCACCGCTCCGGGATGTATTCTTGTAAGGAGTTTTTTAAAGGCTTCGTCTTCGGTTGGTTGTTTATTTTCATACCAGTCCACATAAGCAAGTGACCAGAAAAAGGTTTTATACCCCATATCATTTGCCATTTTAAGATTTTCCTCATTGAATTTTCCCTGAGGCGGACGATATATTTTAAGCATTTCACTTCCTGTTATGCTTTTATATTTCTCTTCAACCCCCGCAAGCTCCTTTTTGAAGCTTTCACTTGTGGTTATTGCTGACATATCGGGATGACTAAGCGTATGATTCCCTACGATATGCCCCTCCTGAGCCATTCTTTTCACAAGCTGAGGGCAGGTATCAAAAAAATTGCCCACAAGGAAAAAGGTTGCTTTAACGTTGTGTTTTTTCAGAGCATCAAGAATCGGGGCGCAGGTACCCTTGTCATATCCGGCATCAAAGGTAAGATAAATTACTTTTTCATCGGTATTTCCCGTATAAAACGCATTATACTGCCTCAGAAACTCCCCCGAAGCATTACCCACCGGAGTTTCCCCTTCAACCTGATAGCTAAGTCCCCAGTCTTTATTTGAGGAACTGTTGAAAACCGACAGACTCTCTCCGTTAAAAAGCACAGCGAAAAAAGAAAAAACAAAAAGGAAAACCAGAATCCCCGATATAAGATATTTCCTTTTCAGAACAATAAACATAAATTACACCCCTTCCAATTCACCTTATGATTTAATTTGAAATTATATTCATAATATGATACAATATTCATCAGAAAACATTTACAGGAGATTACAATGGTATTATTAACCGCATCAAAGCTTTCAAAAAGCTTTGGCACAGACAGCATATTTGAAAATATAAGCTTTACCGTTGACAGCAGGGATAAAATCGGAATTTTAGGAGTAAACGGAGCGGGAAAAACAACCCTCTTCAACATTCTTACCGGCGAAAGCGAGCCTGACAGCGGAAGTATTTATAAGAACGGTCAGCTTAACGTTTGCTACGTTAAACAGCAGTTAAGCTGCAGCTCGGAAAAAACCGTTTACAACGAAGTGCTTGAAGTTTTCAGGGAGCTTGAAGAGGCGGAATTTGAAATTAAGTTTCTCAGCGATGAAATTGAAAAAAATCCCGATCCCGAAAAAATCCAGAAGCTGCACAACCTTAATCAGAAATATATTGACGATGGCGGACTTGTTTACAAATCAAAAATAAGCTCTGCCCTTAACGGTCTTGGAATTACCAACGATCTTTTCGATATTAAAATGAGCAGCTTAAGCGGCGGTCAGAGAACGAAGGTTCTTCTTGCAAAAATTCTTCTTATGAAGTCTGACCTTCTGCTTCTTGACGAACCTACCAACCATTTGGACATAAAGGCTGTAAGCTGGCTTGAAAACTTTCTTGCGGCATACCCGGGCTCAATTCTTCTTATAACTCATGACCGATATTTTCTTGATAAGGTAACAAACAAGATTTTTGAGCTTGAAAACGGAAAACTTAAAGAATATAACGGCAACTATTCCTACTACAGAACTAAAAAAGAAGCAGACAGAAAAGCCGAAGAAAAGGATTACACCCTTAAGCAGAAGGAAATAAAACGAATTGAGGGAATAATTGAACAGCAGAAGCGCTGGAACAGAGAAAGAAATATAAAAACCGCCGAAAGCAAGCAGAAGGTTATTGAACGTATTGAAGCTACGATGGTAAAGCCCGAAAAAACTCTTGATGCACTCAATTTCAGATTCAACCTTGCAGAAGAATGTGCAAAAGATGTTCTTACGGCAGAAGGAATTTCCAAAAGCTTCGGAAGCAACAGAGTTTTAAACAACGTTAATATTGAGGTGAAAAAAGGAGACAAGGTTTTTCTGCTTGGCGAAAACGGTTGCGGCAAAACCACTCTTTTCAACGTTATTCTTGAAAATATCCCCCGTGACAGCGGCAAGGTTCAGATTGGACCGAGAGTCAAAATTGCATATTATGACCAGACTCAGGAAAACCTTAACCCTTCAAACACAATCTTTGAAGAAATTTCAGATTTTCTCCCCTTCCTGAGCAACACGGATATAAGATCAGCCCTGGCAGTTTTCCTTTTTAAGGATGAAGATGTTTTCAAACAGATTTCAACCTTAAGCGGTGGCGAAAGAGCAAGGGTTGCCCTTTGCAAGCTTATGCTTTCAAAAGCCAACTTTCTTCTTCTCGACGAGCCTACAAACCATTTGGACATTCCTTCAAAAGAGGCTCTTGAGCACGCCCTTTCCCTTTATAACGGAACCCTTTTCGTTATTTCTCACGACAGATATTTTATAAACAAAATTGCAACGAAAATTTATGAACTTACTCCCGACGGAGAAAAAAGATTCGACGGAAACTACGACTATTATCTGGCAAAAAGAGATATTCTTATTGAAACGGTATCCGTTAAAAAAGAGAAGAATAACGACTTTAAAATGCAAAAAGAGCTTGAATCAAAAAAAAGAAAGCTTAAAACAAAAATATCAAGATGCGAAGACGAGATTTCTTCACTGGAAGAGGCAATTGAAAAAATCAACAGCGAGCTTTCAGACCCAAAGACCGCTTCCGATTACACCCGCCTTACGGAGCTTACAAACAATCTTAACGAAAAAGAAGAGCTGCTCCTTGAGGCTATGAACAACTGGGAAATATTCAACAACGAGCTTGAAGAATTAAGCTGAGGTGATTTAATTGTATAAACATTTTGACAGCTTTGACTCTGATTATGGGAACAACTCGGTAAGATATTTATGTACTCCCTCTGAATTTACAAGAAACAACTTTCTTTACGTTCAGGAGTGCGGCGAGCTTCACGCAAAGACCGGAAAAAGCACAAAAAGAAAAGGCCTTTTCTCCTACCTCGTTGCTATTGTTCTCGACGGCGAAGGAACTTTAAGCTACAATTCAAAAAAATATTCTCTTTCAAGGCACGATATTTTCTTTATTGACTGTATGAACTATCATCTTTACGAAACGGAAAATGAGAATCCCTGGTCGGTTGCCTGGATTCACTTTTACGGTAACACCGCAGAAGCCTACTACAGCATATTTAACGAAAAATACGGAAGCTGTGTAAAAAGAGAAAACTATTTTGAAATTATCGAAATAATGAATGATATTATAAAAACCACAAAGGAAAACAACGGCGACAGGGAAATTGTTCAGAACGAAAGACTTTGCTCTCTTCTTACAAAGCTGATAAGCGAAGATAAAGACGAAAAGAATTCCCTTGACTATATTGTTTCCTATATAAATGCAAGGTTTACGGAAAAAATTACTCTTGAGGATATTTCTTCAAAATTTTACATCAGCAAATTTCATCTTTCAAGAATACTTAAGAATTATCTCGGAGTAAACTTTTCGGAGTATCTTACAGGAAAACGCATAGGCTATGCAAAGGAGCTCCTTCGTTTTTCCGACAAAAGCATTGAAGAAATTGCATATATGACAGGAATGGGAACTCCAAGCCATTTTATTTACATTTTCAAAAAAATAGAAGGAACTACCCCCCTTTCCTTCAGAAACACCTGGAAGGGATAAACAGAATAAAGTCAGAAATTTCCTGTAATATACACAAGAGACTGTAGAAAATTTTACAGTCTTTTTTCTTTTGTTGTTTCCGTAGCAAAATTACGATATTTTTTAGCAAAATACACTATTGTATTTGATTTTACAGAGTTATATAATCGATATCAGATAGTATGGTAAGCTATCCCGAATTTGTCTGTTCTGCCCGCGAACAGATTTATTTAAGGCTGCGGGCGGAAAGGCGGATTTTTTTGCATATAATTATGCTCTCGGGAGGCTCGGGAAAAAGACTGTGGCCTCTTTCAAATGACCTGCGTTCCAAACAGTACATAAAAGTTATAAGTCACGAGGACAACTCGGACAAGGCCTGCTCTATGGTTCAGAGAGTATGGCATCAGCTTGAAAAAGCAAATCTCAACAAGAACTGCATTATAACGGCAAGTAAAGGTCAGGTTGAAATTATTAAAAGTCAGCTTGGCAATGTTGACATTGCCGTTGAGCCGGAAAGAAGGGACACCTTCCCCGCCATTATGCTTTCTCTTTCTTATCTTAAATCAAAGCTTTCAGCAAAGGATAATGACGTGGTTGCCGTAATTCCTGTTGACCCTTATACCCAGCAGGAATATTTCGAGGTTTTAAGCAGCCTTGAAGGAGTTCTTGACAAATCGGGCGCAGAAATTGCCCTTATGGGGGCTACTCCCTCTGAGCCTTCAGAAAAATTCGGATACATTGTTCCCGAAAAGGATTATGATGACTGGCTTTCAGTAAGTCATTTTGAAGAAAAGCCTTCCCCGGAAAGAGCCGAAGAGCTTATTAAAACCGGAGCCCTCTGGAATTGCGGAGTTTTCTGTTTCAGGGTAGGAAGCCTTATTAAAAAGCTTAAGGAATACGGCTTGAGCGAAAGCTATGAAGACGTTTACAAAAACTACGGCAAGCTTCCCAAAACAAGCTTTGACTACGCCGTTCTTGAAAAGGCAAAAAGCATTTGTGTTGCAAAGCTTAACACTATGTGGAAGGACCTGGGAACCTGGAATGCTCTTTGCGAGCAAATGAACAGAAGAAGCATCGGAAACGCTGTTATTCACGAAAGCTGTTCAAACACGAACATTCTTAACGAGCTTGATATTCCAATTGTTGCCATGGGCACAAAGGACACGATTATTTCCGCCTCATTTGACGGAATTCTGGTTTCTGACAAAAATACCAGCACCCGTATAAAGGAATGTGTTGAAAAATTCAACTATCCGCCTATGTACGAAGAACGCCGATGGGGTACCATTAAGGTTATTGACATTACAAAAAAGAAAAATGTTTACACCACCACAAGAAAAATTCATATTTTTGAGCAGATGAATTCAAGCTATCACTTCCACAACAACCGTGACGAAGTATGGACTATTCTTGAAGGTAACGGCGAAATTATTATAAACGGAATAAAACAGCTTCTCACCACCGGCGACGTTATAAGAATTCCAAAAGGCACGAAGCACGCCATAAGGTCTCTCGACGGAATTTATTTCATTGAGGTTCAGATAGGCAAAACCGTTGCCGATTCGGATATAAACAGAATAACATTTGAGTGGGACGAAATTGAAAAGAAATAACAGATATCTTAAGATATCTTAAAAAAAGGAGATAAAACTATGAAAACCGCACTTATTACAGGCGTAAACGGACAGGACGGCTCTTACCTTGCAGAGTTCCTTATTGAAAAGGGCTACAAGGTTTACGGACTTTTAAGAAGAGCATCAACAAACAACACTGAAAGAATTGACGGACTTTTTCTTGACAGCTACGGGGAAAACAAATTAAACCTCGTATATGGTGATATGACAGACTCTATGAACATTTTAAAAATAATAAAGGATATTCAGCCTGACGAAATTTACAATCTTGCAGCACAGTCTCACGTTGCAGTTTCTTTCGAAGAACCTGAATATACTGCAAACTCCGACGGAATCGGAACCTTAAGAGTTTTAGAGGCTGTAAGAATTCTTGGTCTTGAAAAGAAAACAAAAATTTATCAGGCTTCAACCTCAGAACTTTTCGGAAAGGTTGAAGAAATACCTCAGAGAGAAACTACTCCCTTCCATCCCCGTTCACCCTATGCAGTAGCCAAAATGTACGGTTACTGGATTGTTAAGCACTACAGAGAAGCTTACAATATGTACGCTGTAAACGGAATTCTCTTTAACCACGAATCTGAAAGACGAGGAGAAACCTTTGTTACAAGAAAAATAACCCTTGCAGCAGCAAGAATTGCCGCAGGCAAACAGAAAAAGCTTTCCCTTGGCAACCTTAACGCAAAACGTGACTGGGGATATGCAAAAGACTATGTTGAATGTATGTGGATGATTCTTCAGCACGAAACCCCTGAGGATTTCGTTATTGCAACAGGAGAAACCAGAACAGTTCGCGAATTCTGTACAATTGCTTTTAAAACAGCAGGAATTGAAATTGAATGGCAGGGTGAAGGAATTAACGAGAAAGGAATCAACAAGGCAACAGGCGAAGTTGTTGTTGACGTAAATCCAAAATATTTCCGTCCTGCAGAGGTTGACCTTCTCCTGGGCGATCCCACAAAGGCAAAAGAGCTTCTTGGCTGGAACCCCAGAAAAACAAGCTTTGAAGAACTAGTTGAAATTATGGTTAAAAGTGATATGAAGCTGGTTGAAAGTCAGACCGGACTTAACATCTCTTTTGATTAAGAAAGGATTACCACTTATGGAAAAAAAATCAAAAATATATGTTGCAGGACACAGAGGTCTTGTAGGCTCTTCTATTATAAGAGAGCTTGAAAAACAGGGATACACAAACATTGTTACAAGAACCCACGCAGAGCTTGACCTTACAAGACAGGCAGAGGTTGAAAAATTCTTCGAAGAGGAGAAAATTGAATATGTTTTTCTGTCTGCAGCAAAGGTTGGCGGAATTCAGGCAAACAACACCTATCCCGCTCAGTTTATATATGACAATCTTATGATTGAAACAAATATAATTCATTCTGCTTATAAAAACAAGGTTAAAAAGCTGTTATTTTTAGGCTCATCCTGTATTTATCCAAAGCTTTGCCCTCAGCCTATCAAAGAAGAGTATCTTTTAACCGACTCTCTTGAAACCACAAACGAGGCTTATGCAATTGCCAAAATTACCGGAATTGAGCTTTGCAAATTCTACAGAAGACAGTACGGCTGCGACTTTATTTCAGCAATGCCGACAAACCTTTACGGAATTAACGACAACTTTGACCTTGAAACCTCTCACGTTCTCCCTGCGCTTATCAGAAAATTCCACGAAGCAAAGGAAAGAGGCGACAAAGAGGTTGTTATGTGGGGCACAGGAAAAGCTTTAAGAGAATTTCTTTACGTTGACGATCTGGCAAATGCTCTTGTTTTCCTTATGAACAACTACTCTGAAGAAATTCACGTTAACGTAGGAACCGGCGAAGATTTGTCAATCGGAGAGCTTGCAGAAACAATAAAGGAAATTGTAGGCTTTAAAGGCGAAATTGTTAACGACACTTCAAAGCCCGACGGAACTCCAAGAAAGCTTTTAGACGTTTCTCTTTTAAACGGCCTTGGCTGGAAACACAAAACCTCCCTTAAAGAAGGAATTGAAGAAGTATATAAATGGTATTGCGAAAGCAAAGCTTAATGAACAAATAATAGTGAATAATTAATAATTATGGAAGAATCTCACACCAAATGGTGTGAGATTCTTTTAATATAAATCAATCAAGTCCCTCAAAAAAGTTATCATAAGAACAATTGTATATTTTTTTTAATTCTATTAAAACACTTATTTTTATATTAAGTTCGCCATTTTCGTATTTTGCATAAGTGCTCCTTCCTATATCACAGCCTCTTCTTTGAAGTTCTGCACAAAGTTTTTCTTGAGAAAACTTGTTTGCTGTTCTTAATTTCCCCAAATTATAACCCATATTACGGTCTCTTCTTAACTTTTGTTCCATATGCATTCACCTCTTATCAACAATTGACCAATATTAGTTGCAACCAATATTATTTTGTGATATAATTGATTAAAATATTGTCCGCTATACTGGTCAATTGTTGATTGGATGAGTGTAATGAGTATAAAAAGATGCTGTTTTTTTGGACATAGCAAAATTTATGATAAAAATTATAAAGAAAAGCTGAAAAACCAAATAATACAAGTGATAGAAAAATATAACGTTACTGAATTTTGGGTTGGAAACTATGGGGAATTTGACAGATGTGCTGCTCTTACTGTAAATTCTGTAAAACAATCATACGAAAATGTAAAACTTGAACTTGTTATCCCGTATCTTACTAAAATCATTAATGAAAACAAAGACTATTATTATAACACATTTGACAATCTGCTTATATCTGACATTCCACAAACCACTCCTCACAGATACAAGATAGCACAAAATAACAAATACATAATAGACAAATCTGATTTTATGATTTGCTATATATCAAACAATTTTGGAGGAGCATATAAATCTTTTGAATATGCCAAAAAAAAGCATCTTTCAATTTACAACATTGCCGGAACTGATATTATTTAATATAAAAACAAACTCCGCAGGAGGAGTTTGCTCGTTAATTATTCATCAAAATAGCACACTTTTATAACCTTTTCAAGGGCTGATAAAAATAGTACAGAATGAACGAAGCGAACCCGAAGTAGTATAAAGATACATCGAGAGGTTCGCTTCGTTCACAGCAAAATACAAAAGAAAAAAGAAATCCGTGTATAACACGAATTTCTCATTATAATCTTATTGCGTTCTGTACATTTTTTGCAGCCCGGAATTATCTTCTTTTTAAGAATGGTGGTATATCAAATCCGCCTTCGTCATCGTCAGAAGATTTAGATTCCTGAGAAGCCTGTCCTCTTTCTGCTCTGATTTCATCAAAGATTGAAGGTTTTCCAAATGATGTTGTTTTTGGAGCTTCTTCTGTTTTTTCGCTGAAATCTGAGAAGTGAATTCCCGGTTTTGTATCAAAGCCTGTTGCAATAACAGTAATTGAAATATCGTCTCCGAGAGTTTCATCGATAGTTGCACCAAAGATGATATTAGCCTTAGGATCAACATGCTGCTGAATAAGTTCTGCTGCCTGTCTTACTTCGAGAATACCAAGGTTTGCTGCAGAAATGCTTAAGAGAACACCTCTTGCACCGTCGATTGTTGTTTCTAAGATAGGGCTCTGGATAGCTGCAAGAGCTGCTTCCTCTGCTCTGTTGTCGCCACTTGCAACGCCAACACCCATATGAGCATAGCCTGAGTCTTTCATTACTGACTTAACGTCTGCAAAGTCAAGATTGATAAGACCGCTGCCTGTAATAATATCAGAAATACTCTGAACACCCTGTCTCAAAATGTCGTTTGCAACGCCGAATGCATCGGTAAGAAGAGTATTCTTCTGAGCGATTTCAAAAAGCTTATCGTTTGGAATTGTAATCAATGTATCAACTGCATTGCCGAGGTTTTCAATACCTTTAACTGCATTGTCTGCACGAAGTCTTCCTTCAAAACCGAAAGGCTTTGTAACAACGCCAACGGTAAGAATTCCCATATCCTTTGCAATTGCCGCAACGATAGGAGCTGAACCTGTTCCTGTTCCGCCGCCCATACCTGCGGTAACGAATACCATATCTGCACCTTTGATAGCCTGAGTGATTTCCTCAATGCTTTCTTCAGCGGATTTCTGACCGATTTCAGGATTTGCACCTGCACCGAGTCCTTTTGTGATTTTTTCACCAATCTGTATTTTTACATTTGCTTTTGATTTGAGTAAAGCCTGCTTGTCCGTATTGATTGCGATAAATTCAACACCCTGAATTCCGGCATCGATCATAGTATTTATTGCATTGTTACCGCCGCCACCGCAACCGATAACCTTAATCTGCGTAACATTTTCTTTACCTACAGCAAAATCCATTGCCATAACAAATAATCCCCCTAACAATAATTTACACGTATTTATAAACTCATTATATTACAAAATTGTTAAATTGTAAATACGTTTTTAAAAATTTTTGACTTAATATTATTTTTTTCTACTTATAAAATAGTTTTTATACTTACTTTTTTGAAAAAGTTTCAGTTTTGTAACATTTTACGGAGAATACAAAGCTTCCCCTTCTTTTGAAAGGTCAATCGTTCCCTCCTCCGTTGGCGAAAGTTCGTCGATTACCGCTTTAAGCATTTTAAGCTTATAGTCAATTCTTGTTTCTTCTCCAAGAACAACGTTCTTATTGCCGTCAATTACAAATTTATAATTTCCCGACTTGTCTATACCAAACTCGGTAAGCCTGTCGTTCATTTCAAATTCATTTATTATGCGGGCAACCTCAACAAGCTCTTCTATTTGCTGAACCTGCTTTTCATTAAGAAATTCACCGGGTTTAAGGGTTGCCGTTTTTATATTTTCAATTACCGGAAGGCTTGTCTTTTTTACAGACTCAATAATTTTTCCTTTAACATCTACCGTAAGAAAACCGGTTGCACTTTTCAGCGCAGCAACGGGAGTTCTTTCGGTTACCGTTATTTTGATTCCGTCAGGTAACCATCTTACTATTTTAACACTGTCGATATAAGTAATTGCTTTAATTTTATCTTTTGTTTTTTTCAGATTGAATCTGAAAAGATTATCGCCTATATCAAGGTCTGACGCTTCCAGAATCTGTTTATCTGTAATTTTTGTATTCCCCGTTACTTCAAACCATTTAACGGTAAAAATCGGGGTAAGCATAAGAACCAGAACCGCAACAATAACCAAAAATGCGGTTATTCTTATTGCGCTTTTCTTTTTCTTTTTTTTATTTATCAGCTTTCGCCTTTCTTTTATTTCATCCACCGTCATATCAGACAAATTTTTCCTTAAGTCATCTATGTGAAGGACTTTGAGATTTTTTTCTTTTTTCATAGTATTCTTTTTACATTTCCTCCGAGAAAATTAAAAACATCTTCTATTTTTTCGTAGCCTCTGTCTATGTAGTCGCTGTTTAAAACGCAGGTTGGTCCCTCTGCCATAAGCCCTGCAACCATAAGAGCCGCACCGCCTCTTAAATCCTTTGCAAAAACCCTTGCTCCCTTAAGCCTTTTGACAGGATTAACCGTCATTGTGTTCCCCGCAACGCTTATATCGGCGCCCATTTTGTTCAGCTCGGGCGCATGCATAAACCTTTGGGAAAAGATATTCTCTGTTATGTGGCTTCTGCCCTCTGACACACACAGGCAAGCCGTTAAAATCGGCTGAGCATCTGTAGGAAAGCCGGGATAAACTGCTGTCTGAACATTTACTGCCTTTATTTTATCGGGAGCATAAAGCTCAACAGAGCTTTCGGTGCAGTTTAATTTTGCTCCCATTTTTTCAAGGGTTTCACATACGGACAGAAGATTTCCTTCCCCGCTGTTGCATAATTTTATATGTCCGCCTGTTCCCGCCGCCGCAAAAAGATAAGTTGCTCCGGCAATCCGGTCGGGCATAATTTCATATTCAACATCTTTAAGCTCCGATACGCCCGTTATTTCAATTCTGCCGGTTCCGCAGCCTTTAACATTTCCGCCCATTGCATTTATAAAGTTCTGCAGGTCGGTTATTTCAGGCTCCTTTGCAGGATTTAAAATAACTGTTTTCCCCTTTGCAAACACCGAAGCAAGAATTATGTTTTCCGTTGCTCCAACGCTGGGAAAATCGAGATAAATTTCCCTGCCTTTTATTTCCTCGCTTACACAAAAGAGTACTCCCATTTCCTCTTCTATTTCAACGTTCATTTCTTTTAAAGCCTTAATATGTAAATCAATAGGTCTTTTACCAAGGTCGCACCCGCCCGGATGAGAAATTACCGCCTTTTTGTTTCTTGCAAGAATACTTCCGAGAAACATTACCGAGGAGCGCATTCTGCACATGAGATTACGGGGAATTACATATTTATCCGCGTTTTTTGAGTTAACCTCAATTACATCCTTGTTTCTTTTCACCTCGCAACCGAGGCATTTTAAAATTTCAACCGAAGCTGTAACATCGGAAAGGTCGGGACAATTTTTAAGAACCGTTTTCCCTCTGTTAAGCAAACACGCCGAAAGAATGGGCAGAACAGAGTTTTTAGCACCCTGTACATTCAGTTCCCCTTCAAGAGGTTTTCCGCCCTCTATTAAAAAGCTCATCGTTTGCACCTCCTGTTACAGAATATGCAAACAATTACCTTTGTGTTCCTTATCTGTATCTTGAAATATTAAGCAAAACGCCCATCTGCATCAGCATAAACACCATTGATGTTCCGCCTGAACTGAAGAAAGGCAGCGGCATACCCGTTACGGGCATTGAAGAGGTTACTACCGCTATGTTTACCAATATCTGAACCGCTATAAGAGCAGTTATACCTGTTGCAAGCAAGCAACCGTATTTGTCCTTTGCATTTATCGCTATTACTATTCCTCTCCATACAAGAGCCGCAAAAAGTATTATAATAAGCAAAGCACCGATAAAGCCAAGCTCTTCGCAGACTATAGCAAATATAAAGTCGTTCTGAGGTTCAGGCAGATAAAGATATTTCTGTCTGCTCTGTCCCAGTCCAAGGCCGAAAAGTCCGCCGGAGCCAACCGCATAAAGGGACTGAACTATCTGCCACGTGCTGTCTGTCGGGTCTGAAAAAGGATCAATAAATGCCATAATTCTCTGGAATCTGTAAGGAGAAAAATATGCAAGAGCACCAATTGCAGGAATAAGCGGCAGCACTGTTACTATAATATGCCAGAGTTTTGCTCCGGAAACAAAAAGCATTGCAAATACCACAAGGGTTATAAGCATTGTACAGCTGAAATGAGGCTCGCCCATAAGCAGTGCACCTATTAAAAGAAGCATTGTAAGATAGGGATGAAAGAAGCCTTTAAAATATTTTGCTTTTTGCCATTTCTGTTTTTCAAGCTTTTTGGCAAACCATAAAATTACTGCAAATTTTGCAATTTCCGAAGGCTGAAAGGTTGTGATTCCAATGTCTATCCATCTTCTTGCACCGTTTATCTCAGGCATAAAAAGAGTTATTATCAGAAGCACTATTGTAAAAATCATTATTATACCGGTATAGCTCTTCCATTTCTTGTAAGGAAAATTCATTACAATAAGCATGCAGACAAGACCGATAACTACCCACAAAGCCTGGGATTTAAGATAATAATAGCTGTCGCCATATGCGCTCTGTGCCGATGGAGCCGATGCAGAAAAACACATAACAAGACCGCCCGCAAGGAGCAAAAGAATAAGATTAAACAGATAAGCATCTGCTTTTTCTTTAGGTTCATCGTCTTTGAACAAGTTAAGAATTTTTCCTTTTAAGGATTTTTCTGACATCCGGTTTTCCTCCTGAAAAATTAAATTACGGCAAACATTGCCAGTATGCAAGCAAGAAGAGTTACGCCGCAAAACATTGCAACTATCTGCTTTTCTTTAAATCCCTTCATTTCATAATGATGATGTATCGGGGACATCAAGAAAATTCTTTTTTTGGTTTTCTTGAAATATAAAACCTGAATTGTAACAGACAGGACTTCTATTATATAGATTACACCCACTATTACAAGAAGAAGTTCGAGCTTTAAAATTATCGCAAATGCCGCAACGGCACCTCCGAGGAAGAGCGAGCCCGTGTCGCCCATAAACATTTTTGCGGGATGAAAATTAAACAAAAGAAAACCGAGAAGCGCACCGGCAAGAGCTGATGCAAAAATTCCGATTTCGCTTGAAAGCTTTATTCCCGCAAAAGCGAAAAACAATGCGACGATTTCGGTTACCCCTGCCGCAAGACCGTCGAGCCCGTCGGTAAGGTTTACCGCATTTGTAAAGCCTACAAGGTATACCGTTGCAAACACGATATAAAACCAGGAAAGCTCAAGCTTTACATTGAAATAAGGTATAAGTACATAGGTTTCCAGATAGCCTTTAACTGTAAGATAAACCAGAAAAGCAACTGTCACAAGAATCTGAAGCGCAAGCTTTTGCTTTGCTGTAAGCCCAAGATTTCTTTTTAATATAATTTTTATAAAATCATCCGCAAAGCCTATAAACCCGTATAAAGCGGAAAAAATTATTGCAATTCTTACCCCGTGGTCTTTACAAAGCAACAGGGCAACAACCACGCTTACAAGCAAAAATCCAATTCCGCCCATAGTGGGTGTTCCGGATTTTTTCTCGTGCCACTTAGGTCCTTCTTCCCTTATTGTCTGCCCGAACTTAAGATATCTCAAAGCCGGAACAAGGAAAAAGTTAACTACCGTACACACTAAAAAAGAAATCAGAAAACCTAAACTAACGTTACTCACCTTAATTACTCCTTATTATCTTCAAAATCAGTAATATGATTAACTATCTCTTCGAGCTTCATTCCTCTTGATGCCTTTACAAGAACTACATCATCCTTTTTAAGGAATGTATCAAGAAAATCGTTAACTTCTTTATTTGTTTCAAAAAATCTCGTATTTTCCTTGTCAAAGCCTTCCTTTATTGCGCCTTCTGCAATAAATCTGCTTTTATCGCCAACGCAAACAAGAAAGTCTGTTTTACTTTCAACTACATATTTGCCGCAAAGGAGATGAAGCTCTCTGGACAAATCGCCCATTTCAAGCATATCGCCAAGAACGGCGATTTTTCTTTTTCCACCCACCTGTCTTAAGGTTTTAAGACCTGCTTCCACTGAAGAGGGGCTTGAATTGTAGCAGTCGTTTATTATTGTCATTCCTTCGCTTGGAATTATGTTCTGGCGCATAGGTCCAGGAACAAAGCTTCTAAGAGCCTTTATTACTGTTTCCGGCTCTATATTGTAGTGAATTCCAACGCCAAAAGCACAAAGAGCATTTTTAACATTGTGCTCGCCAAGGACGGGAATTTCGGCCTCATAGCTTTTTCCGTCGCAACAAATTTCAAACTTTGTACTGAATTTATCCTGAATTATATTTTTTGCCACAATATCACAGTTCTGATTTTCAATTCCGTAATATTTATGCTCAAATTCAAGCTCACCGTCAAGAGAAAGAAGCATATCATCGTCTCCGCAAAGAAGAACAAAGCCGTTTTTATCAAGATGATTAAGCATTTCGCATTTTGCTTTGAGTATGTTTTCTCTGGAACCCAAGTTTTCAATATGAGAAAGTCCTATATTGGTTAAAACCGCCGTTTGCGGCTTTACAAGAGAAGCAAGATAATCAATTTCCCCAAATCCGGACATTCCCATTTCAATAACGCTGATTTCGTCTGAATTGTTAAGTTCAAACAGCGTAAAGGGCAAGCCTATGTGATTATTATGATTTTTAAGGGTGCTGTGAGTTTTGTATTTTGCCGCAAGAACGCAGGCAATCATATCCTTTGTTGTGGTTTTTCCAACGCTTCCCGTTACCCCTATAAAGGGAATACTGAACTTCTGTCTGTAATAAGAAGCAAGCTGTCCCAGAGCTTTAACGGTATCCTCAACAAGGATTATATTTCCTTCCCCTTCAATTTCTCTTGAAACAAGACATCCCATTGCTCCTCCCTCAAGAGATGCAACAGCATAGTCGTTTCCGTCGAAACGTTCACCTTTTATAGCAACATAGAGCATATTGTCTTCAACTGCTCTTGAATCTTTTCCTATTTTACTGAAAACGGCATTTTCATTGCCTTTTAAAAGCTTGCCGCCGGTTGCTTTTACAACCTCGCCGATTGTCAGATTATGCATTGACTCACCTCATTTTTCCGAATTTATCATATCGCGTATTTCATAAAGAATTTCTTCTTCATCAAAGTGAATATTTGTTTTGCCGATTGTCTGATAGGTTTCATGACCTTTGCCCGCAAGAACAATAACATCGTCTTTTTTTGCATTTCTTACGGCGTATTCTATCGCTTCACGTCTGTTTTCTATAACAATATGTTCACCTTTTACACCTGCCAGAACCTGTCTGATTATTTCAGCGGGCTCCTCGGTTCTGGGATTGTCTGAGGTTACAATGCAAAAATCTGCAAGTCTGCTTGCCACCTCACCCATAACAGGTCTCTTTTTATTGTCTCTGTCACCGCCGCAACCGAAAAGAATTACAACTCTTCCCTTGGCAAAGCCCCTTACGGTTGAAAGAATGTTTTCAATTCCGTCGGGAGTATGAGCATAATCAATTATAACGGTAAAATCATAACCAAGGTCAACAACCTGAGCTCTTCCTCTTACTCCCTCCGCCTTTTCGAGGCCTTTTGAAATTTCCTCATTGGTCACCCCCAGAGCTTTGCAGGCTCCGATTGCAGCAAGAGCATTGTATACCGAGAATTTTCCCGGTACTCCCAGCTTGAAGTTCATTCTCATTGCATTAAATTCAACGCCCTTTGCACCGAGTATAATATTTTCCGCTTTAATGTCTGCATCTTCCTCTATTCCAAAGGTCATAATCGGGCAGGTTGAATTGTGAAGAATATATTCTGATTTTATATCATCATAGTTTACAACGCCGTTTCTGCACATTGTAAACAGCTTAGCCTTCGCCATAAGATAATTTTCCATTGTTTTATGGAAATCAAGATGGTCCTGAGTTATGTTTGTGAATACGCCTACGTCAAAGTCGCAGTCAAAAACCCTGTCGAGATAAAGGGCGTGAGAAGAAACCTCCATAACCACAACATCGCACTTTGCATCTGCCATCTGTCTGAATATTTTCTGAAGAGTAAAAGCATCGGGAGTTGTTCTCTCTGTCGGAAGAACCTCGTTACCTATAAGGTTCTGGTTTGTTCCGATAAGGCCAACCTTTTTGCCTACACTTTCAAGAATTGTTTTTATAAGATATGTTGTAGTGGTTTTTCCGTTTGTTCCGGTTATTCCCACCAATTTAAACTCCTTTGAAGGCTCTCCGTGGAACCTTGAGCATACCGTAGCAAGAACCTTCCTTGTGTTCTTAACCTTTATTACGGGGCAGGAAACCTCAACGTTATCCTCTGCAATTATAACACTTGCACCCTTTTCGGCGCACTCCTTTGCATAAATGTGACCGTCTGTTTCATAGCCCTTAATGCACACAAAGGCAGAACCTTTTGTTACTTTTCTTGAATCACACTCTACAGAGGTTATTTCAACATCTGCATTACCGGTGTATTCTATTCCTTTCATTAAGCTTTCAAGTTTCATAATAAAAACCTTTCGTGATTTAAATAATAAAGAATAAAACAGGTTCAAACTGTAAGCAGTTTGTTTTTATTTTATTATTCCGCAAATCAATATTTGAGAAAATTTGTTTGTATTGTGCTATCAGCCGACCGAAGTGTACTTTGTGTACACAAGTGGGCAGGCAAAGGTGCAAGATGAACAATTTTAACCGAATTTATTCAACGTCTAAGTGGCGGAACTCAACATATACTATACTTCCCTTGTCGGCGGTTTCACCCGCTGCGGGGGTCTGAGTTGCTGCTGCTGTTGCTCCTGCCTCTGCTGTTCCTCTGCCGGCTCCGGTTATTTTCATATTTAGTCCGCTGTTTATTATTGCCTGATTTGCCTGGGTTATTGTCATTCCGGTTACATTGGGAACTGTTACTTTTGTTGGCGGAATATTTGTTGTGTAAGCTATTACCATTCCTCCGCTCTGGAGCTTTGCTCCTCCCTTCGGAGTCTGGCTTATTATTTTCGTTCCGTCCCCTACTATCTGAATTTTCAGTTCGTTGTCAGATACAAGTTTTTTTGCTTCGGTTACTGATTTTCCTACCAGCTGAGGAACGTTTTTACCTGTTACCTCCTCGTCGTCGGAGGAAAGGGTTTTTGTTACTCCCATATACTGTAGAACATCGCTCATTATGTTGCCAAGAACGGGGGCTGCAATTACACCGCCGAAATACTGACCTGCTTCGGGTTCATCCAGCATAACGAGAACTGCTATCTGAGGATCGTCTGCAGGAGCGAAAGCAACCATTGATGCTATTTTTTTATTTGCCGATCTGGGCTGTTTTTCAGAGGTTCCTGTTTTTCCCGCAATTCTGTAGCCCTGAATATAGGCATTTTTACCCGAGCCTACAGTTACGGCGTCTTCAAGATAGCGGCAGAGGGTTTCGCTTGTTTCTTTTGAAACCACCTGTCTTACATATTCACCTTCGAACTTTTCAACTATATCCCCGTTGATGTTGGTTACTTCCTTAACAATGTGAGGAGTTATATACTTTCCGTCGTTTGCAACTGCACATACAGCAGATATAAGCTGAAGCGGAGTTACCTGGAAGCCCTGACCGAAAGAGGTTGTTGCAACTTCAACAACGCCCATTGCACTTGGATCGAAGAAAATTCCCGAGGCTTCGCCGGGCAGGTCTATTCCCGTATAAGAAGTAAGATTAAAATCTCTTACATATTTTGCAAATTTTTCTGCACCTATGCGCTGTCCCACTTCCATAAAAGCTGGGTTGCAGGAGTTCTGAATTGCCTGAGCGAAGGTCTGGGCACCGTGACCGCCCGCCTTCCAGCAATGAATTGGCACTCCGCCTACTTCTTTTACCCCTGTGCAGGTGAAAATTTCATTTTCGGAAACAAGATTCTCTTCAAGAGCTATTGCCGTTGTGAGAATTTTAAAGGTCGAACCCGGTTCATAGGTTTCGCTTATTGCTTTGTTTCCCCACATTTTGTATATTTCGTTATTTGACTCCTCTTTATATTTCTGAGGATCGGTATCTTTAATAAGGTCAAGGTTTTTAAGAACCCTCTGGCTTGTAAGCTCGTAGGGTTTATTAAGATTAAAATCCTCTTTGGTTGCCATTGCAAGAATTTCGCCTGTTTTTACATCCATAACAATGGCACAGGCACGATTCTGAACGTCGTTTTCAACAATTGCGGTTTCGAGGTTGTTTTCAACTATGTGCTGAACCACCTCATCGATTGTAAGAACAACATTGTTGCCCGGCTGAGGCTCATAATATTTTTCATAGCCGTAGGGCATTTCTCTTCCCAAAGCATTCTGAGGAGTTACTATTCTTCCGGCAGTTCCTGCAAGATAGCTTTCATATTCAAGCTCAATGCCTGAAAGTCCGCTGTTTTCTGCTCCGGTAACACCAATGATGTGAGAAGCAAAGTTACTGTAGGGATAATATCTTTTCGAATCTTCAACAAGGCTTATTCCCGGAAGCTTTTTATCCTCGATAAGCACCTTTATTTTGTCCGACAAATCGCTTTCTATCTGTCTTTTTATTCTTACCTCTCTTGCATTTCTTGTTACAAGCTTATATACGTCCTTATAATCCTCTCCGAGAATCTGGGAAAGATATGTAGCTACTTGCTCTTCGGCATCGTTTGCCTTTACCGTTTCCGGATTTGCCATTACCGTATAAACGGTAGCACTTACTGCAAGAGGCTTCATATTTCTGTCATAGATAGTTCCTCTGCGGGGCGAAATAAGAGTGTCGTTTGTTTGCTGTCTTAACGCTTTGTTTCTTAACTCTTCACCGTTGATAAGCTGATGCCACACAAGTCTGAGCACAAGGAAAAAGAAGAGAACAAAAACTATATACAGAGCAACTACCAATCTTTTTTTAGTCTTAACACTTATTTTTGACATTATGTTACCTCAAAATTTTATATTCATAAAGCAAACAAGGGAGAATTAAATTATTTAATTCCCCTTGATAAAATCCCGACCATTAAAATTATATTTTTTATCAGTACAAATATTCCATAACTGCACTGCCGATATTTTTTAATGTTGTTATAATTCCGTTGTCTTCTTTTTCTACCTTAACCGCCTTGTTTTCCATACCAACGGAAACTTCAACCGTTTGATAAGCCTGAGGAACTCCCATATTAAGCTGGTTCTGCGCTATTTCCTCTACGGTATTAAGGTCTGTTGCCATATCCATATAAACTGTCTGCTGTTCGTTATAAGCACGAGCTCTCAGAAGTTCACTTTCGAGATTTTCATTGGCTCTTGTCATTTCATTTATAACACAAGCTCTGAAAACGAGAGTGAAAACCGCTGCCAGGAACATACAGGTATACACTCTTGCCATAAACTTAGGGGTTACTTTAACGTGTACCTTGGTTTTCTTACGGCTTTTAACTTTTACTTCCGGTTTTTCTACAGTTTCCGGTGCATATTGGGGCATTGTGTTGCCATAGTATCCGTATGCTTGCTGGGACATTATCTTTCTCCTTATAATTTTTCTATTACTCTGAGCTTTGCGCAGGAGGAACGGGGGTTGTCCTCAAGTTCCTGTTTTCCTGCCACCACAGGTTTTTTGTTTATTATTTTGCCTCTCGGCTTTTTGTTGCACACACAAATCGGGAAATCCGGTGGACAAGTGCATCCGACAGTAAAATCCTTAAAGCAGGTTTTTACTATTCTGTCTTCAAGGGAATGGAAGGTTATTATCGCAAGTCTTCCTCCCGGCTTTAAAACATCGAAGAAATCTTCAACCGATTTTTTCAGAAGGGAAAGCTCTGAATTTACTTCTATTCTTATTGCCTGAAAAACCCTCTTGGCAGGATGTCCTCCCTCTCTTCTTGCAGCTGCGGGAATTCCTTCCTTTATAAGTTCTGCAAGTTCAAAGGTTGTTTCAACCGGCTTTGTTTTTCTGTAATCTTCTATTTTTCTTGCAATCTGCATTGCAAATTTTTCCTCACCATAATCGGAGAAAACCTTTGCAAGAGCAAATCTGTCATATGTATTAACCACATCGTAGGCGGAAAACTCCTGTTCACGGTCCATTCTCATATCAAGCCTTGCATCGTGGTTATAAGAGAAGCCTCTTTCGCCATTGTCAAGCTGATAGGAGGAAACGCCAAGGTCGAGAACCGCTCCGTTTATCCCGTCAATTCCATATTTTTCAAGGACACTTTTGATTTCGCAGTAATTTCCTTTATGAAGAATTACCTGCTTTTCATAATCCTTAAGTCTTTCCTTAGCCGCCTTAAGGGCATCCTTATCTCTGTCTATACCAATAAGCTTTCCATTTTCACTGAGATGTGAGAGTATGCGGAGGGAGTGTCCACCCCCTCCTACCGTACCGTCCACATATACCCCAATTTTATTTATAGAAAGCATTTCTATACTTTCTTCAAGTAATACTGAAATATGTTTGAATTCCATAATTATAAACCGTAGGCAGAAAGCTGACTTATGTCAACGCCCTCAACGTTATCTCTGTTTTCCCATCTTTCAGGGTTCCAGATTTCCACATAACCGGACATACCTACAACAACTACATCTTTTTCAAGACCTGCATAGCTTCTGAGTTTTTCATTAAGCAGAGCTCGTCCCTGCTTGTCAAACTCACATTCGATGGTGTGGGAATAAATGTGTCTTTTGTAGCCTACCGCTTTAGGATCACTGTCCGGCAACGCCTGAAGTCTTGCATCAAGAGCAAGCCAGTTTTCCATTGAATAAGCTCTTAAGCAACCGTCGGTACTAACAGTAACACAAAAGTTGGTTCCGATATCGTCACGGAATCTTGCAGGCATAATCACTCTGCCTTTGGCATCTATCGTATGTTTAAATTCACCTAAAAGCATTTGCCTGCTCCTTTCCGGCTTCCGATTCACCACTTTTTACCAAAATCGTGAATTCCGCCACCATTTTATTACATTTTACACCATCCAACCTAAATAATCAATACCTTTTTGAAAAAAAATCACTGTTTTTTTTAATTTTTATAAAAATATTCGTTCCGAACCGCACATTGCTGTATCAAAGTGTAATTTTTATGGTGACAAAAACAATATTTTATGGTATACTGTATGTCAGCAATATAGTATTACATTGAAAGAACGGAGGATTTTAATGAAAAAAATATTATTTGCAACTGCTGAATCTTATCCATTCCTTAAAACAGGCGGACTCGGCGATGTTTCTTACGCTCTTCCCAAAGAGCTTAACAACACAGGCTATGAAACAAGGGTTATATGCCCGCTTTATGAGGACATTCCCGAGCAGTATAAGGATGCAATGAAAAAAGTTTGCGACTTTACTGTTCCGGTAGGCTGGAGAAGCCAGTATTGCGGACTTTATTCTTATAAGTTAGGTAACACCGTTTTTTATTTTCTTGACAATGAATTTTACTTCAAGCGTCACGGTGCTTACGGATATTATGACGACGGAGAAAGATTTTCGTTCTTCGACAGAGCAATTTTAGAGGCAATTCTTCATATGGAAGATTTTGCCCCGGACATTATTCACTGTAACGACTGGCACACAGGACTGGTTCCTGTTCTTATGCACCGTTTTTACAACGGAACAAAAGCTTTTGCCAAAACGGTGTATTCAATTCACAATCTGAAATTCCAGGGTATTTTCCCGAAACAGATTCTCTCAGAGCTGCTCAACCTTGATGACAGCTATTTCACAGAGGATAAGCTTAAGTTTTACGACTGCATTTCCTTTATGAAGGGCGGAATTGTTTATTCGGATTTTGTTAATACCGTAAGCCCGACCTATGCCGAAGAAATTCAGAACGACTATTACGGCGAAGGTCTTGACGGAGTTTTAAGACTTTATAACTACAAGCTTAAGGGAATTTTGAACGGAATTGACTTTGAGCTTTACGATCCGAAAACAGATGTAAGCATTTTCGAAAACTATTCTTATATGAAACCGGAAAACAAGGTAAAGAATAAACTTCTTCTTCAGAAGGAACTGGGACTTATGGAAAGTGAAGAGGTTCCTATGATAGGCATTATAAGCCGTCTTACCTCCCAGAAGGGTTTTGACCTTGTTATTGCAATGATAGAAGAAATTCTTTCAACGGGAGCTCAGCTTGTTGTTCTCGGAACCGGCGACGACAAATATCAGGATATTTTCAATTACTATGCTTCAAAATATCCATCAAGGGTTTCTTCAAACATAACCTTTTCAGATGCTCTTGCAAGAAAAATTTATGCGGCATCAGATTTGTTCCTTATGCCTTCAATGTTTGAGCCCTGCGGTCTTGGTCAGATTATGGCACTGAGATACGGTTCTATTCCGATTGTAAGAGAAACGGGCGGACTTAAAGACACCGTTACCCCTTACAACGAAAAGAACGGCAAAGGAAACGGTTTCTCTTTTACAAACTTTAACGCTCACGATATGATGTACGTTATAAGATATGCTCTTTCAATTTATCAGGACAAGGAAACCTGGAATAAACTGGTTAAAAGAGCTATGAGAAACAAGTTCAACTGGACTTCTGCAGCTCAGAATTATATTGATATGTACAACAATTTATAATGGAGGACATTTATGCTCAACATAACAAAAGAACAGATAAAAAAAGATTTTGAACAAAAAATGATAAAAAGATATGCCAAGGACATCAAGGATGCTCATCCTCTTGAGCTCTATGAAGCCTTTGGAAGACTTATCAGAGACTACGTTGCAAAATACTGGCACGAATCAAGAAAGCAGTACTTCAAGGACGGAGTAAAGCAGGTTCACTATTTCTCTATGGAATTCCTTTTAGGAAAGCTTCTTGACACAACTCTTATTAACCTCGGTATCAAGAAACAGGCAATTGAGGCTCTTGAAGAGCTGGGAGTTGACCTTAAGCTTCTTGAAGAAATAGAGGTTGAACCAGGTCTCGGAAACGGCGGTCTCGGAAGACTTGCTGCCTGCTTTCTCGACTCAATGAGTGCAACCAAAATCCCCGCCTTCGGTCAGGGTATAAGATACAAATACGGTCTTTTCAAACAGACAATAAAAGACGGTTATCAGGTTGAAGAATCTGACAACTGGCTTAAGTATGAAAACATCTGGGAAATGCGCCGCGACGACGAAGCCGTTACAGTTAAATTCGGCGGAAGAGTTGAAGTTGACATTGACAGAAAGGGCGAAATTCAGGTTAACCACGTTGACTACGACGAGGTTCTTGCCGTTCCCTACGATACTCCTATTGCAGGCTATGACTGCAAAAACGTTAACACCTTAAGACTCTGGAGTGCAAAGGTTATCGGCGACGATATTGATTTTTCTGAATTCAGCCACGGCGATTATCTCAAATCGGTTGAAAAGAAATATAATACCGAGCTTATCTCAAACGTTCTTTATCCCGACGATTCAAATTACGAGGGTAAAAAATTAAGACTTAAACAGGAATACTTCTTCGTAAGTGCAGGTCTTCAGAGCATTATTAAAAAGCACAAGGAAAAAGGCTTTTCAATGCTCAGATTCAACGAGTACCACAGCGTTCATATTAACGATACACATCCGTCTCTTGCTGTTGCAGAGCTTATGCGTATTTTAGTTGACGAAGAAAACATTCCCTGGAATACCGCCTGGGACATTACAACAAAAACTATGGCATATACAAACCACACAATTATGTCAGAAGCTCTTGAAAAAATTGATATGAATATGATGAAGAGCGTTCTGCCCCGTGTGTTTATGATTATTGAAGAAATCAGCAGACGCTTTGAAGAAGAGCTTCGTTATTCTTATGGCGACAACTTCGATAAGAGGGCAAAAATGTCGATTTTCTGGGACAACAAGGTAAGAATGGCAAACCTTGCAATAGTAGGTTCTCATTCTGTTAACGGCGTTGCCGCTCTTCATACCGACATTCTTAAAAATCAGGAGCTTAAGGATTTCCACGAGCATTTTCCGGGCAAATTCAACAATAAAACAAACGGTATAACCCACAGAAGATGGCTCCTTTCAGCAAACCCTGAGCTTTCTGAGCTTATCTGCGAAGCTATCGGCGACAAGTGGATTTACGAACCCGACAGACTTGAGGATCTTCTCCCCTTTGCCGATGACAAAAACTTTGAGAATGATTTCAGAAGAATAAAGCATAATAAGAAAATACAGTTTATTGACTACGTTTCAAAGAAGTTCAACGTAAAGCTCGAATCTCACAGCCTTTACAGTGCTCAGGTAAAACGTCTTCATGCATATAAAAGACAGACACTTAATATTTTATATATTATGTATCTTTACAATCAGATTCTTGAAAATCCTGAAATTGAAATGCAGCCCAGAACCTTTATTTTCGGTGCAAAGGCGTTTTCTTCATACAGCCTTGCAAAAAAGGTTATCAAGCTTATCAACGCTGTTGCCGCAAGAGTTAACAACGACCCGATTGTAAGAGGCAGACTCAAGGTTATTTTCATCCCGAACTACAACGTTGACCTTGCAGAAAAAATTATTCCTGCAGCAGACGTAAGCCTTCAGATTTCAACCGCTTCAAAAGAAGCTTCAGGAACAAGTAATATGAAATTTATGATGAACGGTGCAATTACCCTTGCAACAATGGACGGTGCCAACGTTGAAATTTACGACGCTGTCGGCAAAGACAACATTGTAACCTTCGGTCTTTCCAGCGAAGAAGTTATTAACTACTACAAAAACGGCGGTTACCTTGCATCAGAAATTTACAACAACGACCCGAGAATCAAAAAGGTTGTTGATCAGCTCAGAACAAACTTCTATACAGACGACTACGGTCAGTTCGAAGAAATTTACAACCATCTTGTTACATGGAATGACGAATTCTTTGTTCTTAAAGATTTTGCCGCATATGTAGAAGCAAACGAGCAGATAAACCAGATGTATCAGGATAAGGACAGCTGGTTCCATTCTGCAATTATAAACGTTGCAAAATCTGGAAGATTCTCCAGTGACCAGACCATAAGACAGTACGCTGACGAAATCTGGGGCATTGAACCATATGAAGTGAAATAGGTGACATAAAAATGGTATACTTTAACTCATGGGACGAAAAATGTAAAACACCCTTCGGGGCAATAACAAAAGACAGTAAAGCCTGCTTTACTGTCTTTTCGGATAGTTGTGACAAATGCTACATTGTTTTAAACGGCGTTGAAACAGAAATGGAAAAGACAAGTGAAGGCTTCACGAAAGAAATAGAGTTCAAAACCCTTGACCTTGTTTTTTACTACTTCAGACTAATCAGTCAGAACGGCATTTCCTACTATCTCGGCAAAGGCAGAACTGAAAACAGCGAGTTTTCCGTAAATCCACCTGAAAGGTCTTTCCAGGTTACGGTTACGGAATGCGAAGACTCTCTTCCCGAGTGGTATACAAAGGGAATTGTTTATCAGATTTTCCCCGACCGTTTCTGCAAAGACGGTGACATTTCAAATCCCAAAGACAATATTCATATTTACGACAACTGGAACGAAATACCAAAGTATCTTAAAAACGAAAAAGGTGAAATTGAAAAATGGGACTTTTTCGGCGGAAACCTGAAAGGCATTATCAGCAAACTTGATTATTTGAAATCTCTTAATATTTCCGCAATTTATCTTAACCCTGTTTTTGAGGCATGCTCAAACCACCGGTACAATACGGCTGATTACTTTAAAATCGACCCTATGCTTGGCAGTGAAGAAGATTTTGAAGAACTTATCGCAAAAGCTGATGAAAAAGGTATTAAAATTATCCTTGACGGCGTTTTCAATCATACGGGTGCAGACAGCATTTACTTTAACAAATTTTCAAACTACGGAAGCGACGGCGCTTATGTTAACGAAAACTCAAAGTACAGAAGCTGGTTTAAGTTTGACGAATATCCGAAAAACTATAAAAGCTGGTGGGGCGTTGGCGACCTTCCTACTCTTAATACCGAAAATCCCGAGGTTCAGGATTATATAATTGAAAACGAAAACAGCGTTATAAACAAATGGACGGAAAAAGGAATCGGCGGATGGCGTCTTGACGTTGCCGACGAGCTTTCAGACAATTTCCTTTTAAAGCTTAACAGAGCGGTTAAAAAATACGGCGATAAAATCGTAATCGGCGAAGTATGGGAGGATGCCTCAAACAAGGTTTCCTACGACGTAAGAAAATCTTACTTTGCAAAACCTGAGCTTGACGGCGTTATGAACTATCCCCTTCGTGATAATCTTCTTTTATTCTGCAAAAACAGTGTAAATGCTTTTGAGCTTAAAAACATTTTTATGACGCAAATGGAAAACTACCCCGAAAGAAATTTCAGGGCAAATCTTAATCTTATCGACTCTCACGACGTTGAAAGAATTCTCACCTGTGTAAAGGACATTAACCGGCAAAATTACATTGATATTATGAAGCAGCTTATTACTCTTCAGTTTGTTTTCCCCGGTGTTCCCTGTATTTACTATGGTGACGAAGCAGGTCTTGAAGGAAGAAAAGACCCTGACAACAGAAGAACCTATCCCTGGGGAAATGAAAACAGGGAGCTTCTTGAATTTTACAGAGAAATTACCTCTCTCCGTTCTGAAAGTGAGCTTCTGAAAAAAGGGAAAACTCTTTTTGACGCCATTGACGAAGACGTTTTCTGCGTTGTAAGATATAACGAAAAAGAAAAGCTTGTTCTTTATGTAAACAGAAGCAATGAAGAAAAATCCTTCACCTGCCCGCATACAGATAAAGAACTTAATCTTAAAAGTTATGAATACAAAATCTTATAATTTTATTCCCCGCCTTACAGACGGGGAATATTTTTAAGCAACATTTGTTGAATTCCGGATAGAAAATTATTGTTTTTATACAAAAATAACAAAAAATGTGTTGCTCCCGATTCTTATATATTTTATAATATATATGTAAAAATATATATTTTTGAAAGGATGAGTATTATGAAAAGAATTCTCACAATTCTCGTTTGCCTTATGCTCGTTTTTGTAAACGTTCCTTCACTGGCAACCGATGCAACAGCGCTCCTTGGCGATGTTACCGGTGACGGCGTTTTAAACAACGAAGACGTGTGGAGCCTCAGCGAATATATTGCAGGCTATACAAAAACAGTTGCGGCTTACGATGAAAGCAAGCTTGCTCTTGCAGATGTCAACGAAGACGGAAAAATTTCTTCTGCTGACCTTCTTGAGCTTACAAAGCTTATCCCGGACTACACACCTGAAAAGAAAGCGGGTCCGGTTATTCTTCTTAAATGCGATGACCTTAAATCAAACGACCTTGATGCAATTATAGCTTTTGAAAATTTCTACTCCCTTTTCCAGGAAGAAGGCGTAACAGCATCGTTTGGTATTGTCGGTAATTCCGCATCATCAGGAAATCAGACACGTTTCTGGAGCGATGTTAACACCTTTATTGACGGCGGTATTGAAATCTGGAGCCATGGCTGGCTTCACAGAAAGAACGATGCAGGTCAGGCTGAATTTAACGGTATGCTTACATACGATGAAATGAAAGAAAACTTCCAGAAGGTTCTTGACCTTGTTTCATCAAAAGCAAACGGATATCAGATTACCTGTTTCGGACCTCCATACAACCAGATGAGCGCAGAATGCGCAACAATGCTCAACGAAGACTTTCCGCAGATTACCTCTGTATTCTTCACAAGCAAAGATACCAACGCTGTTAGAATTACTTCAAAATTTGACCTTGAAGGCGGAGCAATTACTCTTGAAAACTTCAAAACATTGTACAATTCAAGAGCCGAATCAGATTATTATGCAATTCAGATGCATCCTGCTAACTACGATGAAAATGAACTTGCAGAATTAAGAAAGATAATCAAATTCCTTAAAGGTCAAAACTGCAGATTTATGACACCAAGTCAGTACGTTGAATACGTAAACAGCAAAGCTAACTGATAAGCGAGGTTATTAAATGAACTTTAAAAAAATTATTTCTTTATTTATTGTTGCCCTGATGGTTTTGTCAATAACCACCTCAGCCAACGGCGAAATAAGCGTTTTCGTTAACGGAAGCAAGCTTTCCTTTGACGTTCCGCCCCAGACAGTTAATGACAGAACAATGGTTCCTTTAAGAGCTATTTTTGAATCTTTGGGTGCCAGGGTTGAATGGTTTGAAGAAACCCGTACCGTAAAAGCAACTCTCGGGGATAAGGTTATAAGCCTTACCCTCGACAGCAACATTATGTATGTTAACGACCAGACTGTGGTCCTTGATGCTCCCGCTTTTGAAACAGGCGGCAGAACCCTTGTTCCCGTAAGAGCAATTTCCGAAGCTTTCGGTGCAACGGTCGGCTGGGAAGAAGAAACCAAAACCGTAAGCATTACAATGGACAGAGCACCGCTAAGCAAAGAAGCTGCTTTTAACAACGTTAAAAATTTCCTTCTTTCAAAAGAAGGTGCCGTAATGAGCAAAAACATTACAGAAAACGGCGGTCTTGTTCTTGCTGCTTATGACAGCAAAGACGACTACATTGTTTTGTCTTACTATTCTCAGGACAAAACAAGCAGTGTTTCACTTCTTGTGTACAACGATGCAGCATCAATGATAACCGTTTCTGCATACGATTCCGTTGTATTCGGAGCTGAATATGTTGACGGTAAAATATCACTTGTTCACAACCAGACGGGCAAAGGCAATGAAGATATGCCAAACAGAGCAGTTTTCAACTTTGCAAAAACTGTTGATATTGTTCTCAGAGAAGCCGGCATAAATGCAACCGTATCCGACCTTGGAATGATTGTTACGGAAAACACCGCAACCGGCGAACTTACCACAGAAAATCTGAACGAAATCAAAATTGCCCGTGCAGACTACAAGCTTACAACCCAGAGCCTTACTGCAGACAAATACATTGGTCAGACAGGCGGAGCTTCTTCAGAAGCGCTTGTTGCCGCAGCAAAGAAAATTCCTTACTTTATTCCTGTTGAAGGAAATAAAGGTCCGATTATTCTTCTTAAATGCGACGACTTTAGAATTGCAAGTATGGAAACCTTCAGAAAGCTCCACCCTATCCTTATGGAAGAAGGACTTAACAACGTTTCTTACGGTGTAATCGGCGTAGGCTGTGTTGGAAAGAACGAAAAGGAATTTTGGGAAGATGTTAAAGGATATATAAACGACGGTGTTGAAATATGGCACCACGGCTGGGAACACAAAATCGGCGGAGATACAGGCTCCGAATTCAGCGGCGCTTATGACTATGACACTATGAAGGAAAACGTTGCTCTTACCCTTGACCTGGTAGAAAAGAACACCGGTTATAAAATAACAACCATTGGTGCTCCCGGAAACAAAGTTAGTGCTGAATTTGCAACGCTTATTAACAACGAATTCCCCCAGATACAGCAGATTTATTTCTCTCAGGGTAAAAAATTCAATGCATATCCGCTTAACACTTTAATAAATCCGGAAAACGGAACCAGCGGTGTTCAGTTTAATACCTTTATGAAAAGATACGACCCGGATCATAACTATGCAATAATACAGTTCCATCCGCACAGACTTGATGCTTATAATTGCTGGGACGACTTTGTTAAAATGATTCACTTTTTGAGAAGTCAGAACTGCAGGTTTATGACCCCGTCTCAATATGTTCAATATGTAAGAACAGGCGAATAAACATATAAAAAAGAAGTGCAGAAGTTAATCTTTTGCACTTCTTTTTTATCCTTAACAAAATTTGTAGAAGGCACTGCAATAAACTATATTTAAAAAAGAATAACGACAAAAAATGTGTTGAAAATAGTTTTTGTTTAACTTAAAATATTATTATAATAATATGAAAGGATGGATATCTATGAAAAGATTTCTTGTTATTCTTCTTTGCATGATGCTTGTTATTTCAACAATACCTGCGGTTGCAACAGAAGACACCGGTGCAGACACTACAACAAATGTTGTTGAAAACACTACGACAGATACTGTTGAAGATACTGCAACAAATGTTGAAGTTCTTCTTGGCGACGTTGTTACAGACGGCGTTTTAACAAATGAAGACGCTCTTGAATTAAGAGGCTACATTGCAGGATATGCATCAATTGTTAAAAGCTTTGATGAAGATAAGCTTGTCCTTGCAGACGTTAATCAGGACGGCAAAATTACATCTGCTGACCTTAACGAGCTTACAAAGCTTATCCCTGACTATACTCCCCTTGAAAGAAAAGTTGGTCAGATTATAATTTTAAAGGCTGATGACCTTTCAACAGCTTCGGTTGCAACCTTCACAAAAATGTATAACATTCTTAAAGAAGAAGGAATTACAGAAGTTTCTATGGGCATTATCGGAAACAGATGCGCAGCTGAAAATAATGACGCTTTCTGGACAACCGTTAAAGGTTATGTTGAAGACGGCGCTGAAATATGGCATCACGGTTGGGAGCACAAAATCGGCGGAGATACAGGCTCCGAATTCAGCGGCGCTTATGACTATGACACTATGAAGGAAAACGTTGCTCTTACCCTTGACCTGGTAGAAAAGAACACCGGTTATAAAATAACAACCATTGGTGCCCCCGGAAACAAAGTTAGTGCTGAATTTGCAAAAATGCTTAACTACGAATTCCCGAAAATTGATAAAATTTTCTTCAGCAAAGGTAAAAACTTTAACGCATTTAAGCTTGACTCTGACATTTATCCCGAAAGCGGATCAAACGGCGTAACATACGAACACTTCCTTGAGGTTTATGACCCGGATGCAAAATACTCCGTAATTCAGTTCCATCCTAACAGACTTAAAGCTTACGACCTCTGGGACGACTTCAGACTTATGATTCAGCATTTAAAAGATGACGGTTGTATCTTTATGACACCAAGCCAGTACGCAGCTTATGCAAAAAGAGTAATATAAAAATAAAGGAGGGTTTAAACCCTCCTTTATTTTTATCACTTTTCTCTCATACTGTAAAACAAATACTGCTGTGCAAAGCCGGCAAGGTTGCCGAACCTTTCCTTTGCAAAAGCATTTATCTGCACAGGGGTTAAGGTTTCAAAGCCGTAAAGCTCTGTTAAAACCCTTTTCATCCACACGTCTGTGGGAAAAACCTCATATCTTGATGCACCAAACAGCAAAATACAGTCTGCAACCTTTGGACCTACGCCCTTTATTTTTGAAATTTCTCTTCTTGCATCCTCAATGGGTGCATTTTTTATTACATCCATATCGATTTCATTATTTACAAGCTTACGTGCGGCATCAATAATATATGCATCTCTGTAGCCTGCTCTTAAAAATGCAAGGTCTTCTTTTTCAAGGGTTGCCAGCACTTCCTTTTCGGGAAATGCAAAATATCCCCTTTCTATTTCTTTGCCATACTTTTCACAAAGCTTTTCAACTATTCCTTTGATTCTGGGAATGTTGTTGTTCTGTGAAATTATAAAAGAAATTACCGTTTCGAAAAATTCCTGCTTTAAAATTCTTATTCCCTTGCCTTTTTCAATGGCTTTTCTTGTAACCTCATCCTTTGAAAGCTGTTTTTTTATTTCTTCATAGTCTGTTTCAAGGTCAAAGTATTCGTTCCAGATTTCAGCATCATCACTGAAGCACACCTCATCGCCTTTTTTAGAAAGGGTAAGCACTTTACCGAAAGCTACTCCGGTATAGGAATTATCTTCATTTTTGTTCCACCTGAAGCATTGACCGCATTCAAAAATATCTTCAAGTTCAAAAGAATCTGACGTAATTTTCATTTTTCACCTGTTACATATCGTATGAGCTTTTATTAAGAGTGAGAGCAATTGCTTCCTCACCAAGATATTCATTTACATCCATATCAAGATATTTGCACAAATCAACCATTTCAGCAACTGTATTGATGTTTACATTTATGCCGTTTTTAAGTCTGTCCTCGCAGGCGAAAACTTCCTTTTCGCCATGAGTATAAATTCTTTCGCATCCCTCTGCTTTCGGAGATTCACGAAGTTCCTGCAAAAGAGTTGAAAGATGTTCTTTTATAGCATCCGCATCGCCGAAAACTGCAGGATTAATAGCAATAAAACCGTGACAGGTTCCTCCTTTTCCGCCGATATGGGTGTGGTTTGAAGTAAGTCCCATTGAAAGGATTGATGTGAAGATTTCGCAGAACATTCCGTAGCCATAGCCTTTATGGCTTCCGCTCTGTTCAATTTCTCCGCCCAGAGGAACTATTCCGCCTCCTGCCTTTGCCACGATATTTTTAAGTACTTCAGAAGCATCACTGCTTCCTTTTCCGTTTGCGCCGAGAGCCCATCCCTCAGGCAACGGTTTGTTAAGCTTATTATAAATTTCAAGTTTTCCACGTGTTACTACTGTTGTTGATGCATCAAAAAAGAAATCATAAGGTTCTGCAGGCATCGCAATTGCAAACGGGTTACTGCCGAGCATTGCCTTTCTGCCGAAAGTTGGAACCATAATTGCTTCGGAGTTTGTCATTGACATACCGATAAGTCCCTCTTTACAAGCCATTTTTGCATAATAACCTGCAATACCGTAATGGTTTGAGTTTCTTACGGTAACAATTGCCATCCCCGTCTGTTTTGCTTTATCAATGGCAATATTCATTGCCTTATATCCCAAAAGCTGGCCCATACCATCATTACCTTCAATAACGGCAGAAACGGGGGTTTCAAATACTATTTCAGGCTTTGCATCGGGTTTGATAAGACCTTTTTCAATACCTTTATGGTATCTTACAAGTCTTTGCATACCGTGAGATTCAATTCCGTATAAATCACTTGTCAAAAGCACATCTGTAATAATGTCACTTTCCTCACTTGTGAAACCGAATTTCGCAAACGCATCTGTACAGAATTTTTTAAGATTTTCATAAGAATAATTAATATAGTTGTTCATTTTATTTCTCCTTTTCTCCTTTTTGAACAACTTAATTATACTATTTAAATAAAAAAAATGCAACTCTAAATTGACACCCGATAAGAAAGTCATTGTGTAAAACAACAGAATTTTATCGTACAAATCTCCTTGCACGTCACATAATAAAACAACCCGAAAAAGAATTCTTTCATTCTTTTTCGGGTTTTATCTTTTTTGTAAAGTTTCAAATCTTCGGTCTGAAGTGAAGTTGTAATAAATTACAGTTAAGCTTGCCCTAAAAACACTTGCGAGGCAAACTTCACTATTAACAACTTCTCTTTCACGTAAGGGGAAACTCAGTTGCAAAATCAGTCTGTTAAGTTATCAAAATATCCTTGAACAAGTACAACCGGTGTACCTTTATCGCCTGAGCCGCTTGTAAGGTCGCAAAGTGAACCGATAAGGTCTGTAATTTTACGGGGTGTTGTTCCCTGAGATGCCATCTGCCCTACAAGGTTATCAGCTTTTGACTTGATGCTCTTTGCAATAGCTTCATCAAGTTCTGCACCTGAAAGGTTTTTAAAATCGTTATCTGCAAGATATTTAAGTTTGATTTCGTTTGGTGTACCTTCAAGGCCCGCTGTGTATGCAGGAGAAACAACCGGGTCGGCAAGCTCCCAGATTTTACCCTGTGGGTCTTTGAAAGCACCGTCGCCGTAAACCATAACTTCAACCTTTTTGCCTGTAGCTTCTAAGATTTTCTTCTGAACCTCTTCAACAACCGGCTGACAGTCTCTCGGGAAAAGTTTTACTTTATCGTCAGTTGATCTGTTTGAACCGAGAAGTCCGTATTTTTCATTATATCCACTGCCATTGATTGGTGCGCTCATAATGTCATCCATACCGAGAACGATTTTAGCACCGTTTTCTCTTAATATTCTCTTATTTCTTTCTCTTGTGTGAATGTCGCAGCTGATAACACAATCAGTATAATCAAGAATTGCTTTTGCGTGGTTTGCAAATACAAATTCTACTTCTGCACCGCATCCACGAACAATATCTGTATAAATATCAACATAATCAACACCTGTGAATTCGTGTTTATATGATCCGAAAGCTTCACGGTATCTCTTAAGGTCGAGAACATCTGAATATGGATTGATACCTGCTGCTTCAATCATTTCATCTGTTACAAGTCTGTTTCCAACTTCATCTGTAGGATAGCTGAGCATAATAACGACCTTTTTAGCACCCTTTGCAATACCTTTAAGGCAAACTGCAAAACGGTTACGGGAAAGAATCGGGAAAATAACACCAACTGTTTCTCCGCCTGTTTTTGCTTTAACATCTGCAGCAATGTCATCGATAGAAACAATGTTACCCTGTGCTCTTGCAACGATTGATTCTGTCATTGAAATAACGTCGCGGTCACGAAGCTCAAAGCCTTCAATTTCAGCAGCTTCAAGAACGCTGTTAGTAACGATTGTTGCAAGATCGTCACCTTGTCTTATGATAGGACATCTGATACCTCTTGAGATGGTACCTACACGTCTTTCTTTTTTCATATTTTAATTCCTCCCAAATACTTGACTTTACTTTCTGATATTATTATAATACAAATATAGTTATTAGTAAAATAGATAATACTTACTACAGTAATAAGGAGAGCTTATATGAAAACAAAACTCGATTATTACCGCATTTTTTATGAAACTGCACGTCATCAGTCATTTTCAACAGCAGCAAAAGAGCTTTTTATATCGCAATCGGCAATTTCCCAGTGTATTCACCAACTTGAGACCGATTTAAACACCACTCTTTTTGCCCGTTCAAGGCGCGGAGTTACGCTGACAAACGAGGGCAAAATACTGTTTAACAAAATTGAAAATGCAATACAATCCATAGAACAGGGAGAAACTATGCTTGAAAGATTACACCGTCTTGAAAGCGGCGAGCTTGCCATTGCGGCAAGCGATACTATAACAAGTCATTATCTCCTACCTTATCTTGAACAGTTTCACGCAAATTATCCGAAAATAAGAATAGAAATGGCCAATTCCTATTCTGAGCAAATGTTAAAGCTTGTTAAAGAAGGAAAGGCAGAGCTTGCCTTTGTTAATATGCCATTATCTGACGACGAGCTTTCCATTGAACCGATTTTTGAGGTTCACGACATTTTTGTATGTGGTCCGAAGCATAACAAAAAAGAAAAGTACACCCGAAAAGAAATTGCAAAGGAGCCGCTTATTCTTCTTGAAGAAAATTCATCTTCCCGCCGCTATCTGAACAGAGAATTTTTAAAAAACGAAATAACTCTTACTCCTCAGATTGAAATTGCAGCTCACGATTTAATGATTCGTTTTGCTTCCATCAATCTTGGTGTTTCCTGCGTAACAGAGGAATTTTCAAAAGAGTCCCTTGAAAAAGGTGAAATATTAAAAATGAATCTTACCCCTCCTCTTCCTGCAAGAAACATAGGCTGTGCATATATGAAAAACACTCCTCTTTCCCTCGCAGCACAGACTTTTCTTAAAATTATTAAACAGAATTAAAAAAGGGGCTGTTTAAAAACTTAATTTTTAAACAGCTTCATTCTATAAGGGGGATAGGAAAAAATGTTTGGAACGGACAAACTGAACCGCAAGCTATGCTTGCGGGAACCCGAAGCTGTACGATGGTACAGCGAGTTAGGTGAAGTTTGTTCGTAGTCAAAAGACATAAAACAAAGAAAAACCTCAAAAATTTTGAGGTTTTTCTACATTTGGTTGAATTTTATTTTTTATGTTTACAATATCTTTCATAGGAAAAAATCAGCCTTTTGACGTTCCGGACTTTTTTAACATCCCCCGTTTTTATCTGTAAATTTTAGGTTCTGATATATCCTTTTCAGTGATTTCCTCAAAAGGATACATTGGAACGGGTCTTTTCTTAAAGGGCATTTTTGTAAGTACACATCCTGCCGAACCGGGAGTATCTGTATTACAGATTTCCGCCGAGATTGGCTCATATGCCGCACGGAAAGAGGTACAGGCTTTTACGCCCACCAGGTCACAATCTGTAGGTTCAATTCCGAATGAACGGTAAAAATTCAGGTCACCTTCAAACTTACCGTAGCTTGAAACGTGAATCAAAATTTTACCCGCTTTAAGAACAACGGTTTTACCAAGAAAACGCATTGCTCCTTTATCCTGAGGTCCGTAAGAATAAAAAGTACCTTCATGTATGCTCATAACCTTTGCATCCTTAACCAATACCGGTTTTGTAAGCTCCGGAGCTTTTGTGGCGCCAAGGGTAAAATCGGCAATCGCTCCAACGCCAAGCTTAATTGCCTTTTCAACTGCGGGAATATCCGAAACTGCCACAGCACATTTAAGCGTGTTACGATAAGGAAGCAGATATTCTATAACAGTCGCACTGTCAGCAGTTGCTCCTGCATTGGGAGAGTCGGCAGAATCAACAAGAATTACCGGTTTTCCGCTTTTATTTTCTATAGCCTTATTGATCACCTCGGGAATTGAGAAAAGGCTTTCTCCTAAAATTTCTTCCCTTACCGTAAAGTTTTCATAAGCAAGGTCAGATGCTACACTTTTTGCTTTTTCTTCGGTTTTGGCAATTACAACCACTGTCGTGCCCATTTCTTCAACATCAAGCCAGGGCTGAACTTCAAAAATTGTATAATCAATTATTTCACCCTGTTCAATCATCTTTTTGGCACGGGAAACAAGCTTGCCGAGATTTCCGTCAAAGGTGGTATATCCGTGAGCAGATGCAATCATAGGGATTGATACCCTTGCAACCTTTCCGCCCTTTCCCTCAAGAGCTTCAAGAAGTCTTTTTGCCGCACGGATACCCGTTTCTTTCTGGTCAAGATGAGGATAAGCCTGAAAACCGCTGACATAGTCGGCATTTTTCATTATTTTCTCCGTAACATTTGCATGAAGGTCAAAAGAAACAGAAATTACGGTCTCTTCCCCAACCTCTTTACGGATTGCTTCAATAATATATCCGCACACATCCTCAACCTTATCGGAAACAGTTGCCCCGTGCATTGCAATGCAAACACCGTCAACATTTACAAAGGCTTTCAGTTGTTTTAATGTTGTATCAATAAAATATTCAATTATTCCGTGTTCAACCGGCCCGCCGCTTCCTGCGCGGATAACGGGACCGCAATAAAGCTCTGCATCTGTATTCATAAAAGTTTCATACATTCCGTTTGCAGAAGGCAGGCAGAACTTTTCAGGAACAAGTTCATTTCCCCAGAAGGCTCCAAAACTTTCAAATTCTTCCATATCGGCAAGCACAGGGTTAAAAGAATTTGATTCCTGAGAAAGACCGCACATAAAAATTCTTTTATTCATATTATTTAACATCCTTTGTTGCAACAATGTCAACGCCTGTTAAAAGAATGTCTTTTACAACAACATCGTACTGGTTAACAGGTAATTTGACCGCTGTCTTTTTGATAACCTCCATACATTCAAGAACCTTTTCCTTTGGCAAAGGCTTTGAGGAACGTACGGGAAGAAGGTCGTTTTCCTGACCTTCAATTTTAACGGTTGTTGTTAAAATTCTTACAGGCGCCGTAAATTCAGCGGATGCAAATTCCATACCTCGTTTACAGCCATAGCCCGTAACAGATGTAACTTCTTTTTCAGTTCCCTCAACGGTAACCGTACATCCTCTCGGACAAATTGTACAAATTATATCTTTTTTCATCACCTTAGTCCTCCTTTACAACCTCAACGGTCAATTCTCCGTCAATGTCTGCTGTGTTAACTGTGATGCAGTTCATTTCACCGGGGTTTACCTTGATTTCCTTTTTACTTGCGATAATCTTATCGCCGCATTTTGCCACAAGCTTTGAACCAAGCTCAGGAGTAAGTACACGGAAATAAAGATTTACTTTTTCATCTTCTCCGGTAAGTGAAATTGTATGGGGACAGATATATCTTACATTTCTGCCTGTCTGACATTCAATTGCTTTCTTTTCTTCTGAAAGCTTACCCATTGCATAAAGAGCCGCATATTTACCTGCTGTTTCGCTTTCTGCACTTACGTTGTCAACAAGGTCATTAACGTGAACAACGTTACCGCAGGCAAAAACACCTTCTGCAGAGGTCTGCATATGCTGATTTACAACGGGACCGTTTGTAACAGGACTGATTTTTATTTCTGCCTTCTTTGAAAGCTCGTTCTCGGGAATAAGACCAACAGAGAAGAGAACAGTATCACATTCAACAAATTCTTCTTTTTCAAAAATAGGCTTTTTGTTTTCATCAACAGGAGCGACACGAACACCTGTTACACGTTCGTCCCCTTCAATTTTGGTAATAGTATGTGCAAGCTTAAGGGGAATTCCGAAATCGTCGAGGCACTGAACTCTGTTACGGGTAAGACCTGCAAGGTAATCCATAAGTTCAACTACCATTACAACCTTTGCACCCTCTAAAGTCATACGACGAGCCATAATCATACCGATATCGCCCGAACCTAAAATAACAACCTTTTTACCTACCATAATATTCTGGCGGTTTACAAGGCGCTGAGCAGAGCCTGCTGTGTAAAGACCTGCCGGACGTGTACCGGGCACAACAATACCTGCTCTTGTTCTTTCACGGCAACCCATTGAAAGAACAATACTTTTCGCCTGAACACAAACCATTCCGTATTCGCCGCTTGTGCATATAACCTGCTTGTTTTCCGCATCAACCTCAAGCGCCATTGAATTTAAAAGATATGTAACCCCAAGCTCTTCAGCCTCTTTTGTGAATCGGCTGTAATATTCGGGACCTGTTAATTCTTCTTTAAAACGGTTAAGACCGAATCCCGGATGAATACACTGCTGCAATATTCCGCCCGGGGCATTGTCTCTTTCAATTATAAGGACATTTTCAGCACCCTCTTTTTTAGCAGCAACTGCAGCTGCGAGACCTGCAGGACCGCCGCCTACCACTGCAACATCATAATTCATATTATACATTACCTTTACCCCCTTAACGACTTCTTCCGGTTACCATATAGGAGCCGGGATTATGCTTGTTAATTTCTTCGGGAGCAACCTTAAGCTCACGAGCAAGAATTTCGATAACCTTTGGTCCGCAGAAGCCTGCCTGGCAACGTCCCATTCCTGCACGTACACGGCGTTTTACTCCGTCAACGCTCTTTGCACCGAGAGGACGGTGAATTGCCTGAAGAATTTCAGCCTCTGTTATTGTTTCGCAACGGCAAACAACATTTCCGTACAAAGGATTTTCTTTAATAAGAGCATCCTGAACCTCTCTTGTCTGCTCGCTGAATTTAATAATGCCTTTTCTTTCTTTAATAAAGTTTTCTTTAAGAGTAAATCCTGCGCCTGCCATAAGCATTTGCTGAACAACGTATTTACCCATTGAAACAGAAAGAGTAAGACCTGTTGAGCGAACACCCGAAAGGTTGATATAACCTTCAAGGTCATCGTACATATTAAAGTTAAGACCTTCAGGGTTACGGTTCGGACGAAGGCCCGAATACTGAGTAATAGTATCACGAAGGTTTACATTTGGAATAAGATTTCTTACGTCTTTTGCAATGCTGTCAAGTCCTGCTGTGTTTGTAGACTTATCTGTTTTTGAATCCTGATCCTCAGCGGTAGGACCTACGAGCATATTACCGTGAATTGTAGGACACATAAGCTTGCCCTTTGTTACCTTTGTTGGAATAGGAAGAACAATGTGTTCAACCTGGCATGATGTGTTTTTATCAAGAATGTAGAACTGACCCTTTCTTGCCACAACCTTGTAGTCGGCTTTACCAACCATTTCAGCAATTTCATCGCAATAAAGACCTGCGCTGTTGATAACATATTTTGTTTCAATTTCGCCTTTTTCTGTTACTACGCTTTTGATTTTGCCGTTTTCTGTTTTAATGTCGGTTACTTTTGCATTTAAAAGGAATTCTACTCCGTTGGCATTTGCATTTTCAGCCATTGCCTGAACAAAAATAAAAGGATCTATAATGCTTTCTCTTGGAATCCACAAGCCCCCCTTAACTTCCGGGTTTAAATTCGGTTCCATTTCAAGAAGCTCTTTACCTGATTTGTATTCAATATCATAAACGTGGTTTTTAAATGCCTTTTCCTTTATAGCAGGAAGCTGAGCAAACTGCTCATCTGTTATTGCAGGAAGAATTGCGCCGATTCTTTTAAAGGGCACATCAAGTTCCTTTACGATTTCGTCATACATCGGGTTTGCAGCCACAACAAGCTGAGACTCCAGGGTTCCCGGAGCAGCATCATAACCCGTATGAATAATAGCACTGTTTGATTTTGAAGCATCGCCGCCCACATCTTCATTTTTGTCGACAACGATAACATTAACGTTATACTTTGAAAGCTCTCTTGCAATTGCGCATCCTACCGCACCGGCACCGATGACAACAACATCTGTTTTCATAGTATTTTTACCTCCCCTTGATACATTTTTTGGAAACTTGAAATATTAAATTTTAACAAAATAATTTTATCATACCCCTTAAAATGTTGTCAACACATTTTCAAAACATCCACAAAACATTATCAAAACGTAAACAAAAAGAGTTGTTTTCGGTAATTTATACGAAAACAACTCTTTAATTTCCGTTACTTATTTTGCAATTATTACTTTAATACCCATTTTTTCTATTTTTCTGATAATATCCTTTGGTGCTTTTTCGTCGGTTATAAGAACGTCAATTTTATCAAGTGTACAAACCTTACACATTGCCTTAATGCCGAATTTTGTGTAATCTGCAAGAACAATAACTCTGCCTGCATTTGCAATAGCCTTACTGCGGATTCCCGCCTCATCGGAAATAAAATCGGAAATTCCGTCTTCTGTTATCCCCGCTGCACCGATAATTGCCTTTCCTATGTTGAAATTCATTATATTGGTTTCTGCCAACGTACCTGAAAGGGACAGCTCGCCGTTTCGCACCTTCCCGCCGGTAACAATTACCTCGTCACACTTTTCCGATAAAATTACCGCCGTTCGCATAGCATTTGTAAAAGCGTGGATATTTTTACTTTTATCAAGCTTTTTTGCAACAAATTCAACCGTTGTGCCAAGATCAAAGAAAACAATATCATCGGGTTTTATAAGTGTTTCTGCCGTTTTTGCAATTAAATACTTTTCGTCATTATTTTCGTGCTCACGTCTTACATACAAAGGCTCTGTATGTGCAACCTCTTTTATTACCGCTCCCCCGTAAACCCTTGTAAGAACTCCCTGCTCTTCAAGAAATGCCAGATCACGGCGAACGGTTTCAACAGAAATACCAAAGGTTTCCATAAGCTCCTGATTTGTTATTGCCTGCTGTTCTTCAAGCATTTGCATAATCTGTCTTCTTCTCTTCTGGTTCATTGCTTTTCCTTTCACTTTTCATTGATTTCATCTTCGATGAAATCATTCTATCACAAGTTACTCAATTTGACAAACTTTATTTATTCATTTATAATTGTCATAAGATATTATAATAGGTGGTATTTATGTTTAAGAAAATTAAAGATTTCCTTTCTTCTTTTTTCAAGAAGACAGGAAAAGCATTTTCTGCTTTCGGAATTAAAATTAAAAACGGATTTATAAAAGCAGGAGGCGGAATAAAAAAAGCTTTTATTTCCCTTGGCAGGGCAATAAAAACTGCATGGAGCAAAAGCGTTGTTTACATAAAAGAAAAAGTAGGAATAAAAAGATTTATTCTTCTTGTTTCGGTTTTTGTTTTATGTATTGCTATATCGGTTGGGATTATACTTCATTCGGTTTATTCTTCAGAAACAGCCGACAAAGACGGTGGCGAGATAATTGAGCTTTCAATAAACTATGACGGAAACCTTATTAACATTTATTCAGACAAGCTTAATTTATTCCCCTACGGTAATCTTGCTTTTTCTTCTGACGGAGCAAACAAGAAAAGCATGGAGCTTAAAGACGGTTATCTTGAAATGAGTGAAGCTTTTGACCTTGGCAGGGAATTTACTTTCCAGACCTGGGTTAAAATAAAAGATACAGGCATTGTGAACCCGATTATTCTGGGAAGAGCATCATCGGGAGGAGATTTGCACAATGGTCCCGTTACAATTAAATTTTACAACGAATACAAAACGATTCTCTGTGATATGACCTTTATTGATGCAAAGGGAGAATACGTTTCCCACTCCTTCCTTGCCGATAATTTTATTGACACAGAAACCCTTGTTAACATCTGGCACCACGTTGCCGTTACCTTTGGCGAAGAAGGATATACTCTTTATTTTGATTCAAAGCCCGTTAAAACCGTTCCGTTGCCGGAAAATCTTGTTAATTTCAAGGCTATTGCTTCAAATAAAAACCCCTTCTTTATCGGCATCGGCGAAAATGGAAATATGAAGGCACAGATTGACGAAACAAGATTTTTCTCATACTCTCTGAGTTCTGACAAAATCAAGGAAGAGTATGAAAAGGCTCACCCTGCAAGAGTTCATCAGGTTGCATTGAAAAACGACAGTAACAGCGCAACCGTTAACGGCGAAGTTAATGCTCTTGACGGGAAGGTTTTAAAGGATAAAACAAGCAACACTTATCTTGTTCCCCTGAAATCAACAATTGAATGTATCGGCGGAAGCTTTTCAACAGACGAAGCCGAGCCGGAAAGATACAACCTTTCTTATAAAAATAAGAACATTTCCGTATGGCTTATGGATACCAATGCAATTTCCGGCGAAAGCCATATAAAGCTTGATTTTTATCCGCAGATTTTTGACGAGGTTGTTTACGTTCCTGTTGAAATGTTCTCAAAGGTTTTCAACCTTGACGTAAACACTAATGAAGAAAACATTGTAATTAACTATTGATAAATATTACATACAAAAACAATTGCCTTTGCGATTGTTTTTTGTATGCCTCAAAATACATAACCCTTATGTAAAATTTGCAATTCCCAAAAAAAGGAGAACGTGATAAAGTTAAATTGGGAATATGTTTAATATCAAACAAAACAGGCGGTGAAAGCTTTGAATATTCTGCATTTAAAATATGCTGTTGAAGTTGCAAAAACAGGTTCAATCAACAAAGCGGCGGAGGTTCTCCTTATGGGACAGCCAAACTTAAGCCGCGCCATTAAAGACCTTGAAGCCTCTCTGGGAATTGTTATTTTCGACAGAAGTGCAAAAGGAATGGTTCCTACTCCCGAGGGTCAGGAATTTTTAGGCTATGCAAAACAGATTTTAAAACAGATTGACCAGGTTGAAGAAATTTACAGGGACGGACACAAATCAAAAAGAAAATTTTCCGTTTCTGTGCCGAGAGCCTGCTATATTTCTGATGCTTTTTCAAGATTTGCCCAAAAAATCGGTGAAAGTCCCGTTGAGCTGTTTTACAAGGAAACGAATGCCCTTCGCGCCATAAAAAATATTCTTGAGGCAGACTATAAGCTGGGAATAATAAGATATGCCCAGAGCTTTGATTCTCATTTTAAAAAAATGCTTGAAGAAAAAGGACTGGTTTACGAAACGGTTACTCACTTCAACTATTCCCTTATTATGAGAAAAGACAGCCCTCTTGCTCAAAAAGAAAACATAACCTTTTCCGACCTTACGAGCTTTATTGAAATTGCTCATGCAGACCCTTATGTTCCGAACCTGTCCCTTGCAGAGGTTAAAAAAGAGGAGCTTCCTGACAATATTGACAGAAGAATTTTCGTTTTCGAAAGAGCAAGCCAGTTTGAGCTTTTGTCAAGCAACAACCAGACCTTTATGTGGGTTTCTCCTGTTCCCAAAAGTCTTCTTGACCGCTACGGACTTGTTCAGAAATTCTGCGAAGAAAATAAAAAAATTTACAAGGACGTTCTTATTTACCACAAAGGCTACCATCTTTCTAAGCTTGACAAGCTGTTTATTGAAGAAATATTAAAAGCAAAAAAAGAATATATTAAGAAGGAACTGTAAAAACTTTTTACAGTTCCTTTTCAATGCCTGAAAGGACGTATTGCTTCAAAACACATAACCCTATGCCTAATTTACAATTCTCACTTTTTCAAAAAAATGATAGAATAATAGCGGAAACTTGGAGAATATAAAAATTATTGTTTTTATATAGGAGGATTCAAATGGACAACAAAGGTTATACAATTGTAGACAGTGTTGAAGCACTGGAAAACAAAATAGAAAGCGTAAGAGAAGCACAGAGAAAATTTGCAGAATATACTCAGGAACAGGTTGATAAAATTTTTCTTGCAGCTGCAACAGCGGCAAACAAAGCAAGAATACCCCTTGCAAAAATGGCGGTAGATGAAACAGGTATGGGTATTGTGGAAGACAAGGTTATAAAAAACCACTATGCTTCCGAATATATTTACAATGCTTACAGAGACACAAAGACCTGCGGGGTTATAGAAGAAGACAAGGCTTACGGAATTAAAAAAATTGCAGAGCCTATCGGCGTTATTGCGGCGGTAATTCCTACCACTAACCCTACTTCTACAGCAATTTTCAAAACACTTATTTCCCTTAAAACAAGAAACGGAATTATTATAAGCCCTCACCCAAGAGCTAAAAATTCAACAATTGAAGCGGCAAAAATTGTTTTGGAAGCAGCAGTTGCAGCCGGAGCTCCCGAAGGAATTATCGGCTGGATTGATGTACCAAGCCTTGATATGACCAACACGGTTATGAAAGAAGCTGACATTATCCTTGCAACCGGCGGTCCCGGAATGGTTAAAGCAGCTTATTCAAGTGGAAAGCCCGCTCTTGGCGTTGGCGCTGGTAACACCCCTGCAATTATCGACGATTCTGCTGACATAATCAAAGCCGTTAACTCAATTATTCATTCAAAAACCTTTGACAACGGTATGATTTGCGCATCAGAACAGTCAGTTATCGTTGACAAAAAGATTTATGAAAAAGTTAAAAAGGAATTCTCTGACAGAGGATGCTATTTCCTTAAAGGCGACGAAATTGACAAGGTAAGAAAAACAATTCTTGTAAACGGAGCTCTTAACGCAAAAATTGTTGGTCAGTCAGCATTTAAAATTGCTCAACTTGCCGGCGTTGATGTTCCGGTCAGTGCAAAAATTCTTATCGGCGAGGTTGAATCTGTTGACATTTCAGAGGAATTTGCTCACGAAAAGCTTTCACCGGTACTTGCTATGTATAAATCCAAGAGCTTTGAAGATGCTCTTTCAAAAGCCGAACAGCTCGTTGCTGACGGCGGTTTCGGTCACACCTCTTCAATTTATCTTAATGAAATAACCGAAACAGAAAAACTTAACAAATTTGCAGAAAGAATGAAAACCTGCAGAATTTTAGTTAACACTCCTTCTTCCCACGGAGGAATCGGCGACCTTTACAACTTTAAGCTGGCGCCTTCCCTTACCCTTGGTTGCGGCTCCTGGGGCGGCAACTCGGTTTCGGAAAACGTTGGCGTTAAGCACCTTATAAATGTAAAAACCGTTGCCGAAAGGAGAGAAAATATGCTTTGGTTCAGAGCACCTGAAAAGGTATATATCAAAAAGGGATGCCTCCCCGTTGCCCTTGATGAGCTTAAAAACGTTATGGGCAAAAAGAGAGCCTTTATTGTAACCGACACATTCCTTTACGAAAACGGCTACACAAAACCGATTACAGATAAATTAGACGAAATGGGAATTGCTCATTCAACCTTCTTTGATGTTCAGCCCGACCCTACACTTTTAAATGCTAAAAACGGTGCGGCTCAGATGGCGGCATTCAAGCCTGACACCATCATTGCCCTTGGTGGTGGCTCTGCAATGGATGCAGCTAAAATTATGTGGGTAATGTATGAACATCCAGAGGCTGACTTTATGGATATGGCAATGAGATTTGTTGACATAAGAAAAAGAGTTTACACCTTTCCGAAAATGGGCGAAAAGGCTTACTTTATTGCAATCCCAACCTCGGCAGGCACAGGCTCTGAGGTAACTCCCTTTGCCGTTATAACCGACGAAAAAACAGGAGTTAAATATCCTCTTGCCGACTACGAGCTTATGCCCGACATGGCAATTGTTGATACAGACCTTCATATGTCTGCTCCGAAAGGACTTACTGCCGCATCGGGTATTGACGCTGTAACTCACGCTCTTGAGGCTTATGCGGCAATGCTTGCAACAGATTATACCGACGGACTTGCGCTTAAGGCACTTAAAACAATTTTTGAATATCTGCCCAGAGCTTACGAAAACGGTCAGACCGACGTAATTGCCCGTGAAAAAATGGCTAACGCCGCAACAATGGCAGGTATGGCTTTTGCCAACGCCTTCCTTGGAGTTTGTCACTCTATGGCGCACAAGCTCGGAGCATTCCATCATCTCCCCCACGGCGTTGCAAATGCGCTTATGATTAACGAGGTTTTAAGATTCAACGCATCTGAAACTCCCGTAAAAATGGGAACCTTCTCTCAGTACGACCATCCTCACACGCTGGCTCGTTATGCAGAGGTTGCAGACTATCTTGGCATTAAGGGTAAGAGCAACGAAGAAAAGCTTGAAAACCTTATTAAAGCTTTGGATGAGCTTAAAGAAAAAGTAGGAATTAAAAAGACTATCAAAGACTACGGCGTTGATGAAAAGACATTCCTTGAAAATTTAGATGAAATGACAGAACAGGCATTTGACGACCAGTGTACAGGTGCAAATCCGAGATACCCGCTTATGAGCGAAATTAAAGAAATGTATCTTAATGCATATTACGGCAAATAATTCAGAGAGGACTTAAAATATGAAATACGATGAAATAATTGCTAAAAGAGAAAACAAGGTCATATATCGCGTTGGCGACAGCGTTGTCAAGGTTTTTGAATCAAATTACTCAAAGGCAGACATTCTTAACGAAGCCCTGAATCAGGCACGAATTGAAGAAATCGGGCTTAACATTCCAAAGATAAGAGCCGTTTCAAAAACAGAAGACGGCAAGTGGGCAATTACGCTTGACTATATCGAAGGCAAAACTCTTGCTCAGCTTATGGAAGAAAACCCTAACAAGGAAGAAGAATATCTTGAGTTTTTTGTTGACCTTCAGATTAAGGTTCATTCTATGAAGGCGCCAAACATAAACAGTCAGAAAATGAAGATGCAGAGCAAAATTTCTCAGGCAGACATTGATGCTACTGCAAGATATGAGCTTCACACAAGACTTGAAGGTATGCCAAAGCACAACAAGGTTTGCCACGGAGACTTTAACCCTTCAAACATTATTGTAAAAGACGACGGCACACCCTTTATAATTGACTGGGCTCACGTTACAAGAGGAAACGCTTCTGCCGATGTTGCAAGAACCTATCTTCTCTTCTGTCTGGAGGGAAAAGAGGAATTGGCAAATAAATATCTTAACCTTTTCTGTTTAAAGAGCGATACTGCAAGACAGTACGTTCAGAAGTGGATGCCTATTGTTGCAGCTTCTCAATCTGTTAAAGGAAAGAAAGAAGAAAGAGAATTTCTGCTTTCCTGGGTTGATGTTGTTGACTATGAATAAATAACAAAAGAATCTCACACCGTATGGTATGAGATTCTTTTATTATTTACATTTTACCGGAGCGCGTTTTTCAAAATAATAATAGTCCTCAAAGCCGTATTCTTTAAGGATTTTTATTACCTCATTAAAGCCCTTGGCAACGTTTTCCGGAATATGGGCATCGGAGCCGAGGGTAATAAGGAATCCGCCCATTTCCCTGTAAAGCTTTATTATCCAATCATCGGGAGAAAGTCCGATATGTTCAACTCCGTACCCCGACGTATTTATTTCCATTGCAATTGAATTTTCTATAATATATTCAAGTATTTTTTCTATTTTATTTCTGTATTTTTCCGTTTCTGCCTTGATTTTATATTTATGGTTAAGATATCTGAAAGGACAGGTAAGATGTGCCATAACGTTGCAGGGAATTGTTTTCAGCATCTCAAGAACTTCATTAAAATATTTATTTAAGTATCCATCAATATCCGATTGTGACATTTTTGAAAAATCAATTGTTGAATAAGGCATTGTATAATCTTTGTATCTCACTGCGTGCACAGAGCCTACAATTATATCAAAATCGCAGATGTTTAAAATATTTTCTGTATATTCTTTGCTCCACAAACCTTCGCCAAGCTCAACGCCCTTTAAAATTTTAACCTTGCCTCCGGCTCTTTCATTTGCCAAAACCGCATCCTTTACCGAGCTTGTTATACAGGACATCATATTCCTTTCTTTATAATACTGAATATCGCAATGGTCGGTAACTGCAAGAACAGAAACGCCCTTGTCAATACACGATTTTATTATTTCTTCAAGGGATGCCGAGCTGTCGTGAGAATTATATGTATGAACGTGCATATCGCAGAAATTGCCTGCTTTTTTTATACTGTTTTCAACTTCAGTATTCATAAATCTCCCTCTTTTTTTATTGTATATATAGTAAATCAAAACAATAAATTTGTCAAATCAGAGTACGTACCCATAAAATAATCAAAGATTGCAGTCAGGTGCCTAAAAACTTGTTATTTTTACAATAAAAAAGTACCGCAAGGAATAACCTTGCGGTACTTTTTTATTCGTCACAGCCTAAAATGCATTTAATCAGACATGTAGTTGTAATAATTGTAAGGGCAAAAAAGCCGAGGAGCAAACCAACTATAACTGCGCCTAAAATGCTTGTTGCGGCAAAGGTTATGCCAAGGAGGATAACCGATGTTAATATTGTACCTAAAATCCCCGTAAAAAGAGTATTCAGTATTCGGCATACACAGTTTCTTATTCCAAGTCCTCTTGCAAAAGCGGAAGCAAGAAGCGTTATCGCAAGATAAACAACTGCAATTCCAAACAGCACCCACAAAAATGCAGGTGTTACGGTTATTACGGCGGTAATATTAAGAAGGGCTCCGATTATGCCGATTATAACAGACGCTATAACCGCAAAAAGAGTGCAATTGAATCTGCATGAACAATTATTCATAAAAAAATCACCTCCAATTGCATAATATGCAATTAAAAGGTGATTTGTTAGTCTTTTAAAGTGCAGAGCCGCCTTTTTTCAAAAGTTCCCTTACCTGCTTTCCGTCAAGCTCGTTTACGCTTTTTTCTCCGTTAAGGCAAAGATATGCCGCAACGCCTGCCGCCTCTCCCAACTGGTTTAAATTAACCATAACTCTTAAAGCTCCGAAAGCTCCCTCGTCGGCATTTATCATTCTCCCCACTGCAATTAAATTCTTATATTTATCCTGCACCAGGTTTTTAAAGGGCAGCTGATAAAATTTTGCACATTCGCTTTTGATTCCCATTTCCTCTTTCCAGCTTCCCTTTACTGTTCTTTCGCTTTTGCCGTACTGAATTTCATAGCTTCCGTTAAGATATTTAAAGGTTATTCCGTTATCCTCGCTATGATGAATATCAACTCTGTAGGTTCCGTTTAAAACTGCATCTTCATATCTTTTGCCCGTGAGCAAATCGAGCTCATTCGCACAAAAGGCGGTTTCATAATGAACGCTCTCCCTTACGCCTATCTGCGAACAGAAGGAAACAATTCTGCAATCCTTATTATCATATTTTCTTATAAGAGCTTCCAAAGCAGCTGCTTTTTTTCTTCCCTCAAGCTCTGCAAAGGTAAGATCGTCAGCCCTGCTGCAGTCAACGTTAAAAATATGATTATCTGCCCGCATTTTAAGCCCGTCAAGTCCCGGAATTTTCGAATTCCATCCCCAGTCGTCATCAAGAGAAAACTCTTTACCGTAGTTTTTAATAAGCTCGTCGAGAGACTTTTCATTGTTGCCTTTCATTATAAAGCAGGAGGTTGGAGGCTGAATTTTTTCTCTTCGGTAAGAGGGCATATTCAAATCCCTCATAACATCCCCGTCGCCGCTGGCATCAATAAAAAAGCTCGCCTTTATAATTCCAAGACCGTCTCTGTTACTTACAAGAGCATATTTAAGAGTATCCTCTTCTGCGATAATTCTTGCAAAGGCTGTATGAAAATAAATTTTAATTCCGCTTTCCTGCGCCATTTCATCAAGAACGCGGATAAGCACAGCAGGCGAAAAACGAATTCCGCAGCTTTTTGAATTTTCAATAAAAGCTCCGTCTCTTTTTATTATTCTCTGCTCGGCCTCGTCTGTAAGGCCTGCTATAACCTGATTTTTTATATCGGTATCAAAAAGGGTGTGCCATATATTTACAAGTCCGCCGCATGCCGCTCCGCCGAAGCAGTTTCCTCTTTCTACTATTACGGTTTTCGCTCCAAGCCTTGCAGCTCTTATTGCGGCAAACAAGCCTGCCACTCCTCCGCCTACTACGCAAACGTCAAACTCGCCAAGTTCTTTTACTCTGCTTAATTTTATTTCCATATTTTCCTCCTTAAAAGCATATGCCGGACTTAAAGCCCGGCATACTGCTCTTCCCTTATACAATTTCCACTTTTTTGCATTCCGTTTGCAAAAATTATATTTAATCCCTATCTTTAATATATTCGCAGAAATTGCACAAGCCTTAATAAAAGGCATTTTTATTATAGCATAATTATTTTTTAAGTTCATCCACTTATTATTTACATTTCTCCACTTTTTTGTTAAAATGTGTATGAGGTGATACTAATGAGCGAACCGATTACTCATTTTAACTCAGTTAAAACAAAGTCCGACAACAAGTTTCACATTTATCCTACATTGCGAATTGTTCTTATTGCCCAAGGGGCAATAAAGTGGCTTATAGGCAGCAAAGAATACCTTTGCAACGAAGGAGACGTTATTTTTTTCAATAACAGTACCGAAAGAAGAATTACAGAGGTTGTTAATAACAAAGCTGAAATAGACGTTTTCGAATTTTCTCCCCTTCTTCTTTCCGACAGTATAAATCTGCTTGAGGTTTTTTACGACAGCGAAAACTATGTATACGAAAACAAAAACGAAGACTCTGTAAAAATAACCGGTTTTCTTAAGGAAATAAAAAAAGAAATACACGACAAGGCTCCTTTAAAGAAAGAATATATTGAAAACCTTCTCAAAGCTGTGCTTATTCTCTCATTGAGAAACCGAAAGGATGGCACTAAATCTTTTATTCACTCCGACACCGTTTTAAGAGCCACTCTTTTTATCTGGAACAATCTGAAAGAAAAAATGAATGCCGAATCCATTGCCCGAAGCCTTGGCGTAAATCCCAAGGTGCTTGAGATAAATTTCAAAAAGCTCCACGGAAGAAGCATTTCCTCTTATATAAGAATATGCAGAATAAACAGAGTTACAAGAGCAATAAAAAACAGCGATATGAACATTCTCGACATTGCCATGGAAAACGGATTTACAAGCAGTTCGGGATTTTATAAGGCATTCCAAGCTGTTCACGGTATGTCTCCCAAAGAGTATATAAAAACACTACGTTGAAAACGTAGTGTTTTTATATTATATATGTCTTCTTAAATACTTTCCTCTGCCTGTCTGTGCGGTTATTTTTCCATCCTTCTGAATAACCTCGCCACGGCTTAAGGTATATTTTGGCCATCCTTTAAACTTCATTTTATCGTAAACAGAAAAGTCGCTGTAGCCATAAAGCTCGGGAGTTATTTCCCTTTCAAGCTCCATATCCACAAGGACAAGGTCGGCATCAAAGCCTTCTTTAATTTCGCCTTTATTTTCAAGACAGAAAATTCTTGCGGTATTTATACTGTTAACCTGAGAAAGAATGTTAAGAGGAATATTTCTCTTATGATAACCTTCGCTTAAAAGCACCGGCAAAATCATTCCCGGACCTCCGAAGCCTACGAAAACGTTCCAGATATCATCGCCCTTTTCATATCTTTTGGCTTTGTCTACAGGAACATTATCGGTTCCGATTGTTTTAACAATTCCCCTTCTTATTCCCTCCCAGAGCGCCTCAATATCCTCTTTTGCATGAAGGGGCGGATTTACCTTTGCAAGAAGTCCGCAGGGAGCATCGTGGTCAAGAGTAAGATACTGCGGGCAGGTCTCAACGGTTACTCTTCCTTTGAATTTTTCGCTTATGGTTTCTACCATTTCAATACTGCTTTTTGATGCTGTATGAACTATATACATATTTCCGTCAACAACACTGTTGATATACATAGAGTCGGCAATGCAGGCAGTTTCAACAAATGTGGGACGGGTTTTTTCAAAGGATCTTAAAGAATAAATGTCAACACTTTCATCGGCTTTAAGCTCGCGTTCCAGCGCCCTGAAAATGTCCGGATCCTCGCAATGAACACAAAGAAGAAGCTTTTCGTCGATTTCTCTCAGCTTTTTAAGAATAAAATAAAGGTCGGCTTTATCAAGGGTAAGGGCTTCCTCTTTCGGAATTCCGTAAAACAAATGAGCTATATCCTGCTTATCAAAAAAGAATTTAAAGGAAGTAACTCCAAGCTCGCTTACAAAGCCTTCAAGCTGAGTTAAATGCTCTTTTGCGCAGAGCCCCAGAGAAAAGGCAAAGTCGATAAGGCTGTTTGCTTCCCCCTGCTCAATTGCTTCCTTTGCGGTTTCAAAATAATTACCCTTACCTCTGTGGTAGTTAATTAAAGTTGTAACGCCGCCAATTGCCTGACGGGGCGTGTCGTATTTAAAAGCGTCGCCCAGGTCTTTATAAAGTCCCATATGCATATGAGGGTCAATAGTACCGGGCATTATGTAAAGTCCCTCTGCATCTATTACTTCGTCTGCCTGAACAGATGCTCCGCTTTCAAGAATTTTTGAAATTTTTTCACCGTCTATTAAAATATCTGCTTTTCGTACATCATTTTCAAAAACGACGGTTCCGTTTTTTATAAGTTTAGTCATAATCCACCTCCAGGACTTCAAGAAATTTTCGCAAATTGCTGTTTTGAAGTGAGCGGTGCTGTATGTTTATACTGCCCCGAACAAAAAATAGTAAGCTGCGGAAATTTATTAAGTCTCAATTATTTCTTTAATGAATAAAAATAATCTTTTACCTCGTCGCTCATTACTACATCGCCGTATTTCATCCATACGTCAAGAAGCGCCGCCTTGTGGGAAACCTTTATTCTGTCAAAAAGGCAGTCTTCAACATAGCCGAGGTTATAGTTTCTTGTTACCGCATCAACAGCAGTTGCACGGCAACAGCCGCTTGTTGAACCGCCAACTATTATAAGGGTATCAATTCCAAGCTTTATGAGATAGCTCTGAAGCGGAGTTCCGTAAAAAGCACTTGCATAGCTTTTTGGAATAATCATTTCATTTTCAAGAGGCTTCACACAGTCAAGAAGTTCTGCTTCGGGAGCCCCGTCGATATATTTAGACTGGTCTCTTTTTGTTTTGGTTGCAAAGCCGTCGAAGGCATTTGTTTTATTCTGAACATTTCTTGTATAGAAAATCGGAACGCCACACTCTCTTGCAACGTCTCTTAAAGAAAGGATTTTTTCAACCCCTCTCCAGCATTCTTCTCCGCCGCCGGAGGGCCATTCGTCAAGCTGTTCCTCAATAGGCTTATCTGCTCCTATGTAGTTTGGCTGAAGGTCAATTATAAGAAGCAGCGGTTTTTTACCAAAGCCCTTTCTCTGACCGTAGTGTCCTTTTTCGATTACTGCTCTGTCTGCATCTGTAAGTAAATCGTCCCAAATATGCATAATTTTTCCTCCCGTTTATTTATTTTACATTCCAAGGTATGCTTTCATAAGATATTCATTGTTCAAAATTTCCTCTGAAGTTCCTGAAAGAACAATTTTCCCCTGTTCCATAACATAGGCTCTTGAGGCAATTTTAAGCACGTCGTTAACATTTTGCTCGGCAATTAAAACTGTTACACCCTTTTCATTTATTTTCTTAACCGCTTCAAGAACATTCTGGGTCATAAGCGGTGAAAGTCCGATTGAAGGCTCATCAAGAATTAAAAATGAGGGGTTCGACATAAGAGCTCTGCCTATTGCCGCCATCTGTTGCTGACCGCCGCTTAAGGTTTTCATTTTCTGCTTTTCCTTTTCTTTAAGGTCAGGAAAAAGAGAATAAACAAATTCAAGATTTTTCTTTTTATCGGCTCTGGCATTTTTTATATAGGCGCCCATTTCCAGGTTTTCCTTTACGGTCATATCACCGAAAAGCTTTCTTCCCTCCGGTACCTGTACAATTCCCTTTGCAACAGTTTTGTCTGCACCAAGAACAGTTATATTTTCCCCTTTAAACTCAATTACTCCGCTTTTTATTTCAACAAGCTTTGAAATTGCTTTTACAAGAGTTGTTTTTCCCGCTCCGTTTGAGCCTATAAGGGAAACAATCTCCCCCTCTTCTATCTCAAGAGATACGCCCAGAAGAATATTAAGATTTTTATAATTAACATAAAGGTCTTTTATTTTAAGCATCTTTTTCTTCTCCTTCAATTTCATAAGAATTTCCAAGATAGCATTTGATAACCTCTTTGTTATTCACAACCTTTTCAGGTATATCATAGCATATTTTCTGCCCTCTGTCTATAACAAGAACCTTGTCGGAAAGCTCCATTAAAGCAGACATAATATGCTCAATCATTATAATCGTAACGCCGGATTTGCGTACTTTTCTTATAAGCTCTTTTACTGCTTCCGATTCGGAAGGAGTGAGCCCTGCCATAACCTCGTCAAGAAGAAGGAGCTTTGGGTTTGTTGCAAGAGCTCTTGCCATTTCAAGCTTTCGCTGGTCGCCTATGTTAAGATTTTTTACAGTTACTTCTCTTTTATCCCCAAGCCCTACAAATTCAATTTCTTTGTTTGCAAGCTCTTTTGCCTTTGCATAGTCGGAGGTTGCATTATAAGCACCTATCATTACATTGTCACGAACAGACATATTTCCAAAGGGTCTCACAATCTGAAAAGTTCTTGCTATTCCCGCTTTGCAGATCAGATGTTCAGGAAGTCCCGTTATGTCCTTACCGTCAAATATTACCTTTCCTCCGTCAGGAGTAAGTGCTCCGCAGATACAGTTGAAAAAGGTTGTCTTACCTGCTCCGTTAGGACCAATAAGGCCGATTATTTCGCCTTCTTCCACCTGAAGGTCAATATCATTTGCCGCTATATTGTTACCAAAAACTTTTCTTACTTTTACGGTTTCAAGAAGACTCATACTACACATCCTTTCTCAGTTTTTTGATTATGCCCATTATACCTCTTGGGCAGAAGATTAAGAACAGTACGATTGCGGCACCGTAAACCACCATATTCATTCCGATTACAGAGTCGAAAAGAGCATCGGCAATTTCCTCTAAAGGAACAATGAACAAAGCACCAAGAATAGGACCTATAAATGTTCCTGCGCCGCCGATTATACAAGGAGCAATAGCATCAACAGAAACGGAGGATGAGAATACCGTTGTGGGCTCTATATATGAATAGTACTGCGCATAAAAGGTTCCTGCAAGAGAAGTGAGCATTGCGCTTAAACCAATTGCAAGCATTTTATACTTTAAAACATTAACACCAAGAGATGATGCCGCCTCTTCATCCTCTTTAATTGCCGCAAGATAATAACCAAACCTGGTTTTTTTCATTATTATAAGTCCTGCGCTTACTAATGCAAGCATTAAAAATATTACATAATAATAAGTAATTTTGTTTTCAAACTGAAAAACTCTCCAGTCAGGACTGTAAGGGAGCATTATTCCATTGGCACCGCCAAACGCCTTTGTGTTATTGAAAATAACCCTTAAAATTTCTGCAACGGCAAGGGTTGAAAGAGCAAAATAATCGCCTTTAATTTTAAAACGGAATGACATATAGCCGATTAACACTCCAATCAGCGTAGCAACAACCATTCCCGCAACCATGCCAAGATACGGATTTATATTGAAATTTGCCCACAGAAGACTTGAGGTATAAGCCCCTATACCAAAGAATGCGGCGTGACCAAAAGAAAACTGCCCTGCATATCCGCTCATAAGATTCCAGCACTGACCAAGATACGCCGTAAGCACAAGAGTTATCATAACGCCTGTGTAATAATTATTGCAAAACAGAGGTGCAATTGCAAGAGCACCAAAGGTTACTGCATATATGGGAATATTCTTCTTTTTCATCTGTCATTCCTCCTTGAAAAGATTCCGTTTGGTTTAAAGAGCAATATGAATACAAAAATAACATAAATAATCATATCGCTCCAGCTTCCTCCAAGAAGAAAACTGCATACAGATTCAACCACACCTATTATAAGTCCCGCAACCAGTGCACCAAAAATGTTTCCCATTCCGCCAAGAACCGCAATTACAAAGCACTTAAGCTGAAAGGTTGAGCCGATAGTCGGGTTTATGTAAATTACAGGAGTTAAAAGGGCGCCCGCAATACTTGTACACACAGCCCCGATGCCGAAAGCAGTTGCATTGATTTTTTTAATTACAATACCTGAAAGCTGTGCTCCGTCGGTATCCATTGAAGCAGCTCTTACAGCTTTACCGGTGTAGGTTTTATAAAGAACAAGATAAATTACAATCGTTATTAAAATAACCACAAGGAAGGCTATAAGTTTTGGTTTGTTAAAGCTTAAACCGCCCACAAAAAGAGCCTGATCAAACCCTTTTACAGACACGCTTTTGTAGTCGGGTGTAAAAATAACCAGCAAAAGATTTTCAATTATAATTGAAATCCCAAGAGTTACAAGAAGCTGATTCTGAGGATTAACCTTACTTGCCGGCTGAATGAGATATCTCTGAACAACATAGCCCAAAAGGAACATAATTATTACAGAAAAAGGCAATGCCAGATATGGTGAAATTCCGAAGGAAAAGGAAATCTGATAAATCATATACATTCCCATTGTCATAAGAGCTCCGTGCGCAAAATTGGTTATTTTCATAACTCCGAAAATAAGGGAGAGCCCAAGCGCCGCAAGAGCATAAACTCCGCCCATCAAAATTCCGTCACAAAGAGCCTGCAAAGTCTGTACGTTCATTATTTCAGTTTCTCCTTTCTTATATATTTACCGTCTGCATATTCTTCAGGATAAATAACAACTCTTTTACCGTTCTGAATCTGAACCATAAGTCCCGCAGAGTTTATATTTTCTCCCTTTTCGTCAAAGCAAATGCTTCCCTGAGGAAGAATATGCGCTTTTATATCTGAGTTTGCAAGAGCATTTCTTATTGCTTCGGGATTCTCGCTTCCCGCTCTTTTTATTGCATCGGCAATTACCATAACCGATTCATAACCGTAAATTGCGTGAACCGGAATGTCTTCGCCGTATTTTTCTTTATACGCCTTAAGCACCTGCTGTGTTTTTTCCGAATTGGGATTATATCTGTAATTTACGTCAACAAAGCCGTTTACCCTGTCGCCGTACTGAGCAGTAAACTTCGGGTCGCAATATGCGCCGTTTGCAACGCCTACAATAGCAGGAATGTCGGCATTTCTTTCTAAAAGCTCCTTTGTTAAAAGCGCCTGGTCGGAATAATAACCAACGGTTATTAAAACGTCGGGCTTAAGTGAAAGAATTTTTGTTACCTCCGAGCTTAAGGAAGATGCCGATGCAGAATAGGAAATTTCCCCTGCAATTTCAAGCCCCGTTTCGTTAATATGCTCTGCTATATAAGCCGAAATGCCTCCGCCGTAGTTTGAATCTTCATAAACAAGAACAGCTCTTTTTATATCTTCGGTTTTAATTGCCTTGAAATATTCAATAAAGTTTTCGGCAAAGGTATTAACCGAAGGCTGAATTCTGAAGGTATATTTAAACCCTCTTGACAAAAGAGTTGAGCTTGATGCAACCGTTATAACCAGCGGGATTTTTTCTTTTTCCGCCTCAAGGGAAACTACCTGAGCCGTTCCGCTTGTGTATGTTCCCGTAAGTGCGCAAACGCCTTTGCTTAAAAGCTTCTGGGCACAAACCGCCGCCTTTGAGGCAACCCCCTGACTGTCAGAGGTTATAAGCTCTACCATTTTTCCGTTAATTCCGCCGTTTTTATTGATTTCGTCAACTGCAAGCTGCTGAGCGTTTACAATTGCCTGTCCTTCGTAAGCCATATTACCGGTAAGAGGATGAACAGAGCCTATTTTTATTGTGTTGTTTTTTTCTTCCTTTGAGCAGGAGGACATTAAACACATTACACTTAAAACAAAACACAGTAAGCAAACAATCTTTTTCATATTTTTCTCCTTTAATAATTCTTAAGAATATTTATCATATCCTTCATTGGCTCTGAAAGATATGCTTCTTTACTGTAAAAAACAACGGTGTCACGGGCAGGCTCAATCTGCTTTATGGAATAATAATCCGCCCTGCTTAAATCGCTGTTATATTTAACAAAGCTGTAAGGAATTGCAGTAAGGCCGATTCCCGCATTAACCATTGCGTGAGCAGCCTCTATACTTATACATTCAACTGCCTTTTCGGGGCAAACCCTGTTTAAGCTTAATGCCTCGCTGAATATTTTCTGAACCCTCTGACTTTCACCAAGCATTATAAATTTTTCCTTTGATAAAAGCTTTATATCTATAACCGGGAAAATTCTCCCCTCCTGTTTTTCTGCAGCAGCCTTGAAAATTACGTTTGATTCATAATCTTTCGGGACCGCAACGACAATTTCTTCGTCTGCCATACTTTCAAAGTTGAACATTGATTCTTTTATGGGGAGAGTTGAAACGCAAAGGTCATAGTCGCCGTGTTCTGCATTTATTTTGAGCTCGTCGGAAACCTTTTCGTCCAGCACTACACTGATTCCCGGATACTTTTTCTGAAATTCCTTTATTGCCTTTGGCATTATACAAACGCTTCTGAAGGGAGAAACCCCTATTACAATTTTTCCGGTTTTGTTTTCTCTCAGGTCGTTAAGCCTTGAATACATTTCTTTTTCCAGGTCGAGAATTTTCTGTCCTATTTCTATATACACCCTGCCCGCATCGGTTAATTTTACCGAAGCACCGCTTCTTATAAAAAGCTCCTCGCCAAGGTCTTTTTCAATTTTTCTTATGTACTGACTAAGCGAAGGCTGAGAAATATTCAGCTTTTCAGCTGTTCTTGAAAAGTTTTTTTCCTGTGCCAGAGTTGTTACATAGTTAAACTGTTTCATATTCATAAAAATCACCTTTTAAAAAATTGTAACATTTTAATTAAAGATTTATTACAACTATAATCTTTTAGTTATGACTTTTTTAAAATTAAGGCACTTAATTTTTATAGTTAAGTGCCCTGATGTTGTGGAAATTATAAGGGATAAGTCCCTGTTTGTCAAGCTTTTTATCTTTTTAACAAAACTTCTTTTTCATATTTTTCAATTTCATCAAAAATTTCAGCACCGGAGGGAACTCCCTGAGTTTTGCAATAGTAATTCCAGATGTCGCCAAAAGGAAGGGTTTTAACCTCCTCCTGCATTACCATAAGTTTTGTAAGGCTGTTTTCATTCTGAAGCTTTTTAAGCTCTTCATTAGGGGTAACAAGAGCAGACAAAAGTGCCTTCTGCCAGCTTCTGATTCCAACCGCCCAGGCTGCAATTCTGTTTATACTTGCATCGAAAAAATCGAGCGCCATATAAACTCTTTCAAGAGCATCCGAGCGAACAATTTCCTTTGCCATTTCCTTTGTTTCATCATCAAAAAGAAGAACGTGGTCACTGTCCCAGCGAACGCCTCTTGTTATATGAAGGGCAATTTCGGGATAGAAGCACAAAAGTGCAGGAATTTTGTCTGACACAACTTCTGTCGGATGATAATGCCCGTTATCCATAAGCGGGAGACAGCCTTCGTGGGTTGCCGCAAAGGAAAGAGTAAATTCTGCCGAACCTGCTGTATATGATTCTACACCGATGCCGAATACCTTTGATTCAACGCAAGGCTTAACAAGCTTTTTGTCAAAGGGTTCTTCAAGAATTGCCTCTATTGATTCCTTGTATCTCATTCTCGGACCGAGACGGTCTGCAGGAATATCCTTATAACCGTCACCTGTCCAGATGTTCATAACGCAGGGAATACCTGTTTCCTCTGCAAAATACTGAGAAATTCTTATGCAGGCTTTTCCGTGTTCAATCCAGAACTTTCTTGTTTCTTCATCGGGGCTTGAGAGAGTAAGCCCATCTTTTACTTTAGGATGAGAGAAAAAGGTGGGATTAAAATCAATACCCATATTTCTTTCTTTTGCAAATTTTAGCCATTTTTCAAAATGCTTTGGTTCAAGCTTGTCACGGTCTGCAAACTCACCATTTTCAAAAATTGCATAGCAGGCATGAACATTTATTTTCTTTTTACCCGGGCAAAGAGATATTGCCTTGTCCATATCTGCCATAAGCTGTTCGGGAGTTGTAGCTTTTCCGGGATAATTTCCCGTTGTCTGAATTCCGCCTGTGAGCGGACCGTCCCGGTCAAATCCCTTAACATCATCACCCTGCCAACAATGAACAGAAAGAGGAACATTTTTTAATATTTCTATTGCTTTATCTGTATCTACGCCAAACTGTGCATATACTTTTTTTGCTTCTTCGTATCTTTTTCCTACCAACTTAAATCACCTCATTTTAATTATATAGTAATTCTATAGGTTTTTCAAGACGTTTTATGTGTCTTTATGTTATTTTGTCTTTATTTTATTGCTTTTTGCTTTGTATTGTGATAAACTTTAAAAAAAGGAGGCTTACATATGTTTGAAAAAAACGATACTATAGTATTTTTAGGCGACAGCATTACTGCCGCAGCCCTCTGGATTAACGAAATTTATGATTACTTCAGGGACAATATTCCCGAAAAGAAAATTAAAATATATAACAGCGGAAACCCGGGAGACAGTGCATGGCAGGCTTACAAAAGAATTAACTATGACTGCCTTACCCACAACCCTCAGCTTGTAAATATTTTAATTGGAATTAACGATATTGACAGAGGAATGTATTCTCCGGACTGCACAGAGCCCGATAAAGAGGAAAGACGTAAAAAGGCAATGGCGATACACAAGGAGTATATAGAAAAGCTTGTTGTAAAATCTCTTGATGCGGGAGCAGAGGTTGTTCTCTGCACACTTGTCCCCTATGATGACGTCTCAGACACAGACAACGAAAACTTAATGTGCAATACCGGCGTTGAAGAGTGTAACCGTTTCAAATATGAGCTTGCAGAAAAATATAACCTTAAAATTGTTGATTTTTACAATAATATGAAGTCTATGCTGGGAACAGAAGGTCTTATGCGCCCCGACAGAGTTCATCCCGAACCAAAGGGCTACCACGCAATGGCACAGATATGGCTTAAAGAAATGGGTTTTATTGAAAAGTGTAATTTTGATTCGGAATATAAAATGTCAGAAAAAATGGAAAATCTGTATAAGCTTTCCGACATTGAAAGAAACATCCGTTTCACAGAATATCACGATATTCCCGATTATCTTGACAAGCCCATAGCCGAAAGAATTAAAGAAACAAAGGAAAAAATTACAATGTACCGCAACGAGGGCATCGACTGGCGCGCCGATACTCTTCAGAATTATGTTGATTATGCAGAATACACCGACAAGCTTCACAGCGACATTTTCGATGCAATGATGGAAATGTACAAATAAAATAATAAAGAATAAATAATAAAGAATAAAAATTGTGCAAATTCGGGGGAACCCGAATTTGTTTTTATTGTGAATGCAACAAGGTTCCGGGGCACCGACCGCAATCTTTGATTGCGTTATCAGGTCGGGTTCTTATTTACAACAAATATTTGGTAACAGACATAAAGCAAGCCGTTGCAACACAGCAAAAAACACCCCTTTAACAAGGGGTGTTTTGGTGCAAGGAATTTAATGTTTCTTAAGCTTTGTTTTCTGAACCGAAAAGCTTAATCTTTTCCGCAACAGTAGCCTTAATAGCTTCTGCGCCAGGAGCGAGGAGCTTTCTTGGGTCAAAGCCTTTTCCTTCAAGGTCTTTACCTGCTTCAATATATTTTCTTGTAGCTTCAGCAAAAGAGAGCTGACATTCTGTGTTTACATTGATTTTTGAAACACCGAGAGAAATAGCCTTTTTAATCATATCTGCAGGGATACCTGTACCGCCGTGGAGAACGAGAGGCATTGGTGATGTTGCATTTGAGATTTCTTCAAGAACATCAAATCTGAGACCTGCCCAGTTTTCAGGATATTTACCGTGGATATTACCGATACCTGCTGCGAGGATGTCGATACCAAGGCCTGCGATTAATTTACATTCTTCAACGTCTGCAACTTCACCACCGCCTACAACACCGTCTTCTTCGCCACCGATTGAACCAACTTCAGCTTCAACGGAAATACCTTTTTCTTTTGCAATTCTAACGATTTCTTTTGTTTTTTCAATATTTTCTTCAATCGGATAATGAGATCCGTCGAACATTACTGAAGAAAAACCTGCTTCAATAACTTTAAGAGCGTGTTCATAGCTGCCGTGGTCAAGATGAAGTGCAACAGGAACTGTAATTCCCAGTTCTTCAATCATACCTTCAACCATTCCTACGATAGTTTTGTAACCGCACATATATTTACCTGCGCCTTCAGAAACACCAAGGATTACAGGAGATTTTAATTCCTGCGCTGTAAGAAGAATTGATTTTGTCCATTCAAGATTGTTGATATTGAACTGACCAACCGCATATTTTCCTTCTTTTGCTTTCTGAAGCATTTCTTTTGCTGATACTAACATTATTTATCTCTCCAATACTAATTACTTTCTTTTAGTATTATACAATTATTAACAAAATATGTCAATCAAATTATGTAATATTTTTCATTTAAAATGAGCCACAGCTGAGGGAACTCCCTCATCATATTCCACACACCCGCTCCCGCAAGAGAGTACTCTCTTATAAGGTCGGTTTTAAGCATCATACTTCGTGCATCGTCAAACCAGATTACGTGCTCCTCGCCATTTTTGTAATAATAAAAATAGGGAGTCTGCTGATACTCGTCAAAAAGGATTTCACGGTTGTTTTCCGCCGCAATTCTTACCGCATCAAGGTTGCCGATTAAATCTGCCCTTGTTACTCCTTTTACGAAAGGAAGCTTCCAGTCATAGGCGTAATTGGGCAGTCCCATCAGTATTTTTGAGGGTGGAATTCTTGACACCGCATAGTCAAGCACGGCTCTTACGGAATTAAGCGGTGAAACCGCAAGGGGCGGCCCGTAGGTATATCCCCATTCATAGGTCATTACAAAAGCAAGATTTGCCGCCTCACCCAGAAGAGCATAATTATGCCCCTCATAAATCAGTCCTCTTTGTTCGTCGGAGGTTTTGGGCGCAAGGGCAACAATAACCTTGTATCCGTAAGTGTTAAGTCTTTCTCTTAAATAAGACACAAACTGTGCATACAGTTCATCCTCTCCGGCATAAACAAACTCAAAGTCTATATCAAGACCAAAGTATCCTTTTTCCTGAATTGTAGAAAGAATCTGATCGGCAAGTATTCTTTGTTTTTCCTTATCATTTAAAATTACACTTGCAAGCTCGTTACTGAAATTCCCCTCGGGAGTAAGCGTTGAAAGGTGCATAAGCGGCATTACCCCGTAAACTCCGGCAGCGGAAATAAGTTTTTCGTCTGCAAGAGGAACCAGCTGTCCTTCTCCTGTAAAGCCGTAAGTAAAAGGTGAAAGATAGGTCTGGTAAGCAATCTGCGAATAAAGTGCCTCGTCGGTTATGTAGGGATAAGCATAAGAATTAAGCATAATTGCTCCGTTTTTTTGCCCCTTGTTTTTTATAACAAGGCTCTGACCCTCGTAAATTGTTGTATTTCCTCTTAAATTATAATTGTTTCTTAAAATATCGGTAACAGAAACATTGTACTCCTCTGCTATTGAATAAATTGTTTCTCCCCTTTTAACCGTGTGAACGGTTTCGGGATAAATTATCAAAAGGCTCTGACCGACAACAAGAGTGTCACCCTCTTTTATGCCATTGTTTATCATAAGCCTTTCGGGTGAAACAGAAAACTGCCTTGCAATGGAATAAACCGTATCCCCTTGCTTAACTATGTAAATATCCATAAAAATAACACCTCAGTACATAGTATGCTGAGGTGTTACAGATTGTAAAATAAATGTAATGAATTGCCTTAATGCACCGACAGGTGCAATTCATGAAATCTTTCATTTCAATTCATACCGTCAGGCAATTCATTGCGGTCACAGATCGCATATAAACACTTTGCAATCCGGATGCTAAACTTTCTGGCAACAACCTCATATCAAGTTGGAACTAAAAAACTTTAATTTTGCAATTCCATTAAAAGATTCTATTATATTTTGTCGTCATAATAAACCACCCACCCATATGTTCCTTCGTGAAATGCTTCATCTGTAAATGTTATATAAAACTTAGAATGGCTATCAACATATTGCCAGGAATAAAAAAGACCTTCAATTACAAATGTACGTTCCCCTTTCGATGTGCTTTGTGAATACAAAAACTTCCGATCTTGTCCAAATGACTTAATCTCTGCAGTTCTGATTTCGTCATCTCGATAAATATACGAGCCGGTATTCCGACAAAGATATTTCCCGTTCAAATCAACAATATTGATAACCTTTCCATCCATAGAATATATATATGGTTCTTGCCATTCATATGTAGACATATCAAGATACCATTCAAAAAAAATAGTTTCTTCGATTTGGAAAAGCTTGGATTTTGCTGAAACAGTAACCTCTGCTATAAACACATTACCGCTTTCATTAAATCTATGTTCAACATTTTTTATAAACCTTTCCGGCCCTCTTTCATCCTTATTTGCGCCTGACGTCCATTCTTTAAATTTAGCTCTTACTATATTTTTATTTAAGGAATAACCTCCTCTCACATCCTCCTTACAAAAAATATACTCTGCCAACTTTTCTTTAGAACAATCGGGTGGGTTATCTGTTTTGGCAGTCCACTTTTCTTCGTGAACAGGATTACAAAAATCCAGTTGCCAACCTATTCGGCTATATTTGTTATAATTCAGTATATACCACCTTTTACCCGAAAAGTTTTCACCTTCTACATCAACACATACATCAATTGTATCAGACTTTTCTATTCGTCTGCTTCGCTCCACCGTAACACTGCTGACTCTGAATTTTTCAGCAGCAAAATACTCATTCATATCGTTTTTTATTTGACTTTCTGAAATCTGTCCTGCTGAACACGCAGTCAAAGACAAAATCATCATAATAAAGAATATTGTGATAATTACTTTTTTCACTTTTTTGTCCTTTCAGTTAATTTTACATAAATACTCATATTCGGTACCTACTACCCCTCCGCCATACCCGGTGGTGAAGCAATCTTTATAAAACTGTAAATTCGAAGTTGAATTATGGTTGCTGTGGTGATATTTAAGACATTCACAATTGGAATTATATACACTGTTTACACGATACTTATACTCTTGTTTACTTATTTCTTGTTCCCCTGACCACATTGTTCGTGTTTCCAAAGTTCCCGTAATGTACCCATCTGATGAAACATTGTTTATTGTAAACATATATGTATCCTTATTATATACTTTCTGATATGTACCTTCTACTGGTTTTACTGTTCTTAATGTATGTTCAACGGATTGCCTGTCTATCAGTTCCCAGCCCATATATTCTTCCGAAAATTTATAAGTTAATCTGATTCTTTCTTTTATTCTCAGAACATAACTTTCTGCTTCAATTGTAACTAACGCATAACTCAAATTTTCATCTAAACTTTCTGAATACTCAACATCTGTTATATATTCTGCCGGATTTTTTTCTTTTGAATCCGCCAGCCTTGTCCACTCATTAAAGAACGAATCTCTTATTTCTCCCTTAAGCACAAAACCGCGTTCTCCTTTATCTGCCATATTATTAAAAAGTTCAGCAGCAATCATTTCTTTGGAAGTTTTATAACCTTTAATCGGATGTGTCTGCCACTTATCACTTAAATATGGTTGCACACTATCCAGCATCCATCCTCCTCTATCATAATAATTATACAAAAGCTGATAATACCTATTTCCTTCAAACTCTTGATTTATAATATTAAATGACACATAAACATTTTGTGCTTTCTCTGTTTTTTCAGATTCCAGTATTTCTACATTTTCGATTTTTTGATATTCATTTTGAAATTCAGTTAAAACATCATTAACCACAACATCATCCCCAACGCTCCCCGAAACACATCCGGATAACACGAAAACTAATAGTGCAACAATAAAAAACAATAATTTATTTTTCATAACAACTTCTCCTTTCGACATTCTTTATAGCCTCGTGGCAGGTCAGGGGCAAAAATCATTCAATACAGTATGCGACCGAGGCGAGTCTTTTTGCTGATCGTGCCAATGAATCTACATAGGCAAATTCTCCCAGTCCATGTATATTTCCGCATTCTGTGCCAAAGCCGTCCAGGCAGGTTATTCCCATTTGCGTTAAATCTGCAGTATCTGAGCCTCCGAGAGAACGAACCACCTCAACATCTTCCAAATTATTTTCTTTATAGATTTTCTTTATTTTTTGAAAGAGTTCCAGATTATCCTTTGTCTCAGGCATTGCACATCTGAAACTTGCAAGTGTAACAACACAGCTTGTTCCTTCCACAAAGGAAGTCTGCGCAATTTCACTTACTATTTTATCTACTTCTTTTCTCCGTTCTTCGTTATTAAAGCGAAAATCTGCTGTAAATGTACATTTTTCAGGAACAGTATTCTCTGCTACCCCACCGTTTATAATACCGCAGTTGCATGTGATACCCTTCCTGTCTTTGTACTGTTCAAGACGGATAATTTTATGGGCAGCTTCACAAATTGCACTAACACCTATATCGCACGTGCTGGCGTGTGCCGATTTACCTGTGATCTCAAATCTGTATTTGCTTATTCCTTTTCTGGTAATTACAAGACCGCCCTTTCTGTATGGTTCCGCATTTAAAAGAGCTACACAGCCTTTAGCTTTTTCACCCATATATTTAACGGTGGTTTTATTGCTGTTACGGCTGCCGTTTTCTTCATCGCTTTGAAGAATAAGTTTTACAGGGCGTTTTTTAAAACCGCATTTTTCAAGGGCATCCATTGCCAGAAAACCTGCCGCAAGCCCGCCTTTACAATCTATAACACCGGGACCGTAGATTTTTTCTTCATCAATTCTGACAGGTGTTTCTCCGAAAGAGCCAACCGGATGAACTGTATCCATATGACCTGAAAAGCACACAGGTGCCGCATTGGCATCGGGATTCATAGTGATACAGATGCAATCCCCCGAAATTTCCTGACTTTGCCTTTCTACCAGCCATCCTTTCTGAGCCGCTTTATCAGAAAAATACTTACCTACACGGTCTACGCCCTCCTTATATTCAGTAGGACTTTCAATGTTGCAGATATCTGTCATAAATTTCAAATATTCCTCATTTAATGAGTCTATTGTTTCAAACAGTTTTTCACAATCCAACATTTTCTTCTCTTTTTTATATAATCAACATTTTTGTATGCGAGACTTTATAATTTTGATGCTAATGTTTTTTAGCGATTGCGACACATAAGGTTTAGATGCACGGTAATTCAAATCCGTAGCCTTCTAAAATTTTTCTTATAGTTTCATTTTCCTCATCGTTAAGGTAAAAATATTTATCCTCTTCAAGCAGATAAATAACACCACATGTATCACAAGCAATGCAAAATGTTTTATCATCAATTTTCACGCTTACATTTTCAGTAAATCCACAAGAAGGTGAGTCAATTTTCAATATCTTTCCTTCAAATACATCTACCAGTTGATTCAAATTTTCATCTGAAATTTCTGTCTCAATTTTCGTATCTCCATATATAAATTTCGCAATGCCAAGACTTTCATCACTAATCCTAATTGTAGAATGAAAATATAAAAACAAACCTGCAAGAAATAAGGCACAGAGCACAAAAACTACAAATAGTAATTTTACAATTCTCTTTTTCAAATAATCACCCCTCGGCATATTTCCTCAAAATTCGACATATCTATATTGCGAGGCATAAGGTTTAGATGCAAACAATTTTGCTGTCAAGTTCATATCAAGTTAAGAGCAAAAAATCATTCAGCTTCTTGCAACACCTTTTTATATTCTTGTTTCAATTCTTCATGGTTAATATCATTTAACGAAACAGAATAAATTCCTTTAGAAAAATTTTCTCTACTCATCTTGTGCAACAACCCAAATACACTCCATATCATAAAATCAACATCGTTGCCTGTAATCGCATTCCTATCTTCTGCACTATGCCACGCTTTGGAAAGTTTTTGTGAGAAAAAACCATTATCATTTCTTAATTCCCCATCCGAAATATCTATTTCTTCAGGAAAAAGCTTTAAAGTATCTTGAATTAATTTTTCTATATTCTCCATAGTCATTTCTCCTTTCGACATCATTCGACATATCCATATAGTTCATTTCAAGTCAGAGCTAAACATTATATGTTGTTATGTATAAAATATAATGTTTTTGTCTGTACATCAAAAAAATAAACATCATAGTTCCAATATTTATGTTCTTCACTTGTGTCGTCATTCCCGATATAAAAATAATCTTTGGTGTCTATCATATTTCTTTGAAAATCATATTTATCACTATAATCAACATACTCAAGCCAAACTTCAAAATTATCAAAATAACCATTTATTTCTGTAATGTCATCAGGTGTTATAATTTTAAAGTATTGACTGTTTTGCACCTCATTCAAAATATTATCCTGTTTATCATAATAATATTTGCAGTAATCTGTATAGTCTTGAAAGCCATCACTATAATAGCAATCAGAACTATCGCAGTCCGGCAAACTTGCAATAACCGGATTTTCATAAACTGTTGAAGACAATTGATTAAACAGAAATCCTATGCCAATTAAAGCAACAAACAGAATTGACAAAATTATAATTTTCTTTTTCAAATTATCTTCTCCTTTCGACATCCTTACCATAAAACCTGTATAGTCCGGATGACAATCAAGTTTAAATGAATTGACAACTTTTTTATGAATTGGATTTCAATTCATGCCGAAGTCAATTCATTGCGTTGCCAAAGCAACCGCTTACACAAAATCGGACATTACGAAATTAGATAAATCCATTCCCTTTTCGGTGAGGAAAATTCTGTTATTTTCCACTTCAAGAAGTCCGTTTTCTTTATGTTTTTCTATTATATCTTTATATTTTTCAAAAAAGCTTATGTTAAATAATTTCTGAAAATCTGCATCTGAAATTCCTTTGGTTTTGCGAAGTCCCAGGAACATAAATTCGCTCATTAAATCTTCCTCTGTCTGTTTTTCCCCGTTTAAAAATAAAGGTTTTCCGCTTTCAACATAAGTCTTATAGCCTTCAAGAGTTTGAGGGTTTGTTGAACGGGCATTTTCAAAAAACGAGCTTGCGCAAACACCAACACCGATATAGGGCTTAAGCTCCCAGTATTTCATATTATGACGGCACTCTTTTCCCGGCTTTGCAAAGTTTGAAATTTCATACTGTAAAAGTCCCTTTTCATTAAGCCTGTCCCTGATGTAATAATACATTTTACGGTTTTCATCGTCGTTTGCATAAGTATAGTTATCCTTATCTTTATAAAGAGGTGTTCCCTCTTCAAGTATAAGGCTGTAGGCACTTACTGAAGACGGTTCAAACTTTAAAATATCATCCACCGTATTTTTCAGAGTTTCAAAGCTCTGGTCGGGCAGACCGAACATAATATCATAATTTATATTTTCAAATCCTGCGATTTTTGCCGCTGCGAAGCTTTCAAAAAAGTCGTTTACATTATGAGCTCTGCCGATGGTTTTCAACAGCTTATCATTAAGACTCTGAACGCCTATGCTTATTCTGTTGAAACCGAATTCTTTATATGCCTTAAGTTTTTTAAGCTGAACTGTTTTCGGGTTTGCCTCAAAGGAAAACTCGCAATTGTCATCAATATAAAAAGAGCGCTTGATTTTGTTCATTATAAACTCCATATTTTCTTCGGTAAGAAGCGTTGGAGTTCCACCGCCGAAAAACACCGAGTCAAGATAATATTCCCCGGTGTAATTCTTAACAAAATCAAGCTCTTTTTCAAGAAGCTTTACATATTCATCAATGTCATTTTCAGATTTTACAAAAGAAGTAAAATCGCAGTATCTGCACTTTTGAACACAAAAGGGAATGTGCAGATAAAGTCCTAAAGGTTTAAGCATAGGTTTCTCCTAGTCATCAAGCTTGAGAACTGACATAAATGCCTCCTGTGGCACTTCAACAGTACCTACGCGGCGCATTCTCTTTTTACCCTCTTTCTGTTTTTCAAGAAGCTTTTTCTTACGGGTAATGTCACCGCCGTAGCATTTTGCAAGAACGTCCTTTCTCATTGCCTTAACTGTTTCTCTTGCGATAATTTTATTTCCTATTGCCGCCTGAATCGGAATTTCAAAGAGCTGTCTCGGAATGTTTTCCTTAAGCTTTTCCGCTATTCTTCTTGCTCTTGCATAAGCCTTTTCAGAATGAACTATAAAGGAAAGGGCATCAACAATATCACCGTTAAGCATAATATCAAGCTTAACAAGGTTTGACCTTTCGTAGCCTTTTAATTCATAGTCAAAGGAAGCATAACCCTTTGTTCTTGACTTAAGAGCATCGAAGAAATCGTAAATAATTTCGTTAAGAGGAAGCTCGTAGGTAAGAGTTACTCTTCCCTCGTCAAGATACTGAGTGTTTATATACTTTCCGCGTCTTTCCTGACAAAGCTCCATAATATTACCAACGTACTCTGTAGGAAGCATTATTGTTGCATTTACAACCGGCTCTTCCATATATTCAATTTCCGTAGGTGACGGCATATTTGTAGGATTATCGAGATTCATAATCTCGCCGTTTGTTTTTATTATTTTATAGATAACCGACGGGGCGGTTGTTATAATATCAAGATTGAATTCTCTTTCAATTCGCTCCTGAATAATTTCCATATGAAGAAGTCCTAAGAAACCGCATCTGAAGCCAAAGCCGAGAGCAACAGAGGTTTCAGCTTCAAAATCGAGAGCAGCATCGTTAAGCTGAAGCTTTTCAAGGGCATCTCTTAAATCGGGATATTTTGAACCGTCTGCAGGATAAATACCGCAGTAAACCATAGGATTAACCTTTCTGTAGCCGGGAAGAGGTTCTGATGCAGGCCTGTCTGCATCAGTTACCGTATCGCCCACACGGGTATCCTGAACATTTTTAATGCTTGCCGCAATATAGCCAACCTCGCCTGCACAAAGACTGTCGCAGGGCATATGGCCCATAGGGTGAAGATAACCGGTTTCAACAACCTCAAATTCTTTTTTTGTTGCCATAAATCTTATGGTCATTCCGGGTTTTACGGTTCCCTCTTTTACTCTTATATAAACAATAACGCCTCTGTACTGGTCATAGAAAGAGTCGAAAATAAGAGCCTTTAAGGGGGCAGTTTCATCGCCGACAGGAGCTGGGATTTTCTCAACAATTTCGTCTAAAACGCTTTCAATTCCAATTCCGTTTTTAGCAGAAATAAGCGGAGCCTCCTGAGCTTCGATTCCGATAATGTCTTCTATTTCGTCCTTTACCTCCTGAGGTCTTGCAGAAGGAAGGTCTATTTTATTTACAATAGGAACAATTTCAAGGTCGTGATCAAGAGCAAGATAGGTATTTGCAAGGGTTTGTGCCTCAATTCCCTGAGCGGCATCAACAACTAAAAGTGCGCCCTCGCAGGCAGCAAGACTTCTTGACACCTCGTAGTTAAAGTCAACATGACCGGGAGTGTCAATAAGATTCAGAACGTATTCCTTGTTATCCTTTGCTTTGTGAATAAGACGGACAGCTCTTGCCTTTATGGTTATACCTCTTTCCTTTTCAAGGTCCATATTGTCAAGAACCTGCTCCTGCATTTCTCTTTGGGTAAGAGCTCCGGTTGTTTCAAGGAGCCTGTCTGCAAGAGTAGATTTTCCGTGATCTATATGTGCAATTATACTGAAGTTTCTTATATTTTCCTGTTTGTTCATAGCCTACCTCCATAAGTACCTTATAGTATACCATAAAAAACACACAAATTGCAAGCATAGGTTCCTTGTGTTGCATAATTTTTGTTAAAGCTATCAGAATTTTACATTTTTTTCTTTTTTTTGTTGACAGTACAAATTCTCCACTCTATAATTAAGGTATAGGGACACCTAATTAAATAAAAGTATGGAGGAGAAACCATTATGTCAAGAGAATATTTTGAACAGAGAATTAAAGAAGTTACTGAAAATCACGTTAAAGTTACTTCAAGAAAAAACAAACCGAAATTAAGCATTAACGGAATTTTCAACAGATATGAATACCCTGTTCTTATGAGAGAAGATATTCCACTTAACTGGAGATTTGATTACTCATATGAAAGAAACCCGCTTTTCCTTGAAAGAATTCAGCCAAACGCTATTCTTAATGCAGGCGGCATTTTCCTTAACGGAAAATATATTGTTGTAGCAAGAGTTGAAGGTAACGACAGAAAATCATATTTTGCAATTGCCGAAAGCGACAACGGTGTTGACGGCTTCAAATTCAGAGAAAAACCAATAGTTCTTCCTAAAGTTGAAGAAATTGATACAAACGTTTACGATATGCGTTTAACACAGCATGAAGACGGCTGGATTTATGGCCTTTTCTGCAGTGAAAGAAAGGATAAGACTGTTGATGACACATCTTCAGCTTGTGCAACCTGCGGCATTGTAAGAACAAAGGACCTTGATAACTGGGAAAGACTTCCTGACCTTATCTGCAAATTCCAGCAGAGAAACGTTGTTCTTCATCCTGAATATGTTGACGGTAAATATATGGTTTACACAAGACCTTCAGACGGATTTATCGACGTTGGAAGCGGCGGCGGAATAGGCATTGCATTTATTGACGATATGCACAATCCTGTAATTGACAATGAAAAAATTATCGACGAAAGAATTTACCACACAATCAAAGAAGTTAAAAACGGTCAGGGCGGAACACCTATCAAAACAAAAGAAGGCTGGCTCCATGTTGCTCACGGTGTAAGAAACAATGCTTCAGGCTTAAGATACGTTCTTTACTGCTTTATGACATCACTTGAAGATCCTACAAAGGTAATTTACAAACCTTCAGGCCATTTCCTTGCACCAAAAGGATGGGAAAGAGTTGGTGACGTTTCAGGCTTAATCTTCAGCAACGGTATTATTAAAGACGACAATGACAATCTCTTTATTTACTATGCTGCAAGTGATACAAGACTTCACGTTGTTACAACAACAGTTGAAAAAATGATTGATTACTGCAAAAACACTCCCGAAGACGGTCTTACAACACATTCAAGTGTTGAAGCTATCTGCAATCTTGTTGATGCAAACAGAGGATTTTACAACGAATAAGAGGTAACTAACTGTTAAAAGCGCATAACACAGGCTCTTCAATTGTAATAAACGGTTTTGAAGACAAGGAAATTACATATGCTTTTCACGACATTGACGGAACTCATTCTTTGATAAGAGAATGGCCTCCCGTTATGAGCATTTGTCTTTACGATGTTATTATAAACGGACTACCTTCTGACTTTGACAGCAAGGAAAATGAGAAAAGACTTATCGACCTTGCAGGACTTGAGCCTCTTGATGAAACTGACAGATTCTGTGTTGAATCTGCAGGTCTTTCCGCTCTTACACAGATGGAATGGGCAATAAGACGTTCTGTTGAAGAAGGCAACATCAAGGTTGACTGCGACATGGCAACCAACTCCGAAATTATAAAAAGAATCTGGAAAGGTGAAGAGTACTTTGATGACCTTCCCGAAACAGATGAAATGAATGAAATGCTTACCGAAATGACGCCGAGACTTTTTAAGCTTTATGAGGCTGTCTTAAACGGTTATTGCCGTGACAGAAACCTTGTTAAGGCGGCAAAAGATCCCGAAAGCTTTCAGGTTGAAGGCTCAATGGAATTTATGAAATTCTTAAAGGACAAGGGTGTTAAAAACTATTTTGTTACAGGCGCAGTTGTTGAAAAGGGCATGGGAATGTGCGAAGAGGTAGAAACTCTGGGTTACAAAATCGGCGAAGGCGAAATTATTAAAGACATTATCGGCTCCACATGGACAGAAAAGATGCCTAAGGATATGATAATGAAAAAGCTTCTTAAAGAGCTTGGCGTTAAAGGTGAAAACGTTCTTGTTGTGGGTGACGGAAGAGCGGAAATTGCCGCAGGCTGTGAAATGGGTTCTCTTGTAATAAGCAGAATCCCCAAAGAAGCTGAATACCAAAGAGAGCTTCACAAAAAGCTTGGTTCAAATATTATTGTTGCCGACTACCTCGACAAAGAACTCTTTAAAATTTTTGAATAACACAAAACCGGCTGAACAATTGTTCAACCGGTTATTCTTTTTCGTACAATCTGAAAACTTCCCGTACATACTCACGGGGAGTTTTTTTCATTCTGCGTTTAAAGGCGTAGCTGAAGTAGCTTTGTGAGGAAAAGCCGCAGGTGTATGCTATTTCTGTTAATGTTTTATCAGTTGAAACAAGCATATTCGCCGCTTTTTTCAGTCTTTGCTCCTCTACATAATCACGAAGGGTTTCACCTGTTGATGCTTTAAAGCAGTTGTGGAAATGGATGGGACTGAATCCTGCTTCCTTTGAAAGGGTTTCAAGGGATAAATCTGCCGTGAGATTTGCTTTTATGTATTCTATTGTTTTTTCAATAGCCTCATAATTGCTCACCTTTGCTTTTTCACGGACAGAAAGTTTTTTTGAGTCCTTAAGTAATGAATATATAAGTTCAAGAATAATACTGTGCATAATTATTTCATCTGTTTCAAGAGCCGTGTCATAATGCTTCTGCAGTCTTTTAAACAGTTCAAGGTAGTGCTCTCTTCTGTCAATTTTTATAAAATTCGGCATATTCATAAGACTGTCATAAAGAACTCCCTCTTTTAAAATCATATGAACATAATAGCATTTAAAAGGAAGTTTTGTATGGCGTATCTGCCCCGGCTTTGCACAGATAATCATATTTTTATCTATGGACATTTCCTCGGAGTTAATATGAGAAATTCCGCCTTTTTCTATCGGAATTTCTATTTCAAACATTGTTGTTTTTCTGTTTTTGGTAATTGTTTTGTTTTTTACGGCAACCTGTGAATTGTATATTCCTGTTGACACTATCTCCGGCAGAACCAAATTCATTTCCCCTTTGGCTTAAAATAATAAGATTTCTAATAAATTATATAAGATTACTATATTTATCTGATAAGATATATTATATAATCAAATAAACAATATGTCAACAAAAAGGAGGAGCATTATGAAAACCATCTGGCTTGGTCAGGCAGGCTTACTTTTTGAAAAAAACGGATTTAAAATTATGATTGACCCTTACCTTTCCGACAGTGTGGAAAAATTAAATCCGAAAAACTACCGAAGAGTTGCCGTTGATGAAAGTTTATTTGAAATCAAACCCGATGTTATGATTTTCACTCACAATCACCTTGACCATTTTGACCCGGAAACTGTTGAGAAATTCATTTCAAAGGACACCAAAATAACTGTTCTTTCCCCGACCCCCGTGTGGAACGAGGTAAGAAAAATCGGTGGTGACAACAACTTTGTTCAGTTCAACCGACATACAACCTGGACAGAAAACAACATTAAATTTACCGCGGTTAAAGCAGAACACAGCGACCCTGCACCAATCGGCGTTATAATTGATGACGGAGTTAAAAAGTATTATGTAACGGGCGATACCCTTTACAATGAAAAAATCTTTGAAGATATCCCAAAAGACATTTATGCTCTTTTTCTTCCGATTAACGGAGTTGGCAACAATATGAACAAAACCGATGCCTCAAATTTTGCAAAACGAATTAATGCAAAGAAAACAGTCCCGATACATATTGGTATGTTTGATAAAACTACGGCAGAGGATTTTGAATGTGAAAATAAAGTAATAGCAGAAATTTACAAGGAGATAAAACTATGAAAGTAACAGATATAAAATGCTTTACCGTTGATTGTTTCAGAACAAACTGGGTGTTTATAAAGGTTTACACCGATGAAGGAATTGACGGTGTGGGAGAAGCAACACTTGAATACAAGGAAAAGGCACTTCTTGGTGCAGTTGAACACATTAAAGAATATCTTGTGGGCAAAAACCCGCTTGAAATTGAAAAGCACTGGCACAGTATATACAGAGATGCATACTGGCGAGGCGGTGCGGTGCTTATGTCCGCCCTTTCTGCGGTTGAAATGGCATTATGGGACATTCTCGGCAAAAGCCTTAATGTTCCTGTTTATCAGCTTCTCGGCGGCAAGGTAAATGACAAGGTGAGAATTTATGTAAACGGTTGGTTTGCAGGTGCAAAAGAGCCTGAAGAATTCGGTGAAAAAGCAAAAATTGCAGTAAAACGCGGCGTTACCGCTATGAAATGGGATCCTTTCGGAAAAAGCTATTTAAACATTTCAAATGCAGCCCTTGACAAAGCAATAAGATGCGTTTCGGCAGTTCGTGAGGCCGTTGGCGACAAGGTGGATTTACTCATTGAAGGACACGGAAGATTTAACATTCCCACCGCTGTTAAAATTGCAAAAGAGTTTGAACAGTTCAAGCCTATGTTCTTTGAAGAACCTGTTCCGCCTGACAACTTAGATGCTTTAAAAGAAGTAAAGGACAAATCACCCGTTGCAATTTCAGCAGGTGAAAGGCTCTATACCCGTTGGGATTACAGACCGTTATTTGACAAAATGGCGGCAGACTATATTCAGCCCGACATTTCCCACGCAGGCGGAATTATGGAACTTAAAAAGATTGCGGCAGAGGCAGAATGTCGCTACATTCCTTTTGCACCTCACAATCCGTCAGGTCCTGTTGCAAATGCGGCAACTCTTCAGCTTGCGGCAACCTGCCCCAACTTTGAAATACTTGAAATTATGTATTCTGATGTTGAGTGGCGAAAGGATGTAACCAACGAAAGTCTTGAATATAAAGACGGCTATATCACAATTCCCGACAAACCGGGACTTGGAATTGAAATCAACGAAGAAGAATGTTTAAAGCACCCATATCAGCCACACACATTAAGGCACTACACAGGGGCTTTAACAGACATCAGACCTGCAAAAACTGAATTTTATTTTTAAGGAGATTAATTATGAAAAAATTTGAAGTAAAAGACCACGAACCAAGCTATTTGCCTGATGGTGAATGGAAGCTTGTATGGGCAGATGAATTTGACGGAACAGAGCTTGACAGAACAAAATGGGATTTTCGTTTAAATTACTGGGGAAACCCCGCAGAGGCATATACAGACAAAGGAGTTGTTTTAGACGGAAACAGTCACATAGAGCTTCATCGTACTGAGAAAAACGGATATTACGTTTCCCCTCAGCTCCAGACGGGCGTTATGTCCTTTGATGTACCTAAAGTAGGAACTCAGAATGTATGGGGAAAAGCAGAAATGTGGAAACTAGGAGAACTTGAACCTCCCAAATTTGAACACAGATACGGATTTTATGAATGCCGTTGCAAATTTCAAAAAGAACCTGATGTAATGTGGAGTGCATTCTGGCTTCAGTCCCCTTCAATCGGAACAAGATACAACCCTGAATATTGCGGTATCGAAAACGATATTATGGAACACTTTTACAAAGGAGCAGCATCTTCGGGAAATATATACGGCGGATACGGAAGTCAGTACACGAAAGATGCAAGGGTTGAATATGAATTAAAGAAAACAGAAGATGATTTCCATACATTTGCACTTTTATGGACACCTGACGAATATGTGTTTTATTGCGATGGTGAAGAAACAGCCAGAACAAACAAAGCGGTGTCACAGGTTCCGCAGTTTATTTTACTTACAACAGAAATCAGAGGATATCGTGCAGGAACTCCCCTTAAAGTCGGCGAATATTCAGAAAATTACGGAGATATTCGTGTTGGCGATATTTGTAAAAGAGATAATGAATTTAAGGACGATGCTTTCATAGTAGACTATGTGCGAGTATTTGATAAGGTGAAATAATGAAAAAAACAGTACTTATAACAGGTGCCTGTATAAATACAGGTGTTGCAATAGTAGAAAAATTCGCATCAGAGGGAATTGATGTTGTATTTACGGGAAGAAACAAAGAAAAAGTTCACGAAACCGAAAAGCGTTACAAAGAAAAATTTCCAAATGTAAATATCATCGGCTATCACATAGATTCTCTTATTGATGAAAGAACGGTTGATGAAAAATCTGTGGAAGAACTTTTTGACGACCTTGACAGTAAGGGCATATTCATAGAAACTTTGGTTTTGAATGCGGCAGATCAGGGACTTGGAATTACCGCCTTTGAAAATCCGCTTACAGACTTTATGAGAGTTATAAATACAAATATGGTCTGGAACTATTGTCTTTCGGAACATGCCGCAAAACGAATGATTAAAAATGGTGGCGGAAACATTATTTTTATAAATTCCAACACCGCCTACAGAGCTATTCCTGACAGAATAGCATATTCTGCATCAAAAGGCGGACAGCTTGGGATGATGAGGGCAATGGCTCTTGATTTAGGGAAATATAACATAAGAGTAAACGCGGTGTTGCCGGGAATGATAAGAACCGACAGATGGGAGAAAAATCCCGAATTTTACAAAAATGTGCCATCAAGATTTACTCCGCTTGGCGATGTTGCCGTTGGTGAAGATATTGCCGATGCAGTATGGTACTTTGCAATGCACGCAAGAAACACTACCGGCACAGAGCTTGTAGTTGATGGCGGAAACTCAATTCAGCTTTATCCTGTAATTTCAAAATAACTGTGATATTCGCAATAGGGTTGATACCCACATCCGACCATTTTTCAGGTCGATGTAGGCATCGACCCCTACATTTTTCATTTATTCATTTTATTGAATTATTGAAACAGTCCTTTGTTTATTTCGGCGATTAAAGTTTTAAGCATATTTTCAGAGGCGGTGTAATTAACAAAATCCTTTGCTTTGCTTTCCAGTTCTTTTTCAAGAATTGTTGCAAGACGGAGATATTCACTTCCTTCGTTAATGCGAAGCTTATATTCCTTTGAAATGCTTTCAAGCTCATTTTTGTATTTTTCATCAACCCCTTCAAGCCCCGATTCTCTGTAAAAATCAAGAATAATGTCACAATCGGAGGAGGGGAACATTTCGTGAGGAGCAGTTGAATCGAAAACACAGAAATCTGCTCCTCTGACTATTACCATATCATAGCTTTCGGGATCAAAGCTGCATTTGTAAACCTCAGTATCAAAGCCCCTTTTTTCTGCCTCATTTTTAACCTCTTTCATAAAGGTAGACTTTCCCGTTCCCGGTCTGCCCTTTATAAAATATCTTTTACCGATACCTTCGGTTAAGCTTTTGATTAAACTAACATAGCCGTTTTTGGTAGAAGCTCCGAAAAATCTTTCTTTTGATTTGGGAATTCTGTCGGTCATTTTATTTTCAAACATTTGCTCTGCAGTTTGCTTTTTGAAAGCATCCAGCTTTTCAAAATTCATATTTTCAATATAAATCTTTTCCCAGTCGTCGTGAATTTTCTTTGCTTCTTTATATGCGCAGTACATTTTTTCGTAACAGTCTTTTATTTTGTTTTCAAGAGCTTCAAGCCCTTCACCTTCTCCAAGGCTTATTTTTATCCCATTTTCTCCGCACTGTTGAGAAAGCACACAAAAATCAAGCATTCTTACAATACATCCCCACAAACTGTTTTTGTCCGAAGGATTCAAAATGTACTCCACGCTGAAATTTTTATTTTCATAATATTCCCCCACTCTTCTGATAAAATTTGCCGCTGTATCCCTTGAAGAACAGGAAATAAAAAATCTTTTGCCGATATCCGAAACATTGTTTTCCGTAAGATTTACAAACCCCTGACAGCTGTTTGCACAGGTAAAATATTTTATATTCATACATATCTCTCCTTTTATATAAGGATATGTAATCAGAATAAAATAATGTGTAAGATAAAAAAAATTCTATTTCAAACACGGTGCGACAGAGGTGATGGTTGCCTGAGGCGGCAACCGTTTATCACCGACCGAGTCGGGAGACGAGACCGTCGCACCCTACGAATATAAAAAAGAAACTCCATAAAAAAGGAGTTTCTGCTATTATTTAAAAATCTGCGGGTCTTTCAACTGTGCCGGTAAATTTGTTCAATATTGCCTGCACAATTCTCTGTGAAGCGTTGCCGTCACCGTAAGGATTTGCGGCTTTTGCCATTTTTTCATAAGCATCATTATCATCAAGAAGTTCTTTCGCAAGAGAAAGAATAACTTCTTTATTAACGCCTGCTAGCTTAACTGTTCCTGCTTCTACTGCCTCGGGTCTTTCGGTTTCTGTTCTTAAAACAAGAACAGGTTTTCCGAGTGCCGGAGCTTCTTCCTGAAGTCCGCCCGAGTCGGTCATAACCATATAGCATCTTGACATTGCATTGTGCATATCTTCAACATCAATTGGTTCAATTAAGTCAACATTATCAAGGTCTGCAAGAAATTCGTTTGCAACCTCACGAACTGCCGGATTAAGATGAACAGGATAAACAATATGAACATCTTTATATTCAAGAGCAATTTCTCTTATTGCGCTGCAAATATTACGAAGGGGTTCGCCTAAATTTTCTCTTCTGTGAGCCGTAACAAGAATTACTCTCTTGTTTTTGAAGTCGAGATTTTTAAGGCATTCGTCCTCAAACTGATAATCTTCTCTTACAGTTGTTTTGAGAGCATCAATAACCGTATTACCTGTAATATAAATTTTATCTTCGTCAATGCTTTCGTTAAGAAGGAATTTCTTATTGTTCACCGTTGGAGAAAAGTGCATATCGGTCATTCTGCCGGTAAGCTGTCTGTTCATTTCTTCCGGGAAGGGCGAATATTTATCAAAAGTACGAAGACCTGCTTCAACGTGACCTATTGAAATCATATTGTAAAACGCTGCAAGAGCACCTGCAAAGGTTGTTGAAGTGTCACCATGAACAAGCACTATATCAGGTTTTTCTTCCTTCATAACCTCATCAAGACCTGAAAGGGCATTGGTTGTTATTGAAACAAGAGTTTGTCTGTCCTTCATAATGTTAAGGTCGTAATCCGGCTTGATGTCAAAAATTTCAAGAACCTGGTCAAGCATTTGTCTGTGCTGAGCAGTTACGGCAACAACAGATTTGATGCCTTCTGTGTTTTCAAGTTCTTTAACCAGCGGAGCCATTTTGATTGCTTCGGGTCTTGTTCCGAAAATTGTCATTACTTTAATCATTGTTATTCTCCTTATCCTCTGATTCGTTTTCTTCCTTTTTATTACTGAAATAAAGACTTGCTATTATAAAAATTATTGCAATGCTGAGCAGAGCAAGCGCTCTCATTACACCAAAGCCTACCAGAATTATTGCGGTTATTCCCAGAAATGCGGAAATTGCATATAAAATTCCAACCGCCTGCTTCTGAGAAAAGCCCATATCGATAAGCTTATGGTGAAGATGTCCCCTGTCGGGAGCCATAATTGGTTTTTTGTTTTTAATTCTTCTTAAAATTGCAACGGTTGTATCAAAGAGCGGAAGCGCCATAACAAGCAGGGGCACCGCAAAGGACACAACGGCATATGCCTTGAAAACGCCCTCAATTGAAATGCAGGCAAGGACAAAGCCCAAAAAGGTTGAGCCCGAATCCCCCATAAATATTTTTGCGGGGTTGAAATTGTAAGGCAGAAAACCGAAGCAGGCTCCTGCGATACACGCGGTAAACACCGCAATGTTTATTTCCGAAACCATAAGGGCAATTATAAGAAGACAGATTGACGAAATTGAGGCAACTCCTGCCGCAAGACCGTCGAGACCATCAATTAAATTAACCGCATTAGTAATTGCTACAATCCAGATTATTGTTATCGGAATGGAAAGCTTTCCTAAAATCAGATATTCGCTTGTTGAGAAAAGGTTCGGGTTTGTAAAAACATCAATATTAACCTTTCCGAAATACGCAACAATAAATGCCGCAACAATTTGAACTGCCAGCTTGATTATTGCACGAATTGGCTTTCTGTCGTCAAGAACACCGAGAATCACTATAAGAAGCGAAGCTAAGATTATTGCAATCATTTCTCTTGACATTACCACAAAGCAAAGACAAGACACAAGAAATCCGAAAAATATTGCGATTCCGCCAAGTCTTGGAATAGGTTTTTTGTGCATTCTTCTGGCATCATTGGGCACGTCTACCGCGCCGATTTTATATGCAATTTTTTCAGCCAGCGGCGTTGAGGCAAAGGTCATTACAAATGCCACAAGAAACGCCACTACGATTACTATTATTTCTGACATATTTTTATCTCCGATGAATAATTCAGTTGAAACCCGGAAAAGCAGGTTTCTTTTTATTTATTATTTTAAAATAAAGCCTACCTTGCCATATACATCCTGCAATGTGTTTTCTGCAATTTCATTGGCCTTTTCTGCACCCTTTTTAAAGATTGCTTCAAGATAATCTTTGTTATTCATAAGCTCGTTATATTTAACCTGAATAGGTTCAAGCTCTGCAACTACTGCTTCTCCGATTGCCTTTTTGAAGTCGCCATAGCCTTTGCCTTCAAATTCTGTTTCAATCTCGCTCATTTCCTTACCTGTTACACAGCCGTATATTGACATAAGGTTATTTATTGCAGTTCTTCCCTCTTCAAATTTAACTGTTGCAAGAGAGTCGGTAACAGCTCTTTTGAATTTTTTGATTATTGCCGCACTTTCGTCGGAAAGCAAAATGGCACCGTTTGGTTCTGATTTTGACATTTTCTTTGTCGGGTCGGTAAGGTCCATAATTCTTGCGCCGAATTTTGCAATATAAGGATCGGGTACTTTAAAGCTTTCGCCGTAAATTCCGTTAAATCTTTCAGCAATGTTTCTTGCAAGCTCAAGATGCTGTTTTTGGTCGTGTCCTACGGGCACAAGGTCTGTCTGATAAAGAAGAATGTCTGCAGCCATAAGTACGGGATAAGTGAAAAGTCCTGCATTTATATTATCTGCATGTCTTTTTGATTTTTCTTTGAACTGGGTCATTCTCTGAAGCTCGCCGTTATAGGTATAACAGTTAAGCAACCAGGAAAGCTGGGCATGTGCAGGCACGTGAGACTGTACAAAAAGTGTACATTTATCCGGGTCAATTCCGCAGGCAATATACTGAGCAAGAAGACCGTAGCTTCTGTTTCTCAGCTCCTCAGGGTCCTGTCTTACAGTAATCGAATGAAGGTCAACTACCGAAAAAATACACTCATATTCATCTATAAGCTTTGTCCAGTTTTTAATAGCTCCGAGATAATTACCTATGGTAAGTTCTCCCGACGGCTGAACTCCGCTGAAAATTCTTTTTTTCATTTTTATTACCTCTTGTTCATATAAATATACACTATATATCATACCACATTATGCTAAATTTTACAATACTATTGACAAAACAAATTTTTGTGATAAAATAGTTTTAGCACTCGAAACGAAAGAGTGCTAAAATCAATCAAAAGAAGGTAATATTATGGCAATTAAGCAGTTTAAATCAGAATCAAAAAAGCTCCTTGATATGATGATAAATTCTATTTATACTCACAAGGAAATTTATCTCAGAGAGCTTATTTCAAATGCGTCGGACGCAATAGACAAGCTCTACTATCTTTCCCTTTCCGACGAAAATATAAAGTTTGACAGAGAGAATTTCTATATAAGAATTTCTCTTGACAAGGATGCAAGAAAAATTGTTATTACAGATACGGGTATCGGCATGTCAAAGGAAGAGCTTGAATCCAATCTCGGAACAATTGCAAAAAGCGGTTCCTTCGACTTTAAAGCTGCAAACGATAAAAAAGAAGATGTTGATATTATCGGCCAGTTCGGCGTTGGCTTTTATTCTGCTTTTATGATTGCAGATAAAATTACCGTTGAAAGCAAAAAGTTCGGTTCAGAGGAAGCTTACATATGGGAATCGGAAGGCTCTAAGGGATACACCGTTGAGCCCTGCGAAAAGGAAGAAGCAGGCACGGTTATTACTCTTTACGTTAAAGCCGATACCGAAGAGGAAAATTACAGCGAATTCTTGGAGGAATACAGAACAAGAGGAATTGTTAAAAAATATTCCGACTATATTAAATATCCGATAAAAATGCTCGTTTCAAAGCAGGTTAAAAAGCCTGACACCGAAAACGAATACGAAACCGTTTTTGAGGACACCGTTTTAAACTCAATGGTTCCCCTCTGGAGAAAGAACAAAAACGAAATAAGCAAGGAGGAATACAACTCCTTCTATAAGGATAATTTTCACGATTTTGAAGAGCCCGCTAAGGTTATTCACACCTCTGCCGACGGCGCGGTTAACTACAATGCAATTCTTTACATTCCAAAGAACGCTCCTTATGATTATTACACCAAGGACTTTGAAAAAGGACTTCAGCTTTACTCAAACGGCGTTCTTATTATGGACAAGTGCAAGGATTTGCTTCCTGACTATTTCAGCTTTGTAAAGGGACTTGTTGACTCTGCCGATCTTTCTCTGAACATTTCAAGGGAAATTCTTCAGCACGACAGACAGCTTAAGGTTATCGCATCAAGAATTGACAAGAAAATAAGAAGCGAGCTTCTTTCAATGCAGAAAAACGACAGAGAGGCTTACGAAGAATTTTATAAGGCTTTTGCAAGACAGCTTAAATTCGGAATTTACGACAAGTTCGGAATGAACAAAGAAGCTCTTCAGGACCTGGTTATGTTTACTACCTCTTTTGAAAGCAAGCTTTCAACCTTAGCCGAGTATGTTGAAAGAATGAAGGAAGACCAGAAATTCATTTATTATGCCTGCGGCGAAAGCGTTGACAAAATTGCAAAGCTTCCTCAGACAGAAAAGGTTACATCAAAGGGCTTTGAGGTTATTTACCTTACCGAAGACGTTGACGAATTTGCAATTAAAGTTCTTACGACATACAAAGAAAAGGAATTCAAAAACGTTTCCGCATCAGACCTTGGCTTTGAAGAAGACAAAGAGGACAACGGAAAAATAAAAGAAGAGAACAAGGAGCTTTTTGACTTCCTTAAGGAAGCTCTCAAGGAAAAGGTTTCAGACGTTCGTCCTTCCTCAACAATGGGTTCTCACCCTGTTTGCCTTACTGCCGACGGTGAAATTTCAATTGAAATGGAAAAGGTTCTTAATATGATGCCAAACGACAATCAGGTTAAGGCACAGAAAATTCTTGAAATTAACGTTTCTCACCCCGTTTTCAGCAAGCTTAAGGAAATGCTTGAAGGCGACAAGGAAAAGCTTTCAAAATATGCATCGGTTCTTCTTTCGAGTGCAATGCTTATTGAAGGTCTTTCAATTGAAGACCCGGTTGAATTTTCAAACAACATCTGCGATTTAATATAAAACAAAAATACAGTAAAAACAAATTTGTTTTTACTGTATTTTTTTGTTCATTTCCAAGGAATAGAAAAAAAGAATTGGATTGGACAAACTGAACCCGAACGCGTATACAGATACGCGGAGTTAGATGAAGTTTGTTCAAAACATAGTGGTCCAAACTTTTTCTACATTCCTGTTATTCATTGTTTGGAATTTTGCTTATAACCTTTTTATATACCGACACAAACATAAATACTGCGCAGATAACCGAAGCAAGCTCAGCTATCGGAAATGCGGTCCATACTGCATTCAAAACGCCTGTAAGGGACATTAAAAACGCCACGGGAATTAAGAACACCAACTGTCTTACCATAGATATAACCATTGCCTGAAATCCTTTGCCAAGAGACTGAAGAGTTGAAATTATTATTATACAGAAGGGCGCAAGAAGAAAGCTTAAGCTTATAATTCTTAATGCGGGAGCTCCGATTTTTACAACCTCGTCGGAAGCATCGAACAGAACTCTGAGCAGCGGTTCACAGGCAAATTGAAACACTAAAAATCCTACAAACAAAATTGAAAACGCATAAACCAAAGCAAGCTTTACCGACTTAACAAGTCTTTTTCTTTTTCCTGCACCATAGTTGTAGCTTACAATGGGAACAAGCCCGTTATTAAGCCCGAACACCGGCATAAACACAAAGCTCTGAAGCTTGAAATAAATTCCCAGAACGTTTACCGCAAGCTCGGTAAAGCCGTAAAGAATTTTGTTAAGGCAAAAGGTCATAACCGAGGTTATTGCACTCATTATTATGCTGGGAATTCCGATTGCATAAATTTCCTTTATTATTCTTAGCGAAGGTCTGAACTTCTTAAAATTAAGCTTAACTTCCGGATTCTTGAAATGATTAAGCAAAATTCCGAGAATCATTGCACAAATCTGACCTGCAACTGTTGCAATTGCGGCTCCTGTTACGCCCATTGCCGGAATTCCGAAAAATCCGAAAATAAAAATCGGGTCTAAAATTATGTTTATTATTGCACCGAAGCCCTGAGTAAGCATACTGTAAATTGTTTTTCCCGTTGCCTGAACAAGTCTTTCAAAAACAATCTGCCCGAATACACCAAAGGAAAAAACAGAGCATACGAACAAATAGCTTGTTCCCCCTGAAATTACCTCTGCATTTGTTGTCTGCGCTTTAAAATAAACCTCGCAGGCAGTAAGTCCGAAAATCAAGAAAAGCACATAGCTCATAAAAGCAAGAAAAACGCCGTTTTCGGCAATTTTATTTGCAAGCTTAAAGTTTTTTTCACCAAGGGACCTGGACAAAAGAGCATTTATACCAACTCCCGTTCCCGTTCCTATTGCTATCATTAAATTCTGAGCGGGAAATGCCAGCGACACAGCATTTAAAGCCGCATCGCTTACTCTTGCAACGTAAATACTGTCAACAATATTGTAAAGCGCCTGAACCAGCATTGAGATCATTATCGGCAGTGCCATTGTTATTAAAAGTCTGTTTACGGGCATTACGCCCATCTTGTTTTCTTTAATTTGTTCCATTTTGTAATCTCCTGTTGTTCATAAAAGTGTCGAACCTGAAAAGGTTCGACTGTTTATTTTGTTATTCCGTTATAGGTTTCCTTTACATAGTTATAGCTTTCAAGGTTTCCCACATCGAATCTTTTACCCGGCATTTCCATTGCATGAACGGTTGTCTGAGAAGACAGCCAGGCAACAAAGCTTCCCGGAGCATCGGTTTTACAGCCGGATTCTATTGCCTTTTTTATGTAAGGAATGTCGCACTTTTTATAAATGTAAAAGGGCGGAACGCACCAGTTTGACTGAGGATTTTCAGGTTTCTCAGTCATATTGAGAACCTTGCCGTTTTCATCAACAACTGCCGCAGCGCTCTTTTTTATTTTCTCTTTATTTTCTTCAAAATATCTCATTATGCAGGTACTGTTTTTTTCTTTAAAGTAGTCTGCAAAAGATTTAAAGCTGAAATCGAGCACGTTATCCCCTGCGATAACCATTAAATCGTCGTTAAGCTTTAACTCGGTTACCGCAAAATCAATATCCTTTACTGCTCCCAGTCTGTTTTCATTATCAACAGAGCCATCGTCTATAAGGGTTATAGGAGCAGAAAGCTTTTTATTTTCTGCCCAGCTTTTAAAATGCTCAAAATATCTGTGATTTGAAATAATTACATATTCATTTATTCCCTCAATACCGTCGATATCATCTAAAAGCCAATCGAGAATAGTTTTGTTTTTAACCTCAAGAAGCGGTTTTGGAAAATTTTCTGTAAGAGGATACAGCCTTGTTGCATATCCTGCCGCAAGAACAACACATTTCATAAATCCTTCTCCTTTGTTTTAAAATTCACATCCGTCGGCGGTTTTACAGAAATGAACGGAAAATTTGCCTTCAAGCTCAGGAAACTTTCCGAGATATTCCTTTGTAACCTGTTCTTTTATGCTTTTCTTTTTTGCCGGGTCTACAAGAGCTATACAACAGCCTTTAAAGCCTGCTCCGCTGAACCTTCCGCCGTAAATACCTTCGGTATGAGCCATTATTTCACTTAATGCTTTAAGCTCGGTTGAGCCTGTCTGATAATTTTCAATACTGCTTATTCCGCTTTCGTAAGAAAGGCTTCCGAAAGCATCGATATCGCCGTTTTTCCACGCCTCAACGCCTTTTTCAACTCTGTTTTGCTCGCTGTAATAGTGCATTGCTCTTTTTTTCCAGTTTTCCGGAAGCTTGTCCTTATATTTTTCAAAAACACTTTCTTCAACATCGCGAAGTCTGGTTTCTTTGAATTTGCCGTAAGGCTGATTTGCAAAAGCCAGAAGAGCATATGCCGCAGATTTTGACTCGTCTACTCGCATATTATATGCGCTTCCCACCAGAGTTCTTTCAACTCCGCTGAAAAAAACCGCAATTTCAAAGGGCTTCATTTTTTTATTTAAAGGAATAAGCTGATATTCGTCTGTTCTTGTATCAAGATAAAGCAGATGCTCTTTTTTGGAATATATCTCGCAGGACTGGTCAAGCTTTCCAACGCTGATTCCAACATAATTATTCTCTGCCGACTGAGCAATTTCAACAACCTCTCTTTGGTTAAGATGAATGTTGTTCGCCTTGCAAAGAGCTGACATATAGGCAAGAATTACAGCCGCAGAGGAAGAAAGTCCGCCTATGGGAAGACCGCCGGAAATAAGAGCATAAACCCCGTATTTCAGCTCGTATCTTTCTCCGATTGCAATTGTTGCACCTCTTAAATAGTCTGCCCAGTCATTTTGCTTTTCGGGAACACTGTTTATATGAAACTGTTTTTTACCTTCAAAGTTAAGGCTTGACAGTTCAACAACGCCGTTTTTTGTAGGGATGAACACAATTTCAATTCCCTTATCAATAGCAAAGCCGGTTATTTTCCCGTGCTGATGGTCAACGTGGGCACCGATGGGGCAAACTCTGTAAGGACAGAATGCCTTCATAGGGTTTTCCGCTCCCGGGTATCTTTTTAAAAATTGAGTTAAAAGCTTATCCGATATCATAAAATACTTCCTTTAAAGATTTTTATAAATTATTTCCGCATTTTCCTCAGGTGTCGCAGTCATATCAAGATTTATCTGCTTTACGCCGATACTTTCAAGATAATTTCTTACAATTTCAAGAGATTCTTCAAAATTTCCAAGAACCCTTTTAAGCTCTTCTTTATTGTTTTTGTCAATTTTGTCAAATCTTCCCTTGCTGTGATTTCTTTCAATAAGCCTCTCCATACAGATTTCCTTGTCGCAGATACAGTTAACCGCAACTATTTCAAACCTTGAAAAAAGCCTTTTGAAAATTCTTTCAGAATATTTATTAAGAACAAATTTTTCTGGAAAATTCAGCAGGGTTATTGCCTGAATCATACTGTCGTCTGAGAGAGTGTAGCTGTATTTACTGTTTTTGCAGAAGCTTTTGTAAGTCAGAGTAAATATATATACATTTTTCAGAACATATTTTATTGACTTAAGCCTTCTTATCGAAGCAAGATAACAAGCAAGGTTGAAAAGCTGAACAAGGTCGCCGTCCTTTAAAAATTTTATATAGTTCTTAACGCCCGATTCCCCGCTGCTAAAAAAATTTATGTAATCGGAAAGGTTAAGCTCCTGACCGTACCTTTCGGAAAGCTTACTGCTTACCGTTGTTTTTCCCACTCCCGGAAATCCCGTAAGCTCTATTATTACAGGCTTTTTACTTTTTCCCATATAATGTTTTTCACCTCAATGAGTTCATTTTCATAAAGCTGGGTTGCATCAATTTTTTCAACCTGAGATTTTTCAAATTCAAGCTTTTCGGTAATTTCTGCCTTAAGCGCAACCTCTTTGAAATTATGGTCGGGTTTTCTTCTTATTGACTCTTCCGGCGGAAGAATAAGCTTAATTAAAATTGTAGGATAATAATTTGTTGTTATAAGCTCAAGAAGCTTACGTTCTTTTTTGTGAAAATGATTTATAACAATACTTTTTGGGAATTTTTTGAGCACGCCATCAAGCTTAGGACCGTCGTAAACTCCCGCAAACTGCATCTGAGGGAAGCGGTCAAAAATTGCAATTCCGCCTTTTCTCATATATTTTTCGGCTTTTTTAAGAGTTTTATACTTATACTTTGCTATTCCAACCTCGTTAAGACAGTTAACAACCGCCATACCGTAGCTTAAAATTGAAAACTTTCTTTTAACGGGAGCCGGAGCTTTTACCGCATTGTTTTCTTTATCCTCAGGCTTTGAATCTGCTGCAGGAGCTGTTCTGCTTGTTCTTCCGCCGAACTTAAGGGTTATTGTTTTCCACAGGCTGTGATACTGGTCACCGCTTCCGAGGTAAAAATTTTTTGAGTCTATTTTCCAGTTAAGCCATTTGATTACATCGGCACTGATTGTGCTTTTTCCTGAGCCGTCGGCACCTGCAAAGCAAACAGAAAATCCGTTACCTTCAATTGTTTTCTTTAAAACAAAATTGGTTTTAAGCTTTCTGTTAAGCTTTGATTTCATTTTTATCTTAAAATCAGTTTTCTTATGACAAAGAAGGGTTTTCAAAGGGCTTACCCTTCTTTCTGCATAAGAAGAAATGATTTTATATGTTTTTTCAAGGTTATAATATCTGTGAAGAATTTCTCCGAATTTTTCCGCATCCTCTTCTTTAAACACAGATTTAAGAAAAGCTTCAAGAGCTTCATCTTCCGCAACGGGCTTAAAGAAATCAAGCTTTTTCATATTCTTTTCCGAAACGCTTTTTTCCTTTTTAAGGCTCATAATTGCATAAACAAGAGCAAGCTCTGCCTCTCTTGAGGAAATGTAAATTCCGCCGTGGTTAACATCCTGAATTCTTGTTTCAAGAATTTGTTTTTCCCAGGGGATACGATACTCTTCAACGTATTTTGTTCCGGTTATTATTTCATAATACAAATGAATATGAATCATTTTTCCCGTTTCGCTGTCAACGTTTATCCAGTCTTCCACAGACTCAAAAGCCGAACCCTCCTGAGATTTAAAGTGAACAAAGCCCATTTCCTTCAAAGCTTCTTTACATTCTTTTTTTTGTGTTTTATCCACAAGAATGTCAAGGTCGGATATGCCTTCAAGGCCATCTTCTATATGATTGTTTCCTTTATAGTGACAGTATAAAATTCCCTTTTCATTAAAGGTTTTTATAAATTTTTCAACCGCAGATAACATTTCTTATCCCTCCTGATTTTTCTTTTTCAGCTTACTGAAAAAGGATTTTACAACCGAATCAAAGGACTCGTTTAATTCTTTTACAAGCATAAACTTTCTTGTTGTTAAAAAGAGCAGAGCGTAAATTCCGAAAATAAATATTGCCCATGCGGCGCACACCAGGAAGTGGTTCTGAATCTGATTTATAAAGCCTTTAACAAGCATTCCCGCCATAAGAGCCACAAAGCCGTAAACAAAAGGTCCGATTGCCGTTGAGATATATTTAAGAACATTTGCTTTTATAAAATACATACAAAGTCCGGTCATAAGGAAATAGTTAAGAACAAAAGCAATTGTTACATAAAAAGCGATAGCTGTAAGTCCGTTAAAGTGACCGACATAGGCTCCGAGAACAACCGAAACCGCATAAACAATCTGAATTACGGAACGGTAATAAACCTTACCTATTGATTTTGTTATTGTATCTGCAATTCTGTATGCCGTTCTGAAGAACAGAGCAACAATCATTATATTAAAGGGTTCAACGATTGATACCCAGTTTTCGCCCAGGAAGAAAAGAACAAGGTCTTCGCTGCAGAAAACACAGGTAACCGAAAGAGGAACCGTCATGAGCGCCACAAAGCTTGTGCAGGTATACAAAAACTTTCTGATTTTTGCGTGGTCGTCCTGACAGCCTGATAAAATGGGAAACATTACGTGGTCAAGAGTGTTTCCGATAAGGCTTGCGGGATAACCGATAAGGCTGTAGGTTTTTGTATAGGCGCCTACCGCCGCTTTTGTAAGAGTTTTATTTACAACGAAGGTATCTCCGTTATTTGCTATGTAATTAAAAATTCTTGCAAGAGTGTGTCCGCTTCCGAAGAAAAGAAGGCTTTTTGCCGATTCCTTATTAAAATAAAGGCTGAATTTCAGCTTTACGTTAATAACAAGCAGCACCAGCTTGAACACATATCTCAAAAGGGTTGCATAAATAAGTGCCCAGGGACCAAAGCCCATTTTTGCAAGGATTATTGCGATAACCCCGTAGAACACAACACCCCATACATTAAGCTTTGACAAAAGCTTGAAATTGCAGTTTCTCTGCGCAAGAGACATAGGGGTTGCAATATAGCTGTTCAGCAGGAAAACAGTTGAGTAAATTCTGAACATTATAATATTTGAAATGCTGAAAACTTTAACCCAGAAGCCTGCAAAAATATTAACAACCGAAAATAGCACAACGCCAAACATAAGGTTAAGAGTTTGGGCTGTTAAAATGTCTTTTTCAGTAGCATCTTTTTTCTGAACAAGAGCAGGACCTACGCCCATCTGCCAGAAAATGTCCGCAAAGCCGACCATTACCGTTATTGCCGCAACCTCACCGTAATCTGCCTGAGTAAGAAGCCTTGCAAGCACATAAGTTATTATAAGATTGACCACATAGTCAATAAAAATGCTTGAAGACATCAATGCCATTCCCTTTACGGTTTTCATCAATCCTTTAGCCATATTACATTCCTTTCAATTTATTCTGAATCTTCAGAAAGCTCAAAATCTTCTTCATACTCTTCGTTAAAGCCTTCGACTTCTTCCTCTTCCTCCGGCACTTTTACATAAACAATATCTGAATAATATTTACTTACGGCGCACAGAAGAACAACAATGTTTCTGTCATAATAAGTTATAATTCCCATCTCGGTAACAAGAATGGAAAGGATAATTCCTATAAAAAGAATTTTTCTTTTTCTGTCGTAGCCAAACTGTTTGCTTAATGCCTTTCTCATACTGATATAGTAGGAAGAATAGTAAATTATAAAACCTACAACACCAAAGTTAAGGAGCATTTCAACAAAGTTATTATGGGTATATGTTCCGAACATATAAACAGAATAACACATTCCGTTGCCGAAGAAAGGCGATTTCAGAAACTGAGAAAGTCCCCTTCTTATATACACCATTCGTCTCATATCGGAAACGCTGAAGTTTCCGCCTAAGAATACCTCGAAAAGACTCTCAAGCCTTACCCTTGCAACCTCAAAAGCAGGAACTGTCATAATAACCACAACAATTGCCACAATAACCGCAATAGCACCGGCAACCGCCGTAAGCCTTTTGCCCACTCCCGTTCTTTTCTGACGGTTCATAATAAGGAATACCGCAACGAAAGCAACTACAAGAACCGATTTTCTTGAACCGGAGAACAGAATAACCGTAAAGGTTGCCGCAACAATTAAAAGATACCATATTTTACTTGCCTTTTTCTTTGTAAAAATCATATAGTAAAGAGCAAATATAAGGGAGAAGGAGCATCTCTGAGCAAGAACGTTAACGTTTCCAAACTCCCAGCCGAATCTTGATTCGTCATCATTTGCCATTGCTTCAAACTCGAAAACGTCGAAGCCGTAAACGGAGTAAAACATTATAGTAAGCAAAACTCCGCCTATTACGAAGGCTTTGAATATGTAATCGATATCTTTTTCGTCCTTTATAAGGTTAATTATTATAAAAGCCATAACAACGTTAGTTGAAAATCTGTAGGTATACATGTCAACGTATTTTGTAATTGTGCTTGGCACGAAAAAGGTTGATATAAGAATCAGAATTTCAAGAAATATAAGGGACACGAAATAGTAATTTCCTGCAATTGTATATCTGCCCTTTATAAGAAGCCAGAAGGCTCCAGCTCCCAGAAACAGATACATTGAAAGGGAGGACAATACCGTATAGCCCGAGAAGAACTCAAAGGTTGTGTTAAGAACAATCCAGAGCGCCAGGCAGAACATTGCCATATCGTGAATTATGCTGTTTTTTTCCAAAGGGTTAAGTACTCTCATTTATCCGTTCCTTTTGTCAGTTTTTCAATTGCATCTTCCCACATAACCGCAATTTTGTTTATATCAAGACGCTGATTGATTTTATAGGCATTTTTACCAAGCTCAATTCTTAAAGCTTCGTCTGAAGCAAGCTTTTCAAGAGCTTTTGTGAAAGCCTTAATGTCATTTTGCGGAATTAAAATTCCGTTTACGTTGTTTTCAATAAGTGCCGCAGCTCCGCCACCGCCGCAATCGGTTGAAATACAGGGCAAACCTGTTGCCATTGCCTCTATAAGAGCATTTGGCATTCCCTCGAATTTTGAGGTAAGCACAAAAATTTCAATATCTTTAAGTCTTTCGGAAACGTTTTCAACACGTCCGCAAAGAATTATTTTCTCTTCCATTCCCAGCTCTTTTATAAGAGCCTCGTATTTTGCCCTGTCGGGACCGTCGCCATACATTTCAAGGGTATATTCGCTGTTTGTTTTTGAAAATTCCGCAAAGCCCTTTAAAAGCATAACGTGGTTTTTCTGATTATCATCAAGACGGGCAGAGGTTGCAATAACCTTTCTTCTTTTGTTTTCGGCAACACATTCATAGTCTGCCTCGATAAAATTGGGAATTACAACAGATTTTTTTCTTATTCCCTCTTTATAGTAATTTTTTATAACCTCTGTCTGGAAAACAAAGCCCTTTGACAAAGGATAGAAAATTTTTCTTCTTATTCTTCTGTTAAGCTCCGGAGGGTCGTAAACCGGGTCGTTTCTGTCACAGCAGATAACATTTGACTTTGTCCCCATAAGAGCAAAAAGTACGTCGATATTAAACAGGGCATTAAAGGAAATTATTGCATCGAACTTGTTTTCCTTTGCAATTTTTCTTATTTTTTTAATTCTGTTAAGCACCTTTGAAACGGGATTTCCTCTTACAAAGCAGGGATATTGGGTTGCATAATCAAAGCCTTCAACTGCCTCTTTTTTGCTTAAAAGAATAACGCTTATATCATGACCTCTTTCATTAAGCTTGTCCATAAGCATAGAAATTATTTTTTCCGCTCCGCTGAATTTAAGAGAGCCGGTTACAAAACAAATTTTCATTTTCCTCACCTACCTGTTTACTTTATTAACCAGAAATCTGTAAAGCTTTCTTATAAAATAGGGCGCGTTGTCAGATGCCATTTTCTGTCTTAAGCCTCTCATTGAAAGCTTAAGCTTTAGTTCAAATTTTCTTATTTCCGATTTTGAAAAATATTTTTCCCTTACTACTTTATATTCCTGTTTTTTTATCTGTCTTCCCTTTTCCGATTCTGAAACGCCACCACCCATATAGTCGCAGACAACCGTATCACAATAAGCAAATTTTGCTCCGCTTGTAAAATCGTGAAGGGTATGGTCATAATCCGCAAGAATTTTAAGGCTTGTATCATAGAGTCCGTTTTCCTCAAAGAGCTTCTTTGCAAAAAACATTGTCTGATGGCAAAGGGGCGTTCTGTAAAGATAAAACTTTGAAAGGGCTGAGGGCTGTTTATAAACAACGCCCTTTCTTGCGTAATTACCGTAAACTGTTTTTCTTTCTTCCTTATCCTCTATTGCTTTTTTGTATATTTCCGCCAAAACATTTTCGTTTGCGAAAAAATCGCCACAGTTCAAGAAACAAAGGAACCTTCCCGTTGCTCTTTCAATTGCCTGATTCATTGCATCGTAAAGGCTTTTATCTGCCAAAGAATAAACCTTTACTCTTTCATCAACAGGCACCTCTTCAAGGGTTTTATCCTTTGAAAGCCCGTCTTTTACAACAACCTCAAAATCTGTAAAATTCTGTTTTAAAACAGAGTTAACCGTTTCTCTGACAGAATCTTCTGCATTAAGGCATACAACTATTATACTGAAAAAAGGATTACTCATAATCTGCAAACTCCAATAATTTTTTTGCCTGGACAAACTTGTTTTTCTTTTCAAGAACAAAGTTTCTTGAAAAACTGCCCAGACTTTCTCTTTCTTCCCCGGAAAGCTCCGCAACCTTTAAAATTGCATCCTTTATATGGCAGATTGCCGTACTTTCCATTTTTACAAGATAATTGTAGTATTCATCGGGAATACCGTCGATAGCAAAAGTTAAAACGGGGTTTCCTGAAGCCATATATTCAAAAAGCTTTGAGGGGAAGCAATAAGCCGAAGCCTCCTCTGTAGGCTTTCTCATATTTATCATCATTGTAGCACTTTTTTGCTTTAAAAGAAGGTCTTTTCTTGTGGGCAAAAAGCCGAGATATTTTATTCTCGCATCCCCTGCGGCTCTTTCCTTTATGAGCTCAACTGCGTTTCCAACGCCGGTTATCCAAAGCTCAAAGTTTTCGTTTTCTATTTCATTAAAGGCATCAAGAAGCTCGGGAATTCCGTATCTTAAATCGCATACTCCGCTGTACATAACCGTTGTTTTTTCGCTTTTTTCAACTAAGTCGTAAACCACATCGGCATCATTAACAGAGCCTTCTATTACTGTCCAGTTATCCTTAAGCTTTAAGAATTCTGCCATATGCTTTGAATAAAGCACATATCTATCAATTGATTTCATAAGCCTCTGAATTTTAACCCAGTCGGCTTTTTTCAGGGCTGCCTTAACCCTTGACATTGCAAGGTCCATATACTGAGGCAGGTCGGGAACAATAAGACAAATGCGGCAGCTTTTTACAATTTTTTTAACCTGAACCGCAGCTTCCATAAAGGGCGAGTGCATTGAATAGACAAAAACAACAACCTTTTCGTTTTTATTTTCCTTTGCCCATTTTTTTGCCGCCTTTTTCAGGGAAGCGGTTTTAAACATATGCCCTATATACTTTAAATTAAGATATCCCACGCTTATATGCTTTCCCGCTTGGTTTTCCCAGGAATATTCCTTTACTTTTCTTTCTTTGTATTTTGGATACGGGGGCAAACGGTAGGCATTTATTGAATCAAGCTTTATTTCCCGTGAAAGTCCTTCTACAAAGTTATCCTGGGAAACAGCGGCAGAAAGCATTTTTCCGCCTTTTGAAACTATTTCCTTTTTAAGCTTTTCGTCGGCACTCATACCGATCCACAAATATTTAACCATTTACAATCCTTCTCATAATTTCCAAGTTTTTCTTTGTACCTGTTTCTTTTGTAAGATTGTCTAAAATAAACTGTCTTCCGTTTTTGCCAAGCTCTCTTAACAAATCTTTGTTGTTATACATTTCGATAACGGCACCGGTAAAGGCTTCAACATCGTCGGCATCAACACAGATTCCGCATTTCTGACTTTCAATTATACTGTCAAGCTCAGAGCCCTTGTCAAAGGAGGCAAGCACCGGACGCTCTGCCGACATTATGCTCCAGGTTTTACTTGGAACCGAATTTGTTCCAACGCCTTTTTTAGACATAACAAGACCCGCATCGCCAAGAGAGAAAACGCAGGAAATATCGCTGTAGTCCTGGAACGGAAACAGCTTTATGTTTTTAATGTTTTCCTCTTCAAGCTCTGAAATAAGCTTTTCTTTATAGGCGCCCTCGCCTATTATTATAAATTCAATATCTTCATACTCTTTTAAATTTTTAGCTACGGTTTTAAGCATATCAAGATTCTGGGTATAGCCCACATTGCCGCTGTAACAAATATAAAACTTATTTCTGTCAAGACCGAATTTGTCATAAAGAGGATTGTCTTCCCTTTCAACGTTAACAACCTTGTTTTCGTCAACCCAGTTGTAAACAATTTCAATTTTTTCCTCGGGAACACCCTTCTCCATTATATTCTTTTTAAAATCTTCAGAAATAACGGTAATAACATCTGCAGCTCTATAGGTCATATTTTCAATCCATCTGCCTATTTTCCATAAGAAGGAGCCCTTTTTGGTCATTCCCGTATTTACAAGAGAATCAGGGAAAATATCCTGAAGATTATACATAATCTTATATCCCTTGAACTTTTTGAGAACCGCCATCATGAGACCGTTTATAGGAGGTGTGCTGGCAATGGTGAACACGTCAACATCTTTAGCCTTAAGACCGTTAATTGTGTTTGCAATAATACAAAGAGTATATCTGAAGGCTCTTAAAAGAGAATTTCTTCCTTCTCTGAACATAGGGAATCTGTGAACGGTAAGTCTGCCGTTTTCAAGAACCTCGTGTTTTTTATTTTTAATAAATTCTTTTCTTACTTCCTTTGAAACACCCCTGGTTGGATAAGGCGTATGTATCTCAATAGTTATATCCTCTTCGGCAAGATATGACTCCATCATATCCTCTGAAAGGTGAGAGCTTGATACAGACTCGGGAGTGTAATAAGGCTTAAGCATTAAAATTTTCATTACAACTTCTCCTGAACATATTTTAATAATTCATCGGTATACTCTGCAAAAAGCGGACCGTTAACATACTGATAATAGAGCACTCCGGGACCTTTTATGTTATATTCCATAACAAGAACCTCGCCGTTTTCATCAACGGCAAAATCCCAGGCAACGAACTTGAAGTTCGGCATTTTGCTGTGACCCTTTACAATTATTTCCTTCATTTTTTCAAAGCCGGGAATCTGAACCCCTTCGAATCTTACTCCGCTGTGAGACTCTTCAACCCTCATACCGCAGGACATATAGGCATCTTTTTTAAGGCATCCCTTTTCGTCGATGCCGATTACAAGCATACCCTCGCCCTCTTTTGAGATTGAGTTGTCGTTAAAAGCTCCCTTTGCGCCAACTCTTAATGCCGCCATTACGGGAACAACCCTGTCGTTTACAAAAAGGCTTATAAATCTTACAACGTTAACGGAGGATTCATTAAACTGAGCAATGTTCTTATGCTGTTTGATTACCTCCTGAATAACGTAATCTCTTTTATATTTTTTAAACATTTTGTCAAGGTCGTCCTCTTTTGTGCCGAGAGCAACCCCTTTGCCCGTTCCGTTATCAAGGGAGGGCTTTATTGCAAATTTATCGTATGCTGAAACAATTTCCTTTGCCTTTTCCGCTGAAATTATATTATAGTCTTTATCATAGAAGGTACCCGCAATGTTTCTTACAACGGTCACGGGAAATCTTATTTCCGGGAAGAAAAAGTCAAAATAGCTCTTGTCTGACCAGGCACCTTTAAGCTCCGGATCGTTGAGTTTAAGCTCAATCTGACGGAACATATCCTCGGGCATAAAATAAGGATCAAAATTTCCGGTCACCGAATAGATAAGCCTGTGAGTATCGTAGCCATATTTAAAATTATATTTTTTGTAAACCCCGTCAATCTGCTTTTTCTGTTCAGAAGAAAGCTCCCTTAAGGGAATACCGTGGTCCTTTAATTTTTTAAAATAGCTTTTGTTCGACTTTTTAACAAGAATTTTTCTTCTTATTTTTCTCGCAGTCATTGATGCGCTTTGAAGCTTGTTTATAATACTCATTTTTTAACCCTCTCTTATATATCGGAACTTGTCCTGAAATTCAATATTGTTTACATAGTCAATAACCCTGTCGGCAATATTTTCTCCGAAATCTTTTCCTGCACAGCCTTCAAGCTTTTCCTTCATATCCTCAACTGTGAAGGGGCTTTCGGGATCGCCCTTTGGAACAAGTACCGTTTTTTCAAGCACTCTCTTGTCCTTCATTGTAATTTCAAGTCTTGCGCCTCTTATTCCCTTTTCCTTTATTTCCATACCCGGATCTTCAACAAGCTGAATTTTTGAAACAAAGGCAATAACATCTCCGTTATTTTCAAGGGCAAGGTCTGAAAGACCGAAATGGCCTCTTGCAATAGCGCAGGCAAGGGCATAGTGAATAGAAAATTTCGAGTCTCCCTCTTTTTCGGGAATTTCTATCTGCCCCGCAATTTTTATTGCATTTTTATATGTGTAAAGAGTAATTTTTTCAATTTCGTTTATGTTAATTCCTTTTCTCAGTTCAAGAGCCGCCTCAACGCCCCCGTGAGTATGACGGCAGGAAGGATATGGCTTAAAGTAGCACTGGCTTACCTCAAGGCTTTCGCCCAGTCCCTTTGTTATCATTCCCTCGTCAACGGAGTCGGTCATAGCGTGGAACCATCCCTTTTCGCTTTCAAGAGGAAAGTCTCCGCCCACAACTCCTTTTTTTGTCATAAGGGCTGACAGAATTCCGCCCTGAGCCGCCCTTGCAGGATTAAGCGGCTTTATCATTTGTCCGCTTTCGGCGATAATCATAAGCCCGCTTGCCTGAGTTACGGAAATTGCCATTGAATTGTAAATCCCTTTTGCATCAAGCTTAAGGAGCTTTGCACAAGCCGCCGCACAGGCAACTGCTCCTGCAGTTCCCGTTGAATGGAAGCCTCTGTTTACAAGGCCCGGCTGAGCCGCTGCAGACACTCTTACATAAATTTCATAGCCCGCAACAATTGCCGTTAAAACCTCTTTACCGGAAACGTTCAACGTTTGAGCAAGAGCAAAAACTGCTGAAATAACGTGAGCTCCCACATGTCCCATTGCCCTTTTGTGACCGTCGTCCATATCGGCACCGTGAGCATAGGTTGCATTTACAAATGCTGCATTCAGCAAGGGAAGCTTTTTGGCTGAATTAAGCACCGAAGCCTCCTCTTTTCCGCCCATTCCGCAGATTATTTCCTCTACTGCACGATTGTAGACCTTGTTGACCTTAATTCCCGCAAAGGAAGCGGCAAAGTAGTCCATTATAAGCAGCTTTGTATATTCAACGTCGCTTTTTTTAATATTTTCAAATTTAAGATTATACACAAATTCAGCAAGAAGCTTTGTTGCGTGAATCATAATTTAAGACCTTTCTATTGCATCGAGGCATCTTTCATATGTAAGATGCTCAATCTGCATTTCTTCGTTTTCTGTTGAGATAATTCTTAAGGTTGCGCTGATTTTTTCAAGAGCCTTTGCAAGCTTTTCCTTTGTTTCTCCCACAACGTGAATTCTGAGACAGCAACGTTCAAGCGCATTAGTTTCGGGAATAACGTCTCCCGGCTGACTCATTACGGTTACATTAAGAACCTCAGGCATTTTTTCAACCTCTTCAATGCCGTTCATTTCCTTTATTACCCCTGATTTAAGGCTTACATAGTAGTTGCAGCAGGGATGTCTGAACCTTGCATCGTCTTTTTCGCTTATATCAAAATCTGCCATACTTCCGGTAAGGGCATAGTTAACCATCATTTCAAGGGAGTTAATTCCCCACTGATAATCGGTTAAAATATACATCTGCTCGCCGCCCATTCTGAAGCCCGACTCGAAGAAGCAGAATTTTCCTTCTTTGTTTACAAAGCCCTGAAGCATTATAACGCCGTTTTTGAGTCCCATTTCCCTGAACATTTTTTTAACGCCCGGGTCAACATCCCTTAAAAATTCGGGAACGTATTTGCAGGGGTACATATGGAAAATAGGAAGGGTTGCATCAACATATTCACTTCCAGATATAACTTTATGCTTTGTAAACGCCGCAGAAAGGCTGTAGTTTCCGTCCTGCATTGTGTAGTAAAAGAAAACCTCGTCGCTGTCGGTTATAAGCTTCTCAACGATAATTTCTCCGCTTTGTGACCACTTTAAGGCTTCGCTGTAATTTTTAAGCAGGTCCTCTTTTGTGTAGCACACATAAAGACCTCTGGCACCGCTGCTGTCAACAGGCTTTATCATTATCGGAAAAACGAGCTTTTCAAGGTCTTCCTCTTTTAATTCCTTTGTAAGTCTGAATTCGGGAACAACGGGAACATTGTTCTTTCTGCTGAACTCCTTGAATCTTGCCTTGTTTGAAATAAGGTCCCACTGTTTTCTGTCGGTGTAAAATCTTGCGCCGGTTCTTTCTGCAACCTTTATTGCAGGGTCGATATTAACCTCTGAGGAGCCTACAAAAATTCCGTCGATTCCCTTTTCCTCAACAAGCTTTGATACTGCATCAACATCCTGAGTGTTAATCTGATAAAACTCGTCTGCTATTCTGCTGAGAGGAGTGTCGGCATCTCTGCCAACGGCAATCATTTTAAAGCCCTTTTCGTCTTTATATTTTTTAAGTCCTTTTGCATAAGCACCGCCGCCCATAAGAAGCAGTGTTTTATTTTTTAAATCCATAATTCACACCTACTCAATTACTATTTTTATCATTTCCATCGCTTTTTTGCAGATTTCCTTTGCCTCGAAGGCATCTCTTCCCTGAGCGATAATAAAACCCACTCTGTCGGCAGAACTGTTGATTTCAACCGCCTCGTCGCCAACATTTTTAACAAAGGTAATTTCCTTTACACCTTCAAGCTTTTCTGCCTCTTCAACGCCTTTTATTTCTTTTATTTTTCCTTTTGGCACATTGAAATATCTTATTGCGCTGCCCTTGTCAAACTTCTTTTCAAGGTCGGGAGTTTCACCGCAGGCAACCCTTATGGTTGCTTCAACCATATCAATTCCCGTTGAAAGGGGAACAAGATGGGTTGTTATACAGTCGCCGCCCATTCGGGCACCAAGCTCAATCATTTTCGGCCCCTTGTCCGTTACCATCATTTCAACGTGGGCAGGTCCGTTTTCTATTCCTACTGAGAAAACTGCTTTTTTTGCAACCTCTTCAATTTGTTTTCTTATTTCGCCGGTAAACTCAGACTGCTGAGCGTGTCCCGTTTCAACGAAGTGAGGATGACCGGTCGTGGTTTTATCGGTAACTGCAAGAACATACGCTTTGCCGTTAACGGTCATAACCTCAACGCTTATTTCCTTTCCTGTAAGAAACTCTTCAACTATTACTCCCGCTCCTCTTGAGTTTGAAGAGCTGTATTCATAGCCTTCTTTGAGTTCTTCTTTGCTTTTGGCAAGGATAATTCCACGGCTTCCCGAATTGTCAAGAGGCTTCATTATGCAGGGATACTCAACCTTTTCAAGAAGCTCTTCAAATTCTTTTTTGTCTTTTGCAATAAAATACCAGGGAGAAGGAACACCGCATTTTTTGAAGCATTTTATCATTTCTCCTTTATCGGTAGCACAAATTGCAGTTTCTTCGGAAATTGCCGGAAGTCCCAGCTCTTTTCCCGCCCTTGCAACACTGCGCATAGGCATATCAGAGGCAAGAGTCATTATTCCGTTTGCCTTAAAATCCTTTGCCGCTTCGGTAACGCCCTCGGCATCGATTGTACTGATATTATAAAATTTATCTGCATACTTTATGCCTACGGCATTTTCATCGTAGTCTACGGCGGCAACCTCAAAGCCCAGCTCCTTGCCTCTTTTTATTGCAGGAAGCTGAAGCACAGAGGCTCCGATTACCATTAGCTTTTTCATTATTTGTTAACCTCTTCCTTTTCGGGCGCAATATGAGTTTCACCCTGTTCAACGTAAACATTTTTTCTTCTGAGAACGTTTAATGCAGTTACAAAAATAACCTTAACGTCCATCATAAAGGTAAGATGGTCAACATAGTAGCAGTCGTTTTTAAGCTTTGTTTCCTGATCAACGGAATTTCTGAAATATGCCTGATTATATCCTGTAAGACCGGGTCTTACGCTGAACCTTTTCATTCTCATTTCATCGGTTCTGTCAACGGGCTTTGTAGGAAGCACCGGACGAGGACCAACGATGCTCATATCGCCAAGAAAAATATTGAGCACCTGAGGAATTTCATCAAGGCTGGTTTTTCTCAGTATTCTTCCGATTTTTGTAACTCTGGGATCGTTATCGCCGTTATATGTAGAGCCGTCGGCATTGCGAAGGTCGGGCGAGTTTACCTTCATTGAACGGAATTTATACATTTTGAAAACCTCGCCGTTTCTTCCCCTTCTCTGTGCATTGTAGAAAACAGGACCTCCGTCGGTAAAATGAATAATTGGTGCAACTATTATGAAAACAAGTAAGAACGCAAGAACACCGAAAAACGAAATAACAATATCAAAAAATCTCTTAAAAAAACACTTATACAAAATCTGTTCCCCCTTACAAAATTGAGCGGATTTTTTCCGCAACATACAAAACGTCATCCTCCGTCATTTTCGTGTTGAGCGGAAGCGAAACCTCGTTTTTATACATATCATAAGCATTTGGAAAATTCTTTATGTCGAAGCCGAGGTTTTTATATGCAGTAAGCAGAGGAAGGGGCTTGTAGTGAACATTTGTTGCAACTCCCTGCTCAGCCATTTTAACTATAAATTCATTTCTGAAATCGCAGTCTTTGCCAAGAAGCCTCATAAGATAAAGATGGCCGCTTGACATATGCTCGCTGTTATAGTGATCAAGCACCTGAACGTTTAAAGTTTTCAAAGCCTCGTTATACATTTCTATGTATTTTCTTCTCTTTGCAAGAAGAGCATCATATCTGTCAAGCTGAACATGGCCTATTGCCGCAACAACGTCGGTCATATTACACTTATAGTTGGGAGCAACAATGTCGTATTCCCAGGCACCGGGCTTTGTTTTCGCCAGAGCATCCTTTGACTGACCGTGAAGGGATAAAAGCATATACTGTTTATAAAGCTCCTCGTTGTCAATTCCCTCTATATCTTTCCAGGCAACGGCTCCGCCCTCGGCGGTTGTTAAATTTTTAACCGCATGGAAGGAAAAATTTGTAAAGTCTGCAACGCTTCCCGCTTTTTTGCCCTTGTAGGTTGCACCAAAGGAGTGTGCTCCGTCAGCCATAACAATTACTCTTCCGAAAGCCTTCTGAATTTCGTTGTTAGGTTTAAAAAGGCTTTTTTTGCTTTCCACCATTTGGAAAATTTTGTCGTAATCGCAAGGAACTCCCGCTATATCAACGGGAATTATAACTTTTGTTTTCTCGTTTATAAGCTCTGCGGCTTTTTCTATGTCAATTTCAAAGCTGTCTTTTTTTGTGTCAACAAGAACAGGCGTCGCACCTGTGTGACAGATTACCGACGCCGTAGCAGTGTATGTATAAGCGGTGGTAATAACCTCGTCACCCTCGCCCACTCCCAGCAGACGAAGGGTCATTTCGGCACACGCCGTCTGGGAATTAAGACAAACCGCTCTGTTTGTGTTACAATAGTCTGCTACTCTTCTTTCAAAGTCTTTAGTCATAGGCCCCGTTGTAATCCAACCGGACCTCAAAGCCTCCCCGACCTTTTTTATTTCCTCTTCGGAAATATCGGGTGGCGAAAACTGAATATTTCTCATAATAATTTCTCCTCAGGTAAAAAATAAAAGTTCGGCAGATCAGGAACAAAAAAACCGTCAACGATATGCGGATAAAAATTCAAGACCGGCCCAACTAAACATACCTATAATATATTATATATATTTACACTCCTTTTGTCAACAAAATAATGTCCTTTATTCCCTTGACACAAGGCTTTTTTTATGATATCTTTTAAGCATAAAAAATGTCGGATTTTGTACCTTTGGGTACAAATTCAGCAAAAAGGAGATTTTGTATGAAAAAGTTATTAGCTGAATTCAAGGAATTTGCCATTAAAGGCAATATGCTCGACCTGGCTATCGGTATGGTTATCGGTACTGCCTTCACCACCATTGTAAAGTCAATTGTTGACGATATCATTATGCCCCTTGTAGGCGTAATCATTGGCGGAAAGGACTTTACGGGGCTTGCAATTACCATCGGCGATTCCCAGATTAAATACGGAAATCTTATCCAGAATTTTGTAAACTTCTTAATTGTTGCGGTTTGTCTTTTCTTTGTTGTTAAAACAATTAACAAGCTCAAAACTCTGGGTAAAAAAGAAGAGATTGTTGAAGAAATAGTGGAAGAAACCCCTGCAGATATAAAGCTTCTTGAAGAAATAAGAGACCTTTTGAAAAAAGATTGCTAATCTTTTTTCAGATAATAGTTAATAGATAATAGTTAATAGTGAACGTGCAAACATCGACAGATTTCTGTCGGTGTTTGTTTTGATTTTATTTTTCTGTTAATTTCTGATACATTTTCATAAGCTCTGCAACACAGGAAGATTCGGTTGTGGTTTTAACATCAAAACCGTAGGCTCTCATAACCGCCTTATCATTCTCCTGATGTGCCTTCCTGAGCTCGGGAGGCATTGTAAGCTCGTCATACAAATCTGCCAGAGAACAATCGGGATAAAGCGCCCTTGCATTAAGTATCGCCTGAGCAGTTTCTTCAATTTTCGCCTTTTGTTCCTCTGTTGGCGACGGCCAAGGGAAGTTGTTGTAGACAATCGTATTTGAGTATCTATAATCACTTTTCAGTCTACCGCAGAAGGTGCGCATCCAAGCGGTATGAACATTCGATTCCAAAATTCCAAATTGATACGTCGTTGCTTCTGGAATTACCATACAAGAATACGATACAATGGTATCCTTATCCACATAACCAATCGGGAGATACTTCCGCCTTTGAGAAGAAACAATAGGAACCAAAAGTACATCTGTATTTCTATCCGCACTATAATATGCAAGTCTTGTAGGTAGCGTGGGGCGTTCAGCATATTTTTGAGTGTCCGGACTATTGCAAGACAGTCTGAATTCTTTAACTTTTCTTACTCGTTCCATAACCAAATGCGACCTCCGCATTTCTGACGGGTCAGCATTTTTCAACCATATACAAAATAATTTTTCTCCACTAATAAAGTTTTGTGCCCCTAAATACGGTCTGATAAATAGCTTTGCCACAGGGTCTTTTGAAATAAAATCGAGCATTTCTTCTTTAGTAAACACATAGTTGCCATCGTCCAAAAATTTACAACCGTTGTGCATAGCCGCAACATCGCATAGCGGTTGTTTGCGATTTTCAATGAACACACTCGGTGCTTCAACAAGATAGCCATTTATATTATTCACTTTTCTGTATCTACCGTTATCAAACAAATATTTATCCAAAATAACATTTGACATAGCAAAGCCAACAATAACACAATGAACATGAGCCTTTAACGACGCTTCGCTGTCCCATTGGAAAGTGCCATGAGCAAAGACAATTTGTATTCCCGCATCAAACAAAGGTTTCCAAAGGTGCGTTACCTGCTCTCCTTGACATATAGAATTGGTTGAAACAAAGGCACACTTTATTCTTGTATCAGTAATATAATCTGTAGCCTTTTTGTACCAACAAGCAACATAATCCAAAGTGCCATAGTTTTTCCATTCACCAATTACCGCCTTTGTATCTTGCTTCTGTTCGGCTACCATCATTTTTGTACCAACAAACGGCGGATTGCCCATAATGTAGTTAAGATTTTCTTTAGGTATGACATCGTTCCAGTTAAGTCGGAGGGCGTTGCCCTCAACAATGTTGGCATAAGATTTAAGCGGCAGAAAATCGAGATTCATATGAATTATTTCCTCTGTTTCTTTAAGCATTTGACTTTCTGCAATCCAGAGAGCTGTTTTTGCTACTGTTACGGCAAAATCGTTAATTTCAATTCCGTAAAACTGTTTTATTGAAACCTTTATATCAATTACCGTGTCAAAGAGAATTTCCCCGTTTGTTATTTCTCTTATTGCTTCATTTTCAAGACGTCTTAAAGAAATATAGGTTTCTGTAAGAAAATTTCCGCTTCCGCAGGCAGGGTCAAGAAAATTAAGTTTTGAAATTTTTTCAATAAAGCCGTAAAGCTTTGCCTCTTTTGTTTTCTGAACCTTCAGGTCTTTTATTTCCTCGAGCTCTTCCTTCAGTTCATCAAGAAAAAGCGGGTCAATAACCTTATGAATATTTTCAATAGAGGTGTAGTGCATTCCGCCGGAACGCCTTGTTTCGGGGTTTAACGTGCTTTCAAATACGGCGCCGAAAATGGTAGGAGAAATATCTGACCAGTCAAAATCTTCACTTGCTTTTTCAAGAATAAGATTGATTATTTTTTCATTAAGGGGCGGAATTATTATTTTTTCATCGGCAAACAAGCCCCCGTTCACATAAGGAAACTGAGCCAGAGCTTCGTCCATATATCTGTCTCTGTCCTCAACTTTTGTATCAAGAACCTTAAAAAGGTCAATCAATGCCTGTCTTGCATATTTGACGGGAGTTGCTTTTAAGTAGTTATGAAATTTATTATGTCCGCCAAAAATACCGGCATCTTCAGCATAAAGACAGAAAACAAGGCGAACACAAAGCATATTAAGGCTTTTCAGTATTTCTTCGCTTTCAGCATCGTTATACTGTTTAAGAAGCTCGTCGTATAAAACGCCTACTATTTTTCCCGCCTGAATGGATATTTCCATTTCTTTTTTTACGTTATCGTCCTGAGCATCTACAAGGAACTGCAAACGATAATACTCTTTTTCAAGGTTTTCAAGAAGAATACTTTCCGGTTCACCGGTGGGCTTTTCCATATCGTAAATCAAAAATTCTTCAAAGTTGCAGGTTACTATCCAGCGAGGTCTCTGAGAGTATGGCAAAACAGCCGAATAGCGCTGTGCCTGCTGAAAAGGAGTAAGAAAGCTTCCGTCGGACTGCTTTATACCCTTTCTTAAATCCTTATTTCTTCCCTTTTGTTCAATTAAAACATGAGTTGCGGGAATATGCCCGTCAATAAAGCTTGTATGATCAAGGTGAACCTGCTCTTCAAACTTTATATAATGAGCAGGATTTTCAATTCCGAACACGCTTTCAAGCAATTCAAGCCAGAAGGGTTGACTTTCGCCCTTTTCATAACCTTTATCTTTCCAGTATTCAACAAATTTTTTTGCAGCTGCTTTTTGCTGTGTATTTTTCATAAGTTTCTCCGTTTCTTGTATATAAAAGTCAATTCAACATTTCTGTTTTAAGAATACAGTTTCATATGCTCCTATTTTTCCGTTGTTTTTTTGACGGCTTGTCTTTACAGCAGACCTTTAGTTATAAAGCTTTGCAAGTCCGCCTTCGCTTGTTTCTCTGTAATTTTTAGACATATCTTTACCTGTTTCGTACATTGTATCTATCACCAGGTCGAAGGAAATTTTTCTGGAGCCGCTCAGAAAATTTGCAAGACTAACCGAGTTTATTGCTCTCATTGCCGCAACTGCATTTCTTTCAATGCAGGGAATTTGCACAAGCTCTGCAATAGGGTCGCAGGTAAGTCCCAGATGGTGCTCCATTGCGACCTCTGCAGCATACTCAATCTGGTCAATTTCAAGACCGAAAAGCTGCCCCAGAGCTGCCGCTGCCATTGAACACGCTGTTCCGATTTCTGCCTGACATCCGCACTCTGCCCCGCTTATGGAGGCATTGGTTTTTATTATCGTTCCCACAAGCCCCGCAACCGCAAGAGCTCTGTAAATTTCCTTATCCGTAAATCCTCTTTTTTCCTGATTATACAGCAAAACCGCAGGAAGAACTCCCGAAGCTCCGCAGGTTGGCGCAGTTACAACAATTCCGCCGCAGGCATTCTGCTCGGAGGTTGCAAAAGCATAGGAGCAAACAATTCGATTCTGCTTTGTTTCGCTGCTTTCGTCCATATGCCTCTGATTAAAAAGGAATTTTGCTTTTCTTTTAACGTCAAGCCCTCCGGGAAGAGTTCCCTCCTCTTCAAGCCCTTTTTGAATTGTTTTTTTCATAGTTTCCCATATTTTTTCAAGGTACTCCCATATGCCCTCGCCCTCGAATTCTTCAACCACCTGCCACAGCTTTTTGTTGTTTTCAAAGCAATAGTTTGCTATCTGTTCAAACTTATTGAAGGGGTAAACATCATTTACAGTTTCAAGAACCTCGCCTTCAGCCTCAATATCACCGCCGCCGGTGCTGTACGCCCTCATAAAGCCGAGCTTTTTATTTTTCTTGAAAGCATAAAGCTCCATAGTGTTGGGATGGGGCAGATCCACTCCCGAATAGTCGAAATGAATTTTCACATCAACGGGATAAAAAACTCTTTCTATAACCTTATCGGTAAGGCTTCCCCTTCCGTTTTTGGCAAGGGAGCCGAAAAGGTGCACCTCAAAAAAGTCGGCATCTTCATATTTTTTCTTGAATATTTTACAAACCTTTTCAGGCGCCATTGTATGTGAGCTTGAAGGCCCTCTGCCGATTTTATAAAGCCCCTTTATTGAAGGAAGAGTTGTTTTCTTTGTTTTAACTCTGTCTGTTTTTATTTCCTCCCTTGCGGGCTTTATAAACTTATCAATAGGCACATTGAAGCGCTCGGAAATTTTAAGCCAGGTTTGCATTCCGGGCTTTGAAAGCCCTTTTTCCCACTTTGAAACGGCTCTGTTTGAAACTCCCAGCGCCTCGCCGAATTCCTGCTGGGACATATTTAATTTTTTTCTTAATTTTTTAAGGCTTTCCGCCATTTTATCAACTGTCATTTGTATCACCTGTAATTATTTTACCCTATAATACAAAAAATTTCAACCGCCGGTTGAAATTTATTTTAAAAAAAAGAAACTCCTGACAAAACCAGTGAGTTTCAACAATTTTTATTATTTATTCTTTTTAAGACAGCAATTTCAAAATTTCTATCTTAATCGAACTGCCTGTACATAAGAGGAGCATCTTCTTTTTTAACATGCTCATCAACTTTTAAGATTTCAAACTTAACGGTTTTCTCTCCGAAAGTGATCTCCATTATGTCACCTGCTGAAACATTGGCAGAGGCCTTTGCAACTTTACCGTTTAAGGTTATTTTGCCCTTGTCGCAGGCTTCGTTTGCAACAGTTCTTCTTTTTATTATTCTTGATACCTTTAAAAATTTATCTATTCTCATATTACTTCTTCCATAAAAAATAAAGCAGCTTAAAAAGCTGCTTTATAAGACTTCAAATATATAATTATTTGATAGCATCCTTGAATGCTTTACCTGCTTTGAATGCAGGAGCCTTTGATGCAGGGATAGTAATTTCCTGCTTTGTCTGAGGATTTCTACCTTTTCTTGCAGCTCTTGTTTTAACTTCGAATGTACCGAATCCTACTAACTGAACTTTGTCGTTTGCTTTAAGAGCACCTTCTACGCTTTCGATAAGAGCGTTAAGAGCTTTTTCAGCATCTGTCTTTTTCAAGCCAGCTTTTTCTGCGATAGCAGCAACTAATTCTGTTTTATTCACGACCAAATTCACCTCCTATAAATTTTTTAAAATTGGGATATAAAAAGGTTTACACCATTTTATTCATAAATCCATTATAACCAATTATTTTCAATTATTCAAGTACTTTTTTAAAATTTTTGGTGTTTTTGTATAATTTTTACCCTTTTTTCAGCTATTTTAACCCATTTCACCGGAGTTTATATGAATCTTCCGAGCAATTTCAGTATTTTTTCCGATTTGGGCATTGCAAGAATATCCTGTTTTTCAATTGCTTTTGTGCCGATTAAAAGAACAAAATATACTACTGCGGCAACACTTATTGACAGAATAAGGGAAATTGTTGCTCCCACATAAGGAACAAGGAAACCGTAACTGAAATATGCCACAACGCCCATTACCGCAACAGACGCCAGCGACTTTAATATAAAGCCAACGCCGTAGTTTGGTTTTATGCATTTGTGAATAGAAATAAGATTAAGCGCCGCTGTTACGAAATAACAACAGTCGGTTCCCACCGGGGCACCGTTTATATTTATGTCAATATTTCCCACAAGGATATAGTTTACTATTACCTTTACCGCTCCGCCGATACACATATGAATAACGGGAAGCCAAACCTTTCCCAGAGACTGCAGAATTGAATTTGAAATCATTACAACCGAAACGAAAATACTTCCGTAAGCAAGAATTCCAAGAAGGGTTTCCGCGCCTGCATCGCCCATGGCAAAATTAAGAATAGGTCCCGAAAGAACTGACATACCTACTCCGCAGGGAAGAGCAAACATAAGAGCAAGTCTTATTGCGGTTTCGGTTGTTTTCTTTGCCCCAAGTCTGTCTCCCTTTGCCATTGCACTTGCAATTGCAGGCACAATGCTTACACAAAGAGCAGTTATAACCGTTGGCGGCAGATTGAACATTGTTACCGCATCACCGGAATAATAGCCGTAAAGGGTTGTTCTTGTTTCTTCGTCAAAACCAAGCCCTGCAAGCTGACGCATTATCATAACAAGGTCTATTGTGCTTGCCAGAGTAAAAACCGAGGCTCCGAGAGTTATGGGAACGGCAAGCTTTATAAGCTTTACAAAAATTTCTCTGTTACTGCTGCACTTTACATTTTTATCACTCTGAGCTATTTTTTGTTTTAATTCTCTGTTTAATTTTATCTGGTTAACAAAAAGATATGCCGCACTTAAAAAAGCTCCCGTTGAAACGCCGAGAATTGCTCCTGCAGCCGCAGTAGGTTTTCCCATTGGCAAAAACAGATATGCAAGAGCAAGCCCTAAAAACAGCTTACCAAAAGACTCGATAACCTCTGAAACTGCCGTTGGAATCATATTCGACATTCCCTGGTTAAAACCTCTGTAAACGCTCATTATTGAAACAAAAAACATACAGGGTGCCAAAGCCATTATGCCTTTATAAGCCGACTCTGCCGTAATAAATTCAGCGAAATAGCGGGCACCAAAAAACAAAACTGCCCCGCCGAACACTCCGATTATAAAAAGCAACAGTCTTGCAATTTTATATATTTTTCTTACTTCGGAATATTTTTCTCTTGCTATACTTTCAGAAATCATTTTCGAAATTGCAACGGGAAGTCCTGCTGTTGCAATTATAAACAAAATATTATAAATACTGTATGAAGCGTTGTATATTCCCATTCCGTCGGGACCTATAATAAAGCGACGAAGAGGTATTTTATACAATCCGCCGATTATTTTTACAAAAAGGTTAGCAGCCGCAAGAATAAGTGCACCCTGAACAAAGCCCTGTTTTCTGCTTTTTGTTTCCATATATGCCTCCCGTTAAGTTTGTCTGTATTATTCCAGTATATTCAATAATATATTATTTTACCATATTTTATCAGAGTCTGCAACTAAATTTAATTTGCAATATTTTCGGTTATATGGTAGAATAATATACAAACAACACGAAGGAGTTTTAAAAATGGAAAACGTATCCTCCTGCACGACCTGTGTTTACGGAAATAAAATAATTTTATCTGAAGAAATCCTCTGTCAGAAGCACGGAGTTCTGGCGGGCGACTCTCCCTGCAAAAAATATAAATTTGACTTAACCAAAAAGGTTGTACGAAAAAGAAGAACGGTTAAGCAAGTTAAATTAAATATTGAATAAAAAAGAAGCTGTAAAGCAAATGTTTTACAGCTTCTTTTTTATTGGTTTTGTTTTTGTGCGTTAAATATCTCCGCCGGAACAAAGGAAGGAACAACCTCGTGAAGAGTTTTCACAACCTTTTTGTTTTCACCGCTTTCAAGAGCCTTTTTAAGCTCGTCCATTTTTGCGAGAACCTCATCCATTGTAAAGGAATGGGGCTGAGCAACGAAAATACTCTTATTATAAGTTCCTTTAAGTCCGTCCTCGGCGGTAAGGAGCTCTTCATAAAGCTTTTCGCCGGGTCTTAAACCGGTAACCTCAATTTTTATATCCTCCTCGGGAACGAAACCCGAAAGCTTGATTACGTTAACCGCAAGGTCGTAAATTTTAACAGGTCTTCCCATATCAAGAACGAAAATTTCTCCGCCCTGTGCATAGGCAGAAGCCTGAAGCACAAGCTGAGCAGCCTCGGGAATTGTCATAAAATATCTTGTTATATCTTTATGAGTTACGGTAACGGGACCGCCCTTGGCAATCTGCCTTTTAAACAAAGGAATTACCGAGCCGTTGCTTCCAAGAACGTTACCGAAACGCACTATTGCAAATCTTGTGCCCTCCTGAGCCTGGAAAGCACCTATAATCATTTCGCAGAACTTTTTGGTTGCTCCCATAACATTTGTAGGGTTAACCGCCTTGTCTGTTGAAATCATAACAAATTTTTCTATTTTGTTCACGCTTGCACATTTTGCAACGTTATAGGTTCCGAAAATATTGTTTTTAACAGCTTCACCGGGAGAATCCTCCATAAGCGGAACGTGTTTATGAGCTGCTGCATGAAAAACAATATAAGGATTATAGGTTTTGAAAATAGAGTCCATCCTGTCGTAATCCCTGATTGAAGCAATAAGAACCTCAACATCGAGATAAGGATGTTCAAATCTGAGCTCATTCTGAAGGTCGTAAGCATTATTTTCATAAATATCAACAACGATAAGCTGCTTGGGAGAAAATTTTGCAATCTGACGGCAAAGCTCGCTTCCGATTGAGCCGCCTCCTCCGGTTACAAGAACAACTTTTCCGTTGAGCTGTTCGGAAATTTCGCTGTTATCAAGACGGATTTCCGTTCTGGGCAGAAGGTCTTCAATTTCAACATCTCTTGCCTGTCTTAAAATTCCGTTTGAGCTTTTTACGGTTCCGAAAACATCGGGAATAATTTTAACCTTGCAAACGGTTTTACTGCAGATGTCAACAATTTTGCTGATATCCTCCTTATGTCCCGAAGGAATGGCAACAATTATTTCATCAACCAGCTTTTCCTCGCAGATTTTTATAATATCATCCCTGGTACCGAGAACCTTATAACCAAGATAGCTGTAATTCTGTTTTCTCACATCATCGTCAATAAAGCCGATTATATTATATTTCTGCGCCTTAACATCGATTATATCCGAAATAAGTATTTTTGCCGCAACACCGGCACCTACAATTAGAAGGTTTTTATGACTTGGATTATAGGTTTTCAGAATAACCATATTCAGATATTTCCCGATATATTTAACGGCAATTCTTGACACAACAATCAAAGTCGTTGCGGTGAGAACACCTAATATATTGTCTTTTACGGGAAGCATAGCATCGTGAAGAAGCATGCTTAAAACAATGTCAACCGCAATTGTTGCAATGCAGGATATAAAAAAGTTTGCATAATCGTCTACATTTGCCTTTGTCCAGATGCTCTTCGGGCACCGGAAAATAAGCTGAAATACAACAGTAATTCCGTAAAAGATAAACGCATTGCTTAAAATTTTTCTCCATAACCCCTCAGTTACTATTCTTCCTGCATCTATCATTGCAACTGCAAAAAGAAATGACAGAAGAATACACACAAGGTCAGTAACCGCAAAAACATACGGAGAATATCTTTTTACTTTACGTTCCATAACGTCCCCCACTGAAAATCATAATATATCATTATAATTTTACCACAAAGCAGGGGCTGTTGTCAACGAAATAAGCTTGGGCAAAAGTAACATAATATTTGGTAATTTTTTAGTTTAACCACTCCAGAAGCTTGAATTTTATTTTTGTATTTCCTCCCGTAACAAGGCTGTATTCCTCCTCCGAGAGGGCTTGCTTCAAGTATTTCCCACCCTTTTCGTCAATTTCGCCAACGGAGGAGTCTGCAAAACAAAGAGGAGGAAACATTACGCACCACCAGTTTTCCCCCTTACCATCGCCAAGCACCACCCTGAAGGCGGTATATTCCCCTTTTGGAAGGGAAAGATTTCCGTATTCCTTCGTAGGAAAGCTGCCTGAGGCAAGATAAGCCCTTGCAGTATATTCAAAACCTTCTTCTTTAAGCCATTTATTTACGTCAGAGGTAATGTTTTTTAAATTCGCTCTGATGAATTCCTTCTCTTTTGAAAGACTGTCTGTCTCAAAGGAATATGCTTCAAAAAGCCTGTCCCTTATTTTAAGCTTCACCTGCTGGTCTGAAGGGCTGTTGCTGTTTGCAATTATGTGCATTCTTATAAGACTTGAGCTTATATTTTCCTTAACCTGCCTTAAATGTAAAAAAACACCGGAAATAAGTACAATAACAATAAAAAAAGAGACTGTAATTTTCTTCAAATGAATCACTTTCCTTTCTGAAGAAATTATAGCCTCATATTTTTTGTTTTATACAGTTTTTGTTACGGTGCAAAACATTTTTTCTTTCAGAGCGTTGCAGGCATCCTGAGCCTTTTCCACACTGTCGAAAATTCCGTAAACAGAGGGACCCGAGCCGCTCATAGCTGCGCCCAGCGCTCCCTTTGAAAGCATAACGTTTTTAATTTCGTCTATTTCAGGGTGTTCTTTTCTCGTAACCTCTTCGAAAACATTTATAAGACCGTTGCACACCTCTTTAAGATTCCCCTCTTCGATTGCCCTTATAACCCTTTTATTATCAGGATGGTTTTTTGGCGGGGTTCTGTCTATTTCTCCATAAGCCTTCGGGGTGCTGACCGAAAAGTTTGGTTTTGCAAGACAGACAACAACATTTTCAAAAGGCTTAAGCGGAGTAAGAATTTCTCCTATTCCCTCAGCAAGCGCCGTTCCGCCCATTATGCAAAAAGGAACGTCTGCGCCGATTTCAAGCCCTGCCTCCATAAGCTCATTTTCACTTTTGTTTGTTTCATACAAATCATTAAGCCCTTTTAAAACCGCCGCCCCGTCGGCACTTCCTCCGGCAAGCCCCGCCGCAACGGGAATTCTTTTGGTTATTTTTATTTCAGCTCCGCCCTCTATGTTGTTTTTTTTGAAAAAGAGCTTTGCCGCCTTAAAGGCTATATTGCTTTCATCGCAAGGAACCTCGCCCTTGTCGCAGAAAACTGAAATTTTGTCCGATTTTGTTATTTCAACGGTATCGCAAAGGTCAAGAGACTGCATTATCATTGAAACCAGATGGTATCCGTCCTCCCTTTTGCCGGTAACATCAAGGGTAAGATTTATTTTGCAATTTGCTTTTAATACTGTTTTATTCATTATTCTTCTCCCTCGGGATAAACGAAAATAAACATAAGCTGACCTATTTTAATAAGGTCTCCTGTTTTTATAAGACAAGGGGCATCCTCCAGCTTTTCACCGTTTACAAAAGTTCCGTTTGTACTGTCGTTATCAATTAAAACAAAGCCGTCGCCCTCTTTTCTGAACTGAGCGTGAACTGAAGACAGAAACGGGTCGGGAATTATAATTGAAGCCTTTGCACCTCTTCCCACAGTACTTTTATCTTTTATGCTGTAGCTTTCTTCAACACGAAATTTAAGGGTACTTCTTCTGTTTATAAGCTTTATGTAAGGCTCATCATCTATAACACTTCCCATTCTTGTTCTTTTAATGTCAAAATAAATAAGCCTTATTATGCCGAACATAAAAAAGTAAATCGCCGTTACAAAAGCATATTTTATTATACTTGAGAGAATTTCAAACATTCAGTTCACTCCTCTTTTGTAATTAAATCCGTATTCAAAGTCATTGTACCACTTTTTTCAGAATAAATCAACAAGCAGGGTTCCCTGATAGTATTTATAAAGAATTTCTTCGTAAGCCATCCCCTTTTTTGCACACTCATTAGCCCCGTTCTGACTCATTCCAACGCCGTGTCCGTAGCCCTTTACTTTGAATTTTATACTGTTTGCCCTTTCAATTTCAAAATTTGCCGACCTTAAGCCGAATATTTTTCTTATTTCGCTCCCCGAAAAGCTTTTTCCTCCTATTTTTATTTTCCTGACACTACCGCCTTCGCTTCTTTCAATTTCACCTACAAGTCCGTTTTCCACATTAAGCTTGTTTTTAAACTCCTCCTCCGTAATTTCAAGTACGCTTTCAAAGCCTTCGGCGGTTAAGTCTTCACTGCTGTCAACACTAACAAGATAGGGAACCTCCCCTCCCCACACATCCTTTGAATTTTCGGTTTTCCCCGAGGAAATTGCAAAAAACACAGTATTTGCAATTTCACCTTCATACTTTAAAATCTGACCTTTTGTTTCCGCTACAGCTTTTTTGTATATGCTGTTTATCTTTTCAAAATCGTCTCCCCATTTTTCTTCTGCTTCTTTATCGGACAAAAACGCCATACAGCAGGAAAAAGAGGTGCAAAGGTCGGCATTATTATGAGAATTGTTTCCGGCTTTTTTCAGAGCATAGCTTCTTATTGCTACTGCCTGAGCCTTTAGCGCCTCAGCGTGGTAACCCGACGGAACCTCTTTTCTTATAACACACAAAACATAATCTTCGAGTCCCATTTCATATACTTCATTAAGCGTTTCATCGTAAATCTCAAGAGTTATTTCTTCTTTTGCCGGAGGCTTATCCTTTGAAAGAAAAACAAAAAAAGGGATAAGAATTGTAAGTAAAATGCAACTTACTACACAAAAACTTGCATTTTTCAACTTTTTCATCTCACCCCTTTCCTACACTCAAAACACCTTCTACTATATATATTTACTGTATCTTATTGACATTTATTACAAAATGATGTATAATAGCATTCCAACATAACAAATGCAAGATGAGGTGACAAAATTTGCAAAAAACATTTTCAAGCATAAATGCAGAATTCAAAGAAAGCGTTAAACGACTTATTGAAACCGTTGAAATAACCGACGCTATCCCTATGGAACTTTATAACAAATACAACGTTAAGCGAGGACTGAGAAATTCCGACGGCACCGGTGTTCTTGTAGGTCTTACCGCAATCGGAGAGGTTCACGGCTACGTTATTGAAGACAGCGATAAAATTCCTGCCCACGGAAAGCTTCTTTACAGAGGAATAAGCATAAACAAGCTTATCGAAGGCGTGCAGAAAGAACAGCGTTTCGGCTTTGAAGAGGTTTGCTATCTTATTTTATTCGGCGAGCTTCCAAACAAAGAGAATCTTAAAACCTTCAAAAAGCTTCTTGTAAAAATGAGAGAGCTTCCCGACAACTTTGTTGAAGATACCATTATAAAAACTCCCAGCAAAAACATTATGAACAAGCTGGCAAGATCTGTTCTTACCCTTTATTCTTATGATGATAAGGCAGACGATATTTCCCTTAGCAACGTTATGCTCCAGTCTATAAGCCTTATAGCAAAGTTTCCGATTCTTATTGCCAACGCTTATGCTACCAAAAAATATGCATATGAAAACGGAAGCCTTGTTATTCATACTCACAACCCCGAGCTTTCAACGGCGGAGAATTTCCTTTATATGATTCGTCCCGACCATAAATATACAAAAGAAGAGGCTGAAATTTTAGATCTTTGCCTTATTGTTCACGCGGAACACGGCGGCGGTAACAACTCGGCGTTTACAACTCACGTTGTTTCCTCTTCCGATACCGATACTTATGCGGCAATCTCCTCTGCCATTTGCTCTCTTAAGGGTCCAAAACACGGCGGTGCGGCAGAAACGGTTGCAAGAATGTTCAAAGAAATCAAGGAAAATGTTAAAAACTGGGACGATGAAGACGAGGTTGAAGCTTACGTTACAAAGATAATCAGAAAACAGGCGTTTGACAAAAAGGGACTTGTTTACGGAATGGGGCACGCTATTTACACCCTTTCCGACCCAAGATCTGTTCTCCTTAAAGAAAAAGCAAGAGAGCTTGCCGCTTTAAAGGGAAGAGAAAAGGAATTTGCTCTTTACGAGCTTGTTGAAAAGGTTACCCCAAGAGTTTTCTACAACGAAAAACATCACGAAAAGCCTCTTTGCGCAAACGTTGACTTCTACTCGGGCCTTGTATACAGTATGCTCGGCATTTCTCACGACCTTTACACTCCTCTTTTCTCAATGTCGAGAATTGTTGGCTGGTGTGCTCACAGAATTGAAGAAATTGTTTCCGGCGGAAGAATTATCCGTCCTGCATACAAGAGCATTTCAAACAAGCTTACCTACGAACCCTTAGACGAAAGAAAATAACCCTTGTTTTTCGCAATAAAAAAAGGGATGTAAAACACAAATGTTTTACATCCCTTTTTTTATTTAAAATACATAGAATACAACTTGGACTGCTTTAAAGTAAACCTGAGTCTTATTTCTTTTCCTGCAAATTCCGAATAATCGTTACCGTTTTCAAGGCTTATCCGCCTGTCAACGGTATCTCCGAAAACCTCAAAGCTTTTTGCTTCCGGATACGGGGTGCCGTCCTTATCAAGAACCTCAACCAGAATATGCCCGTAAACAGAGGTTGAAAAATTAAGATGTAAATCCTTCCCCTCAAAAACCAAAGGCTTTGTAACAACAACTTTTTCATCGTTTTCAGCCATTATACAGGCAAAGCGGTCTTTTACAATTTCATAATAAGTAAGAGGTTTATCTTTTCCGAAAATGCCGTGATTGTCCATATCGTATAAATACCAGGTATTTTCATTTTTTTCAATCATATTATACGAAAGGAAGTTGTCTCCGTAAAGCCAGTTTGTTTCGTTTTCAAGACCCGGAGTTAAGAATGGGTCTGCATATCTTGTCCAGGCTTTTCCGTCTCTTGAGCACATAAACAAACAGTCGGTAGCCGCTCTTCTGCAACGTTCTTTCCCGTAATTATCAGCCAGAGAATTCTTTGCAGCTCCGCCTTTCATTCTTTCCATATTGCTTGTCCATACGGGCTTTTCAACATAGCGGGCAGGAAAACCTATAAGGATATGAGGTGCTCTTTCGTAGGCAATAATATTATTTGTATAAAGTTCCATATCAACCTCTTTGTCTGTATACTGAATTATATCGCCACCGGTCCAGGTTCTGAAGTCGTCGGAATACATAACTCTTATATCCCTTACAACGCCCTCTCTTGTTGTTGCAGGATGGAAATTGCGGAAATAACACTCATAACGGTTATTTCTCCACAAAATTATATTCATACTGTCAAAAAGACTGTCTTCTCTTAAAGTACAGATTTCCGTAAAATTATATCCGTCGGGAGATGCAAAACAGTATAGCTTAGGCTCGTCCTTTTGTTTTTCCTCATTGTATCTCCACACGGCACCCACAGCCTTGTACCTTTCTTTTGAGGGACAGGCAGGGTTTTCATCAACAAAAACATAGTATCCGTCGCCGATAGGTTCCAGAACGATATTGTTCTTTCCTTCAAGCTCAGGGTGGAGGCATATATTAAGGTTCGGTCTTGTCCAGTGAATTCCGTCTTCACTTTCTATAACTGCCAGAGCCTGCTTAGGATGATATACATCCTCATAATTCTGGTAGGAATAATACATTTTATAGTTTTTACCGTCTTTTACAATACAGGGATATCCGCAGGTATAATCCTTTTCCCATCCGCTGTCAAAGGTGAAGCACTGCCCTTTTTTAACGGGATTCATAACCCTGTGAAAAGCTGTGGTTTTTTCTGTATCAATAATGCAGTCATCCCAGAAAACTTCCATTTTTTTACCAATATTCAACATAAAGGCACCTCCTCTGTCTTATTCTTATTTTCGCCAAGGCACAGCAAAATCTTGTTACGGTTAAGATAACAACCGACAAATCCAACATTATATTTAAACTATAATTTCATTTCCTCTGCACAACACTTTTCTGTAAGTATTTTTGCAATTTCTGCAAACTTTTCCTCCGAGGGCATAATTGTAGGCGCAACGGTATAACCCGGGTCAATATCAATCATTTTAAGAACTTCCTTCCAGGTTGCAAGATTATTTCCGAGAAGAGTATCAATACAACGGTTAAGAAGTTTCTGTTTTTTTCTTGCCCCTTCAATGTCGCCCTTTTTAAAGCAATCGTAAATTGCACAAGAGGTTTTCGGCATAAGGTTGTAGGTTGTGCCAACTGCTCCGTCTGCTCCCATTGCAAGGCCTGCAAGCATACACTGGTCGGGACCGTTCAAAATATTGATGTCTCCGCCGTTAACATTTTTGATTTTTTCAAAAGCATAATAATCGGGAATTGAAACCTTAAGACCAATAACATTATCAATTTCCATTATTTTTTCCGCAAACCATACAACATCGCAGGTCAGAACCGGGGTAACGTATGCAAGCACCGGACTGTTTGAAATTGATGAAATATATTTATAATACTCAATAATTTCTTCAGGATTGTAATAAGAGGTAAGCGCCGGCGGAAGGGATGCAATTGCATCAACACCAATCTGATTTGCGTGATTAACAAGGTCAACTGCATCTTCAAGATGACCTGCGCCGATATGAGCCATTATTTCCGTACCCTCGTGTGAGAACTCTTTAACAGCTTCAAGCATCTGCTTTCTTGTTTTATTCGGGAGAACGGTACACTCCCCCGTGTTACCTCCAACGTAAAAGCCTTTTACTCCGTTTTTCAAATTAAAGTCTATGAGTTTTTTTACACTATTCTTCATTACATCAAGATTTTTGTCATAAATTGCGAAGGTCGCACTGTAAACGCCTTCAAAAAGAATATTTTTCATTGTTTTAATCTCCATTTTATAAGTTTGCTTACGAATAAATTATACTATATCCGTCCGCAGTTTCTAACCACCCGATATATCATATTTGAAAGCCAACCGATATAAAAGGATACTTTTTATTGACTTTTTGCAGCGCATATGGTAATATTCACTAAAAGGACGGGATAGAAAATGAACGGTGAAAAAATTGCAAAAGAGTATCAGTGCACAATAGGCGATGCACAGTTTTTGTTTATGATAAGCAGCCTGTCCACCATTTCTCCCGATAACGAGGATATGATAAGCCACTCTCATCTTCACGAAGAGATAATATGTGTTATAAACGGAAACATGGAAATTTATACCGATGAAAGCAACGTTTTGTTAAACAGCGGCGACATCGCCTTTATAAATTCCAATTTCATTCACAACACCGTATACAGGGAACTGACCCACTATATTTCCATAGGCTATATTATAAACAAGGTAAAAAGCAACGAAAACAATTCCTGCTATGACTCTTTTTTGAAGCTCAATAAAAACAAGATTACCAAAGTCGAAAACCTTGACAAGTTTCGCTGCTTTGACAGAATTAACTTTTACTTAAGGTCGGGCTATGCGGACAGCGACCGCCTTATTGTTTCCTGCCTTACCGAATTGATTTTTCTTATCAAAAATTCATTGACCGAAGAAAACAACAAAATGCAGATTCCCGCTCAGTCAAGCTTTACGGAATATCAGTATTCGTACATCGACCAGTATTTCAGTTTGAACTATAACAAAAAGCCCTCCATTACCGATTTGTCGGAGCAGACCTTTATAAGCGTTCAACAGCTTCAGCGGATTATTAAAAAGCTTTACCGCCAGAACTTCACCGAAAGAATTCTTTTTTTGAAAATTGAAAATGCCAAGCGTCTTTTAAAAAGCAAAGAACTGTCTATTGAAGAGATTTCACATTCAGTTGGCTACGAATCCTCGAAAAGTTTTTACAAGGCATTTAAAAAAGCTGTCGGAATTACTCCGAAGCAATACAGAAAAAGTCAGGCTTTTGCCTGACTTTTTCTTGTATTCTTACACATCATTTGCAAAATAAACCTCTTTAACGGTGAATTCCTTGCCGTTTAAATAGTGAAGCTCGGTTTTTTTGTCAAAGGTAAATTTTATTTTATAGGCATAAAGCGCCTGATATTTATATTTTAAGTTTTTATTCTGTTCGTTGGTGCCGTACTTGGTATCACCTGCAAGAGGATGACCGATATGAGCCATATGAGCCCTTATCTGGTGAGTTCTTCCTGTAAGGAGCTCAACCTCAACCAGAGAAAGTCCGCCTTTTTGCTTTAAAACTTTGTATTTTGTAGCAATTTTCCTTGAACCTTCAACCTCTTCGTTAAATATAAAGGCCCTGTTCTGCTTTGCATTTTTTATATGATAAGCATTAAGGGTTGCCTCCCTCGGCCACAGCTTTCCGTGAACAAGACAAAGATATTTTTTTGAAATTTCCCTGTTTCTTATCTTCTCATTCATTATGCGCAAAGCTGTTGCATTTTTTGCAGCGATTACGATTCCGCCGGTGTTTTTGTCGATTCTGTTACAAAGAGCAGGAGCAAAGCTGGATTCATCATCGGGGTTATATTCCCCTTTAAGATAAAGATAAGCCTGAAGCATGTCAACAAGAGCAGGCTCGTCGGAGGTTAAGTCGCTATGAACTGAAACTCCCGGTTCCTTATCAATAAGCATTATATTTTTATCCTCAAAAAGAATGTTCAGAACAGGCATTATATTTTTAACCGTCGGCTTTTCTTTTTTTACAAGAAACTCGTCCTTTACATAAATTTCAACAACATCGCCCTCGTTGAGCCTTGTGGAAATTTCGCATCTTTTTTTGTTTATTTTAATATCCTTTTTTCTTATCGCCTTATACATCATTGTCTGAGGCAGTTGAGGAAAGGTTTTTGTTAAAAACTTGTCAAGCCTCTGATTTGCATCGTTTGCATTAACAGTTATTCTTTGCATAGTTCAAGCTCCTTTAAAACGTCGGTCTCTTTAAGGGAAATAAGAGGTGAAAACTGCTGTTTTAATGCGTCTTCAAAAAGCTCTTTTGCCTCATCAAACTCGCCTTTTGCCTTTTTAAGAAGTCCGTAATTGTAATAACACTCGGGAAATGACGGAGATACTCCTTTAAACAACTTTTCATAAATCTCCTCTGCTTTTTCAAACTCCCCCATTTTCAGATAAGTAAATCCGAGATTGTCAAGTATGGCTCTGTTTTCGGGCGAAAATTCATAGCCCTCAAGACATACCTCAAGAGCCCTTTCAAGTTGACCATCAAGGGTAAGGAAATAGCCGAGGTTAATATAAAGATTAGTAGTTTTGAACTTTTCGAGAGTTTTTGCAGTTAATTCTATTGCCTCGTTTTTTTTGCCCGTAAGCCAATAAAAAAGTCCTAAATTCATATTAACCGCAAGCTCGTTTTTTTCAGTTATAAGGCTTTTGTCAATACTTTCAAAAACCTCTTTTGCCTTTTCTTTTTCATCAAGATTCAGAAGATGGTAACCGTAGGTTGCAACTGCCGCCATATCGCATTTTTTAGCCTTCATTTTTTTATACTGCTCAAAGGACTTTTTCACGTCGCCCTTTTCTATAAGCTTTAATGCTTTTATATAATTCAGTTTCCAGAACATTTTATTCCCCTTGCCTTTTCTTTAAGTTTTTCCGCTTGGTTAAGAGATTCATTCTTAAAAACACTGTAAAGGAGGCTTTCAAGAATTTTTCCTATCTCTTCCTTTTTAAAGCCCATTTCAAGAAGCACATTTCCGTTGATTTCAAGATCCCTTAAGGTAGCAGGCTTAAGCTTTTCATATTTCTCCTTAAGAGGATTAAGGGAACTGTCAAGAATACATCTGAACTCAAGATAATCCCTGAAACCTAAGATTTTATTTTCATAAATAAAGCACTTCAGAAAATATTCATCATTTTCAAGACGGGCATTTTTATTTTCAAGAAAAGAAAGAATTTCTCTTTTGCTTTTGTTGTCAAACTTAAGACGGCTGAGCACTTCTTTCGGATTTTCCTCGTTAAGAAGAAGCAGAGCCCATCTTGTGTTGAGCTTTTTGGGAGCCTTTGCAATAAGGTCATAAAAAGGCTTTTCAAAAAGCTGTTCCCCTATTCCCGTTTCCTTAAGAAGAACAATTTTTTCCGGGAATATGCCCACAAGAGCCCCGTCAAGCTCGTTTTTTATTCTTTCAACACTTATGTTTTTAATTAAATGTGCCTTTTTTTTAGCGGCTTCAAAGGTTTTCTTTTCAATATCAAAGCCCGTTTTGCAGGCAAAACGGATTAACCTTAACATTCTTAAAGCATCTTCCTCAAAGCGGATTTCCGCCTCTCCGACACATTTTATTATTTTCTTTTCAATATCGTATCTTCCGCCAAAAAGGTCAACAATTTCCCCTTCCTTGCTGATACACATTGCATTCATTGTAAAATCGCGGCGTTTTAAATCCTCTTCAAGGCTTTTTACAAACTCAACCTTTTTCGGACGGCGGTTTTTTTCATATTCACTTTCACTACGAAAGGTTGTAACCTCAAAAGTTTCCCCGCCCGAAAAAACGGTAACGGTTCCGTGTTTAATTCCCGTATCAATTGTTTTTTCAAAAAGACCCTTGATTTCATCAGGAAGCGCCGAGGTTGTTATATCGTAATCAGAGGGAGTTTTGCCCATAACAAAATCACGGACACAGCCGCCAACGAAATAGGCGTCATACCCGTTTTTGTTAAGCTTTTCTAAAACTTTTACCCCATTGTTACTCAACTTCATTTTCCAAGTCCTGTTATAAAATCGCAAAGGTCCCTTGTGGCATTGGGCTTTCCGATATATTTAATTCCTTCGCTTAAATTATTTTTCTTCCATTGGTTGTTGAAAAGCTGAAAAACCGCTTCATCAACCGGATAGGTGTCAGTTATATACTGAGCAATTCCGTTGTTTAAGAGGAACTCTAAATTTCTGTCCTCCTGACCGGGAATAGGATTCATTAAAATAAGAGGCAGACCTTTTGCCAGAGCCTCGGAAACGGTAAGTCCGCCGGGCTTGGTAATTATACAGTCGGAAGCGTCCATCATAACATCAACATTATCAACAAAGCCAAAAACAGTTTTACTCTTTTCAGTTTTCAGCTCGTTCATCCTTTTGAAAAGACTTTTGTTTTTGCCGCAGACGATAAGCATCTGGAAATCCATTTCAAGCTTGTCAAGTTCCTTGATATGTTTTGTAATGTTGCCATATCCCATTGACCCGCTCATAACCAGAACGGTAGGCTTGTTTTCAATTCCAAGAAGCTTTCTTGCTTCCTCCTTCGGCATTTTTTCCGCATATTTCCCGTCGATTGGGATTCCTAAGGGCAGAACCTTTTCAAGGTCTATTTTCTTTTTTGCAAACTGATTGTTTAAAAGCTCCGAGGCACTTATATAATAGTCAACATAGGTGTCCTCCCAGAGGGGATGAACGGTAAAATCGGTAACAATTCCGATTGTTATAACATTGTCATCAAGCTTTCCGCTGTTTCTTAAAGCATCTACCATTTCACACGCCATAACGTGAGTACTTACGATAATATCGGGCTTATATTCCTCAACACAGCTTGCAAAAGGAATGCTTAAAACGGTATTTGCCGCTTTTGAAAGATACATTCTTTTTTCGGTTGCATCGGTTTTTTCCATTCTTTTGTAAATCTGTCCATAAACCGTTTTTGCATACTTGGTTGAAAGCAGATATCCCTTTGAAATAGAATCACTGATAAGCGGACTTATATATTCATATGCATCAACAACCTTTGCCTCGTTTCCCGTTTCGGTTATGTATTTTTCTATTGCAAGGCTTGCGGAATAGTGTCCTCCGCCTGTTGAAACTGACAAAATAAGTACCTTCAATTAAGATCTTCTCCCTTCTTATGTTGAATAACCTTATTTTACTCTTTTTTATTTAAAAAGTCAACGAAAGGCGTTATACGCTGTAACAAAAATATAAAGATATCATATTATGTATTGAAAAGGAGGTTTGACGAATGAAACTTTTTGACGGCTTTGACCAGGATACAATTCTCTGGTTCATTATTCTTTTCTTATTGCTCTTCTGGTGCGGTAAGGGCTGTAACGACGGCTGCGGCGACGATTATTGCAAATCTGACTGCTGAACTTAACCGTACATCCTTCCGCCCTCGCCCGGGGCGGAAGGCAAACTACAAAGGGCAGAAAGGTTAACCCTATGAATAATTGTTGCTGCAATAACGACACAAACTGGATCTGGATCATAATTATTGCAATTATAGTAATTGCTCTTTTCTCTAACGGAAACGACAGCATTTTCGGAAATAACGACTGCTGTCAGTAAAAAAAGAGCCCGAAGGCTCTTTAGTTAATAATAAATAATTGATGTTCAAAGTCAGGCAGACGCCTGACTTTGTTCTTTTTTAGTTGTAACTGTATGCGTGCAATTTTAACATTCCAAGCAGGTTCTTAAAAACTTTTATCTGCAAGGCACAGCGAGGCAAACAGTACAAAGGTACGGCAACGAGCTGTAACGCAGCAGAGAAAAGTTTTTTAAGGTTCTACAATTATTGCCGGGCGACCGGTATTAAACACATCTCTAACCCTTATATTTTCTTCATAGGAAAGGTTCTTCACTCTTCTTGCAAAGAGACTGTAGGCAGGCATATGACCGTAGGCGTAACCGTCGGGATAGCTGCGGCTTTCGGGAACTATTGCCTCGTAATCGCCGTTGTTATCCTCGTATACGGTTATATTTACATTTTTTATTTTTACGTTTTCTACAAGTCCGCCTTCGCCTACATTTATCTGATTGGCTCTCTGAGCGTGTTCAACCGTAAGCCCGTCAATTAAGATATTTGAAATTTTGCCCATTTTCGGTTCTTTAAGCACTACCGCTTTTTTCTGATTGGGGTTGTTTATCATCATATATCTTTTCTGAAGGAATATGAATATTCCCGTATTTGCGTAGGTTGCATGAATATTTTTAAAGGTTATATCGTGAACATGGGCGCCGTCATTTGAATGAATTGAAATGGCAGTTAATGAGTGTCCGCCGAAATCGGGATGACGGAAAATGTTGGGATTTCTGTGATCCTCTATTTTTATGTTTTCTATGCGAACGTCGTAGATATCGCCCTGAGTTTCGGTTCCTATTTTAAGAGCTCCGCAGGTTGAACGAACGATACAGTCGGTAACCAGAATATCGAACATTGGCTTTCTGTCTTCGCCATTGTGATAATTTTTAAGGCAGATACCATCGTCGCCTACTTCCACGTCGCAATCTTTTATTTTAACGTGGCGGCAACCGTTTATATCAAAACCGTCGTTGCTTTTTCCGCACCACCAGTCGGGATTTCTTAAGATTACCCTTTCTATGCCTACATATTCGCAATCGTTAAAATGAACTGTCCAGGCAACGGAGTTTCCTGCAGTAAAATCATAAAGCTTTATATTTTTACTGTTCTGAAAATTTATTGTTGTTTCGGGACGCCATCCGAGAGAGCGGTTTCCGTCAAAATCGTGATATTTATCGCCGCTGCAGTCAATTTTCCCCTTTCCTTCTATTGTTATATTTTCTTTTTCAACTGCATTTATAAGCGGTTTATGATTGCAGTTTTCCCAGTCATTTTCATTTTCGGAAGCCTTTATAACAGCATTTTCATTAAGATAAAGATGGCTGTTGTTTTTAAGCTCCAGAGACGCCGTATAATAAACGCCTTCTGTAAATTCCAGAACCTCGCCCTTTTCGGCGCAAAGGTTTATTGCATTCTGAATTTTTTCCGTTTCGCAGGTTCCGTCACAAAGAACGCCCAGGGTTTTTATATCTGTCATAACAAATCACCGCCTTTTAAGATTGTTGACGGTCTTTTTGAGTAAATATCCTCCTTGAAAACGCTGCCGGTCAGGTCAACATTTTTAACGTTGTTACCGTAAAGGCCGTAAGCCGGCATATGACCGAAGGTGTACCCTGCGGGATACCATCTTCCGCAGGCAGTTTCGCATTTAAACTCACCGTCGTGATTTTCATAGTTCATTATGGTGCTATTTGTAATTTTTATGTTTTCAGCAACACTTCCGTTTGCAATGTTAATCTGAGCCGCTCTGATTGAGTGGTTAACGTGAAAATCGTTTATTGTAATATTGCTTATTTTCCCTATAGCGGCATTTGAACCAAACCTTTGTTCAGCCACCATAAGGAAAGGCGTATTTGCAAAATCTGCAGTAACGTTATCTGCCGTAAAGTCTGAAATATTTCCGCCCCTTGTGGTAATAAGGGCAATTGCAGACCAAACGTGACCTCCCTGTTCGGGATGTCTTACAAGATTTTTTTCTCTGTGGTCATAAATTTTAATATTTCTGAACTCAACGCCTGACACGTCGCCATAAAGGGTTGTTCCTATTTTAAGTCCGTTTCTGCTTGTTCTTAAAACACAGTCGGATATTTTAACATTTTTAACGGTTTCTCCCTCGGCAGTTTTAATTGAAAGAGCATCGTTACCCGTTTCAATATCGCAATTTTCAATCACGAAATTTTCTCCGCCTGAGATTGCTATTCCGTCGCTTAAATGAGATTTCCACCATTCGGGATTTCTTATTACAATACCTTCAACAGTTACATTACTGCTGTTTTTAAGATAAATGTTATAGCAAACGGAATCCTTAACCGTAATTCCCTTTATTTCAACATCGGAGCAGTTTTCAAACATAAGGGTATGCTCTGGTCTTAAACGGGTCACAGGGCTTCCCTCACAGTCGTGAAAAACTTTTCTGCTACAGTCTATTTTACCTTTCCCTTCAATTGTTATGTTGCTTTTACCATCTGCAAAAACAAAAGGCATTTTGTCGGTTTTTTCCCAACCGCTCCAATCCTCACAAGCCTTTAAGGTTGCATTTTCAGTTAAAACAATATGCGAATTATCTTTAAGTTCAAGAGAAAACGCAGGATAAACCCCTTCCGTAAACTCAAGAGCTTCGCCTTTTAAGGCACATTCGTCAATTGCATTCTGAATTTTTCTTGTTTCTTCAAGGGTGCCGTCTCCCACAACACCGAAAGCTTTTATATCAGCCATCTTCAAGCACTCCTTTCTTCTGTTAAATTTTACTATAGCCTTTTTGTTTTGTCAATAAATATTGAACAATCAGGGGTTTTATGCTACAATTAAAATATGGATATTAAAGAGATTAAAAACAGCTTTATATACGGTTCTCAGGTTTACCTCAACTATCTTATTGACAATGATCTGGGAATTGAACATATACTTGTTGAAGACCTTGTCAGAAAGAAGGAAAAGGTCTTTTTTATGCGCCTTTCAAAGCGACTTTTTGACAGTTGCGGATTTGAAATTGAAATCAACGGCAAAAAATACGGTGATGAAGATTTTTCTGTTAAAGACAGCGACTTTTTCAAAAGAACCCTTACAGTTGAATTTAACGAAAATATTTCCGCCGATATAAAAGCATCGGACGTTGTTATAAACGTTAATATGCGTTTTCTTGTGGAAAGGGTTATAAAATGGTATAAAGCTCACGGCGAAAAAATCGCCTTTCCGGAAGAGCTGCCAAAGCTTTCCCCGGAGCTTGATATAAGTAAAAAAATTCTCCCCTCTCCCTGTCAGGAAAAAGCAATTAAAACTGTTTTCTCACAGCCATTTTCATACATATGGGGTGCGCCGGGAACAGGCAAAACCAGATTTGTTCTTGCAAACTGCGTTTTAAACTATCTTAAGAATGACACCGATGAGGACATTATTTTTATTACTGCTCCCACAAACGTTGCCCTTGACCAGACCTTAAACGGGCTTCTGCCCGTTCTTGAAGAGGAAGGCTTTGACCTTTCTTTGGTTGCAAGGCTGGGATATGCAACGGAAAGCCTTTCTTCTACCTATCCTCAGGTTTGCGAGAAGGAGATTATAAACCGTCTTACAGCGGAATACAACATTCAGAAAAACGAGCTTTTAAACTGCATAAAATTAAAGCAGGAGGTTAAAAAAAGCGACACTCCCCTTCCTCTTAAAAAGAAGCTTAAAGAGGTAATTGAAAAAACCGAGAAAAAATACGGAGAAGCATCTTTGGAGAGAATTGAACAGCTTGGCAAAATGCTTGCGGGAGCAAGGGAAAACCTTTTCCTTTATCTTATAAAAGGGAATATAAGAATTGTTGCCTGCACCGTTGATAAGTTTATTGCCTATAATATGAACAGCGCCATGGAAAAAAACAAAAAAGCTGCTGCTCACCTTTTTCTTGACGAAGCCTGCTACTGCAACCTTGTAAAGGCAACGGTGCTTCTTTCTATGAGGTGCCCCATAACCTTTTTGGGAGACCATATGCAGTTGCCTCCTGTATGCGAGATGGATGAAAACAACTTTTCAAACCCTCTCTTTCAGCCTGCAGTTATATGGGCACAGTCGGCAGTTTATGCAGAAGATATTTTCAAAAAGGACGTATACGAGCTCTTTCAGGACTATATTTTAGGAGCTTCTCCCAATTTTGAATATACCGCAAAGGCAGACCTTAACGAAACTCACCGTTTCGGAAGCGGAATTGCGGAAATTCTTGAAAGCTATGTTTATCAGAACCACTTTTCCTCTCTTGCCGAAGACGAAACGAACATTCTTGCAATTGATGCAAAGGGTGTAAGCGGCGGTTCCCGTTCAAGCGTTAAAGAAGCGGAGGCAATTCTTGAAATTATTAAGGATTACCACCTTTCCGACTTTGCAGTTCTTACTCCCTACAAAAGCCAGGAAGCGCTTATAAGAAAATATACCGACAGGGTTATGACGGTTCACAGGTCGCAGGGGCAGGAATGGGACACGGTTATTCTTTCCGTTTGCGACAGAGAAAATATGTATTTTACCGACAGCACCAACCGTCGTTCAAAGGGGCTTGAGCTTATAAACACAGCCATTTCAAGAGCAAAGAAAAATTTAATTGTTGTTTGTGACGTTGAATTCTGGAAAAATTGCGACGGACAGCTTATTTCGGCACTTGTTAATTATTGCGGATAAAATATTCAGACGACCCTTGCAGGGTCGCCCTTTTATAAATTGTTGCAAACAATGTTGAAATCATATAATTTTTATGATAAAATAATACTGTTATACAAAAATTAAGAAAAAGGAAGTGAATTTATGGACGCCGGCGGTAACGGGCGATTGTGCAACAACAGAATACAAAAAGCCGTAACCGATGCGTCTTGTAACGGTTGACGGTTTGTTTCTGTTTGCCAATCAAGTTATTGACAACTAAATGATTGGAGGACAAAACATGGAAGAAATCACAACTGTCAGAGATTTACTCCTTGAACTTATCAATAAAAAAAGATATAAAAAAGTTCAGGAAATCCTGATTGAAATGAACGAATCCGATGTTGCTGATTTTATCAGCGGTCTTGAAGCTGAAAAAACTCTTGTTATTTTCAGAACTCTTCCGAAAGACTTTGCATCGGACGTTTTTGCTTATCTTGAAATTGACAAGCAACACGAAATTATTCAAAGCATATCCGACGTTGAAATTTCCCACATTATGGAGGACCTGGCAACAGACGATGCGGTTGATATGATTGAAGAGCTTCCTGCAAGCATTGTTAAACGTGTTATGCAGAACACCTCGCCAAAAACAAGAAATCTTATTAACCAATACCTTAAGTTCCCCGAAAACTGCGCGGGAACAATTATGACGGCAGAATACGTTTCCCTTAAAAAGATTATGACCGTTGCGGAGGCAATTACTTACATCCGCAAAAACGAAATGGACAAGGAAACGATTTACACCTGCTATGTTACAAATGCAAAAAGAAAATTAGAGGGCGTTGTATCCTTAAAAGACCTGGTTCTTGCATCTCCCGATGCTCTTATCGAAAATTTAATGGATACGAACGTTATTAAAGCAACAACCACTGATGACAGAGAAGATGTTGCGGCAATTTTTACAAAATACGACCTTATTGCCCTTCCCATCGTTGACAAAGAAGACCGCCTTGTGGGCATTGTAACTGTTGACGATGCTGTTGACGTTATGGAAGAAGAGGCAACAGAGGATGTTGAAAGAATGGCGGCTATCGTACCTTCTGAAAAGCCTTATCTTAAAACCGGAGTTTTTGAAACCTGGAAGCAGAGAATCCCCTGGCTTTTGTTCCTTATGATTTCAGCGGCATTCACCGGCGGAATTATAAGCTTTTACGAAGATGCTCTCGGCAAATTTGTTATACTTACAAGCTTTATTCCTATGCTTATGGGTACGGGCGGTAATGCCGGCGGACAGTCTTCCGTTACGGTAATACGAGGCTTATCCTTAGGTGAAATTGAGTTTTCACATATGTTCAGGGTTATGTGGAAAGAAATAAGAGTTGCATTTTTGTGCGGTTTTACTCTTGCCGCAATCAACCTTTTAAAGCTTATGTTTATTGACAGAATAGGCGTTGAGGTTGCGCTGGTTGTTTCAATTACCCTTGTTGCAACGGTTGTTATTGCAAAGCTGATCGGCTGTATTCTTCCGCTTTTTGCAGAAAAAATAAAGCTGGACCCTGCCGTTATGGCAAGCCCCTTTATTACAACTATCGTTGACGCTTTAAGCCTTGTAATTTATTTTCAGATTGCTACAAGTATACTGCATATTTAAAAGGAGGGCTAAGCCCTCCTTTTAAAATGAACAAACAATAAATAATAAAGAATATAAAAGGTTCAACCTCTGCTATGCAGAGGTTGTTCTCTTTGTCCATATTAAAACAGAAAAATTTCTTCAGCTTGTGCGAATAAGCAACCTTCGTATACTTTGTGTACACAAGGGCGCTTAGTCGCGCAAGATTGGCAAATTTAACATTTTGTTAATTGTAGTTTATATTTGCATACTCAAGATAATCATTACCCTCATTTGAAATATAAATTGCATTCCATTCTTCGTAAGAGCCGAGATAATTTATCTGATTCACAAATGTATAGAACACATTTGAGTGAACCTGTGTAACACTTACAGGGATTGTTATTTCAAACACGCAGTTCAAATCAAAAGCGCCTGTCCAGATTTCCTGAACTCCGTTTGGAACTGTTCCGGTAGGACAATAATACAAGTTCAGTCCTTCTTTATCTGTTAAATTACCTTCAACAGATGCATAAGTTTCATTATCTTCTGAAACGGTTATTGTTGCAATTGATGTTGCATTGGAGAAGCAGTTACCGTTAATATGCTTCACACTTGCAGGAACACACAGTTCTGTAAGCGTAGAGGTGTAATAAAATGCTTTTTCTCTGACAATTTCCGTTCCTTCGAGAATTGTATAGGTTTCATCCATTTTCCCTGCAGGATAGTACACAAGAGTTGAAGTTGCGGTTTCATACAAAACTCCTTCATCTGAATGGAAATATTCATTTGCAGGATCAACATTTACCGCTTCAAGGAAATGGTTATATGCAAAAGCATAAGAGTTTATTGTTTTAACCTTTTCGTCGAGCTCAACAACATTTGAACTGTAATGTGTAGGACAGTAAACAAGATGAGTTTCATCCTTAGTAAATACCATACCGTCTTTTACTGTATATTCACTATTATCGTCGCTGATTGTTACTAATTCAATTGCCATAAGTTCCAAAAACGCCTGTTCGGAAATATAGGTTACTGTGGACGGAATTGAAATGCTCATTGCTTCCACAAGATATCCGAAAGCGTAACTGCCTATTCCGGTTATTCCTTCTTCAATTTCAATTACCTTAATATACATATCGTATGACTGCCACGGAACCATATCACCGCTTGTTGGGTCATAATCGGGAATTGCACCATTACCGCTGATTGTAAGGGTCATATTTCCGTCATAGTGCCAGGTAAGACCGTCGCCGAACTCACCGCCGTCTTCAGGCATTGGTCCCGGGCCCGGGTCAACCATTGTGTATATTGCATAAATGTTAAGGTCTGATGTAACGTTTTCAAAGTCACCGTCCCAGCCGATAAACACATTTCCGTCTATTTCCGCAGGTACATCAGGTGCAGTTGCAGAACCACCCTTTGGAATAATCTGAGCTTCAATAATGCCTTCATATCCGATGAAATATACCATAAATGAAGAACGTTCGTACTGAGCGGTTACGGTTAAATCTGAAGTAACCTTTGAAAAATCAACATTCCAACCGGTGAAGGTATAAAGGTCAACCGAAGGAGCTTCGGGAGCTGTTGCGCTTTCCCCTTCATTTACTGTCTGTTCACTTAAAACCTGTCCGTTGTAGCCAAGGAAGGTTACTGTATAAGTTTTAACATCATCTGAGCAATGAACTGTTACATTTTCAAGCATACTATCGTTGGTTGAGTCAATTGCAACATCTTCCCACTGTTCTCTTGTGCCTTCAAAATAAATATCTGTCAATGCAGGACAGTTGAAAAATACGTTTCTGCCGATTGTTGTAATATCTTCGCTGAAGGTTACCTTTGTCAAATTGGTACAGTTTGCAAATGCGCCAATAAGAATTTCTTTAATACCCTTTGAAACTCTTGCTTCTTTAACAGATGACGCATAATCGCTCCATGGAGCACCGCCGCTTGATGTTGTCATTACACCATATGCAGTTGCTGCTCCGTTAACTGTAAGAATCCCTGTGTCGTAAAGAGTCCAGATTAAGATTTTTGTGTAATGAGCATTATTCAAATCTCTGTAATTTCCAAAAGTGCCGGTATGAGAAATATTTCCAAGACCTTCCGGGTCATAAATTGCAGTAATTGTTCTGTCTCTGTCTATTTTTGCAAAAAGACTGTTCCATCCAAGGAAAATATATCCTTCTCTTTCAGGATTTGAAGGTGCGGTTGCTCCGTTGCCCTCTAAAACTGTTTCTGTTTTAAGCACCGTTGCGTCATAATCAACAAAATTCACAGTGTAATTTAACTTGATTTTTTCATACTGTGGCATAACATACAGATTGCTTGTTACATTTGTAAAATCATTATTCCAACCTATGAATGTATATCCCGATTTTACAGGTGCTTCAGGTTCAACAGCAGACTTTCCTTCTTCAACTGTCTGTTCAGAAATTATATTACCGATTTCATCAATAAAGATAACTTTATATGTTTTAACAACACTTTCGTACTGGGCTGTTACGGTCAGGTTTGAAGTTACGTTTGTAAAGCCAACATCCCAACCTGTGAAGGTATAACCATCTCTTGTGGGATCTTCAGGGGCTGTTGCGCCACTGCCCACCTCTACCGACTCTGTTTTAAGAACAGTGCCGTCAAAGTCAACAAAGGTTACTGTATAACATATTTTTTCATACTGTGCCGTCACAGTTATATCTTCAGTTACATTTGAAAATTCAATGTCCCAGCCAATGAAGGTATAACCGTCTCTTGAAGGAGCTTCAGGTGCGGTTGCTCGGTTACCTTCTTCTACCGTTTCTGTTTTAAGAACAGTGCCGTCAAAATCAACAAAGGTTACCTTGCACTCGGAGTACTGATAAATAAATCTTACACCTGTAAGATGGTCATTTCCCGTTTCAATGGTTACTTTTGTCCAGGTTGCATATGAAGCATAGTAAACTACTTTTTCAAGCCCCGTACAACCGTTAAAAGCAAGTGCCCCGATAAAACTAAGTGATTTCGGCAACGAAAGCTCTGCAAGGGATAAGCAACCAAGCAATGCACGTTCATTTATTTTTGTAACGCCTTCAGGCACATCAAGCTTTGTTATTCCTGTATATGCCAAAGACCATAAACCCAATGTTTTCAAGGTGTCAGGGAGGGTTACTTCGGTTATGTTTCTGCAATAAGCAAATGAATAATCGCCTATTCTTGTTACACCCTCTCCGATTACAACCTTTTTAATCTGACTGCTGTATGAATACCAGGGAGTTGAGCTGTCATTGCTGTAATTTCTCATGCTTCCTGTTCCGCTGATTGTCATTGTTCCCAGACTATCAAGTTCCCAGGTTATGCCGCTACCGCAAGAACCTGAAGCAACGGTTTCAGGAACAACAACATTCGCCTCATACTGAGCTGTTACTGTTATATCCCCTGTTACAACGGAGAAATCTTTATCCCAGCCGGTGAAGGTATAGCCTTCTCTTTCGGGGTCAGAAGGAGCTGTTGCTCCCTCACCGTCGGGAACAGTCAATGTTGCAATTGTAGTTCCGTCCCAGTCGACGAAGGTAACTGTGTAGTCTTTAGAGCCGTAAACAAAGCCTGCACCTTTAAGATAACTGTTGTTTGTTCCGATTGTGATTTTAACCCAGGTTGCAAAAGAACCGCCATAGTTTACTTTATAAAGCGCTTTACAGTTATTAAATGCATAATTGCCTACCGATTTAAGAGTTTTTGGCAATGTTATTTCCTTAAGAGAAGTACAAGCAGAGAAAGCGTAATCTCCAATTGTAATAAGCTTGTCGCCTGTAACAACTGTTTCAAGGGCACCGCAGGAAGCAAATGAAGAACGGTCAATGCTCTGAACGTTGGTCATTGTTACCTTTGTAAGTTTATCGCAGTTTTCAAAAGCCATTATGTCAATCAACACTACATCCTCGGGAACTGTATATTCCCCTTCTTTTGCTGAAGGGTAACGAATAATTTTTACACTGCTGCCGTATTTATAGAAGAGAACTCCGTCTTTGGAATAATAATTTTTATTGCCCTCTGCAACTGTTATGCTTTCAAGGGCCGGGGTGCTGGTAAAAGTATAGGTTTCAATATCAATTACACTTGCAGGAATTGATATTGTTTTAAGGTTGTCACAGTTTTCAAAAACGTGGTCGCCGATGTACTTAACACCTTCGGGAATTTCAACGCTTTCAATTGCACAGCCGTACATTGAATACTGACCGATATTTAAAAGCTCATTTGAGAAGCTTACGGATTTTATTGATTCTCTGTAGCTGTACCAGGGAGAGCTTCCGATAAAGTAAGCAGGCATTTCTCCCGAACCTTCAATTTTAAGTAATCCCTTTGCATTAAGAGACCAGGTAATTGTGTCGGAAACTGTTCCGTTTGCTATTATTTCAACCTCTTCTTCTGCCCAGACTGCGGTAAACACAGTATCCTTCATAACCTGAACTTTAGTTCCGGCAGCATAAGTGTTAACCCCGTCTGACCAGCCGAAGAATACATAGCCTTCTTTTTCAAAGGTATTTTCAGGAAGAACATACTTAAAGCAGTCTTCTGCAACCTTATTAAGAACAATTTCTTCGCCTGTTCCTTCTCCGGGAGCAAAGGTTATTTTATAAATTGAGCTTGCTCCGTTTTTCATTCTTACGAGCTTTCCGTCTTCTGTAAAGTCGTAATAATAGCTTCCGTATTTATAGTTAACGTCGGTTACTGCTGAGCCGTCTGCTCTTCTTAAAAGGTAACGGCTTCCGTCGATTGTAATCCAGCCTGACTGGAATTCACCGTCGATATAATATCTGTATTTTCCGTCTTCATCAAGGATAAGGCCGTTTTTAGCCCCCTGTTCAAGGCTTAATGAGTATGGTTCCATTACTGCCTGACCGTTTTCGTCAACAGTTACGTTAAGAAGCGCACCTGTGGGGAAGAAGTTGTATTCCCCGATACCAACCTGAACGGCATAGCCTGTTACAGCCGCACCGTATTTTGTTGAAGCTTTAGAGAAATAGTATTTATAATAAGCATCTTCACCCGGAAGAACCTTCCAGCCGGTAAGAGGTTCGCCCTCTTCCCCGTTTGGATAATATCTGTAATAGCCGTCTTCGCCAAGAACAACATCTGTTGCCTTAGGTGATTCTTCGACGGTATATTCTGTCTGGTAATAACCAACCCAGGCACCGTCTTCGCCAAGGTCATACTTTGTGCTTCCTACCTGAGTCATTCCCGTAAGAAGATTACCCTTTGACATTGAGAAATAATATTTATATCCGTCAATGTACTGCCATCCGGTACGGTAAACGTTGTTGTCGTAATATCTTATGCTTCCGTCCTCGGCGCTGGTATACCAGCCGTTAATTTCTCTGTAAAGAACCGGATTTCCTTCAGAGTCGTAAGAGTCGATAAGTGCGCCGTAATCTGCAAGGTCGTAGTTATCGGAGCCGATTCTTACGTTTTTACCCTTAAGAGCTTTTCCTGTGCTCTTTGAGAAATAATATTTATAACCGTCGGGAGTTACCTGCCAGCCTGACTGAGCAACGCCGTTGATATAATAATACCAGCCGTCTGTTGCCTTATCATATGTTACATATCTTGAAGCATAAGCCTCGGTAAGAACAGAAGCATCTACGCTTACCTCTCCGCCTTCAAAGCTTACCGCAAGAGTGTAATTATAAGTTGTGTTCTGGTCGAGATGTTCGTCTCTATAAGTTATTTCTGTTGTTTTCGGCTCAAAGATATATTCATAAACTCCTGAGCCGTTGTTTTTGTATTCCCCCTGAATGAAGAGAGCATTGAGCGCAAACTCTTCTTCAGCGATAAGCTCACCGTCTCTGTAAATTTTGTAGCCGTTTACCTTTGCATTTGTTGCTGAAACTGACCATTTAAGAGAGGTTGTGCTCTGAGAAGCTGACATTTCCCCTGCTTCCGCCGTAACAGACGGCGCAAAGAGAACCGCTTCTCCGTTTTCACATACTCTTCCTTTGCTGTCAAAGGTATAAGAATCGCCTTTGATTTTAACTGTTGAGTCTGTAAGTGCCGCTCCGTATTTTGCCGCTGCAGTTGAGAAGTAGTACTTATAGCCGTTAATTATCCAAAAGCCTGTCTGGGCAACTCCTCCTACATAGTATCTGTAATATCCGTCAGAGCAAAGAACCACATCGTTTGCTTCAACATATATTGCATAAAGAGTAATATCTTCATTAACCGCGAAAGATTCAAAGCCTGTTGCAGCATTTTTATCCGTGTTCCAGCCTGCAAAAACATATCCTGCTTTTTCTGCGGTAACCGTAAGGTCTGCCTGTTTGCCTTCTGCTACCTGAACAGAAGATGTTGCGCATGTTCCGCCGTTTGCATCGTAGGTTACTGTATACATTTTTGCCGCACATTCAAGAGCGTTTGTAAGACAGTCGTTTCCATCAAGCACATAAACTTTTTCCCATTTATCTGAAGTTAATGGGTATTTAACCTTTTTGAGGTTTTCGCAACCGTAGAAGGCATATTCTTCAATTTTAACAATAATGGAAGTAAGAGTTATTTCTTCAAGCTTACTTTCCGCAAAAGCATATGGGAATATTACCTTAACTGTTGCAGGAAGGTCGTAAGAAGCTTCTTCTTTTGCCTGAGGATAGAGAATAAGAGTTGAATCTTCATATCCGTAAAGTACGCCGTCTATAGAATTATATCTTGTGTTACCTGAAGATACTGTTATTTCTTCAAGAGCTGAACATCCCATTAAAGAAGTTGTTATATAAAGTGTTTTTTCAGGGATATTAAGTGTTTTAATTTTTGACAAGCCTGCCAAAGTGTTGTTGCCGATATTTGTTATTTCTTCGTCAAGAACCACTCTTTCAATTTCGTTTCTGTAAGCATACCAGGGAACATCTTCAGCATTATTCCAGCTGTATGTAGCCCCTGAACCTGTTATAAACAGAGTTTTGTCAACCTTGTACTGCCAGGTAAGATTGTCCCCGCAGGTTCCGCCTGCAACTGTATCTGTGAAAATTGCATAAAGAGTTACATCTCCATCAACTGTGTAGCTTGTAAGAGCTTCGGTTGCATTTTTATCTGTATTCCAGCCAAGGAAAATGAGGTTACCCATTTTAGCTGTAACGGTAAGGTCTGCTTTTTCGCCTTTCTTTACTCTTACCTTTTCAAGAACAGCGCTGCCGTTGTTATGGTCATAAGTAACAACAGGGGTCATATCGAAGGACTCATCATAATAAAGAATCGGGTTTCCGTCGGAATCGTAGCTTTCAATAAGCTTACCTTCAGAGGTAAAGTCGTAAGTATCACTGGCGATTTTCTGACCTTTACCGGTCATTGCAGCACCGTATTTCGAAGAGGAGGTTGAGAAGAAATATCTGTAACCGTCCGGGCCTGTCTGCCACTTGGTCTGGATAATTCCGTCGATATAATATCTGTAGTATCCGTCGGAGTCAAGCTTTATTTCTTTTACCGATACTCCGGGGATTTCAATTTCTTCTGTGTAAAGAACTGCATTTGAATCTGAGTCATAGCTGTTTATAAGAGCACCGTAGGAGGTGAAGTTATAAACCGTGCTTCCGATGCTTGCGTCATATTCAAGAGCAGCGCCGGTTGAGGTTGTGCTTGTTGAAAAATAGCACTTGTGGCCGTCGGGAGTTACCTTCCAGCCGGTCTGGATGCTTCCTGCAATGTAGTAATACCATCTGTCGGTTGCCTCGTCGTAGGAAACATATCTTTCTGTTCCGGTTTTTGTTCTTATTGCAACCTTTGAAGATGCCGAATCTCCTTCTGCAATTGCTTCAACCTTGTAAATGTAAACCTTATCAGCCTGAGTTGTTGAGTCAACAAATTCAACCTGAGCTACCGGAGTTTCAAAATCATATTTTGAATAAGTGGAGTTATATGTTCCTTTGTATGAAGTTCCGTCAAGAGTTTCATTCACAACTGCAATTAAGCTGAAATCGTCATCGCCTGCATTTTCCCCTTCAGCTCTGTAAACCTTATAGCCTGAAATAGTTCCGTTTTCCACAGCGCCTGTCCAGGTAAGAGTTGTTCCCTCTTCGGAATATACCGCTGAAAGATAAACAACCTCTGCATTGGGTTTGTAAACAACGGGAACGTTGTTTGAATCAACAACTACGCCTCGGCTGTTAAAGGTATATTCCTTTCCGCCGATAGTTGCAGTCTGGCTTACATAGGCATTTCCCTTTGTTGCATTTGAGCCTGAGAAATAGTATTTATAACCGTCAAGTACCCAGAAACCTATCTGAGCCTCGCCGTTAATATAGTATCTGTAAAAGCCGTCAGAATCAAGAACGACCTTGCTGCTTCCGCTTTCTTTGAAGATTGCATAAAGAATAACGTCTTCATTAACAACAAGCTCGCTTAAAGCTGTATCAGCATTCTTATCGGTATTCCAGCCGAGGAAGGTGCTGTCTGCTTTTTCGGCAGTTACCGTAAGGTCTGCCTTATTTCCGTGAATAACCTGCTTTGTTTCTTCTCCTGCTGAGCTTCCGCCGTTTGTCTTATAGTCATAGGTTACAGTATGTTTTTCAACAGAAGCATCATAAAGAGGGTCATAGTAAAGAACGGGGTTTCCGTCATTATCATAGCTTGCAATAAGCTTACCTTCAGTTGTAAAATCGTAATAGCTTCCACCGATTTTAACACTTGCTCCGGTCATTGCCGCGCCATATTTTGAAGATGAGGTTGAGAAATAATATTTATGGCCGGTTGGAGTCATCTGCCAGCCTGTCTGGGCAACTCCGCCTATGTAATATCTGTAATAGCCGTCTTCGCAGAGAACAACCTCGTTGTTTGCATAATCGGCAAAAATAGCATAAAGGGTAACATTTTCTGTTACGGTAAGAGAGGTTATTGCAACCGCCGCATCGGAGTTTGTATTCCAGCCAACGAAAACTGAACCTGATTTTCTTGCAACAACAGAAAGGTCTGCCTTTTCACCCTTTGTTACTCTTAATGATGAAGCATCGGCAGCTTCACCGCCGTTTGTTTTGTAATCGTAGGTAACAACGGGTCTGCAGTCTGCACTTTCATCGTAAAACAAAACGGGATTGTTTGAAGAATCGTAGCTTTCAATAAGCTTTCCGTCAGATGTAAAATCATAATAGCTTCCGCCGATTTTAACGCTTGTTCCGGTCATTGCTGCGCCGTACTTTGAGGAGCTTGTTGAAAAATAGTATTTATATCCGTCCGCCGCAACCTGCCATCCGGTCTGAGCAACTCCGCCTACATAGTATCTGTAATAACCGTCGTCGCAAAGCTCAACCTTAAGGTCTGCACCGTTGATATAAACCGCATAGAGAACTCCGTCGCCGGTTACCTCGTAAGAGGAAATGCACTGATTTGAATTGAAGGTATCGGTCCATCCTGCAAAGATATATCCTTCTTTTTCTGCTGTAACGGTAAGGTCTGCCTGAGTTGAAACTCTGAATCTTTTGTCAGCAACAGAGGCTACGCCTTCACCCGCATCATAAATAATTGTGTAAATAAAGCCCTGCTCAGGGTCGCAGAAGAGAACGGGATCACCGTTTGAATCGTAGCTTTCAATAAGCTTTCCGTCGTCGGTAAAATCATAATATGTACTGCTTATTTTCTGTTGTTTTCCTGTTAATGCTGCACCGTATTTTGAAGAGCTTGTTGAAAAATAATATTTATAGCCTTCGGGGCTTACCTGCCATTTGGTCTGTATTTCCCCGTCGATATAAAATCTGTAATATCCGTCAGAATCAAGTCTTACTCCGGGATCCATAAATTTGATGTCATAGGAATTTATAACAGAGTCGTTTCCGCTTTCTGTCTGAATTTCATACCACTGCTTTTCTGAGCCCATATAGGTAATTTCCCCAATTGAAGTTCCCGAAAAGGCACCTTTTTCAATTGACGAAACTCCGCTTCCGAATGTTGCTGTTGAAACAGAACCGCAGGTAGCAAAAGCGTAGCTTCCTATTTCAGTCACATCGTCGGAAAGGGTTATGTTGTCAAGTATTTTTGTCAGATAAAAAGCATAATTGCCTACACGGGTAATGCCCGGCTCAATAACAACAGAGGTTATTTCCGCTCTGTACTTATACCAGGGAGTTGTTCCCCTCGCATAGTCCGGCATTGCGCCGCTTCCCGAAAGAGTAAACACGCCTTCGGAATCAATTGTCCAGGTCAGACCGTCACCGCAGGTTCCGCTGTAAAGGGTTTCCGCAAACGACGGCAGAGTGAACATTGTGAGAAGCATTACAGTTGCAAGTAATGCGCTCAGTAATCTTTTTGCCATAATTTTTCCTCCACTCATACTTATATTTTAAAAAAGTATATACATATAAATTTTACCATAAAATACAATATAAATCAATACAAAAGAATCACTTCTTTCCTTAATTTATGTCAACAAAAAACGCCCCTTATCTGAGCGTTCCAAAAAGCACCCGATAAGAGGCATTTTTTATAAAAACTTATTTTCGTCCAAATACTCCGAAAAAACAAGAATTTTTGATTTATATTGTGATTTTGCCCGACCGGAGTGTACTCAACCGGATATATACTCAAAAAACTTTAAAAAAATCAGTTCATATTGTGCATTTCGCCAAGGGTGAATTTTCTTCACAGAACGCAAAAAACATACTGTCGGCTAACTTTCACGCCCAAATAGAACGTGCTAATTTTTATTCAGATTGTGATTTTGCCCGACCGAAGTGTACTCAACCGGAGATATTCTCAAAAAACTTTAAAAAATCAGATCATATTGTGCATTTCGCCAAGCGTAGTGTACTTTGTGTACATAAGCTTGGCGAAAGGTGCAAAAGGAACGATTTTTTTAGTTTTAAAAGCCGAAGAGCATGGCTTCAAACAGTATAGGATATATTCCGTTTTCCATATACCACATTGATTCAAAATCAAGCTCTTTATAGCTTTCTTTGGTACAAAGCTGTTCGTTGGTAAGCTTATAGGTATTTTCAAGATTTTTACCTTCTGCCCCAAAGCCCAGCTCTTCTCTGAAATAACAGTTGTAAATTTTTCCGGAATTGTGATAGGCAGTTACTCCGCCACAATGCCTTGCAGAAAGCAGATTAGCGGTACAGATGGAGTTTACTATATCTCCTGAATTTACTGCCGTTATTCCCCCTGCGGTGCTTTCCGACTGAGGCGAAATATAGAAATTGCAGTAATTTACAGTATCCGAAATTGTTCCCGCGTTGGCGGAGGCAATTCCCCCTGCGGTTACGGTTACTCCTTTATTTATATAAAGCTCTGCATTGTTAAAGCTTCCTGCTATTACTCCCATATTGTTGTAGGTAAGTCCGCCGAACCAGATGTTGCTTCCCTCAAGGGAAACCGAGCCGTTTACCCCGCAGGATATTATCATTCCGCCCGACTTATTTGTTGAGGCTATTCCGCCAAGCATTATGTTTTTACCTTCGTGTTCAAGTGAGTAGGTTACGGTTGACATATATATAAGCCCCGTATTGGTGCAGGCAATACCTCCGGCAATGTCCCCTGTAAAGGAAATGTTTTCAAGATTAAGGCTGTATATTTCCCCGTTGTTTACGTTGAAAAGTCCGCCATTATTTCCGGTAACCGCCAGATTTGAAACGGTGTGACCGTTTCCCATAAAGGTTCCGTAGAAGCCGAAAAGACTGTCTCCTATAGGCGAAAAACCGTTATCCCTGCAGTAATTTTTCATATCTATATCATTTAAAAGAACAAAGGTGCTTCCGGGATATTTTCTTACGTTGTCAAGCTGGCGGGGAGTCATTATTCTGTAAGGATTTTCAAAGGTTCCGTTTCCTCCCGCAAAATCCCTTATGTTATCATTATCAACAGGAGAAATATGGTTATTTTCCTTAAGCTCGGGAAGGAAATAGTCTCCGTTACCAACGCCCGTCCATTTGTTTCTGAAGTCAAAGCCCCTGAAGTTCGCAGAATCTTCCATTTCTTCCGGTGAAAGAGCCGTACACCCGGTTGCCTTAAGAGAAAGGTCTCCCGACGGTTTTGTAAGGGTTGAATCGTAATAACAGCCGGACATTCTTGCCGAGGTTCCCCCTCCTACAATTGAGCCGAGGCGGGCAAGGTCGGAGGTTGCTGAGCCGTAACCGGTGTTATAACAATTGGTCATAACTGAAGAGGTTGAATAGCCCACTATTCCGCCAACATAGCAAACATAGGTTGTTTTTCCCACCTGTTCACCGGTGTTGTAGCAGTTTGTAACAGTTCCGCTGCTGATTCCCGTAATTCCGCCGCATGCCGCAAAGCCAACATCGGAATAAATAAACACCTTTCCGTTATTTACACTTTGCTCAATTATATAGTTATTTACGGCGCATATTCCGCCGGCAGAGCCGTTGTTTGAAACAGAATTTGTTACAGCTCCGCCCATATTCGTACAGTTTACGATATAGCCGTTGTTGATTCCGCACACGCCCCCCGTTGAAACGGAGGAGAACACGTCGCTTGAATTCATACATCCGGAAAGCTTGCCTGTTTCCCCGTTAATTCCGCAGATTCCGCCGGAATTATCTTCAAGAGAGCCTATTCTTGAGCTTCTTACGGTTACATTTAAAATCTGCCCCTCGTTTCTTCCGCAAAGAGCGCCCGTGTTTCTCTTTCCTTCAACTCTTGCATCGGAAATTATCAGATTTTTTATAACGCCGTCGTTTACTTTTACAAATCCCGTATTTTCGCTGTCTGCATACAAAATGTTAAGGTTATAAATTGTATAACCTCTTCCGTCTATTTCTCCTTTGAAGCTTTCCATTGGCTTAAAACCCTTTGAACCGTTATTTAAAACAGAGGCTCCGTTTTCATAAGCGGTGCAGGTTATATCGCCCGCAAGAACGAAAAAGCTGTTCTTATACATTCTTACATTGTAAAGGTCATTTTCGTTTCTTATAACAAATGGGTTTTCCTCGCTTCCGTCTCCGTTTATATAGCTTGCAGGAAAAACAACCTTGCTGAAATCAAGCTTTTTCAACACCGGGAAACCGTAGTTATTCATTTCAAAGGTATTTTCAAAATCAAAGCCCGAAAGGCTGTTTTTGTTTAGAAATTCCCTGAAGGTAAGTCCGCCATTTTGCTCACTTTCGTAGCGGTTGTGAAAATATGAATTTTCATATTCTCTGTCGGACAAAGGATAAAGAGTTCCCTCGCCGTTTATAAAATACATATCGCCGTATGCCGCGCAGTTTTTTATGTTTTCAGAAGAGGCAATTCCAAGAATTACGGAGCCTTCCCCTTCTGCCTCAAGAGGAGCAGCATTTATACAGTTTGAAACTACGCCCCCCGAAAGAGCTATTCCCGCGCAAAGCTGAGCGCCGTACAGCTTACCCGTGTTGGCACAGCCCGTTATTTCACCGTTATTATAAAGAGCTATTCCTGCGGTATATCTGCCGAGAATTTCAGAACTGTTCATACAGTTTATTATGCTTTTATTGTTATAAACCGCTATTGCGGCAGACTTTTCCGCTTTTATTGAAGAGCTGTCTACCGTAAGGTTTTTAATTGTTCCGTTATTAGTTCCGAAAACTCCGCCAAGCTCTCCTGTTTGTATTATTCCCGTTATTTTATAGCCGTTTCCGTCGAAGCTTCCGCTGAACATTTCAACGGGCTCAAAGCCACTTTTAAAAAGAAGCGAAAAATCCAGATCGTTCATCATTATAAAGCTTGAATCGGGAAATTTTCTTATATTTTCAAAATGAATGGGTGTTACAATTCTGTAAGGGTTAAGATAGGTTCCGTCTCCGCCGGCAAAATCCGTAAAGTTTTCATTTGCAAAAACGGGTGTTTCTGAGGAATTACGGCAGTTTTCCGTTTTTCCTCTGTTTTCGCCGATTATAACCGTTGAACCCTGATTGTAGTTAACACAACCGTAGATTTCCCCCTCGTTATAGCCGCAGATTGCACCGATTGAAATGTCCGTAGGCTTTTTGACTACGAGAGAGGTGTTGTAGCAGTTATCAATCCTGCCGAAGTTTTTTGCCACGATGCCGCCTTTGTATGCAGAAAACTGATACTGGGCATTTTCATTGTTAAAGGAAATATTTGCACATCCGTAAATTCTTCCGTAGTTTTCAAGAGCAACGGAAAAGTAGTTTCTCGGGCAAGCAAGAATAAGGTTTTTAACCTCTGCCCCGTTCATTATTTTTTCAAAAATGGCATAGTCGGCATTTATTACCGTTGAAGGATTTGTTATTTTATATCCCGCTCCGTCAAAGTTTCCGTAAAATTCTTTAACAGGCTCAATGCTTATATCGGTAAAGTCGATATCTTTGCCCAGTCGGTAAGATGCAAAAGGATTTTTCTTTATGTTATTGAACTGGTATCCCTCGGTTATTACAAAGGGGTTATCTTTACTTCCGTCTCCGCCGGAAAAGTCTTTTTCAAGAATTCTTGAAAAAATTATGAAGCACTCTCCCCTTGTAAGGTTATTTTCAGGGGAAAAGGTGTTATCATCATTTCCGGTTATTATTTTCAGCTGATAAAGCTTTGAAACATAAAAATACGCCCAGTCGGGAATGCTTTCCCTGTCTTCAAAAGGAATGCTCATCATAGATTTTCCCGTGATTCTTCCAAGAATTGCTGCCATTTCGCTTCTTGTTATAAAATCGTCGGGATTCATATTCCCGTTTTCGTCGCCCATAATAAGCTCTCTTTCACTGAGAGCGGCAAAGTAACCGTAGTGCCAGTCGTTTGGCGAAACGTCGTTAAAGCTGACATCTTCTGCAGGCTGAAAGGAAAAAACATTACAGAGCATTTTTGCAAACTCTGAGCGCAGAACAAAATCATTGGGGCGCAGTCCGTCCTCGTCGCCGGAAATTATTCCTTTGTCGCGAAGAAGCTGTCCCGGGTCATTTGCCTGAACAACAAACCCTGACAATATTAAAAATGTAAGTAAAAAAGCAATTATTCTTTTCATAAATTTTCTTCCCCGGGCAGAAAATTGCCCGTTATTTCTTCAACCTCATTTGCGCATATTACAAAAAATTTACCGCCTGATTTTTCAACTCTGATTTTCTTGCCTTTGTATTTTTCGGTTTTTCTTATTTTATCGAAAACCTCAAAGGTGCTTTCTTCGTCCTTTAAAAATACGGGAAGGGAAGCTTTTAAGTTGTTTTTCAGAAAATCAAAAGCAAGGGTTGATTTAAAGCCTTCCCCTACCTCTTCAAGAACAATTTCATAAAGCCTTGTTCTTGACAGCGGAGCTTCTTTTTCGTATTTCCACATTTTTGCTCCCAGCCTCTCAAAAAAAGCGAAGGGCTCTTTTAAATCAAGCGCTGAAAGAGTTTCTTTAAAGGCTTTCGAATTGTAAATTCTGTCAACTGCCTTTTCCGTGTTTTTAATTGCGATTATGTCTTCCTTTGACATTGTTTCCGTTGAAATAACCTCATAGGGCGGAAAAGAGGTTGTTCTTATATCATATATTTTTGCGTCGGTTTTCATTTTTGTATTGTGAAGAACCTTTAAAAAGCCCAGCTGCAGCATATCGGGCTTCATTGAGTAAACAAAATCAAAGCCCTCCCTGAAGGTTTCCACAGTTTCAAAGGGAAGCCCTGCAATAAGGTCAAGATGAGTATGAACACATTTTGGTATTTTAAGAATTTTTTCTTTAACCTTTTCCTTGTCATAAACCCTTCTGATTGCCCTCATTGTGTTTGGGTTAGTTGTCTGAATTCCCATTTCAAACTGAATTTTCCCCTCTGAATGAGAAACAATTTCAAGAAACTCATCGGTTAAAAGCTGAGGAGCAATTTCCATATGGAAATGAGTAATTTCTGAATTTTTAACTATGTAATCTGCTATTTTGCAGGCTCTTTTGTTATTTTCGTTAAAGGTTCTGTCAACAAATTTCACAAGAGGAATTTTGTTTTTTATAAAAAAATCAAGACCTTTAAAAACATATTCATCGGAGAAAAAACGGGTTTTCCCCTCGGAGGAGGAAAGGCAGTAGGTGCAGTTATAAAGGCAACCTCTGGAGGTTTCAAAATAAACCAGCTTATTTTCAAGAAAAGAAAGGTCTTCCTGCCTGTATGGAAACTCAAGTTCTTCAAGCTTTACTGGAACACATTCGTTTGCAACAATTTTTTCGTTTTTTCTGAATATGTAATTGGGAATATTTTCTTCTTTTTCCCCAAGGGCAAGCGCTTTTAAGGCATATTCACCCTCGCCTTTTATGACTCCGTCAATAAAATAATGTTCCTTAAGAAGGTTTTCTGCATTGTATCCCGCCTCGGGGCCGCCTAAAACTATTTTTATTTTTTCGTTGGCTTTTTTTATCATTGATGCCAGTTTTAAAACAAATTCCACATTCCATATATAGGTTGAGAAAGCAAAACATTCCGCATCAATTTCGCTTATTTTTGAAAAAATATCAAAAATATTGTCATTTACGGAACACTCAAAAATCCTGCAACCGCAATTTTCACGAAAATAACGGACTGCAAGAGAAGAATGGGTATATTTTGAATTTACCGCAACTGTGCATACTCTGTTCATACTTTTCTCCGAATGCAAAAATTTTTCTTCAGGAAGCTTATCGCTTCTGATTCGATTTTAACATAAAAACCTTGCAAATACAAGGAAAAGGTTATATAATCTTTAGTGAAACGGAGGTAATTATTATGCTTAACAGAATTATTTGCTCCAACGAGGGGAAACTAAAAAATAACATTGAACAAACTGCGGTTAAGGTTCTTGAAACTTACACCTACAAAGAAATTTTTATTCCGCCTGCAGAAGACGCCTCTGCTGAAATTGTCAAGGCGGCAGAAAAGTATTTTGCCGATGAAATTTCCCCGTTGAGACTTTACAATATAAACAATCACGGAATTGCCTTTTCAATTATAAAGGAAAAGAGCATAAGGGCTTACGCCGAAATTGTTCTTCTTTGCGTTAACATTGCCCTAGCAATTGACCTTAAGGACTTTTTTATAAACGTGAGCGCCGGGGAGGAAATTTTAACCGAGCTTAAGGAAACTGTTTCATCCTACGGAATTGACGGCTATGTTAAATTTGAAAAAGGGGAAAAAACAACCTTTTCAGGCAACTTTAACGGCAAAGCTTTTCTTTTGGGACAGTCGGGAGAAAACCACATTTCTGTTTGCTTTGATATGGAAGCCCTTCTTGAGCTTCTTTATACCGACAAAATAAGAAATGCATCTGACATTCCTCTTATTGTTGTAGGCTCTGAAAACGACAAGGCTCTTCACGAAACCGCTTTCGGTCTTCGTGCAAAAGGGCTTACCGTTGAAACCTTTATAAAAAAGGGAACAATGTATGAAGCCGAAGAATATGCCGAGCTTAAAAACATAACCATTCTTATGTGGATAACAGAAGAAGGCAAAATTATTATGAAAAACGTTAAAAACGGAGAAATGAGCGAAACCACTCTTGACAAGGTATTAAAGGCGGCAGAATAAAACTTCTGTATAAACTAATTAACGGGGGTAACATTTTGGACGAGAAGGAACTTATTGCCCTTTCAAAGGAGGGCGACCATAAAGCTTTTGAGGAGCTTATAAAGCTCTACGAAAAACAGATTTACAACATTGCATACCGTATTGCAATGAACAGCCAGGATGCTCTTGACATTTCCCAGAATTCTCTTATAAAGATTTACAAAAACATCAGATATTTCGAAGAGAGAAGCAAATTTTCAACCTGGATTTTCAGAATTGTAACCAATTCTGCCATAGATTTTGTTAAAAAACACAGAAAAGTAAGCTTTGTTTCAATTGACGAAAACACCCATCCGGATACTAACGTTCACGATTTGTTTGAGAAAAATGAAAGCATAAGAACTCTTTACAGAGCTCTTGAAAGGCTTGACGTTCGTCACAGGGCAGTTATTGTTTTAAAAGACATTTACGGGTTTTCCTATGAGGAAATTTCAAAAATTCTGGTACTGAACCCCGGAACGGTTAAATCGAGATTAAACAGAGCAAGAAAGGCTCTGGGTAAGCAGATTGCGAAGGAGGAGCAGAATGGATAATCTTTCAGAAAAATTAAAGGAGGCTCTGCCTGAACAAAAGGTTCCATCAGAGTTTAAAGAACTTGTTAAAAACGCATATGACCAATCCTTCGAAGAGGAATCTCCTTCCTTTTCAAAAGGACATAAGGGCTACATATTTTTAATTGTTGCAATTGTTTTTATTTTAATTCTTTTGTTTAAACGTTAAAAAACAACCGCAACGTGTAATTTAATCATTTGTCATACGCAAAAAAGAGCATTGGAAAAATGATATGCACCCCAAAAGTTGACACTTTTGGAGGTGCATATTTTTATGGCAAAAAAAGGACAACTTTTTAAAACACACTCGCCAGAATTCAAAATATCTGTTATAATGGATATGCGAAACAACCATTTGGGTTTAAGAGAAACTGGACGAAAATATGATATTCACCATTCTGTTATACTTAAGTGGGAGCGCATATTCTTAGAAGAAGGAGCCGAAGGTCTAATGAAAGAAAGACGAGGCAGAGCTTGCAAAGAAAGTGGAACACGAAAAGGTCGCCCACCAAAACTTGATAAAAAGGTTGAAGAAGATTTAATTGCAGAAAATCAACGACTTAGAATGGAGATAGAGTATTTAAAAAAACTGAGTGCCTTAGTTCTTGCGGAAGAGCAAAAGAACGGCAAAAAGCAGAAATAATCTCTGAATTAAGGCAAAGATATCCGCTGAAAGATTTACTAAAATTATCAGGCATGGCAAGAAGTACATATTACTATTATCTAAAACATTCTGATACAGATAAATATGATGAAGTCAGAAAGGAAATACTTGATATTTTCGACAAAAATAAAGGTAGGTATGGCTATCGTAGAATTTTAGCTATATTAAAAAATCGTGGATATATAATTAACCATAAAACAGTATTAAAACTGATGAATGAACTCAATATTAAAGGAAAACAACGAAAAAATGATAAATATCATTCATATAGAGGGGAAGTCGGCAAAGTTGCTGCCAATTTGCTAAAAAGAGATTTTACAGCCACAAAACCATTTGAAAAACTGACAACTGATGTAACCGAATTCAAGGTGTGTGATAACAAAGTATATTTATCGCCTGTAATGGATTTGTATAATCGTGAAATTGTATCATACTCAATTTCATTAAGTCCAAATCTCTGGCAAATCAAAGAAATGCTTGATGGTTTATTCAAGAAACTTCCTATTCATGCAACGCCATTGTTTCATTCTGACCAAGGCTGGCAATATCAACATGTGGAATATCAGCGGTTGCTAACTGAACACAGCATTACGCAAAGCATGTCCAGAAAAGGAAATTGTATGGATAATGGAGCTATGGAAAACTTTTTTGGCAGATTAAAGGTTGAAATGTTTTATGGTGAAAAATTTGAAAGCGTTAACTCTTTCATTGAGGAACTAAAAAGATATATCGATTATTACAACAACGAAAGAATTTCTATGAAACTAAAAGGAATGAGTCCGGTACAATACCGAACTCATTCACAAGCAAGTTAATATTTAATTTTGTCTAAACTTTGGGGTTCACTTCAAAAAGCATCGGTGCTTTGTTTACTTCATTATTTGTGTACCAAAGACAACCTCATCCCTTCCGAAGATACTGCCTTACAGCCCTTCTTCCCTCTCCTTTAACAATTTGCCTGCCATATTCCCTTAAAACCAGGTGGGACACACTGCTTTCGTTGCCGAATTCGAGAAAAAACAGCTTGAGAAAATTTACATCTGCAAGCTTTATTTTATGGATATAGAGAATCAGAAAATAGTTTTCCCGGTATTTATAAACGCTTTCTCTTCCCGTATAGTATTTTTCGGTACTTGCCAGAGCAAAAGCAAGATTGTCAAAGCTTTCAAATTCAAAAATGAAAGTTTTGTCTTTAAGATATACTTTATTTTTATTGCCGTCTATTTTCAGTATGCTTATTATTAAGTCTCCGTCGTAAAGGGGAATAAATTCTATTTTCAACCCTGCATTTTCACAGTCAAAGCCGGTTGATTCATATGCCCGGCTGAAAATTCCGCTGAGTTTTTCTTTTGCGTTGTAGCTTTCCTCCACCAGAGAATTTATACTTATTTTTTCATTTTCCGCCTCAGCTTTTGATAAGTACACATTAAGACGTTTTTCGCTGATTTGTATGAACCTCACTGTTTTCACCTCGCTGCCTGAATGTTTAAAAAAGCCGGACAGTATGTCCGGCTTTTTCTGACTGAAACACTCACCTTATTCTGTCATTTATAATTATACAGCACAGGCGAAAAACTATAAAGTCTAAATTTTTAGCATATATGTCTTTTATTTCATATTGTTCTTTATGTATTCTCTTTTTTTCATTCTCTTCTTTCTCTTTTTGTTTTCGTTTATAAAGAGAAGAATTACTCCGATGATGAACAACGCTGCAACCACCGCAAGAACAATAAGAACAATTCTCATTACCTTTTTACCGAGAGGTTCATCCTCTTTTACGTTAACATCCATCGTTGCAAGGAGAGTACCGTCAGCATTTTTAATATAAATTGCATCTTTGGTATATTCGTATTTTACACTGTCGGTTGAAGCTTCTTTATCAAGAAGGAAGGTTGCATCGCTTGTGGGAGTATAGGTAACAAGTCCGTCAACCTTTTCCCCTGCATCCGCCGCAGTAACCGTTTGATACTCAAAGCTATTGTAGCCGTATTCAAGCAGCTTTTCCGTGTCACCGTAAACAGTTGCAAAATTAGGACTGTCCATCACTACAATTATAAGAGGAATTCCGTTTCTTACGCCATATGTAACCAGGGTATGTCCCGATTCCTTCGTGTAGCCCGACTTACCGCCTTCAACATTTAAGTGCTGATACTGTCCCCAGTGAACCATTCTGTGCTGAGTAACGAAGTTTCGTTCTTCGTTTTTCTTGTTTGTTTTTCCGATTGTATACTGAAGGGAGCAGAAAATTTTTGAAAATTTGTCACTTTTAAGCGCATTCATTGTTATCAGCGCCATATCGTAGGCAGTAGTATAATTTTCTTTATCGAAAAGCCCATTGCTGTTGGAAAAATGAGTATTGTTTGCTCCGAACTTTACCGCCGTCTGATTCATAAGTTCAACAAAGCTTTCAACCGTTCCCGAAACGCCTTCTGCAATTACGTTGCTCGCATCGTTTGCCGACATAAGCTGAGCCGCATAAAGAGCATCCTTTACGCTTATCTCTTCGCCGTAGTCAAGAGCAATGTTTGACGTGTCACGGGGAACAGCATCAATCGCCTTGTCAGAGGCTTTGAGCATTTTATTGAAGTCAAGGGTTGCCCCTAAATATACTGTCATAATTTTTGTTATGCTTGCGGGATATTTTTTAGTGTCTTTATTTACCTCATAGAGAATCTGACCGCTTGTTGCATCTATCATAACGGCAGAACCGCTTTTTATTTCGGGAGCCTCCGCCGCAAAAGCAGGAGCTGTCGAAAGCGACATTATACTTACAACAATAAGGCACAACGCAATTAGTTTTTTCATAATAAAATGTTACTCCGATTTAATAATTTTCTTTGGGCACTTCTCTGCGCACAAACCGCAGGAGCTACATTTATCATAATCTATAACCGCAAGATTGTCAATAACCTTAATTGCCTCTGAAGGACAATTCTTTTCACAAATTCTGCAGGCAATACAGCCGACTTTGCACTTGTCTTTAACCTCAACGCCCTTGTTTTTTGAAGAGCATTTAACCAGCGGGGTTGTTCCCTTGGGAAGAATTGAAATAATTCCTCTGGGGCACGCTTTTGAGCAAAGACCGCAACCGATACAGATTTCCTGATTAACCTCAGCTATGCCGTTTTTAGTGGAAATTGCACCGTAAGGACAAGCCTTTGCACAGTCGCCATAGCCAAGACAGGCATATTCGCAAGCCTTATCACCGCCGTTTAAAGCGCTAACATCGCTGCAGCTTTTTGTTCCGTCGAAGCTGTATTTTAGAACTGCATTTTCGGTAGTTCCGCAACAATTGATAAAAGCAACCTTTGAAACCTTTGCGCCCGACTCAACGCCCATAATTTTCGCTATATTGGCTAAAGACTCGGCCGAGCAGCCCGGGCAGGCATCAACGGGAGCCTCCCCTTTTGCAATTGCTTCTGCACAGGCAGAACAGCCCGCATAACTGCAACCGCCACAGTTTGCACCCGAAAGATTTTCAAGAATTTCGTCTATTTTAGGGTCTTTCTCAACTGCAAAAAGCTTAGAGGCAACCCCAAGCACTATTCCCATTATGAGAGCAATAATGCCAAAAACCAGAATTGGTGTTAATATTTCCATATGTTTCACTCCTCTTTTATGAATTCCAGCAATAAAAATTCCTGAAATTCACAGTTAACAGTTAATAGTTAAGAGTTAAGAATTGATGTTCAAATTCAGGAAAACCCCTGAATTTGTTTTTATTAAATCAAACAAAAGCGAAGCTTTTGCACCATAACTATTAACTATTCACTATTCATTATTCACTTTTAAAAAGATAAACCCGTAAAGGACATGGCAATCAACGCCGCAGAAACAAGAACTATCGGAAATCCTTTTAAGAACTTCGGAATTGGTGCTGTTTCAAGTCTTTCACGAACGCCGGCAAGGAGCACTATTGCAAGGGTAAAGCCCAATGCCGCACTTAAATTAAATACCAGCGCTTCGATAAGAGTTTCATATTTATAGGTATCAACAACAAGGAGAACTGCGCCTAAAACCGCACAGTTTGTTGTTATAAGCGGCAGATAAATTCCAAGAGATGTGTAAAGGGCGGGAAGAAACTTCTGAAGCGCCATTTCAACAAACTGAACAAGAGCCGCAATTATAAATATAAACACTATTGTTTTAAGATACATAAGGTCGTAGGGTACAAGGAAATTTTTGTAAACAACATAAGTAACTACCCCTGAAATTGTCATTACAAAGGTTACCGCCATACCCATACCAAAGGCGGTATCCGTTCGTTTGGAAACTCCGAAGAACGGACAGGTTCCCATAAATCTTGAGAAAATAAAGTTGTTTGTAAGAAGTCCCATTAAAAGGATTGAAAGTAAGCTTTTTCCAAGTTCCATTATACTCTGTCCCCCTTAATAAGATTGATTACTCCAAGAACTATTCCGAGAGTTAAAAATCCGCCTGCCGGAAGAATAAACATTATTGCCGGCTGGTAGCCTGAGCCTAAGATATTTATTCCCATAAAGCTTCCCGCTCCGATAATTTCACGGATTGTTGCAAGAATTGTAAGGGCAATTGTAAATCCAAGTCCCATTCCGGCGCCGTCCATAAAGGAAGCAAAAATTCCGTTTTTTGAAGCAAAGGCTTCTGCCCTTGCAAGAATTATACAGTTAACAACAATAAGGGGAATAAACACGCCCAGAGCCTCTGAAAGAGACGGGATATACGCCTTGAGCAGAAGCTCGGTTATTGAAACGAAGGTTGCAATTACAACTATGTATGCCGCAATTCTTACCTTGTCGGGAATAACCTTTCTTAATGCGGATATAACCACATTTGAACAGATTAAAACCGCCGTTGCTGAAAGTCCCATTCCGATTGCATTTGTCACTGAGGTTGTGGTTGAAAGGGTTGGACACATACCGAGAAGGAGAACAAAAACAGGATTTTCCTTAAAAAGACCTTTTATAAAATCACGCATTATTTTTCTCCCCCTTTCAGATATTTTTCTGCCCCAGCAATTGCTTCGTTTACCGCTTTGGTAACAGCCTCGGAGGTTACCGTTGCTCCCGAAAGAGCCTTTATTTCATTTTCGGAAGCCTTTGTTTTGCTTACCGAAATTTCTGAGGTTTTTCCTTTATACTGTTCTTTGAATTCGGGCTTGTCGGCATTTGCCCCGAGCCCTGCAGTTTCACTGTGACTTAAAATTGAAACCCCCGTAACGGCTCCGTTTAAATCAACACCTGTCATTATTTTAAGATCTCCGCCATAGCCTGCCGAAAGATTAACAATGCAGTATCCGGAAATTTCGCCGGCTGTTACGGCTTCGTACACCGTAAGACTTTCGGTTTCGCTTATAACAGAAAAGCCATCTGCCTTAAGAACCTCGCCTAAAGCATTCTGAAGCTTCTGAGCATCGCGTTGTGCAATTATGGGAGCTGTGATTTTGTTTACATAGCTCATTGCTCCCGCAGAAACAACGGCAATTACTACAAGCGTAAGCACCATTTTTAATACGGAATTATTATTTTTCATTCCAGTGTTTTTCCTTTCTTTATCAATTTAATGCCAAAAAACAAGGAAAATTTGATTCATATTGCGCATTTGACTGTCCGAAGTGTACTTTGTGTAATCGAGGGAGCAGGCAAAGATGCAAGATGAACAAATTTAGTCGTTCTTAACGCCACCGTAAATGCGATTTTTAACGTATTTGTCAATCAGCGGCGTTACTATGTTCATAATAAGTATTGAATAGCTTACGCCTTCGGGAAGCTTGCCGAATACTCTTATCACTACTGTTAATATTCCAAGGCCTGCGGCAAAAATTATCTGACCTCTGCCCGACATAGGACTGGTTACATAATCGGTTGCCATAAATACTGCGCCCAGCATAAGTCCACCGGAGAGAATGCAGTAAAGTCCGTCATAGCCCAAAAGGGTTGAAAGAATATATACTATTGCCACATATATCACCGGAATTCTCCAGGTTATTACCTTTCTTACCAGAAGATATATAAAGCCGATTAAAATTGCAAAAGTACTTACCTCGCCGATACAACCGCCGATATTTCCGAAAAACAAGTCAAAATAGCTTGTTGCCATTTCTCCCGACTCTTTGAGAATTCCCAGCGGGGTTGCCGTTGAAAGAGCATCGGTATAAAGAGCTGACGTAAAGCCCGGCTCTGTCCAGTTTGTCATTATAACCGGATAGCAGGCAAGAAGGAACACTCTGCCTGCAAGAGCAGGATTCACAAAGTTATTACCGAGTCCGCCGAAAAACATTTTTACAATTATTATTGCAAAGGCTGATCCTGCAATGCCTACCCAATAAGGGGCAGAAACAGGAAGGTTGAATGCAAGAAGCATTCCCGTTATTACAGCCGACATATCAGTTACAGTTATGTTAAGCTTGAAGATTTTCTCCCAGATATATTCAAAAGCAATACAGGAAGCTACGCAGATAACAGTATGTACAAGTGCAGGAATTCCGAAAATCCATATTCCCGCAATAAGCAGAGGAAGCATTGCAATTACAACATCTGTCATAAGATTTTTTGTAGTTCTGTTTGTCCTGATATGAGGAGCATATGAAACTATAAGATTATCCATATTATATTCCTTTCTTTAAAGAATAAAGAAGAAATAATAAATAATAAAATCAGTTCGCTCTACTATCTCGCTTTTGCTTTTATTAAATGAAAACAAAACCGCAAGGTTTTGAACCTTTTTTATTCTTTATTATTTATTATTTATTAATTTTTGCTTTCAGCAAGGATTTTCCTGCCTTTATATGCTGAACTATAAAACGTCTCTGCGGGCAGATATAAGTACAGGAGCCGCATTCCATACAATCCATTATGTGATATTCGGAAAGCTTTTCCGTGTCCCCCGCAACCGAGAATACCGAAAGGGCGTTTGGCATAAGCCTCATGGGACATACGTCTACGCACTTTGAACATCTGATACAAACGCTTTCATCTTTTCCGTAAGTTTCAGGCTTTGCAAAAGCAAGAATTCCCGATGTTCCTTTTATTACGGGAACATCCATTGAGCATTGGGAAATCCCCATCATAGGTCCGCCCTGAACAATTTTTTCAGGTTCAACCTTAAAGCCGTCGCAGGCTTCGAAAAGGCTTCTGAATTTTACACCGACTCTTACAGAAAAGTTTGTAGGCTTTTTTACTGCATCCCCTGAAACGGTTACGTTTCTTTCTATAAGAGGCATATTTCTTACCACCGCTTTTGCAACTGCAGAGCAGGTGTCGATATTTGAAACCACAAGTCCTACGGAAGACGGAAGCCCTCCTGAAGGTACCTGTTTTTTTGTTATTGCCTGAATAAGCTGTTTTTCACTTCCCTGAGGATATTTTGTCTTAAGCTCTGCAACGGTAATCAAAGGATAGTCTGCCGCAAGCTCTCTCATAAGTCTGATTGCATCGGGCTTATTGCTTTCTATTGCAATTATCGCCTTTTCCGCATTAACCGCCCTTATCATAAGAAGCACGCCCACAAGAATTTCCTGAGGTCTTTCAAGCATTGCTCTGTGGTCTGAGGTTAAGTAGGGCTCACATTCTGCACCGTTTATTACTACAGTATCGATTTTTGTTCCCTCGGGAGGCGAAAGCTTAACGTGAAGCGGGAAAGCCGCTCCGCCCATTCCCGTTATTCCTGCTTCTCTTGCCTTTCTGACAATTTCCTTTGGTTCAATGGAATTTACGAATTTTTTAACCTCTTTCGGATTAAAATCCAGATTCCATGGGGTTATAGACGGGTCAAGCTCGTCTTTGAAGTCGTTTTTAATAAAAACACAAAGAGCCTCACCGCCACCGGGATGAGGATATTTTTTAAGCGCCGTTACTTCGCCGGAAACGGAAGAATGCACAGGGGCGGAAACAAAAGCTTCGCTGTCTCCGATTTTCTGACCCATATAAACTCTGTCGCCCACCTCAACAACCGGCTCGCAGGGCGCACCGATATGCTGTCTTAAAGGAATTATTATTTCCTCTGTCGGCTGATGTCTCGTTACGGGAATTTTGTTTGTGCTTTCCTTTGTTTCAGGCGGATGAATACCACCTTTAAAGGTTTTAAGTTTCATAAATCAATTCTCCGATCTTCGGGAGGGTTATGCCCCCCGGATTGTTTTATTTTAATCTGTACCGCGGATTTCCGGGAACTCCTACCTTTCCCCGACTTCCTACAGCTAAAATACATTACAATTTTAACATATATACCTCGTTTTTTCAATAGTAAAACCGATTTATTATATAATTTGCAACAAAATTGATGAGATTTGACAATAATTTATATTTATATTAAAATTATCTTATTAACTTTCAGGAGATAATTATGCTTAAAAAGAATCAGATTTTAAGAGCAAAAGTTGAAAACAACGGCTTTTCGGGAGAAGGAATTGTTAAAATTGATGGTTTTACGGTTTTTGTTCCCTATGCAATAAAAGGAGAAGAAATTGAGTTTAAGGTTTTAAAGGTTTTAAAGACCCATGCCTTCGGCAAGCTCATTAAGGTTATTTCTCCTTCAGTAGAGCGCAGAGAACCCATATGCCCCGTTTTTTCAAGATGCGGCGGATGTCACCTTATGCATCTTTCTTACGAAGAGCAGCTTAAAATAAAAAAGGCACAGGTTGAAGACTGCGTTAAAAAATATGCAAACCTTGATATTAAGGTTAACGACGTTATCGGCATGGAGAACCCTTTTGAATACCGTAATAAGGCTCAGTATCCTGTTGACGGTGGCGTTTGCGGATTTTATGCTTTAAGGAGCCACAACATTGTTCCCTTGAAAAAATGCTTTATGCAGAATCCTCTCGACGAGAAAATTATTGAAGGGGTTATGCTTTACATTGAAAAATCCAATGCGAAAATAAAGCACATTTATACCAGATACGGCAAAGATTCGTGTATGGTTGTTCTTGTTTCAAAAAGCTCAAAGCTTCCTTTTACTCAGGTGCTTGTAAAAGAGCTTCTTAAAATTTCAGACAAAATAAAAAGCATAATTTTAAACGTTAACCCCGAGGACACAAACGTTATTCTGGGCAAAAAAAACATTACCCTTTACGGAGACGATAAAATTCAGGCAGAAATAGGCAGCCTGAAATTTAACATTTCTCCCCTGTCCTTTTTCCAGGTTAACCCGACTCAGACAGAGGTTCTTTACTCCAAAGCCAAGGAGCTTCTTGATTTGAAAGGAGAAGAAACTCTTCTTGACCTTTACTGCGGAACCGGCTCAATTGGTCTTTTTATGGCAGATAAGGCAAAAAAGATTATCGGAGTTGAAATTGTTGAGGATGCCGTTAAGGATGCAATTATAAACAAGGATTTAAACGGCGTAGAAAATGCAGAGTATTTTGCAGGACCTGCGGAGGAGATTTTTCCAAAGCTTGCGGAAAAAGGCTTAAAACCAGATGCAATTATTCTCGACCCTCCAAGAAAAGGCTGCGACGAATCACTTTTAAAACTACTTCTTGAAACGGGAACAGAAAAAATAGTTTACATCTCCTGCTCCCCCGCAACCCTTGCAAGAGACCTTAAGGTTCTTTCACAAAAATACAACATATCACCCATAACCCCGGTAGATATGTTCCCTAACACGTTTCATGTGGAAAGCGTAGCTTTGCTGACGCTTTCCAGCTAAGTTTGCCTGACGGCAAAAGAAGTTGACTAAAGTCAGTGAAATTACTTCGTAGTGAAGTTCTGCCTTGCTGCAGAGCGGCAAACTTAACTTCACTTTGTACATAGTACAATACTTTTCTGTGAGCGAAGCGAACTACTTCACTTTTGCGAAAGCCAAAACTTCACTAAAAGGAGCACAAAATGAGTAAAAAACCCAGCGGTCCGGCGATATTTATGTACGCCGTAATTACAATTACTGCTATAACTTCCGTAATATGTTTTACCTTATATTACGGCAATTTTTCCGAAAACGGAAATATTCTGTGGACGGGGATTGTGGCTTTTATGATTATGTATCATTTCTGGCTTCGCATCATTATGGGCAACGTTACAAAGCTGTTTAAAATAGACAAAAACCACTTCTGGTTCAGAGAAAGGTTTTTTGAAAAAAGGCTTTACAGAATGCTTATGGTAAAAAAATGGAAAGGCAAAGCCCTTACATATGACCCCGACGCTTTTTCTCTTAAAAAGCATTCCCTTGAGGAAATTGCAGATGTTATGACAAAATCAGAGGTTGACCATTGGGTTAACGAGGTTATTTCCCTTACAAGTATTTTGTTTTCAGTTTTATGGGGACAGTTTTACATTTTTCTTGCCACAGCAATTATTGCAATGATTTTTGACGGTCAGTTTATTGTTATTCAAAGATACAACAGACCGAGAGTTTTAAAAGTCATTGAGTTCAGAAAAAGAGCAAAAAAACAAATTGTTTAAAAGGAGACCGAAATGAAATTTAAGGAAATTACGTTAATGAACGCTTTTTTGTGTTTTTGCGTTGTTATGATTCATCTTACCTCTGTTCCGGTAACGGAGCTTGCTTTCGGACAACTGCCCCATACGGTTATTTTTATTGTTAACAGAATTCTGTGTTTTTCTGTTCCCGCTTTTATTTTTTTAAGCGGGTTCAAGCTTTACAACAAATTTGACGGCAATAAAATAAACTTAAAAAAGTTCTTTGCGGGAAGATTTGAAAAGATTTTCCTCCCCTACCTTGCCTGCGTTTTTGTTTACTTTTTCTATTTTTTAAGCAAACAGTGGGTTTCATTAAAGGACCTGCCGCAGTATATTTTTCTGGGCACCCTTGCCGCTCATTTTTACTACATTGTTATTGCCCTTCAGCTTTATCTGCTGTTTCCGTTTTTAAAGGGGCTTTTTGAAAAATTCCCGAAGGTAACCTCACTTTTAGCTTTTATAATTACCGTTGCCTTTCAGCAGTTTTTCCCTTTTACATATTCGGACAGATTTTTCGGATCTTACATTTTTTATTTTATAGTGGGAATGGCGTTTTCAAAGCTGAAACTGAACGAAAAGTTTTCAAAGCTTCACCTTGCGGGTCTGATAGGCTTTATAAGCTTTGCAATTTTGCATTTAAGACTTCTGTATTTGTCTGCAGCGGGAGAATTTTTATACCGATATGCAAACCTTGTAAACGTTATTTATGTTACCTTTGCAATTTGTGCCCTTCACGGGATATTTGTATTTTTAAAAGACAGATGTTCTCCTCTTTACCGCCTTTCAAAGGCTTTTGAGGTTACATCATTTAATATTTATCTTTATCACCTTCTGGCACTTTCGATTCTTCAGTACGACATTTTTCCAACCACAAGCTTAACTGCAGGCGGACGTTTTCTTGTTTCCTCTGCCGTTATTTTCGGATTGATGTTTGTATACACCTTCTTTAAGACGAAAAAGAAGGAAGGTGGTTATAATTAAAATATTAAAGAATATAATTATAATTACGGGGGTAATTTTTTTAATATGGTTTGTTGCACCCCTTGCAATTTACGGAATCTTAAATGCAGGAAATATGCTTGGAACAGTTGCAAGCCTTTTGCTTACCTTATATGGAATTTTTTTCAAAAAGGTAAATAATTTTCTCTATGCCAGAAAGCTTCTTCTTGTTATTACCTCGGTTTTTCTTGCATTAGCTGTGATTTTCGTTATTTATGCAAGTGTTAAAATAACGGGAGCCTTTAACAATGAGCCCGATAAGGAAACAACCGTTGTTGTTCTCGGCTGTCAGGTTAAGCCCTACGGTCCCAGCCTTATGCTTACAGAAAGGCTCAATGCGGCATATGACTATCTGTGCAAAAACCCCGAATTAAAATGCGTATTAAGCGGCGGTCAGGGAGCCGACGAACCTACAAGCGAAGCCCTGGCTATGTACCAATGGCTTACAGACAGAGGCATTGATAAAAACAGGCTTTTCCTTGAAGACAAATCAACCTCAACAGAGGAAAACATAAGGTTCACAAAAAAGGTTATAGAGGAAAACAACCTTGCACCTGAAATTACGATTATAACCAACGAATTTCACCAGTACAGAGCAAGAGAGCTTGCAAGAAAGCAGGGAATTAAAAGCTTCAGCGTTTCAGCTAAAACGCTTATAACCTTTTTCCCAACCTTCTTTTTAAGAGAAATCGGCGGAGTATTATTTGAACTTATAAGGAGTTAATATGACAGCAGTAATTTACAAATCAAAATACGGCTCCACAAAAGCTTATGCGGAGCACATTGCAAAGGAGCTTGGTTGCAACGCTTTTGAAGCAAAAAAGGTAAGCCCTTCAGACCTTGATTCTTATGACACAATTATTTTCGGCGGCGGTCTTTATGCTGAAATGATTGGCGGAATAAGTCTTATTACCAAAAATTTTGAAAAACTAAAAGACAAAAAGCTCATTGTTTTCACAACGGGACTTACCCCTCTTGACTGCAGGGAATATTACGACAAAATGGTTATTGAAAAAAATTTCAAGCCTCATATGAGAGACAAAATAAAGGTTTTCAACTTTATGGGTAAAATGATAATAGAAGAGCTATCTCTTCCCCACAAGGCGGCAATTAAAACCCTTAAAAAAATTATGTCGGGAAAAGAAAATCCTTCGGAAATGGAAAAGCTTTTAATTAAGCTTTGCGACGAAAGCGGAGATTTTACAGATTTAACCGCTGTTGATGAGTTGGTTGAATATATAAAATTAAAGAATAAATAATAAAAATGGTGCAAAGTCGGGTTTTACCCGACTTTGATTTTATTGTGAATACAACAAGGTTCCGGGGCAACCGACCGCAATCTTTGATTGCGTTATCGGGTCGGGTTCTTATTTACTAAAAATTCGTAGGGCGTCCGCCCCTGTCCGTCCGCTTTTGTTTAAATATTCTTTTTTTAATTTACAACAATAAAAATATTGACAAATATAATTTTTTATGTTATTATTCAGTAAAGGTTAGTTTTAACTAACTTGTCTTTACAGCCAAATATCCAATTCTCCTTTTTATAAATTGTTTAAATTTTTTTAAAGACAAGTTAGTTAAGACTAACCGCAAAGGAGGAAAGTCTATGTTAATTATTATTTGTGAAATTATTCTGTCATTGGTAATAAGCTCGGCTTTGCTCTTGATTTTCTCAGCATTAAAAGCAAAATGCCGACAAATACTAATAAGGCTTGAAGGAGAGTGAAACAAATGCTTGAAAAACTCATTGCATATTATTGCGGACCTTCTCTTGCAGGAATAAAGCCTTCAAACATTGTTTCGGTAAACAAAGAAAAATATAAAAATATTCATAAAGATATAAAAAAATTAAATGAAGCTTTAAACCAAAAGGACATTTACATTATGCCTCTTTGTGAATGTAAAAAAAGAGTACTTGTTATAGTTTACCGCAAAAAAGTTCTTGAAAACCATTTGAAAAATGAACAGATAAGAGAATTTTTATCAAACTACGGTTACGATAATTTAAGCTCCGTTGAGGAATATTTAAGCTTTTTGAAAAGCAGACTTTCTTTTGAAAGCTTTCCTCACGAAATAGGCGTGTTTTTAGGCTATCCCCTGCAGGATGTTTACGGCTATATCAACAATCCTGCAGGCAAGTGTTTACTTGTAGGAGAATGGAAGGTTTATGCCGACGCGGAAAATGCGAAAAAGCTTTTCTGCCGCTATAACAACTGTCGCAGAGGAATAATTAAACGAATGAAAAAAGGCCATTCCCTGGAAAAAATATTTGTGGCATAAAAAATCAAATCATAAAGAAAATCTGTCCCGCAGATGTACAAAAGTACGTGGTGTATGGACAGATTTTTTGTTATTAAAAAATTTAACAGCCTACATTGCGCAGGTTACGGTAGGAAGATGATTATACCCTGCACCGGTTAATTTTTTCATATGCTCATGGAAGCCTCTTGAGTGTCTTCTTTTAAACACTTCGCTCTCTTTGGCTTCGTCGTCACCCCATATTTCAACGGTGTTTTCATCTTTGTTTATAAGCACCGCCTGTTCACCGGGAAGGTTGAGAATTTTAGTTCCCGTGTGAATTGCATAGTTTCCTTTTAAATCTTTAAGCAGATTACCCTCGCAGTCATAAATTTTACCCTTACAGTAAAATTCGTGATAGCCGTCACCGTTTATATCAAGGGGATAACAGTCGCAGAGCTCTGCAGGCAGAGAAAATTCTGTTTTTTCACCGGTGTAAGCATCAAAGATGTGACCTTCTGCATAACCTCTCTGAGCGTCAAGTCCAACTGCAAAAGCTATTTTCTTAAAATCGGGCTTTACTGTTGCAACCCAGCCCGTATGAATATGTTGCTGAGGACCTTCGTCTTCGGCTTTCAATGCTCTCCAGACAGAGTTTCCGTTTTTGTCAAAGGTTACCACTCTGTCACAACCGATATAGCTTCCGCTTTCACGGCAGGTGTAAAGATAGTAATTTTCATTTTTGTCATAGAAAGGAAGAACAATGTCCGAGTGCCCCGTAAAGGTGTCTTCATCACAGCAATAAAGTTCCTTTCCCGTCTTAAGGCTTATTATTCTTTCACCGTAATATATTTCATCAATTCCGTCATTGTTAAAATCATAAACATTTATATTATGAGACGCTCTTGCGCCCTTATCGGAAGCATCAATTTTTCTTTCCCACAGCTTTTTCATTCCCGTTGTATATGCCTGAAGATACATATTTGTATAAGTACCCTGCTCCATTACAACAACCGGCTCGCCATTGACATATCCTGCGCTTAAATTGTGTCTGAAAGACCAGCTCATTTTCTCTGTAAGAGTATTTTCTGCCGGGAATTTGTAACTGTCAACAGTATCACCGGTCAGAGGGTTTATTTTATCCATAAAGGTTTTGAACTGTGCAAAGGGATGCCTGTCATCGGCATTATGAACAAAATAAATTTCGTCAATTCCGTCCCTGTCAAGGTCAAAGGCAATAAAAGGTGAGAACCAGATGCCCGGAACGGTTCCTCTGCCGAAGGTTCTTTCCCATAATTTATTTGCGTTTTCATCGAACATTACCATTGTAAGAGGATGGTCGATATATCCGAAAGCCTCAGGCCAGGGGTCAAGGTTTTCATTTTCTGAAACACAGAACAGAATATGATTCTTTCCCTTTATGTTAACCTCAACATTTCTTGCCTGATTAAGCTTTGTATCAAATTTAAACTTTTTCAAACATTTAATCATAATACTTTCTCCTAAAATCAAACAAATCCGAAGGATTTGCACATCTTTTATTCTTTATTATTTAATACGAGTGAAACGAGTATCAAGGTTCTCCGATTTTACCAAAATCTTTGATTTTGCTCTAAAATCGTGAGGTCCTTATTATTTAACTCCGTACACATAAGAAGAAAAGCCCCCGCTCCGTGCAGATCGTTTTCACAAACAGGTCTTTCTATATAGTGTTTGAAGTCGCCCTCTTCAATGCAGGTGCCTACGCAAACGTTGCTGAGAATAAACTCTTCTTCATCCTTTATGTATTTTTTAAGACCTTCAAAAGCTTCATAAGCTACGTTTTCAAAAGCTTTATCAATAATTCCGAGCCTTGCAGCTTTCCTGAAAGCATAGGCAAAAAGGCAGGTGCAGGAGGTTTCCTCCCAGTTGCCCTCTTTTTCAGGAAGAGTTACAACCTGATACCACATTTTTGATTTCTTATCCTGATATTTTAGAAGGTTGAGCAAAAGATTCTTTTCAATTTCAATAATTTTTTCGTATCTTGGATTTGATTTGTCAAGCATTTCGGCAAAATCTGCCAAAGTTACCGCATACCAGCCCATTGCTCTGCCCCATACCATCTGAGAACAGCATCTGTCGTTTTGTGACCACACTGTTTGCTTTGACGGGTCAAAGCCGTGGTAATAAAGCCCCGAATCATAATCCATCATATTTTCGTGCATTATCATAATCTGGTCTATTGCCTTTTCCTTTAACGCCTCGTCCCCTGCAAATTTGTCATATAAAAGGGACATAGGACCTGCCATATAAACGCTGTCAAGCCACATCTGGTTTGCCTGGGTTTCCATATGCCAGTAACCGCCAAGTTCGTTGGTTTTCCACTTTTTTAATTCACCGATTACGGTTTCAATAGCCTTTTTATATCTTTCATCCTTAGTTTTTTCATACAGGGGGAACAAAAGAATAACCGGCTGCTTATGGTCTAAAGTCAGATGGGTTTTCTTTGCTTTTTCCGACAGCTGTTCAAAGGGAATTTTGTCGCTGTAGCCGATAATGTCCCCATCTTCATCTATTACACTGTCAACCCAGTCTTTAACATAGTTATAATATTTTTCATTTCCTGTTGCTTTGTAAAGCTCATACATTCCTGCAAGGAACACTCCCTGATGATAGAAAAAAGTGTTTTCGGGAGGAAGATCCTTTGCCTTATATTTTTTTATCATTGTATCTGCAAGCTTTCGTGCATATTCTATATACATTTCTGCACCTCCGACCTTATTATAAAACCATTTTTTTATATTTAAAATACATATATTGACTTTATAAAAGAAAAAAGTAAATATATTTTGCGTTTTTTATTGAAAAAAGTCAAAAAAGATGTTATTGTTTTATTGGTGATTTTATGAAATTTTTATCCTTTGACCTTATGAGAGACAAGCAGGGCATAGCCTGCGACAGACAAAGGCATTTTTCCCATACTATGCCCCAGTCACATTATCATACTCATTATGAAATTTTATACATTACCGAAGGAAGCAGAGAGCTTGTTGTTAACGACAAAAGCTCTTTTAAGCTTGACCGACATAACATTGCTTTTATAAAGCCTTACGTTCCCCACAAAACCATTAGTGATGACGGTTGCCAATATACCAGAATTCTTGTTAACTTTTCTTCAAAAAATGCAGGTGCATTAAGAGGAATTTCCGACTATGACATTCTGTTTCCCTTTAACCTTAAGAGCCCTGTTATGACCTTTGAGAAAAGTGTAATTTCTGAAATTGACAGCATTATGAAAAAGCTTTCGGGGAATTACTCTGAAGATATGAAAAGAATTATGCTTCTTGAACTTTTGACGTACATATGGGAAATAAAAGGAAACAAGGAAAAGGTAAGCACACCTTTTTCTGAAAATGTAATTGAAAAAATTTGTGAATACATTAACGAAAACTACGAAAAGGACATTTCTCTGGATATGCTTTCTGAAATGTTTTTCATTAACAAATATCACCTTTCAAGGTCGTTTAAAAAATATATGAATATAAGCTTTACCGACTATCTTAACAACATTCGCATAAGCAAGGCAAAGGAGATTCTCAAAAAAGGCGTTTCGGTAACCGACGCGGCTCTTTTTTCCGGATATTCGGGAATTACACATTTTGAAAGAATGTTCAAAAGAAAAGAAGGAATTACACCGAAAGAATGGAAAAAACAAATAATAAAGAATAAAGAATAAAAAAGGTACAAAGTCGGGATTACCCCGACTTTGTTTTCATTATTTTACTGAATAACGAGGAAAATTTGGTTCATATTGTGCCGCTGCCCGACCGTAGCGTACTTTGTGTACGTAAGTGAGGTCAGCGGTGCAAGATGAGCAAATTTAACCGTTATTTATTCTTTTTATAAACTGCTTCAAGTCCATTAAATAACACCGTCTGATTTGCTTCAACGGAGGAAGTAAGCCACACGTTACCGCCGATTACGCAGTTGTCGCCTATTTTTGTATCGCCGCCCAAAATTGTTGCATTTGAATAAATAACAACGTTATTGCCAATGTCGGGGTGACGTTTTATTCCCTTTACGGGATTTCCGTTTTCATCAACCTCAAAGCTTTTTGCGCCAAGGGTAACCCCCTGATAAAGCTTAACGTTGTTGCCGATTGTGGTTGTTTCTCCTATTACGATACCCGTTGCGTGGTCAATAAAGAAATATTCGCCGATTTTTGCTCCCGCATTGATATCAACGCCCGTTTTCTGATGAGCATATTCTGTCATAATTCTCGGAATAAGAGGAACATTAAGCCCGTAAAGCTCATGCGCCATACGATAGATTGAAATTGCATAAAAGCCCGGATAGGAAATAATAACCTCTTCCCTGCTCTTTGCGGCAGGATCGCCCTCATAGAGCGCTTCAACGTCTTTCAAAAGCATTTCGTAGATATACGGAATTCTTTCAATAAACTCCTCACAAATATCTCTGTCGCCTTCATTTACCACATCTGAAAATTTAAAGGCTGTATCAATCTGTTCGCAGAGCATTTTCGATGTTTCAGAAAGAAGTGCTTTTCTGTCTCTTGGAATTCCCGAGTTGAAATACACGGGAAACATAATTTCAAGCAGATTTTTAATTATTTTTTCCACCGTTTTTCGGTTTGGAATATTTTCGCCCGAGTTAAGGGTTATTTCTGACTTTTCCGTTATACTGTCAAGCTCTGATAAAATTTTATTATACATAAATTTACTCCTGGATTTTACTGGCTTATATTTTATCATACTATTCAGATAATTGCAAATTTGTTAAAACTGTAGTATAATTCTCTAAGAAAAGGACTGATTTTATGATTATACTTGCTTCGGCATCGCCAAGAAGAAAAGAACTTTTAGAGCTTGCGGGATTTGAATTTAAAGTTATTCCAACAGATGTTGACGAAAGTCTGCCACATTCTATGTCTCCCGACAAGACGGTTGAATATCTCTCAAAAATAAAGGCAATGCCCCTCAAAAACTCCGAAGATATGATTATCGGCTCGGACACGGTTGTTGCCATTGACAGAAAAATTATCGGCAAGCCTAAAGACGAGGAAGACGCCTTCAACATTTTAAAAACTCTATCCGGCAGAACACACTGTGTTTATACCGGCGTTACGGTTTTTTACAAAGATAAGGAGATTACCTTTTCAGTAAAAACCGAGGTTGAATTCAACGAGCTTTCCGACAGAGAAATTTATGACTACATTGCCACGAAAGAGCCTATGGACAAGGCAGGAGCTTACGGCGTTCAGGGAACTGCCTGCAAATTTGTTAAAAAAATCAACGGTGATTACTTTAACGTTATAGGCTTTCCCGTTGCAAAATTTTATGAGGTTTATAAACAGATTACAAAATAAAAAGGGCTGTTTAAAAACTTGATTTTTAAACAGCTTCATTCTGTAAGGGGATAGGAAAAAATGTTTGGAACGAACAAACTGAACCGCAAGCTATGCTTGCGGGAACCCGAACGCGCGTCAAAACAAAGCAGACTTGCTACGTTTTGCACAAATGCAAAACTTCGCTTCTTTGCATTGTTTTTCCTTCTCCCCGAAAATCAGGTCTGCTTTTCGGGGTCCCCATAAAGTCAATTGACTTTAT
>JAZUPZ010000028.1:0-12264 GCA_045605445.1 Clostridia bacterium | reverse complement strand
GCATCTGATACGGTATTAATTCCGATACAGTGTGAATATTATGCACTTGAGGGCTTGAGTCAGCTTATTCAGTCGATAAGAACAATAAAGAAATCTTTAAATCCTAAGCTTGATATAGAAGGAATTCTGGCAACTATGTATGACGGAAGAACAAATCTTTCAATTCAGGTGGTTGAAGAGGTTAAAAAGCATTTTGCGGGAAAGGTTTACAAAAGCGTTATCCCGAGAAATGTCCGTTTGTCCGAGGCGCCCAGCTTCGGCGAACCCATAAATGTGTTCGACAAAACCGCAACAGGTGCGGTTGCTTATAAAAATCTGGCAGAGGAATTAGTGAGAGGAAGAAAATAATGGCAAGAAAAAGCGGTTTGGGAAAGGGCTTTGGAATCAACGCACTTATTCCCGAAGTTAAAGAAGAAAAAATTGAAAAAGCCGACCTTATGCTTGACATAAATCTTATTGTTCCCAACAAGGAACAGCCGAGAAAGAATTTCGACAAGGAAAAAATTCAGGCCCTTGCCGATTCAATTGCTCAGCACGGAATTGTTCAGCCTCTGGTTGTTGTAAAGGAAAAGGATTATTATAAAATTGTTGCGGGTGAAAGAAGATTTCGCGCCGCGAAGCAGTTAAAGCTAAAAGAGATTCCGGTAATTGTTAAAGAGTATACCGACCTGCAGATTTCCGAAATTGCCCTTGTTGAAAATCTTCAGAGGGAAGACCTTAACCCCGTGGAAGAGGCAATGGGACTTAAACAGCTTATGGAAAAATTCTCCTTAACTCAGGAGGAGGCGGCAAAAAAAGTAGGAAAAAGCAGAAGCGCCGTTGCAAATACCTTAAGACTTTTAGAGCTTCCCGAAAGTGTTTCAAAGCTTTTGGTTGAAGGCAAGCTTTCAATGGGACATGCCCGTGCGCTCCTTGGGGTTAAAAACAGCGAAAATGCGCCAAAGCTTGCGGAAATAATTATAAAAAATGACCTTAATGTTCGTCAGACAGAGGCTCTGGTGCGTAAGGAAAACGAGGAAAAGCCGGAACCGAAAGGTGATGAAAAACCTGTTGACAGAAACGTTGAAAATGCGGTTTTAGAGCAAACAAGAAAGCTTGAAGGCAAATACGGCGTTAAAATTAAAGTTAAATACACAAAAGGCTTCAAGGGTAAAATTGAAATGTCTTTTTCCGATTACAGACAGATGAATGCCCTGTTTGATATGCTGGACAAATAAGGAGAAGCTTAAATGAACAAAATGAATGCGAATTTTTTCAGATATACTCTGGTTTTGCTTATAACGGCGGTAATCTGCATAATAATCGGCGGCATAAGCCTTTCAAGAACTATCGATGATCCTGAAAACAGATTTTTTTCAAATTTCAATACTTCTGTTTTCGACAAGAATCTCGGTAAGGAAAATACTCAGCTTAAAGAAAAACTGAACGAAATCAGAAGCGTTGTGGACAACAGCGAAATTGATGAAAATACAAAAAATAAAATTTATGATATACTGGAAAGGAAGTAACTGAAAATGCTGGACATTAAAGTACTCAGAAACGAACCCGAAAAGGTTGAAAGAGCCTTTTTGAAAAGAAAGGAAAACTTTGACCTATCAGAGCTTTTTGCCCTTGATGACGAAAGAAAAGCTCTTATTTACGAGGTTGAACAGAAAAAGAACAAACAGAACACTGTTTCAAAACAGATTCCCGCTTTGAAAAAAGAAGGAAAAGATGTAGCTCCTATTTTTGAAGAAATGAAAAAGCTTTCCGATGAAATAAAGGAATACGATGCAAAGGTAAGAGAACTCGACGAAAAAATTAACGATATTCTCCTTACAATTCCGAACATTCCAAACGAAACCGTTCCTCAGGGAGATACCGATGAGGACAACGTTGAAATGCGTAAATTTATGGAGCCTTCAGAATTTGCCTTTGAACCTAAGGCTCACTGGGATATCGGCGAAAATCTTAATATTCTCGATTTTGAAACAGCAGGAAAAACAACCGGCGCAAGATTCACCTTCTATAAGGGTCTCGGCGCAAGACTTGAACGTTCAATAATAAACTTCTTTTTAAACACTCATACCGAAGAAGCAGGCTATACAGAAATCTTCCCGCCTTATATGGTTCACAGAAGATCAATGGTAGGAACAGGTCAGCTTCCTAAGTTCGAGGAAGATGCTTTTAAAGTTTCAGGAACAGATTATTTCCTTATTCCTACAGCTGAGGTTCCCGTTACAAATATGTACAGAGAACAGATTTTAGACGGAAATCAGCTTCCTATCAAACACGTTGCATATTCAGCTTGCTTCCGTTCTGAAGCGGGTTCTGCAGGACGTGACACAAGAGGGCTTATCAGACAGCATCAGTTCAACAAGGTTGAGCTTGTAAAATTCACAAAGCCTGAAGATTCTTACGAAGAACTGGAAAAGCTCACAAGAGATGCTGAAAAGGTTCTTCAGCTTCTTAAGCTTCCTTACAGAGTTGTTAAAATCTGTACAGGTGACCTTGGCTTTACCGCTGCAATGAAATATGACATTGAAGTATGGATGCCAAGCTACGGAAGATATGTTGAAATTTCTTCCTGCTCAAACTTTGAAGATTTCCAGGCAAGACGTGCAAATATTAAATTTAAAAATTCACCTAAAGATAAGGCTCAGTTCGTTCATACTTTGAACGGTTCAGGGGTTGCAATCGGAAGAACCGTTGCAGCAATCCTTGAAAACTACCAACAGGCAGACGGCTCTGTTGTAGTTCCCGAAGTTTTAAGACCTTATATGGGATGCGACATCATTAAATAATAAAGAATAAAGAATAAATAATAAAGAATAAAAAATGAACAAACTCCGCAATGCGGAGTTTGATTTTTTACAGTTCCTTTTCAATTTCAAGCACAAAGTACATTTCATAGAAAAAATCCGTCCGTTTTTTTATTCTTGCAAATAAAGTGATTTTTTATTTTTGAAAGTATACTTTTTTCATTACAGGATTTACCTTTAAATTCATAATAACCATATATGGAAATAACACAAGGTTTGTATTTGCCGCAAAATTCACATATATCATATTCGAGTGATACATCCTTTTCAGATAATTGGGTTTTTTCTGATATATCGTATTTGTTTAAACATTCAAGACACATTTCCGCCATAAAAATTACCTCAATTGACATTTAGTAAATGTCATACATAAGAATAGTATAGCATATAATTTTCTTATTGACAAGAGACTAGTGTCAATGTTGAGGTGATTATATGTATAAAAACCGCGGGAAAGACGGAAAATTGAATTTGTGCGGAAAGAAAATAGCTGTATTGAGAAAAAATCTTGAACCAAAGGTTTCTCAAAGAGCGCTTGCGGATAAAATGCAATTGTTGGGAATAGATATTGACAAGAATGCCATTCAACGAATCGAAAGCGGACAAAGATTTGTTACAGATATAGAGTTAAAAGTATTCGCAGAGGTTTTCGGCGTTTCGGCAGATGAATTACTTTCAGAATAAATATCGGGCGGAGATTAAGAAAGATAATTTATTAAAAACAAAAACCCTCTCAAATGCTTAATTAAGCATTTGAGAGGGTTTTTACTATATTTCCTTTTCAATTTCAAGCAGGCGGTTATATTTTTCCGTTCTTTCCGAGCGGGCGGGTGCGCCTGTTTTAATCTGTCCTGCGTTTACGGCTACCGCAAGGTCTGAAATAAATGTGTCGGCGGTTTCTCCGCTTCGGTGAGAAATAATGGTGTTATAACCGGAGCATTTTGCAAGGTTTATTGCATCTAAGGTTTCTGAGAGAGTTCCTATCTGGTTCGGCTTTATTAAAATTGCATTTGCTGCGCCAATGTCAATGCCTTTTTCAAGACGTTTTTTGTTGGTAACAAATAAATCGTCGCCAACAATCTGAACGCCCTTAAGTTCCCTTGTTATTTTTTCAAAGGCTTCCCAGTCCTCTTCGGCAAAGGGGTCTTCGATTGAAACAATAGGATAGTCTTTGCATAATTTTTTATAGTAGCTTAAAAGTTCGTCTGCCGAAAAAACGGAGCCTGATTTCGGAAGGGAGTATTTGCCCTTTTCGTACCAGTCGGAGGAGGCAACATCAATGCAAAGGGAAAAGTTTTTCTTAAGCTTGTATCCCGCCTTTTCAATTGCCTCGCAAATTAAGTCAAGAGCCTCTTCGTCTTTTGAAAGTGAAGGAGCAAAACCGCCTTCGTCGCCAACTCCTGCCCCGCCTTTTATGAGCTTTTTAAGGGTATGGTAAACGTTAACCGAGGCTTCAATTTTCTCCCGGAAGGTTTCAAAGCCGTTCGGGAAAATCATAAACTCCTGAATGTCAATGTTGTTCTGGGCGTGAGCTCCGCCGTTGATTATGTTAAGCATAGGCGTTGGAAGCAAATGAGCATTTATACCTCCCAGATATCTGAAAAGGGGAATTTTAAGACTGTCTGAAGCCGCTCTTGCGCAGGCAAGGGAAACGGCGAGAGTTGCGTTTGCCCCAAGGTTTGATTTGTTTTCTGTGTTGTCAAGCTTAATAAGAGTGTTGTCAATGCTTCTTTGGCAGTAAGCACTCGTGCCGACGAGAGCCGCCCTTATTGTGTTGTTAACGCTTGAAACTGCCTTTTCAACACCCTTTCCCATATATCTTTCTCCGCCGTCGCGAAGCTCTGTTGCCTCAAACTGCCCCGTAGAAGCTCCGGAAGGAACACAGGCAGAGCCGATACTGTTATCTTCAAGAACAACCTTTGCCATAACTGTCGGATTTGCTCTTGAATCTAAAATTTCCATAGCTGAAATATTTTTTATTTTCACGTTATAGCCTCCTTTTGGAATATTTTTACCAAAAAGGTAATTAAATATTCTTATCACCTTGATTTTAAATAGAAAAAAATGTATAATGGGACTAACGTGACAGAGAGGTGGAGATATCACATGAACAAAACACAGCTTGCAAAAGAATTTATAAGGCTTTTCGGCGGAGAGGAAAAGGATTTGAGATTTTTTACCTCCCCGGGAAGAGTTAATTTGATAGGTGAACATATTGATTATAACGGGGGCTATGTTTTCCCTGCGGCGCTTACAATAGGCGCAACGGTTGTTGCCAGAAAAAGAAATGACAGAATTTTAAGAATGAAAGCAACCGACCTTGAAGAGGTTATTGAGGCAAATATTGATACTCCTGAAAAATATAAGGACATTTTCTGGGGTAATTATCAGGTAGGCGTGGCACTTGAACTTGAAAAGCTCGGATACGAGGTTTGCGGCTGCGATATGCTTTTTGAGGATACAATTCCTCACGGCGGCGGGCTTTCTTCTTCTGCGGCAATAGAGGTTGTAACGGCGCTTACTCTTGCCATCTTTGCAAAGGAAAACAAAGGTATTACAGAGCCTGTTGATATGGTTGAAATGGCGAAGGTTGGTCAGGCAGCTGAAAATAATTACTGTGGCGTAAACTGCGGAATTATGGACCAGTTTGCTTCGGCTATGGGTAAAAAAGACCATTGCCTTTTCCTTGACTGCAAGGATTTAAGCTATAAGGTTCTTCCTCTTGACATAACCGGCTACAAAATTGTTATAGCAAATACCAACAAGAAAAGAAGCCTTGCAGATTCAAAATATAATGAAAGACGAAGCGAATGTGAAAAAGCTCTTGAGCTTCTGAACACGGTTCTGCCCGGTCATAAATATCTCGGAGCAATAACTCCTGAAGAGTTTGAGGTAAATAAAAATGTTATCAGTGATGAAATTATTCTTAAAAGAGCAACTCACGTTATTTATGAATGTGACAGAGTGCTCCGTTCTATAAAGGCTCTTGAAGATAAAAATGTTTTGGAATTTGCAAGCCTTATAAATCAGTCGGGAGATTCGCTTAAAGACCTTTACGAGGTAACGGGCAAAGAGCTGGACAGCCTTGTTTCTAATGCAAGAAAGGTAGAAGGCTGTATTGCTTCAAGAATGACCGGAGCGGGCTTTGGCGGCTGTACGGTTAATATAGTTAAAGAAGAAAAAGTTGAAGAATTTATAAAATTCGTCGGAGAAAATTATGAAAAGGAAATAGGCTATGCGCCTTCTTTCTATGTTTCAGATCTTGGCGACGGAGGTCACGAAATTAAGTAAAAAATTGAAATATTGCAAAACAGACAGGATGTGTATAAAGATGAACATATTAAACGGAAAGAAAATAATTTTTATAGGAAATTCTTTTACATATTACGGTAAAACGGTAATTTTCAAGGATTATTCCGTGCTTGAACAGGAGCACAGAAATAACGATAACGGTTATTTTTATCAGCTTTGTAAATTAAATGGTGCGGAGGTTTCTGTTACAAACTGGACCTTCGGTAACCACAGACTTGAAGATACCTTTGGCGGTTGCTGCAGCGCAGGAAGACCTTGTGATGGCGTTGACCATTTCAGCTATCTTAAAGATAAGTGCTACGACTATGTGGCAATTCAGGAAAGCTCAAGAGGTGAAGGAGATAAAATTATCGGTCAGATTGAAAGAATAATGAAAATTTTCAGGGAGGCAAATCCTGATGTGAAATTTCTTTATCTTGTTCACGAAAATTACCACACAAGAAACAGAACTGATATTCTTGAAAAAACAACTGAAATTGAAAAGCTGGGCGCAACTGTTGTAGACTGGGGACAGCTTGTTTATGACCTTATAAATCACAATGTTGAAATTAAAAACACAGAGTATGAATACAACAAAAACACTTTTGTAATCACCAAAAGTGAGGAAGACGGCTATCACGAAAATATGCTTGCAGGGTACATTACAACTTTAATGACCTACTGTGTAATAACAGGGGAAAAGGCGGAAGGCCAACCCTATGAATTTGCTCTTGACGAAAGTATAAATCCCGAATTTTCCGTTGACACATTTCTTGGTTTGTATTATACTTACGGAGATACAAAAACCGATTTCCCTGAAATTTTAAAATCGGAATATGATATGAGGGAAATTCAGAAGCTTGTTGATAAACATCTCGAAGAAAAACCGTACAGGAGTTGGAATAAATGAAAATTGTAACATTTAATTTAAGACACGTTTATGATGGCGATGGAATTAACAGCCTTGCACATCGTGCATTTCTTATTTATGACAAAATTAAGGAAGAAAAGCCTGATGTTGTGGCATTTCAGGAGATGCGCGAAAAACCCCTTGAAGTTTTTGAACAGCTTTTTGGTAATGAATATATTTTTGCAGGTCAGTTAAGAGAAGAAAACTATAGCGATGAAGGTCTTTACACAATGATAAGAAAAGAAAGTATGCAACTTCTGGGTTTAGAAACAATCTGGCTTTCTCCTACACCTTATGTGGTTGCATCTCGTTTTGAAAATCAGAGTGAATATTCAAGAATTTGTACACAGACACTTGTAAGACACAAGGAAAGCGGACAAGTGATGAACATTTTCAATATTCATCTTGACCATATCTCAGAGGAAGCAAGAGTGCTTGGAATAAACTGTGCTTTTGATTTCATTGAAGAACATACAAAAAAGAGAAGTTGTCCGCTGGTTCTTCTTGGTGATTTCAATGCACTTCCCGACAGCGAAACCATTTCTCTTTGCAAGGAACGTTTTACAGATGTTACAGGAAAAATAGAAACAACCTTTCATGATTTTGGCAGAACGGCAAGTAAAATTGACTATATTTTTATGTCGGATGAACTCAGAAACGACGTTAAAGACGTCAAAATTTGGGATAATTGTGAAAACGGAATTTATCTTTCCGACCATTATCCCATAGAAGTTACTTTATAAATAAAAAGGAGGTGTAAATATTTTTACACCTCCTTTTTTCTTACTTATGATAACCTTTTGCGCGAAGATCTCTTAAAATTTCATCGGGGTTTTTGCAGGTAATAAGCTCTGCTCCCAGATTTATTACTTCATCTGCGGTGAGATTGTCAGGAGCCCATACTCTTTTACATGGTGTTTCTTTGAGTGCTTCGCAAACATCCTTTGTAAGAGGCTGTCCCTTTTCCCAACTGCCCACACAGGCGCAGTATGCATAAGAATAAGGATCTTCGTTAACACCGTACATTCTTCTTATCGGAAAGAAAACGTGGTGTTTGTATTTATTTCCGTGTTTTCTGCGGATGTATTCGTGAACTCCCGCGTGGAAAGCATTTACAACACATCTGTCCGTAAAACCGTATTCTTCAACTATTTCAAGAACTTTGTCGCAGGTATAAAAAGCTCTTTCCTCGTTTCCCTCTACCGGATACTCTTTAAATTCAATATCAATAGTCATGTTCGGATAATCTTTTACAATTTCCATAAATTCTATAAAAGTCGGAATTTTGTATCCTCTGAACTCTTCACCTCTGTGAATTCCCGCATCAAGCTTTCTTATTTCTTCAAAAGTAAAATCTTTAACTTCACCTGTACCGTTTGTGGTACGGTCAACGGTTGCATCGTGAATACAGATAAGCTCTCCGTCTTTTGTTAAGCGTACATCTGTTTCAATCTGATCAACGCCGATTTCTGCCGCAGCTTTAAATGCTTCAACGGTGTTTTCGGGGTATTTTGCCCACCATCCGCGGTGTGCGGCAACATATATGTTTTTTTCACTTTGTGTCCAGTAGTTCATTAAAATCACTCCCTGAAACAAGTATAAGTCCGCCTTATGTAAAAGTCAACAATTTACCGGTGTTTTGATAAACAATCAAAAGTGTTCATCGGCAAAAAGTCGGTTTTGTCCAACAAAAGTCTGAATAATCTATTGAAATTAGTGGCGGTAAATGATTAAATATAAGCAAGGTGATGAATTATGAAATGCTTTGAATTTGATTTAAACAGTCTTTTCAGAATAACACTTTTGAACAGGCAGAAGTTTACCGTTGAGGATACACATATAACCAGAACAACGCCCGAATATATTATTTATTTTGTACTGTCGGGAAAGCTTCATCTTGAGAATGCCGGGGAGGATATTGTTCTTCTGCCGGGGGATGTGTACTTTTTCAGAAAGGGCGAATTTCAGCGACCGGTTGAAAATACAGAATGTGAATACTGGTACATTCACTTTGAAAATGAGCCTTTAAAAGAGTTCGAGGTGAGCGAAAAGGAATATGCCTCTCTTGTAAAAATGAAAAAAGATGTGTTTAAAGTTTTCCTGAGACAGAGAACGCACATTTTCAGCGAAGAAATGCTGAACAGCATAATCGCAATCCTTAAAAATAATAAAATCCGATATATCAGCGATTCGGAGTCAAGAATAAGTGCATCAAATGCCACAGCCCTGGCTTTGCTCAGGCTTGAAAGCGTTGGAGTTAAGTCAGATGTTGTAACAAAGGGAATGACAACTGTCAAAAAAATCAGTGATTACATAGATAAAAACTTTTTTAAGAATATAACATCAGTCGATATAGAAAATGAGTTTCTTACAAATTATGACTATGCCAACAGACTTTTCAAAAAAATAAAGGGCGAAAGCATAATGGCATATAAGAATATCGTAAGAATAAGTGCGGCAAAGGAGAAAATTACGGTTTCAGCAAAGTCTTTAAGTGAAATTGCCTTTGAGGTTGGCTTTGAGGACAACTGTTATTTCAGCCGTGCCTTTAAAAAACACGAAGGCGTTTCGCCTAAGGAATACAGAGAGAGGATTTTAAGAAATGAAGTTTTATGATTCTTCCATATCCTGTGTTTACGAAAACGGCAGAAAACTTTCAGTAAATTCTCTTGCCACCCCTATTTTTCTTGAGCTTGTGTCGGTTGGAATGCTCGGAACAATAAACACTCTTCTGCTTTCGGGGTACAATCAGGATGCGGTAGGTGCAGTAGGGGTAGTAGCTCAGGTTTTGGGTCTTCTTACTCAGGTTACAACAATAGTAACCCTGGGAATGAAGGTCGTTGCCGGGGTGGAACTGGGCAGAAGCAACAGGAAAGCGGCAAGTGAAATAGCGGGAACATCTTTTTTCGCGATTCTTTTTCTTTCTGTAGTTTTAGGATTGATAACGACTTGCTTTGCAGACCCCATTTTAAGGCTGATGAATCTTGAGGGGAATCCCCTGATCCTTGCCGGAAAATATATGAGGATAAAAACAGGCCTTTTGTTTATAACTGTCATGAAAAGCTATGTTACCGTTTTGCTTACCTGTAACGGTTATGTAAAACAGGCAAGCCTTTCAACAGTTGTAACTCAGATTTTCAACGTGATTTTAGGCTGGGTAGTGCTTTACGGTCCCATAAAATTTCCTTTCACCGGAGTGGAAAGGCTTGCAATTCGTGCGGCTGTGGCTGAACTTGTGGGAATTTTAATTGCTCTTTCGGCAATAATCGGCAAAAAATGTCCTTTTGCATTTAAAATAAATGTAAAAGATATAAAAAGAATTTTAAGAATAGGTGTTCCCGCTTCCATGAACGGAATAGGTTACACCTTTGGTCAGGCGGTAACAACCTCAATAATTGCAAGCTTTGGAATTGATGTGGTAAATGCAAAGGTTTATGTAAGCCAGATAACGATGTATGTTTATTATTTCAGTGCTGCCATTTCTCAGGCAACAGCAATAATAATGGGAAGATTGCGCGGGAAAGAAGAAACTGAAAAAATCCGCAGGCTTTTCTGGCAAAGCACAAGAATGGGTATGCTTTTAAACGGAATTGCAACAGTTTCGGTGTTTTTTGCAAGGAAACCGTTACTTTCGTTGTTCACAACGTCACCGGAAATAATAAAAATTGCATCAACTCTTATGTTTATAGATATTTTTGTGCAGATAATAAGAGGTGCAACCAATGTTTCCGATCAGTCGCTTACGGCAAACGCGGATACCAAATATGTATCTCTCGTGTCAATATCTGCCTGTTGCGGAGTGACAATCCTGTTTGCCTGGCTGCTTGGTATTAAGCTTAATCTTGGGATTGCGGGCTGCTGGATTGCCTTTGTCCTTGAAGAGGCCTATAAATCTTCGCTTTATATATTAAGGTGGCGAACGGGAAAATGGAAATTAAAGAAAATATAAAGGAGCAAAAAATAATGATAAAAAATAAGAATTTTACAATCCCTGTCGAAAAGGTAACAGTTGGTTTTTTCACAAATCCGCTTAATCCCGAAAAAAGCAACGCAGACCCCTGCATTGTTTACTCTTATGAAGAGAAATGCTATTACGGCATTTCAACAGGCAATACACAACTTGTTCTTCACAAAAGCAAATCGTTGAAGGATATGTTCATCAGGAGTGAAAGCAAGGTTATTTACGAGGCAAATGAAGAAGATGAAACCTATGGTCACTTATGGGCACCTGAGCTTCATTATATCAATAAAAAATGGTACATTTACACAAGCACTTACACAAAGGAAAATATGTGGCAGAAGCACATTATTGTTCTTGAAGCAAAGGCAGACTCACCTTTTGACGGATTTAAACTCTGCGGACACATAAACAGAGAGGTGAACGCCATCGATCCTACTGTTTACAAGGATGGAGAAAAAATGTATATCTGTTTTTCACTTATTAAAGACAAATATATGAGACTTTGTATTCAGGAGATGAAAAATCCTGCGGAACCCACCGGAGAATATACGGAAATTGCAAAGGCAGAATATCCATGGGAAAAGGTTTATCCTCATTGTGAAGCTGACCAATGGAAAATAAACGAAGGCCCTTACTTTGTAAAAAGTCCCAACAACAGACTTTTTATACTTTATTCGGGCAACGGATGTTTTTGTGACGATTATGTAATCGGTCTGCTTGAATATAAGGGCGGAGATATGTTATCAAAAGAGTCCTGGGAAAAATGCCCTGAACCCATTATGACCAAAGGTAACAACAATTTCGGCCCGGGACACGCAACCTTTTTCTACTCACCTGACAAAACTGAACTTTGGATTTGCCATCATTGTCTGCATGAATCGGACCCCGAATACAAATCAATGCAAAGACATTGTCATTGCCAGAAGGTTTATTTTGATGAAACAGGCTTTCCTCATACGGGCTTGCCGATAGGAAAGGGAGAAAAATATCCGCTTCCCTCAGGAGAATAAATACCAAAAAGGGGCTGTTTAAAAACTTGATTTTTAAACAGCTTCATTCCGTAAGGGGATAGGAAAAAATGTTTGGAACGAACAAACTGAACCACAAGCTATGCTTGTGGGAACCCGAACGCGTACGGTGGTACGCGGAGTTAGGTGAAGTTTGTTCGTAGTCAAAAGGCATAAAACAAAGAAAAACCTCAAAAAATTTGAGGTTTTTCTACCTTTGATTCAGTTATTTGTTTATAATATCTTTCACAGGAGAAAATCCGCCTTTTGACGTTCCGGACTTTTTTAACATCC
>JAZUPZ010000027.1:0-17518 GCA_045605445.1 Clostridia bacterium | reverse complement strand
TTTCTCCCGGAGATTGACTGATTTTGGGTAAATTTAATAAAGGGTTCCGTTTCCTCTTCTCTCAAAACCCAATATTTCTGCTCTACAAAAACCGTGCGGTGAAGCTGTCTTGACCGCATACACATCTGGTAGAGGCTTTGTATTCTGTGGGAAGTTAAAACCTTGTCCGATGTAAAAAGTTTGTCATCAAACAGTGACCGTTTACATAAGAAGTTTATAATCTGCCCTGTCTTGTTGGCATCCATGCCAAGCTCCTGCGCCATAATCAGGAAAAAGTCTTCGTCGGTTTTCAGGTAAAAGCCTTCTTTGTATATCTGACAAAGTATGTAAATATAAACCACTATGCCGTCGTTTCCGAACTTTGCTTTTACAACCTTTGTGGCGATTTCATCAAAAAAATCCGTATCAAAGGAAAAGAAGGAGAGTCCGTTTTTCTGTGCTCTCGCCATTTTTTCTTTCCTTTCTTAAGCATTATTATGCTCCGAAAAGATTATACTCCATTTCCTTTATGACATTCAATGACATCTTTTTTTAAATGCAAAGACAACTTAAGCCGTGCACTTGTTTCTTATCAGTTAAGTTTGCCTCCGGCAAGTGATGTTATCTTCAATAGTGATGTTTACTCTGTAAGTGATGTTTCGCCTGTCGGCGAAGCGCAAACTTTACTTCACTTTTATAAAAAACTTCACTGCTTTATGCAACTTCACTTTGAACTTTAGTTCAAAACATCACATAAAAAAACGCCCCACCGACCGAAGCCGATAGGGCGGAAATAAAGTTTTGTTTAATTAAATTGTGCCAAACGGCTCGTTCCCGTGTTACCCCTTCTTCGCAACCATTTCATTCACAGGGTATTTATGTGTGTGTTTTCCAATTCCTTTTAATCCATTGCCTGTAATTTGATAAAAGGGTCCCGTAAAGTATGAAATTTGTGCTTCCGACTGTGCGAAACACTTTATAACATCTTCATCAGATATATCTCTTTTATTGACAAGAATAAACTGTCGATAATATGAACAGGTTTCGTTTGCATTTATAAACACATTCTTATCTGAAAAACCATCATTGTAGGAAAGAATCTTTTTTTGCAAATTCTTATCAAATTCATATGTAATTCGCACATCATCCATAGAAATATTTTCTGAATTATTTGTTATTACATAGTTTACTGAAATTTCGCAATATTCTTGAGGATTTTTTAAAACGTTTTCAGCATTTTCTTTAGGAATAGCACTTTCGTTGTACATATTTTTATCTTTTATTTGTTTTAACGTTGACTCAGATATGGAGTTTATCTTAAGTTCCGAAACAGTTATTACAAAATCTTTGTTTTTGGGACATAGCCCTACAACGATAAATATAATGCAAATAAATATGCCTGCTGTACAAATTAAGATTCTTTTCACCCAAATCATCTCCTTTTCATCCGGGAGTATACACTGTTTTATTCGACAGGAAGATTTAAAATCCTTTTTTAAGAACGAAAAAGCAAGCAACAGAGCTGTCCCCGAAAGAAACAGCTCTGTTTTTAACATTCGTTTTCAATTTGTCGGAAATCGCCAAACTCTGCATTTTTTCTCTTTTGGCGTTCCGGACTTTTTTACATTCCCTTTAAGGCTTAATATTTTTTCTTTTCAAGCACCAGAGGGTAGTCTTTGGGGCATTCTGCCTTCATTTCGTCTTTTACGATTACGCCTTTATCGACAATTACGTTTTTAAGGCGGGCATTTTTACCGATATGAACATTCTGGAGAATGATACAGCCTTCCAGCTCTGCACCCTCTTCGATTACCGCATTTCTTGAAATTACGCAGGTTTTAACCTTTCCCTTTATAACCGCGCCTTCGGCAACGAGAGAATGTTTAACATCGCTTCCTTCAAGATATTTGGTAGGCGGACAATCTTTTGTTTTTGTATAAACGGGATTGTTTTTGCTGAAGAGCTCGCCAACCGTTGCAATATCGAGCATTTCCATATTTGTTTCGTAATAGCTTTTAATTGAATTGATACATCTTACATAGCCTTTGAATTCAAAAGCCGTTACGTTGTATCTCATAACATTATTATAAACAAAGCGTTTGAAATCGTTTTTTATGCCCTTCTTTGCAGCTTCATACATAAACTCAAGAAGCAGGCTTTTTTTCATTACGAAAATTTCCATACTTATATCTGCATCAGTTTCGATACCGATATTTTTAACGGTTTTTACAACTCTGCCCTCTTCGTTTATTTTAAGTATATCGCAGCCGTTGAAGCTTTCGTCGGCATTGTTTATTTTTTTATAAACAACGGTTATGTCGGCTCCTGTTTTCTCGAAATGCTCAACCGCCTGTTCAAGGTCCATATTACAGAGCATATAGGAGGAAGCAAGGATAACGTTTTCGCCGTCTGACCTGCTTAAAAAGTTAATACTGTTTTCAAACTGTTCCAGGTCGTAGCCGGAATTTCCGCCCAGAAGGTTATGCTGGAAGAGGAAAAGACCGTCGTTCTTTCTGTCAAGGTCCCAGGGCTTTCCGCTGCTTAAGTGGTCATCAAGAGAACGGGTGAACTTATTTGAAAATACGCTGATTGAGGTTATACCCGCGTTTACCATATTGGAGAGCATAAAGTCGATAACTCTATATCTTCCCGCAACGGGAACTGTTCCGATTGGTCTTATACCCGTAAGGCTTCTTATGTCCTTTTCATCTTCTTCAAGATTTATTATACCCATATAGTTTCTCAGCATATCATTTCACCTCCGGTTTTACATTTTTATTGTCGTCGATTAAAACAACCTCTTCGCCGTCGCCAATCTTATTCGGGCCGTTGATAACCGCCTTTGTTCCCACAATTGCCTTATCAACCACCGTATCGGAAAGGATTCGGCTGTTATTCATAATAACGCTGTTTTTAACTACGGCATTTTCGGCAACGTAAACGCCGGGGAAAATAACCGAGTTTTCAACCCTACCGAGAATAACTGTGCCCTCAGACACAAGGCTGTTTTCAATTTTTGCATTTTCGCCGATATACTGAGGAGGAAGAACTGTTGATTTTGTATAAATCTTCCACTTGTCATCGTAAAGATTAAGCTCGTTATCGGGCTTGATTAAGTCCATATTTGCATCCCATATGCTGTCAATTGTTCCGATGTCTCTCCAATAGCCGTCAAAGGGGTAAGCATAAAGCTTTTTGCCCGAATTGAGCATTGCGGGAATTATGTTTTTGCCGAAGTCGTGAGCTGAATCTTCAAGCTTTGCGTCCTCGGTAAGATATTTTTTAAGTACCTTGTATGAGAAAATATAAATACCCATTGATGCAAGAGTGCTCTTCGGCTTGGGCGGTTTTTCCTCAAACTCGTTTATTCTCAGGTCTTTATCGGTGTTCATAATGCCGAATCTTTTTGCTTCTTCAAGAGAAACGTCGATAACCGCAATGGTTGCATCGGCGCCCTGCTCCTTGTGATAATCCAGCATTTTTGAGTAGTCCATTTTATAAATATGGTCACCGGAAAGGATAAGAACATAATCAGGGTCGTAATTATCCATAAAATACATATTCTGATAAATTGCATCGGCAGTACCCTTGTACCAGTCGCCGCCCTGCTCCTCCATATAAGGCGGGAGAACGGAAACGCCGCCGTTTGAAACGTCGAGATCCCAGGGTTTTCCTACGCCGATATGGGCATTGAGCGCCCAGGGCTTATACTGGGTCATGATACCAATGGTATCAATTCCCGAGTTTGCACAGTTGCTGAGTACAAAGTCAACAATTTTATATTTTCCGCCAAAGGCAACAGCAGGTTTCGCTACGTTTTTCGTAAGCGATTTAAGACGAGAGCCCTGACCCCCTGCAAGAATCATTGCCACCATTTCTTTTTTGAACAAAGCTTTCATCCCTTTCTTAGGATTTTTTCTAACCGTCGTTATTTTTTCAAGGGACGGTATTCATGAGGCTTTAAAACCAGCCCGCCAAAGGGCGGAAGATTTATATTTACGCTGAAGGGCATCTCCCCCTCCGGTTCAACCGACGGCGAAATGATTCCGCGGTTAAGACCGTTGCCTCCTCCGTAAATAACATTATCGGTATTCATAATTTCTTCATAATCGCAGAATTTCGGAACACCGGTTTTATATTGCTGAGCGACAGGCGTAAAGTTAATTACCGTAACAAGAAATTCCGATTTGTCCTTTGAATATCTTGCGTAAGACAAAACACTTCTGTCTCTGTCGTTTGCATTACACCAGGAAAAGCCGTCCCAGGAGCCCTCGTTATCCCAAAGACATTTTTGCTTCAGGTACATATTATTTATATCTCCGATACAGGTTTTTTCCTGTGTGTATTCATCATATTGCAAAAGCTTCCACTCCAGAGGCTCGTAAAAACGCCACTCAAGAGCGTGGGCAAATTCGTTGCCCATAAACATAAGCTTTTTACCCGGCATTGTGTACATATAAAGCACATAAGAACGAAGCTGGGCAAATTTGTCCCTTCTGTAGCCGGGCATTTTTTCAACAAGGGAGCATTTGCCGTGAACCACCTCGTCGTGAGACAGGGGCAGAACAAAGTTCTCGTTAAAGGCGTAAAACAGCGGGAAGGTCATTTTATCGTGAATTCCCTTTCTGAAGATAGGGTCAAGCTTCATATAGGAAAGGCTGTCGTTCATCCAGCCCATATTCCACTTGAAGGTAAAACCCAGCCCGCCCTCTTCAACAGAGCGGGTTACCCCCGGGAACTGAGAAGAGTCTTCAGCAAACATAAGATTGTTTTTAAAGAGCTTTTTAACTGTATAATTAAGCTTTTTGATAAATTCAATACCCTCGATTTTGTCAAAGCCCCCATAATTGTTCATAAGCTCGGGACGGGGGTCCTTGCAGAAAATGTTTGACAAAATGTTTGCAACGGCATCTGCCCTTATTCCGTCAACGTTATACATTTCCATAAAGAAAACAACGTTTGAAACAAGGAAGGAAACAACCTGAGGCCTGGTAAAGTCGAAATTAAGGGTTCCCCAGCCGGGATTGTCCGCAAGAAACTCGTTTGCATATTCATAAAGAGGCGTTCCGTCGAAAAGCCTTAAGCCGTGGTCATCGCGGCAGAAGTGCCCCGGAACCCAGTCTAAAATTACTCCGATTCCCGCCGAGTGAAGAAATTCAACAAGATACTGAAAATCCTCCGGGTCGCCATATCTTGAGGTTACTGCATAATAGCCCGTTGTCTGATACCCCCAGGAGGCATCGAGAGGATACTCCGAAAGAGGCAGAAACTCAACGAAATTATAACCCATCTGAAGAAGATGATTTGTAAGGAAAGGCGCTATTTCCCTGTAGGTGTAAAACTCGCCGTCCTCCTTCTGCATAAAGGAGCCGATATGAACCTCGTAAATATTAACCGGGCTTTCATAAATATTTCTGTTTTCCTTAAGCTTTTCGTATTTTTCATCGGGCTCTGGCTTTTTAAGGTCCCACACCACCGAGGCGGTATCAGGTCTTAACTGGCTTTTAACCCCGTAAGGGTCTGCCTTTAAAAAGCCCCTTCCGTTATTTTCAATATAAAACTTATAAACCTCGCCCTTGCCGATTCCCTCAACAAAAGCATACCATATTCCGTCCTTTGCCCACTGAGCCTTGTTTTTGCCTCTGTCCCAGCCGTTAAAATCCCCGCAAACAGAAACAAAGGTGGCAGACGGCGCAAAAACCGCAAACTCCACCCCATTATCTTTAATATGCGCACCAAGAAAACGATAAGCATGTGCACTATCGCCTCTGCTGAATTTTTCTATTTCTTCGTTAAATCTTTCTATAAAGCTTTTTGTCATAAGTATCACCTGTTGTTTCTATTATTATTTTATTACTACTGGTAATTATTTTCAATAAAGATGTACGTTTTTTATAAATTTTCATTAAGTTTTTCGTCATTTTGCACAAATTATGCCTGCAAAACAATTTGAAGAAGGAGAATAATTGCAATTCCCGGAATTCCCAGCAGTCCCGCAACCGTTGCAGTTACCGCATTTATTCCTATCTGCAGACCTATAACCGCTCCCGCAAGGTTGAAAATAAAAAGAACAATTCCTCCGCAAACCGCATTGACAAGCAGCTTAAAGGCAATTCTCACCGGCGTGAAAAACACCTTGAGAAGCATAAACAGAATTACAAGCCCCACTGCATATGCAATTATTATATTATCTCCGCTGAGTCCCATAAGCACAAACCCCTTTTTACAGCCTGTTAAATTCTATGCGGTTTGTCCTTAATATATTCCCTCTCTACCTGTCGCTCAAAATAAAATCCCTTACCCTGTTGCCGTAGTCCTCTCTTTTCTTGAGGGCTGATTCGCAATGTCCCGCCTCTTCGCAAATCCAGAGATATTTTTTTGAGGAGGTGTTTTCATAAAGCTCGTAAACCCCCGCAGAGCTTATAAAATCGTCCTTTTCGCCGTGGATATACAAAACGGGGCACTCTATTTTTCTGACAAGCTGAGCGGTGTTCGTTTCCGAAAGAGAATATCCGCAACGAAGCCTTACCGCAAGACGTACCAGGAAAAACACCGGTTTTACCGGCAGATGATATTCCCTTTTTATCTGCTTTTTTATAACCTCCGCCCCGTTGGCATAGGCACAGTCGGAAATTACTCCCGAAACTTTTTTGTCCGTATCCGCCGCGGTCATAAGGGCAGTTGCGGCGCCCATTGAAATTCCGTGAAGAAAAATTTTTACCCTCTCGCCGAACATTTCCTTTACATAATCAATCCAGAGGGCAATGTCCTTTTTTTCAAGACAGCCAAAGCCTACAAAATTTCCCTTGCTCCTGCCGTGGCACCTCATATCCGGCGCTAAAACCGAACAGCCCAGCTCGTTGTAATAATACTCGGCAAAGGGCTCCATAAGGCTGTGATTTCCCCGATAGCCGTGAAGAAGAATCACCACCGTTCCTGTGTTTTTTTCGTTTATAAAAAAATAACCCTTCAGTTCAACGCCGTCAAAGGATATTATGCTCTTTTCCTCCGGTTCCGGAAGCTTCAGCTTTTCCTTTACAAAGCTTTCTTCAAGGCTTCCTCTTCTTCCGAAGCCGCCGGAAAAAAGCTCGTTGAAAACAAGCAGAGGAAAAACTACTGAACATATTATTACGGGAATTATCATTTTTTCACTCCTTTTTTATATTACTTTGCCCTTAAATTTTAAGAATATCATCAATTTTTCGGGTAATAATATTTTCGAAAGGAGTGAATTTTATGAAAAATCATACAGTTAATTGCAAGGTTACCGACTGTATTTATAACGACAGTCAGAAATGTACAAGCCCGGGAATTCATATCGGCGGAAGAGAGGCAAAGGATGCCGTTGAAACCAAGTGCGACACCTTTACCACAAGAGCCAACGCCTTTACCAATATGACCGGCGACCATACAAACGCTACTAAAATCGACTGCAAATCCGTTGAATGTAAATACAACGACGACTGCAAGTGCCAGCTTGATTCTATTTCCGTAAGCTGCACCTGTTCAGCCTGCAGCTGTTCAAGCGTTGAAGAAACCTACTGTGGCTCTTTTATGAAGGACTGATCCCCCTCTTAAAGCAACTCCTCTCAGGTGCTTTTTCGGCATTTGAGAGGAGTTTGTTTTTTCTCTTGCATATAAACACTTTCTGTGCTATAATTCCCCTGTTCAATATTACCAAAAGGAGAATTATTATGATTCATTCAGACTGGCACATTCACAGCGAACATTCTTACGATGCAAAAACGCCCCTTGAAACCATTGCAAAAAACGCAATTGAGCAGGGTCTTGATTTTGTCGGCATTACAGACCACGCAAATTTTAACGACGAAAAGTTTCTGGGCGATTTAAACAGCTCTGTAAAAGGAGTTAAGGAGCTTAAGGGAAAATATCCCTTTATGATTCAGGGCGTTGAGCTTACGCCTATTGAAAAGCCCGAGTTTGATTACATAAAGAAAACAGGCACAAGAGAGGGCTATGTTGCGCCTGTTCAGGATAAGCCCTTTGAAATTGAGCTTGCCTGCACAAAAGAAGAGCTTAAAGCTCTTGGCGTACGCTATGCAATCGGCGCGGCACATTGGAGAGTTGATATTCCAAATGCCAAAAGCCTTACTCCCGACCTTGATGCAAGCATAAAGGAGTGGTACCGTCAGCAGATGTACCTTGCCTGCGACGAAAGAGTTACCATTTTAGGCCACCCCTGGTATCACGGCAGAAGCTTGTGGTATGAAGACTTTTCCCTTATTCCCCGTTCAATGAATATGGACATTGCGGCGGCATTAAAGGAAAACAAAAAATTTGTTGAGTGTAATTCTCACTTTTTCTGGCACGAAAAAGCAACAGAAAAGTTCCGCAGTCAGTATGCAGAATTCTTAAGAGAGCTTTTTGAAATGGGAATCCCCGTAACCTACGGCTCCGATGACCATAACGGCTACATTGACGAACGCAAAACCGTCGAAAAGTATCTCTCCGCCGCAGGCTTCAAAGATGGCGATATTTATACCCTTTCCGAAAAGGATTTGTGGTAGTGTTCTGAAGTTACGCAAAAGAAAAAGGGTCTGTAATTTTTTTACAACCCTTTTTTGAAGGGATAGGAAAAAATGATTCGGAACGGACAAACCAAGCAAAAGCAAGGTTTACCTTGCTTTTGGAAACCCGAAGCGCGTCAAAACAAAGCAGACTTGCTACGTTTTGCACAAGTGCAAAACTTTCGCTTCTTTGCATTGTTTTTCCTTCTCCCCGAAAATCAGGTCTGCTTTTCGGGGTCCCCATAAAGTCAATTGACTTTATGGGGACCCCGAAAAGCAGACCTGATTTTCGGGGAGAAGGAAAAACAATGCAAAGAAGCGAAAGTTTTGCACTTGTGCAAAACGTAGCAAGTCTGCTTTGTTTTGACGCGCTTCGGGTTTCCAAAAGCAAGGTAAACCTTGCTTTTGCTTGGTTTGTCCGTTCCGAATCATTTTTTCCTATCCCTTCAAAAAAGGGTTGTAAAAAAATTACAGACCCTTTTTCTTTTGCGTAACTTCAGAACACTACCACAAATCCTTTTCGGAAAGGGTATAAATATCGCCATCTTTGAAGCCTGCGGCGGAGAGATACTTTTCGACGGTTTTGCGTTCGTCAATGTAGCCGTTATGGTCATCGGAGCCGTAGGTTACGGGGATTCCCATTTCAAAAAGCTCTCTTAAGAATTCTGCATACTGACTGCGGAACTTTTCTGTTGCTTTTTCGTGCCAGAAAAAGTGAGAATTACACTCAACAAATTTTTTGTTTTCCTTTAATGCCGCCGCAATGTCCATATTCATTGAACGGGGAATAAGGGAAAAGTCTTCATACCACAAGCTTCTGCCGTGATACCAGGGGTGGCCTAAAATGGTAACTCTTTCGTCGCAGGCAAGGTACATCTGCTGACGGTACCACTCCTTTATGCTTGCATCAAGGTCGGGAGTAAGGCTTTTGGCATTTGGAATATCAACTCTCCAATGTGCCGCGCCGATTGCATAGCGTACGCCAAGAGCTTTAAGCTCTTCTTTTGTGCAGGCAAGCTCAATTTCAAAGGGCTTATCCTGAACAGGCGCAACATAGCCCTCTCTTGTGCCTGTTTTCTTTATGTAATCAAACTCGGGCTTTTCAATAGGCGTAAGCTCAACGCCCTGAATCATAAAGGGATATTTTCCCTTAAGCTCCTTAACTCCTTTTACAGAGCTGTTTAAATCGCCCAGAAACTTTTCGTCGTTAAAATTTGCGTGGTCTGTAATGCCGACAAAATCAAGACCCTGCTCAATTGCGTTTTTTGCAATGGTTTCAAGGGGCGTTTTTGCATCGTAAGAATGTTCGCTGTGAATGTGCCAGTCTGAATGAATCATAATAATTCTCCTTTTGGTAATATTGAACAGGGGAATTATAGCACAGAAAGTGTTTATATGCAAGAGAAAAAACAAACTCCTCTCAAATGCCGAAAAAGCACCTGAGAGGAGTTGCTTTAAGAGGGGGATCAGTCCTTCATAAAAGAGCCACAGTAGGTTTCTTCAACGCTTGAACAGCTGCAGGCTGAACAGGTGCAGCTTACGGAAATAGAATCAAGCTGGCACTTGCAGTCGTCGTTGTATTTACATTCAACGGATTTGCAGTCGATTTTAGTAGCGTTTGTATGGTCGCCGGTCATATTGGTAAAGGCGTTGGCTCTTGTGGTAAAGGTGTCGCACTTGGTTTCAACGGCATCCTTTGCCTCTCTTCCGCCGATATGAATTCCCGGGCTTGTACATTTCTGACTGTCGTTATAAATACAGTCGGTAACCTTGCAATTAACTGTATGATTTTTCATAAAATTCACTCCTTTCGAAAATATTATTACCCGAAAAATTGATGATATTCTTAAAATTTAAGGGCAAAGTAATATAAAAAAGGAGTGAAAAAATGATAATTCCCGTAATAATATGTTCAGTAGTTTTTCCTCTGCTTGTTTTCAACGAGCTTTTTTCCGGCGGCTTCGGAAGAAGAGGAAGCCTTGAAGAAAGCTTTGTAAAGGAAAAGCTGAAGCTTCCGGAACCGGAGGAAAAGAGCATAATATCCTTTGACGGCGTTGAACTGAAGGGTTATTTTTTTATAAACGAAAAAAACACAGGAACGGTGGTGATTCTTCTTCACGGCTATCGGGGAAATCACAGCCTTATGGAGCCCTTTGCCGAGTATTATTACAACGAGCTGGGCTGTTCGGTTTTAGCGCCGGATATGAGGTGCCACGGCAGGAGCAAGGGAAATTTTGTAGGCTTTGGCTGTCTTGAAAAAAAGGACATTGCCCTCTGGATTGATTATGTAAAGGAAATGTTCGGCGAGAGGGTAAAAATTTTTCTTCACGGAATTTCAATGGGCGCCGCAACTGCCCTTATGACCGCGGCGGATACGGACAAAAAAGTTTCGGGAGTAATTTCCGACTGTGCCTATGCCAACGGGGCGGAGGTTATAAAAAAGCAGATAAAAAGGGAATATCATCTGCCGGTAAAACCGGTGTTTTTCCTGGTACGTCTTGCGGTAAGGCTTCGTTGCGGATATTCTCTTTCGGAAACGAACACCGCTCAGCTTGTCAGAAAAATAGAGTGCCCCGTTTTGTATATCCACGGCGAAAAGGACGATTTTATAAGCTCTGCGGGGGTTTACGAGCTTTATGAAAACACCTCCTCAAAAAAATATCTCTGGATTTGCGAAGAGGCGGGACATTGCGAATCAGCCCTCAAGAAAAGAGAGGACTACGGCAACAGGGTAAGGGATTTTATTTTGAGCGACAGGTAGAGAGGGAATATATTAAGGACAAACCGCATAGAATTTAACAGGCTGTAAAAAGGGGTTTGTGCTTATGGGACTCAGCGGAGATAATATAATAATTGCATATGCAGTGGGGCTTGTAATTCTGTTTATGCTTCTCAAGGTGTTTTTCACGCCGGTGAGAATTGCCTTTAAGCTGCTTGTCAATGCGGTTTGCGGAGGAATTGTTCTTTTTATTTTCAACCTTGCGGGAGCGGTTATAGGTCTGCAGATAGGAATAAATGCGGTAACTGCAACGGTTGCGGGACTGCTGGGAATTCCGGGAATTGCAATTATTCTCCTTCTTCAAATTGTTTTGCAGGCATAATTTGTGCAAAATGACGAAAAACTTAATGAAAATTTATAAAAAACGTACATCTTTATTGAAAATAATTACCAGTAGTAATAAAATAATAATAGAAACAACAGGTGATACTTATGACAAAAAGCTTTATAGAAAGATTTAACGAAGAAATAGAAAAATTCAGCAGAGGCGATAGTGCACATGCTTATCGTTTTCTTGGTGCGCATATTAAAGATAATGGGGTGGAGTTTGCGGTTTTTGCGCCGTCTGCCACCTTTGTTTCTGTTTGCGGGGATTTTAACGGCTGGGACAGAGGCAAAAACAAGGCTCAGTGGGCAAAGGACGGAATATGGTATGCTTTTGTTGAGGGAATCGGCAAGGGCGAGGTTTATAAGTTTTATATTGAAAATAACGGAAGGGGCTTTTTAAAGGCAGACCCTTACGGGGTTAAAAGCCAGTTAAGACCTGATACCGCCTCGGTGGTGTGGGACCTTAAAAAGCCAGAGCCCGATGAAAAATACGAAAAGCTTAAGGAAAACAGAAATATTTATGAAAGCCCGGTTAATATTTACGAGGTTCATATCGGCTCCTTTATGCAGAAGGAGGACGGCGAGTTTTACACCTACAGGGAAATAGCGCCTTTCCTTACAAATCATCTTCTTCAGATGGGTTATAATTTCGTTGAGTTTCTGCCTCTTTCGGAGTATCCTCTCGATGCCTCCTGGGGGTATCAGACAACGGGCTATTATGCAGTAACCTCAAGATATGGCGACCCGGAGGATTTTCAGTATCTTGTTGAATTTCTTCACTCGGCGGGAATCGGAGTAATTTTAGACTGGGTTCCGGGGCACTTCTGCCGCGATGACCACGGCTTAAGGCTTTTCGACGGAACGCCTCTTTATGAATATGCAAACGAGTTTCTTGCGGACAATCCCGGCTGGGGAACCCTTAATTTCGACTTTACCAGGCCTCAGGTTGTTTCCTTCCTTGTTTCAAACGTTGTTTTCTTTATGGAAATGTATAACGTTGACGGAATAAGGGCAGATGCCGTTGCAAACATTTTGTCAAACATTTTCTGCAAGGACCCCCGTCCCGAGCTTATGAACAATTATGGGGGCTTTGACAAAATCGAGGGTATTGAATTTATCAAAAAGCTTAATTATACAGTTAAAAAGCTCTTTAAAAACAATCTTATGTTTGCTGAAGACTCTTCTCAGTTCCCGGGGGTAACCCGCTCTGTTGAAGAGGGCGGGCTGGGTTTTACCTTCAAGTGGAATATGGGCTGGATGAACGACAGCCTTTCCTATATGAAGCTTGACCCTATCTTCAGAAAGGGAATTCACGATAAAATGACCTTCCCGCTGTTTTACGCCTTTAACGAGAACTTTGTTCTGCCCCTGTCTCACGACGAGGTGGTTCACGGCAAATGCTCCCTTGTTGAAAAAATGCCCGGCTACAGAAGGGACAAATTTGCCCAGCTTCGTTCTTATGTGCTTTATATGTACACAATGCCGGGTAAAAAGCTTATGTTTATGGGCAACGAATTTGCCCACGCTCTTGAGTGGCGTTTTTACGAGCCTCTGGAGTGGAAGCTTTTGCAATATGATGAATACACACAGGAAAAAACCTGTATCGGAGATATAAATAATATGTACCTGAAGCAAAAATGTCTTTGGGATAACGAGGGCTCCTGGGACGGCTTTTCCTGGTGTAATGCAAACGACAGAGACAGAAGTGTTTTGTCTTACGCAAGATATTCAAAGGACAAATCGGAATTTCTTGTTACGGTAATTAACTTTACGCCTGTCGCTCAGCAATATAAAACCGGTGTTCCGAAATTCTGCGATTATGAAGAAATTATGAATACCGATAATGTTATTTACGGAGGAGGCAACGGTCTTAACCGCGGAATCATTTCGCCGTCGGTTGAACCGGAGGGGGAGATGCCCTTCAGCGTAAATATAAATCTTCCGCCCTTTGGCGGGCTGGTTTTAAAGCCTCATGAATACCGTCCCTTGAAAAAATAACGACGGTTAGAAAAAATCCTAAGAAAGGGATGAAAGCTTTGTTCAAAAAAGAAATGGTGGCAATGATTCTTGCAGGGGGTCAGGGCTCTCGTCTTAAATCGCTTACGAAAAACGTAGCGAAACCTGCTGTTGCCTTTGGCGGAAAATATAAAATTGTTGACTTTGTACTCAGCAACTGTGCAAACTCGGGAATTGATACCATTGGTATCATGACCCAGTATAAGCCCTGGGCGCTCAATGCCCATATCGGCGTAGGAAAACCCTGGGATCTCGACGTTTCAAACGGCGGCGTTTCCGTTCTCCCGCCTTATATGGAGGAGCAGGGCGGCGACTGGTACAAGGGTACTGCCGATGCAATTTATCAGAATATGTATTTTATGGATAATTACGACCCTGATTATGTTCTTATCCTTTCCGGTGACCATATTTATAAAATGGACTACTCAAAAATGCTGGATTATCACAAGGAGCAGGGCGCCGATGCAACCATTGCGGTTATCGACGTTTCTCTTGAAGAAGCAAAAAGATTCGGCATTATGAACACCGATAAAGACCTGAGAATAAACGAGTTTGAGGAAAAACCGCCCAAGCCGAAGAGCACTCTTGCATCAATGGGTATTTATATTTTCTCATACAAGGTACTTAAAAAATATCTTACCGAGGACGCAAAGCTTGAAGATTCAGCTCACGACTTCGGCAAAAACATAATTCCCGCAATGCTCAATTCGGGCAAAAAGCTTTATGCTTACCCCTTTGACGGCTATTGGAGAGACATCGGAACAATTGACAGCATATGGGATGCAAATATGGACTTAATCAAGCCCGATAACGAGCTTAATCTTTACGATGACAAGTGGAAGATTTATACAAAATCAACAGTTCTTCCTCCTCAGTATATCGGCGAAAATGCAAAAATTGAAAACAGCCTTGTGTCTGAGGGCACAGTTATTCTCGGTAGGGTTGAAAACTCGGTTATTTTCCCCGGCGTTTACGTTGCCGAAAATGCCGTAGTTAAAAACAGCGTTATTATGAATAACAGCCGAATCCTTTCCGATACGGTGGTTGATAAGGCAATTGTGGGAACAAAGGCGGTTATCAACGGCCCGAATAAGATTGGCGACGGCGAAGAGGTTGTTTTAATCGACGACAATAAAAATGTAAAACCGGAGGTGAAATGATATGCTGAGAAACTATATGGGTATAATAAATCTTGAAGAAGATGAAAAGGACATAAGAAGCCTTACGGGTATAAGACCAATCGGAACAGTTCCCGTTGCGGGAAGATATAGAGTTATCGACTTTATGCTCTCCAATATGGTAAACGCGGGTATAACCTCAATCAGCGTATTTTCAAATAAGTTCACCCGTTCTCTTGATGACCACTTAAGCAGCGGAAAGCCCTGGGACCTTGACAGAAAGAACGACGGTCTTTTCCTCTTCCAGCATAACCTTCTGGGCGGAAATTCCGGCTACGACCTGGAACAGTTTGAAAACAGTATTAACTTTTTAAGCAGGTCAGACGGCGAAAACGTTATCCTTGCTTCCTCCTATATGCTCTGTAATATGGACCTTGAACAGGCGGTTGAGCATTTCGAGAAAACAGGAGCCGACATAACCGTTGTTTATAAAAAAATAAACAATGCCGACGAAAGCTTCAACGGCTGCGATATACTTAAAATAAACGAAGAGGGCAGAGTTGTAAAAACCGTTAAAAATATCGGTATCGAAACTGATGCAGATATAAGTATGGAAATTTTCGTAATGAAAAAAAGCCTGCTTCTTGAGTTTATGTATGAAGCTGCAAAGAAGGGCATAAAAAACGATTTCAAACGCTTTGTTTATAATAATGTTATGAGATACAACGTAACGGCTTTTGAATTCAAAGGCTATGTAAGATGTATCAATTCAATTAAAAGCTATTACGAAACAAATATGGAAATGCTCGATATTGCAACGGTTGGCGAGCTCTTCAGCAAAAACAATCCCGTTTATACAAAAACAAAAGATTGTCCGCCTACCAAATATCTTGAAGGAAGCGATGTTAAACATTCTCTCGTTGCCGAAGGCGCGGTTATAAAGGGAAAGGTTAAAACCTGCGTAATTTCAAGAAATGCGGTAATCGAAGAGGGTGCAGAGCTGGAAGGCTGTATCATTCTCCAGAATGTTCATATCGGTAAAAATGCCCGCCTTAAAAACGTAATTGTCGATAAAGGCGTAATCGTAAAAGACGAAATGAAGGCAGAATGCCCCAAAGACTACCCTCTGGTGCTTGAAAAGAAAAAATATTAAGCCTTAAAGGGAATGTAAAAAAGTCCGGAACGCCAAAAGAGAAAAAATGCAGAGTTTGGCGATTTCCGACAAATTGAAAACGAATGTTAAAAACAGAGCTGTTTCTTTCGGGGACAGCTCTGTTGCTTGCTTTTTCGTTCTTAAAAAAGGATTTTAAATCTTCCTGTCGAATAAAACAGTGTATACTCCCGGATGAAAAGGAGATGATTTGGGTGAAAAGAATCTTAATTTGTACAGCAGGCATATTTATTTGCATTATATTTATCGTTGTAGGGCTATGTCCCAAAAACAAAGATTTTGTAATAACTGTTTCGGAACTTAAGATAAACTCCATATCTGAGTCAACGTTAAAACAAATAAAAGATAAAAATATGTACAACGAAAGTGCTATTCCTAAAGAAAATGCTGAAAACGTTTTAAAAAATCCTCAAGAATATTGCGAAATTTCAGTAAACTATGTAATAACAAATAATTCAGAAAATATTTCTATGGATGATGTGCGAATTACATATGAATTTGATAAGAATTTGCAAAAAAAGATTCTTTCCTACAATGATGGTTTTTCAGATAAGAATGTGTTTATAAATGCAAACGAAACCTGTTCATATTATCGACAGTTTATTCTTGTCAATAAAAGAGATATATCTGATGAAGATGTTATAAAGTGTTTCGCACAGTCGGAAGCACAAATTTCATACTTTACGGGACCCTTTTATCAAATTACAGGCAATGGATTAAAAGGAATTGGAAAACACACACATAAATACCCTGTGAATGAAATGGTTGCGAAGAAGGGGTAACACGGGAACGAGCCGTTTGGCACAATTTAATTAAACAAAACTTTATTTCCGCCCTATCGGCTTCGGTCGGTGGGGCGTTTTTTTATGTGATGTTTTGAACTAAAGTTCAAAGTGAAGTTGCATAAAGCAGTGAAGTTTTTTATAAAAGTGAAGTAAAGTTTGCGCTTCGCCGACAGGCGAAACATCACTTACAGAGTAAACATCACTATTGAAGATAACATCACTTGCCGGAGGCAAACTTAACTGATAAGAAACAAGTGCACGGCTTAAGTTGTCTTTGCATTTAAAAAAAGATGTCATTGAATGTCATAAAGGAAATGGAGTATAATCTTTTCGGAGCATAATAATGCTTAAGAAAGGAAAGAAAAAATGGCGAGAGCACAGAAAAACGGACTCTCCTTCTTTTCCTTTGATACGGATTTTTTTGATGAAATCGCCACAAAGGTTGTAAAAGCAAAGTTCGGAAACGACGGCATAGTGGTTTATATTTACATACTTTGTCAGATATACAAAGAAGGCTTTTACCTGAAAACCGACGAAGACTTTTTCCTGATTATGGCGCAGGAGCTTGGCATGGATGCCAACAAGACAGGGCAGATTATAAACTTCTTATGTAAACGGTCACTGTTTGATGACAAACTTTTTACATCGGACAAGGTTTTAACTTCCCACAGAATACAAAGCCTCTACCAGATGTGTATGCGGTCAAGACAGCTTCACCGCACGGTTTTTGTAGAGCAGAAATATTGGGTTTTGAGAGAAGAGGAAACGGAACCCTTTATTAAATTTACCCAAAATCAGTCAATCTCCGGGAGAAA
>JAZUPZ010000026.1:0-45685 GCA_045605445.1 Clostridia bacterium | reverse complement strand
TGTTGTGCCTTCATCAGGTGTCCAACCGTAGTGAACATAGCCTTCAGGAGCATCGTCAACTTCAGGAAGAACAACTGTATCTGTTCCGGTCTGAAGAGCTGTTAAATAATCTCTGTATGTTTCACCTTCAAGGTCAACTGTATAAGCATTTTCAATTACAGCCCTGAAGTGAGCAGATGCATTAAGAGTATAAGTTGCTCCTGCTTCATAGGTTGTTGTACCGTCTGTCCAGCCTGTGAATACTTTTCCTCTTTCAAGTTCATCACAATCTGGAAGTGTAATTTCGCTACCTGCTGTTGCATAAATAGCATCAGCATAATCGAAGCTTGCACTTACTGCATCACCGGTAACTATCACTACCTTAGAGTTTTTAATATTCTTTCCACGAATACCGTCGGCAGGTCCTGCAGAACGTGTTTTTCCGTTTGTGAGTTTAATATATACATAATCTTCACCGGCAGCAACCTTAGCAGCTAACCATTCGGTAATATCTGAGCCTGGTGTCATATAATAACCTGCACTATTGGTAGCATTTCCTGTAGTTGTAACTGCTGTAGATGTTATAAGTGTACCCGCTGCAGGCAAATCTGATGCGTTAAATGTTGTAGCAGCTGATGTGAGACCTTCAAATGCAGATTCATACTCTTCGCCTGAAATTTCATAAAGCTTCAAGGTTGAAGTGTTATTAACTTTAGTTATAAACATATTGAATATGGCACTTGAAACATTTTCAATATTTGAAATATCAAGTTTTACAAAGTGAGCTGAATAAGCTTCTTTGTATGTGTACAAATATCCATTACCTGTATAATTTCTTCTAACAGTACCTGTTGTCAAATCATCTGTAGATGCAGCTTTCCAATAAACTGTGTCTGCTACTTTAATTTCGCCTTCGCCGCCTGTGTAATCCCAGACAGCAGTCAGAGCTTTATCTTCTGCAGCAATGTATGACTCGCCGGGAGCATAAGTTGCTGTTCCGTCTGTCCAGCCTGTATGTGTATAAGCACCAATTTTTGCAGTTCTTTCTGCTACAGGAAGTGTTACAGAGCCACCCTGGGCAACTTTCACAGCTTCTATTCCTTCGCAGTCATCAAATGTAATTGTTACACCAACTGCCCAAACTGCTTTAAGTGTTACATTATATACCGGAACTGTATATTCACTGCCTGCAGGATATACATTTTCACTACCATCTGTCCAGCCTGCAAATATCTTACCTTCTACTTCAGTTGTACATTCAGGAAGAGTAATTGTTGTTCCTGCTTCAGCAGAAACTGTTTCAGCACCCATATCAAAGGCTACTTTAACATTGCTCTTTGCTGAAACCGTAATGTTAAGATTATCAGCATCAAGAGATACATAGTTATAATGTTTCTCTTCAGCCCAAGCCCAACCGTAAATCTTAAGGTAAAGGGTTGAACCGATTGCTTCGTTATAAGCTGTTGTAATATCAAGTGTAGTTGCACCGCCTGATGCGCTTACACTTCCAAGTTCGGTTCCGACAATGTTTTCTTCTCCTACTGCAGGAATGCTGTCAACCTTTTGAACATAAACAGTACCGCTGCTTGACTCAGGTATAAGATTAAGAATTACGCTATCTGCAGCAACGTCGTTGGAAAGGTCAAGCGCTGCATAAAAGAAAGGTCTGTTAAGGTAGACATCTGTGCTGGTAGTATAAGGTTTTCTTACGTTAACATTTTCTAACCCTGATGCATCTGAAACAGATTTAATTGTGTTATCGTAAGCAGCTGTTTCTGTATCCCACTTACCTGCTATTACAATCTTCTTGCTGTCAAAGTCAACAGTTGCAGAATCTGCCCCTGTATATACCCAGACAGGAGTAAAGTTGGCATCGTCATCCATAACATACTCTGTTCCAACCGGGTAAACAGCACTTCCGTCATTCCAGCCGTAAAGTGTGTAGGAACCTACTTTTGCAGGTTTTGTCATTCCTTCTGAAGGAAGAACAATTGTATTTCCTTTTTCAACGCTGATAACGTCCATTGTTCCTACAACGCCGGCATCGTCAGTTGTAAAGGATGCATAAGCTGCATAGCCCCAAACTGCACTGAATTCTTTGTCGCCGGGCATTGTGTATTCTGCGCCTGCCTGGTAAACGTCAACGCCGTCTGACCAGCCGATAAAGTCGTAATCGCCATTTGTATATGTACATTCAGGAAGGGTTACGGTTTCGCCGTATACAGGAGCAATTTCATCACCTGTTCCGCCGTTTGCCGCAAAGCTTGCTTTCGGAGCTATTTCACCGATAACAGAAATATATGTCTTATTATAGAAGCCTGTTATACGGGCAGCATCCTTAGTTGCATTTCCGCCTGCAGTATTTATCATTTTAATATATACATATTTTTCGCCTGCTTCAGCCTTTTCTGCAATATAGCTTGTGAGATCAACAGGATCTGCATAATGCGCTACATTATCTGTTATTGAAAAAGATTTTGATGTTATTTTTGTTCCTGTCGGAAGATCGGCTGTATTAAATTCTGAGCCCGATTCAACACTTGAAAATGCTGCTTCGTAATCTTCTCCGCTTATATCATAAAAAGCAAGATTTGTAGAAGCGTTAAATTTCTGAACATACAGATTTAAATGTGCACCCTGTACATTCATATATTTATCAATATCGATTTTTGCATAGTATGCAGATGTATCAAAGTCTCTGTAAAGGTTTTTCTGTCCTGTTGTATTTTTGTACAAGGTACCTGTTTCAGCACCGTCTGTTTCGGTACCGAAATAAATTGTTTCTTCAAAGTTTACTTTGAATTCTTCAGCTGTTGCTGTCCAAGAAGCTTCAAATGCCGCATTACCTTTAATTGTGTATTCTTCGCCTGCCTGGTAAAGGTCTGCGCCTAAAATCCAGCCTGCAAATTCATAACCGGTTTTTGTTGAACCGTTTTCAGGCAAAGTAATGGTTTCGCCCCATTTTCCTTCAACAGTTGCAGCTGCTGTTCCTGTTCCGCCGTTTGCGCTGAATGTAACTTTATAAACAGCATTCAGGTCAAACTTTGAATCGCCTGTTACAGCCTTTATATTCTCTAAGCTTTCCCATATCATAGCCTTCATTGAAGTTGCGCCCTCAATGTTAAGACCGATTTCAGAAAGGCTTGCAGAATAGTCTGCACTTATCTGAATTTTCTTTGCATCAACAAGACCGTTATCGTCATAAGATGCAAGCATAAGCCAGTATGTACCGCTTACGTTTGTTACACTGACAGTTTCTCTTGTCAATGTAATTACAGGAGTTGTTCCTGTTTCGTCTGCCGCAACAGTAACGCATGAAAATACGCTTAAAATCATGCAAACTGAAAGGAGCAAACTTATTACTTTTTTACTCATTGTAACATACACCTTCCCTTTAGTATGTGTTTAAAATATTTTGGTGCAAGCATAAATTCTCACTTTACACCATTAACGTTCGTATTATAACACAATTCAAACGATTTGTAAAGAGTAAAAATTAAACTATCTTAATATTTTCTTATCTTTTTCAGAGATTTTCTCATTTTTCTTTGTTTCATTAAAAGTACTTTCGCACAAAGGCAGATTTTCCTGAATAACCGAGTCGTTGCTTACCTCAAAATTTTTCTCCACAACATTGCCTCCTCTTAAAATGCAACGGTCTCCTATTTTTGAGTTTTCCATAAGAAAGGAAAATTCTATTTCTGTATTTTTTCCTATTAAAGACCCCTCTCCGACAGTTGTATACTTAAGCTCAGCCGAGTCTTTTATAACACAGTTGTCTTCCACTACGCAGTATGCCCCTATTTTTGCAAACTTTCCTATTCTGCAATTTTCTCCGATATAGGCTTTACTGCTTACAAAGGCGCTTTCGTCAACAGAAGCGGATAACGGAACAGGAAGTCTTGTTTTATTTATAAGTTCAAAGGATACCTTCATAAGATCCCACACGTTATTTACAAAAACAAACTTTTCTTTTGAACAATAAACCGAAACGGCATTTTCCTTAAGGAGATTCTTAACATCACATCCAAGAGTTTCCTTTTCAAGAATATACATATTGTTGAACTTCCAAAGCTCGTCCTTTTTTTTGCTTACAACCGGAAGAAGCTCATTTTCAATGCTTTCACTTGCCGCAAGGGTTATTTTATTTTTATTTTTGCAATGAAAGCTCACAAAGGCTTCAATATCCATAAAATAAAGTGAACCTCCGTCTGCAAAAAGGGTTACATCATTAAGAATTTTTTGCTGATTGCCGAAAAATTCCTCTTCCCTGCAAAAGCTTATACCTTCTTTTTCAAGACAGTTTTCTGTTTCTGCCGAACATACAACAATTATTTCATCGGCACATTTTCCAAGAAGCTCACAATTGTATTCAAGCAGAGTTTTACCCATAACCCTTGCAAGAGCTTTCGGTTTGTTAAGATACATAAGCTCATTATTTTTATGATTGGCAAAAATTACACCCTTCAAAAAAATCACCCTTTCACAATTAGTATGTGACAATAAGGGTGATTTATTCCGTTTATTTAATTATTTCAAACTTGTCATTTAAAACATCAATTTTAATTTTGTCTCCCGGCTTAACGCTTCCTTCAAGCATTTTTTCCGCAAGCATATCTTCAATCTGAGATACAATAGCACGTCTTAAAGGTCTTGCACCGTACACAGGGTCAAAGCCTATTTCCGCAAGCTTTTCAACCGCCTCGTTGCTTACCTCTGCTTCAATTTCGTTTGCCTTGAGTCTTTCAAACAGGCTCTTCATCATATTTGATGCAATCTGTTTTATTTCCTCTTTGTTGAGCTGACGGAAAACAATTATATCGTCAATTCTGTTAACAAACTCCGGTCTGAAGGTTCTTTTTAATTCGCCAAGGACTTTTTCCTTTATGCTTTCATAGCTTCTTGACTCGTTTCCTCCCGCGGCGTCAAAGCCCAGCGACTTTGAAGGGTTTACAATCTGAGCCGCACCCAAGTTTGAGGTCATTATTATAATTGTATTTTTAAAATCAATTTTTCTGCCCTGGGAATCGGTAAGAATTCCGTCTTCAAGAATCTGAAGAAGAATGTTGAACACATCGGGATGAGCCTTTTCAATTTCATCAAAAAGAACTACACAATAAGGGCTTCTTCTTACCTTTTCGCTGAGCTGACCGCCCTCTTCGTAACCAACATATCCCGGAGGCGATCCTACAAGTCTTGATACCGAATATTTTTCCATATATTCCGACATATCAATTCTAACCATAGCGTTTTCGTCTCCGAAAACCGCTTCTGCAAGAGCCTTACAAAGCTCGGTTTTACCCACGCCGGTAGGACCCGAGAAAATGAAGGAACCAATAGGACGTTTCGGGTCTTTAAGTCCCGTTCTTCCTCTTTTTACCGCCCTTGCTATAGCAGACACCGCCTCATTCTGACCTATAACTCTTTTATGAAGCTCATCTTCAAGTTTCAAAAGACGCTGACTTTCACTTTCCTGAAGTCTTGAAGCAGGTATTCCCGTCCAGCTTGAAATTATATTTGCAATATCTTCTTCCGTAACAGACATTTTTCTTGAACTGCTTTCTTTTCTCCAGTTTTCCTTTTTTGTTTCAAGCTCTGCAGAAAGCTCTCTTTCCCTGTCTCTTAAAGCTGCTGCTTTTTCAAAATTCTGCTCACCTATTGCTGACTCTTTTTCCTTTCTGATTTTTTCAAGCTCTTCACGAAGAGTTGAAAGGTCGTCGGGAGCAGTATAGGAAGCAAGCTTTACCTTTGATGCGGCTTCGTCGATAAGGTCAATAGCTTTATCAGGAAGGAATCTGTCGGTTATATATCTTGCTGACATTTTTGCCGCAGCTATAAGGGCGTTGTCTGTAATTTCAACCTTATGATGAGCCTCGTATTTATCACGAAGTCCCATAAGAACCATAACAGTTTCGTCGACAGTAGGCTCTCCAACCGTTACCGGCTGGAATCTTCTTTCAAGCGCGGCATCCTTTTCGATATACTTTCTGTACTCGTTTATAGTTGTTGCTCCCACAAGCTGAATTTCGCCCCTTGCAAGAGAAGGCTTTAAGATATTCGAAGCATCTATTGCTCCTTCTGCCGCTCCTGCTCCGATTATGGTATGAATTTCATCAATAAAAAGAATGATATTTCCTGCGCCTTTAATTTCATCGGTAGCCTTTTTGAGCCTTTCCTCAAACTCACCTCTGTATTTCGCTCCTGCAACCATTGATGACAAATCAAGCGAAACCACTCTTTTATCTTTAAGAATTTCAGGAACCTTTTTATCGTGAATTTTCTGAGCAAGGCCTTCTGCTATTGCAGTTTTTCCTACCCCCGGTTCTCCTATCAGGCAAGGGTTGTTTTTGGTTCTTCTCGAAAGAATCTGAATTACCCTCTCTATTTCCTTTTCCCTTCCTATAACAGGGTCAAACTTTCCCTCGCCTGCCATTTTCGTAAGGTCTCTTCCAAACTCGTCAAGGGTAGGAGTTTTCGTGGTTTTAGGACGGTTGTTATATTCCTCCTGCTGAGCATACTCCTCTTCAACCTCAATTCCAAGAGCCCTTAGAATCTCGGTATAAATCTTTCTTGAGTTTCCTCCAAGCTCTGATATTATTCTTGTTGCCGCAGATTCGCCATCTCTTAAAATTGCCATTAAAAGATGCTCCGTTCCGATATATCCCTTACCCAGCCGGTTTGCTTCCCTGAAGCTTGTTTCAATTACCCTTTTAAGCCTTGGAGTAAAGGAAAGGGCGCTGCTCTTCAAATCAGAAAAGCCTACGATTTCCTTAACCTTATCTGTTACGTTTTCAAGGGTTATTCCGTTATCTTCAAGAACTCCGCAGGAAATTGTGTTTTCATCATTGAGCAACCCGTAAAGAAGATGCTCTGTTCCAACATAACTGTGCCCCCACTGAGTTGCAATATTTCCTGCGCATCTGATTGCTTTTTCAGCTTTGTCTGAAAATTTACTCTCAAAAAATTTCATTCCTTCTCCTCCTCTGCCAAATCCGTCAAGGCTTCCAAGGTCTGCCTGATTATTATATTTTGCCGCACAGCTGCTGCAAAGATAAAGTTCCTTTGCAACGCCGTTTATAACGGATTTAAAATGTACATTAGCTAAATTCTTTCCGCAAATCTGACAAATCATACATTTACCTCCTGTTTTACTCAATTATACTTACAATCATATTTTTAAAAATGCTTGCTCTTATATTGTCACGAACCGGCTGAGGTATTACTCTCAATGCCTTGTCTGACACAGCCGCCGCCATAAGCAGCCCTTCTTTTCCGGAAACAGACTGATAGTCAATAAGGTTTTTTATAAACATCATTGCCTCCTGCTGAGTTATAACATTTCCTATTGAAGATACTATATGCATAAGGTAGCCTGTCCTATCCATTCTCACCCTGGTTATTTTAATACTTCCACCACCGCCTCTTCTGCTTTCAACAATATAGCCATGGTCGTTGGTAAACCTGGAATTTATAACGTAGTTTATCTGAGACGGAACACAGTTAAGCCTGCCTGCCAGCTCATTTCGCCTTATTACCGCAACACCGTCTTCCTCGTCCATTATTTCTTTTATTACCTCTTCTATCAAATCGCTTATTTTCATTGAAAACACACTCCTAAATCAATAATAAATTCTGAAAGTTTTTTCCGGTGCTGATTCCGGCGACCGGGCAGTACTTGTGTACTTCAGAGAGCCTGAAGACGCAATATGGAATATTTTATTCTTGAATTATTTGACTTTGACTTTCTTTGACTATTATTATAATCAAAAAAAATATCTTTGCAACCGCCGTATTTCTCCAAATTTGCAGTTATTAAAGATATTTTCTCTATTTTTCTTTTATTTTTGCATTTATTCTGATTTTTTCAAAATCATTGTATCGATTTCTTCAAGAGTATCCGTTCTTACCGTTTTTATCTGAAGTTCATTTTCTGTTACCTTCACGTTTGTAAACATTGGTGAGCTGTAGGAATTTCCGTCGAAGCCTTCAATTTTTTCCGATGCACTCTCCTCTACTCCGTATGTTCTAAGGAATTCTTTGAATTCCGAAACTCTGGTAAATGAGTGATTCATTGCAGAAGGCACGTTATAATGAACCGTTCCCCCTGGATTTATAACATTCTTTTCCTTTGTGGTTATCCTGCCTTCAAGGATTGGATATGAAACAGAAAAAGCGTGAGCATGACCGGTGAAGACAATGTCAATTTTTTCATTTTTACAGATTCTGTCAAGTATCGGTTGCATAAGGGAGTTTTCCTCGCCGCCTATGTAAGAATAAGAAGGAACGTGGTTTACAAGAATTTTCCATTTTGCCTCCCTGTTCGCATCACATACTTTTTTCACGTATTTTTCATTTACTTCGGCAGAAAGATTTTTCCAGTTCCCGCTGTTGTTTTTAACGCTTATGTTAATTCCTATAACAAGCACATTTTTTACACGGTAAAAGAAATTGCCCGTTGATTTATTCATAATGTGCCCTGATACGCCGTCGTCATTTGGCATAACAAAATGATATCCCGAAACGCAGGCAAAGGGATTTTCATCAAGCTCACTGCTATGTCCCTCGTGGTTTCCGTTTACAGTTGCAAAGGGAATGCTTTTCATAAGCTCTGCTTCAAGAAAATATTTATGTTCTTTCTCTGCGGCAACTCTTAATTCCTCACAGCAGGTTGTCCAGGACATATCGGGAGTTGAAACGTTGTCCCCTGCGCTTAAAACAAAATCAAGAGAGTTATCATATTCAAGCATTTTTTCAAGGGTACTCTGCCAGGCATCTGATGAATTTTTAATATCCTCATCGGTTATCTTCCAGAAATCAGCTGACTTTGAATGAAGGTCTGCAACAACATTAAAGGACAGACCTTCGGAGTCTGCCCTTCTTGTTTTAAAAGAATAAACCTTTTCGTCAAAGCCGCAATTACTGCCAACTCTGTAAACATAAGTCTCTCCGGGCAAAAGATTTTCAACATTTACTTTACAGCTTACATTTTCTTTGTTGTTAAAAGGATTTTCGCATTCCCCCGTAACAACATTTGAATTTTCTTCTGTAAAACCGTCTTTGTCATAATCTGACTTAAGGCAATACTGAGCCTTTGCACCTTTGTTATCTATGCTGTTATACCAGACAAAATTTCTTGAGTATTCATCTTTTCCGAGCTGAATACTAAGACAGGTTATCCTATTCATTTTTATCTCCTATTTCAAGCCGTATTTCTTAAGAAGCTGATTGATTTTTTCGTGAGGGTCAATTATTACGCTTGTTGAAACGTCGTGATTTATTGCCGCGATAAAATATGCAATATATTTTGAAACGTCAACCTCGTGGAACCATTCTCTTTCATAAAGTTCCGGTCTTATATGTGTAAGGTTTGTTCCGAACACGCCGTCGATTATTCCTTCTTTATAAGCTTTGTCAAAGGATTCAAATCCGTTTGTGAAAATTGAATATGTAGCATAAGTATAAATTCTGTTTGCTTTTCTCTTTTTAAGCTCATATGCAATATCAAGCATTGATTCGCCTGATGAAATAATATCATCAGCAATAAATACGTCTTTGCCTTCAACTGAATTTCCAAGGTATTCATGAGCAACAATCGGATTTCTACCATTAACTACTCTTGAATAATCTCTTCTTTTATAGAACATACCCAGGTCAACACCGAGAACCGAGGCATAATACATATTTCTGTTGATAGCACCTTCATCGGGGCTGATAATCATAAATGAATCTTTAACAGGTTTGAAATTGTCAATGCATCTAAACATTGTTTTAAGAACCTGATATGTAGGCATTACATTATCAAAGCCCATAAGCGGAACTGCATTGTGAACTCTCGGGTCGTGAGCATCAAATGTAACAATATTCGAAACGCCCATTGTCTGAAGCTCCTGAAGAGCTGCTGCACAGTCGAGAGATTCTCTGTAATTTCTTCTGTGCTGTCTGCCACCGTAAAGCGACGGCATAATAACATTTATTCTGTGAGCCTTACCGCCTGCTGCCTGAATTATTCTCTTTAAATCCTGATAATGGTCATCGGGAGACATTCTGTTTTCTTCGCCGAAATAATTGTACTTACAGCTTGGATTTGAAACATCTACTATAATAAACAGGTCGTTACCTCTGATTGACTGCTTTATAAGTCCCTTTCCGTCACCTGACGAAAATCTGGGGCATTCTGCTTCAACGAGAAATGTGTCGTAATTTACGCCACCTTCTTCTGCCCATTTTACAAGATAATAGTTAATTTTATCACCCAAGGTTTTTGCACTCTGAAGAGCTATGAGTCCAAGAGGAGCTACTCTTGATTCTTCGTCGAACAAAACCTTTTTTCCTGTTACGTTGCTCATTATTCTCCACCTTTTCCTGTTTTATACCAAAGGGATTCCTCGGTTTAATACAACAACCCCAAACTATTTGACATAGATTGGGGTATGTTTTTTATAATTCCACTAAATACTTTTTAATATATTCCGGAGCTTTTTCCTTGTCTTCGGAAATTGTTATTGTAAAGTTAATCTTGTGGTCTAATCCGATTTTCTCAATCTGAGAAATGAAATTTTCAAAGCCTTCTTCGCCGGATTCTACTATTTTCCAGATACTGTCAACGAACACATGAGCTGTGTCAAAATTGTTTGCAATAATTCCGCCCACAAATCCAAAGAACATATCGTAATTTGTTATACTGAACTCCTGTGTATTTATATAACGTATGGATGACTTCAGGTCATACATCAGTCTGTTATCCTTACTGATGAATACGAGAGTACCCGGTTCTTCTTTAACTGCGAGGTTTACATGGTCAACCAGATATTTGGTTTTACCTGTTCCTTTTTTGCCTATGATTACGTTAATCATTTTCAACGCCTCCTTCTATACTTTTATAATACTATAAATGTGAAATTATTTCAAGGGGTTTTTTGAATTATTTAAGTCTTTTTTCCAAATCTTCCTTCATTTTTTCAAAACCCGGTTTTCCGAGAAGAGCAAACATATTCTTTTTATATGCCTCAACGCCCGGCTGATCAAAGGGATTTACGCCGAGAAGATAGCCTGATATTGCGCAGGCTCTTTCAAAGAAGTAAATCAGTTCACCAAAGGTTTCTTCATTAAGCCCGGAAATGTTGAGAACCAGGTTCGGAACCTGACCGTCGGTATGTGCAAGAAGAGTTCCCTTGAAGGCACTTTTGTTTACAAAGTCGAGAGTTTTGCCGGCAAGGAAATTAAGTCCGTCGATATTTTCTTCGTCTTCTTTAATAACCAGGTTGTGTTTTGGTGTTTCCACATTAAGTACGGTTTCAAAAATATTTCTTATGCCGTCCTGGATATACTGTCCCATTGAATGAAGATCTGTTGAAAAATCAACACCTGCAGGAAGAATTCCCTTGCAGTCTTTTCCTTCGCTTTCGCCGTAAAGCTGTTTCCACCATTCTGTGAAATAGTGAAGTGAAGGTTCGTAATTAACCATAAACTCAGTTGTGTATCCTTTTCTGTAAAGAATGTTTCTTACAGCGGCATATTTATAACAGTCATTTTTTTCAAGATTGTCAACAGAATATGCTTCTCTTGCATTCTGAGCGCCTTTCATAATTGCATCGATATCAACTCCGCAAACTGCAAGAGGAAGAAGGCCTACAGGAGTAAGAACTGAAAATCTTCCGCCTACATCGTCGGGAATTACAAAGGTTTCATAGCCCATTTCATTACAAAGATTTTTAAGAGCACCCTTTGACTTGTCGGTTGTTGCAAAGATTCTTTCCTTTGAACCCTCCACACCGTATTTTTCTTCAAGAAGCTTTTTGAAAACTCTGAAAGCTATTGCAGGCTCGGTTGTAGTTCCTGATTTTGAAATTATATTAACAGAAAAATCCTTTCCTTCAACAACATCGAGAAGGTCGCAAAGATAATCTGAGCTTATTGAATTTCCTGCAAAATAAACCTTGGGACCTTTTCTTTTTTCATCGGAAAGTTCATTGTAAAAGGTATGAGTAAGCATTGACATACCCGCTTTTGCTCCAAGGTATGAGCCCCCTATTCCTATTACAATAAGAACCTGCGAATTTCTTCTGATTTTTTCAGCAGCTTTTTTTACTCTTTCAAACTCTTCCTTGTCAAAGTTAACGGGAAGGTCGGTCCAACCAAGGAAGGTGTTACCTGCACCCGATTTTTCTTCAAGCATTTTATGCGCCGCAGAAACCATATTTTTCATATAGTCAATTTCGTGGGAATTGATTTTCCATCCGGCTTTTTCACAATCAAATTTAATCATCTTTATGTCTCCTTTATTTGTTGTTTCTTGTTATTTCATAAACACCTGAGATGTTTTTAAGCTTTTTAATTACCGTTTCAAGCTCGCTGACCTTTGAAACCTCGATAGCAAGGTCAATTACACACATATTATTTTTGTCGACACGGGCATTTACTCCGTTTACAACCACCTTCATATTGGAAAGCTCTGCGGCAATTTCAAGAAGAAGATTGCTTCTGTTTACAGAGTAAAGAAGCAGATCGGCATTATAGGAATCTCCTGTAGTGTTATCCCAGAGCACTTCTATCATTCTTATGCTTTCATTATGAGAAGCATTTGTAACATTGGTACAGTCTTTTCTGTGAACCGAAACACCTCTGCCTCTGGTTACATAACCCACAATTTCATCGCCGGGAACAGGATTACAGCATTTTGAAAGACGAACAAGGCAATGCTCTATTCCCCTTACGGTAACGCCGTTTCCAGAAGCATTTCTTTTATTTGTGGTTTTTTGGGTTTTTGTACCATCGGTTTTAACGGTAACCTTTTTTATTTCATCCTTCAGCTTTTTGTAAATTTTAGCTGAAAGAGGACCTTCATAGCCAAGAGCCGCATACATATCGTCGGCAGTATTAAGTGCAAACTTTTTCGTTGCTTCAAGAGCAAACTTTTCCTTGAACTCGTTAATGCCTTCGATATCTGCTTTTCTTACTTCTTTATCAACAATATCCTTACCCTTGGCGATATTTTCTTCTCTGTTATGAGTTTTAAACCACTGATTTATTTTATTTCTCGCCTGAGAGGTTTTTACAAATTTAAGCCAGTCCTTGCTGGGACCGTGAGATGAGGAGGTTAGAATCTGAATAATATCCCCCGTTTTGAGTTTCTGGTCAATTGTTGCTATTTTTCCGTTGATTTTTGCGCCTATCATCTGATTACCAATGGCGCTGTGAATTGCATAGGCAAGGTCAATGGCACAGGAGCCCGCAGGAAGGTTTATAACGTCGCCCTTTGGGGTGAACACAAAAATCTCATCGGAAAACAAGTCTATTTTAAGAGTTTTAAGAAACTCCTCCGAATCGGTATTTGACAGGTCCTTCTGAACCTCAAGCATTTGCCTTACCCATTCAAGCTTGTCATCGTCTTTTCCACTTTTTCTTGTTCCCTCTTTATATTTCCAGTGCGCCGCAATACCGTATTCAGCGGTTCTGTGCATATCCCAGGTTCTTATCTGAATTTCAAAGGTTGTTCCTCCGGGACCGATAACCGTTGTATGCAGAGACTGATACATATTGGGCTTAGGCATTGCAATATAATCTTTGAATCTTCCCGGAATTGGCTTATAATTTTCGTGAACAACACCGAGAACTGCGTAACATTCTGCAATGGAATCAACAATTATTCTTACGGCAAAAAGGTCGTAAATTTCATCTATACTCTTATTCTGAGCATACATTTTTCTGAAAATACTGTAAAAATGCTTTGCTCTGCCGTCTATTCTGTATTTTACGCCCAGTTCTTCAACTTTTTTCGACACGTTTTCCATTATGTCGCTGATGTAATTATCTCTTTCTGCCTTTTTTTGATTTATACTCTCAACAATTTCATAATATGCAACCGGATCGAGAAATCTTAAAGCGAGATCTTCAAGCTCCCACTTGACTTTTGAAATACCAAGTCTGTGAGCAAGAGGCGCATAAACATCAAGAACCTCTTTTGCTTTCTCTCTCTGTTTATCCTCTCTCATACTTTTAAGGGTTCGCATATTATGAAGCCTGTCGGCAAGCTTTATGATTATAACCCTTATATCATCTGCCATTGCAAGGAACATTTTTCTTAAGTTTTCTATCTGCTGCTGTTCCTTACTTTTGCTCTTATAAGGAATTTTTGCAAGCTTTGTTACACCCTCAACAAGAGCGGAAACCTCAGTACCGAATTCTTCAATCATTCTTTCGGTTGTATATTCCGTATCCTCAACAATATCGTGAAGCAGGCCTGCCGCAATTGTTTCGCTGTCCATTTCAAGCTCCGTAAGAATTGTTGCAACCTGATAAGGATGAACAAAATAAGGCTCTCCCGAATAGCGCAGCTGGTCTCCGTGAGCTTTTTTGGCGGTGTTATATGCCTGTTCTATTAACTTTTCGTTTGCATTATTGCTGTATTTTTTGACTTTGTCAATAAGTTCAAGACATTCTCTGTCCAATATGCTCACCTACTTTATATCAATAATTCTGAGCTGAACGCTTCTCACTCCGCGGAATTCGTTAACATCAAGACACGCCATTACCGAAATTACATCGTTAAAGGCAATTTTGTTGTTTTTACCGAATCCGAAGGCTACAGCTCCGACGGAAACTCCGTCTTTCAGCAGTTGAAGCTTAAGGTGCTGCTTTTCGTTTCCTATGGGAAGCACCTTCTGCACAGTAAGATTTTTTATATAGAACACCGGCTGAAGATTTCCCGTTCCGTAAGGCTGCATAAGCTGAAGCTCTTCCGCAACCGACATATTCATATGTCTTCCGCGCATTTCACAGTCTGCAACTATTGTAGAAACGGACATCTCCTCCGTAAGATTTTTTTCTGCATATTCATTTATTTTTTCCCTGAAGGAATCAATTTTCTCATATTCAAGAGTAAGTCCCACGGCAAGCTCATGACCGCCGAAGGAAACAAGCTCATCCTTTGAATAATCAAGGGCATCGTAAATTGAAAAACCGTTAACGCTTCTTCCTGAGCCTTTGTAAAGCCCGTCTGTACCCACAGAAATAAGAATACAGGGCTTCATATATTTTTTTGCAAGTCTTGAAGAAACTATTCCAACTACGCCGTGGTGCCAGTTTTTATCACAAAGAACAATCACCTTGTCGTTGTTACCTCTTTTCAGAAGCATTTGTTCCGCTTCTTCAAGAATATCTGCCTCTATCTTTTGTCTCTTTATATTATATTCATTCATTTCATTTGCGATTTCATAAGCCTCCTCATAGCTTTGAGAAAGGAAAAGTTCAATCGCTCTTGAAGCATTTTCAAGCCTGCCCACCGCATTTATTTTAGGAGCAAAGATGAATCCTATTTTTGAAGCGGAAATACTGTCCGGCTCAATTCCCGAAACATCAAGAAGAGCTTTTATACCGTGATTTTTCGTGGTTTTTATTTTTTTAAGACCAGTATCACATATTATTCTGTTTTCATCAACAAGAGGAACAATATCGGCAACAGAGCCTATCATTGCAAGCTCAGAATACATTTCAGCCGTTTGCTCACAGGAATATTTTTCTTCCAGCAGAGCCTGAGCAAGCTTAAGGGCAACGCCTACTCCCGCAAGGTATTTAAAAGGATAGCCGCATTCGTTTTGCTTAGAGTCGATCACCGCAACCGCATCCGGAATTTCGCCGGAGCACTCGTGATGGTCGGTTATTATCATTTCAATGCCGAGAGATTTCGCATATTCACACTCTTCTACGGCTGTTATGCCGCAGTCAACGGTAAGAATAAGGTCTGTTTTTCTCGCTTTTATAAGGTCAACGGAACTCTTTGAAACACCGTAGCCCTCGGTTTCTCTGTCAGGAATATAATAATCTGCCTGACAGCCAAGTTCTTTAAGGCATAAAACAAGAAGCGCACAGGAGGTTACTCCGTCCGCATCATAGTCGCCGAAAACAGTTATTTTTTCGTTATTGGAAATTGCCTGTCTGATTCTTTTTACCGCCTTATCCATATCCTTGATAAGGTAGGGGTCATACATTGCAGACAGCTCTTTTTTTACATAAGACTTTGCGCTTTTTTCATCAAAGCCACGCACCGCAAGAATGGCAGAAACAATTCTGCTTGTTCCAAGCCCGTTGGTTATTTCATCGATTTTTTCAACCGAAGGAACATCGGACACTATCCACTTTGTAGTCATTTCAGGCAACTCCTTTCCTAAAAATAGTAATTAAAAGTAATTATATCAAATCTGACCGAAGAATTCAAGATTATCTGTATGATATATTCGTTTTTTTTCAAAAATATACGGGCAGGAAAATTCTTCTCCCGCAAGGGCTGCTCCGGCGCATAATATCTCTCCGAATTTTCCGTTTATTGCAGTAAAGCTTTTAAGGGCGTTGTTTTTCACGATTACATCTGTAAAATAACTGCCAAGACCTTCTGCACATACTAGAGACATTTTTCCGTATTTTTTTGATTTTATATCAAAAGCCTTACCCTGAATAATACTTACTCCTCCATTGGTTGAAAGGAGCGTAACATATCCCGACAAGACATTTTTATTGTGTTTTACAACAAAAACATCGTCGCTTTTATATTCCTTTAGCTTTTCAACATGGTTTTCATAAAGCTCGTAGGGGATTTTGCTTACAAATTCAACTTCTGCCGGAGCCTGTTCCGTAAGATTCAGAGAAACACCTTTTTCTTTAAGGCTTACTGCCATTAAAAATTTAAATATTTCCCCGGAAATTTCAACGGGAGACAACATGGCACTTTCCGGCATATAATCATAGTCATAGTCAAACTCAACCTCCCGCACTTCGGCAGAAAGATAACCGCAAAGGAAAACGGGAGCATCTTTTTTTAAGGCTTTGTCTGCCCTGCCGCAGGAAACTATAACCACCGCACCGTAACCGGAAGAGCAGACATTTCCCGCTATTCCTCTTTTTTCAAGCTGAAGCATTATCTGCGAGGTTATTTTATTTTTATTGCTTTCGTTTTCACAAACAACCTCAAGCTTAAATTTAACATCGGGAATTTTCACATCCGGACAGGAGGGCTTATATTCAACCCCTGAAAGGGCAAACAAATCGGGTCGCACTTTTTTTGTAAGCTCTGCAGATTTTTCTTTTCTGAACCTGTCAATTTCCTTCTGATTTCCCGAAAGAAGCACATCGGGAACCTTTTGGTTATGAAAAACCGCAGGTCTTGTATACTGAGGATATTCAAGGAGCCCGTTATAATGAGATTCGTCCTCATAGCTTACCTCCGAGGACAAAACTCCCGGCACAAGTCTTGAAACCGCATCGGTTACAATCATAGCCGCAAGCTCGCCGCCCGTTAAAACAAAATCGCCCACAGAAAGCTCAAAGTCGCAGATTTCATCAACAACTCTCTGGTCAATGCCCTCATAGTGCCCGCAAATAAGAACAATATGTTCTTCCTTTGCAAGCTCCTTTGCAACGCTCTGGTTAAACACCTTTCCCCTGGGAGACATATATACCGTTTTGGGTCTTTTTTCCGCCTTTGAAAGAATATCTTCATAGGCATAACAGAGGGGCTGAGTTTTAAGAAGCATTCCTGCTCCGCCGCCATAGGGGTAATCATCAACTCTGTTATGCTTATCAAGGGTATATTCCCTGATGTTTATATAATTAAGCTCAATTATTCCTTTTTCCTTTGCTCTTCCCAGAATACTCGTATCAAGAACAGAAGAAAAAACTTCCGGAAAAAGTGTAAGAATATCAATTTTCATTATACCAATCCCTCCGGAAGTTTTACTTTTATTATTTTATTTTCAATATCAACAGACAAAATATTCTCCCTTACAGCAGGCAGATAAATTGTCTTATTATCCTCTGATCTGATTTCATAAACGTCGGCACCTGCATTTGGCATAACATATGTCAGCTCACCGAGAAGCTGTTCGTTTTCAAAAACTCGGCAGCCCACAAGGTCTGCAACGTAATAGGTTCCCTCTTCAAGCTCTTCAAGCTGTTTACGGTCGCACTTTAAAACAACATCTCTTAAATTTTCTGCATCAGAAACAGAATCTATTCCTTTCAGCTTCAGAATAACATTTGCCTTCTGATACTGCACCGAAGAGATTCCGTACTCTTTGCCGTTTACTATTACCGACTCTATTTCTTCAAACACTTCAGGATAGTCAGTCCATGGGATTACTTTGACTGCGCCTCGTAACCCATGGACATTACATACTTTACCTATTTCAAGCTGTTTCATAGCTTACATTATATCAACAGCGATTTTCTTTCCGCCGCTGACTGAGTTTGATTTCATTATTGTTCTGATAGCATGAGCTATTCTGCCTTTTTTGCCGATTACCTTGCCCATATCATCCTTTGCAACGTAAAGCTGAAGAACTGTAAGATTTTCTTTTTCTACGGTTTCAACTCTTACTTCGTCGGGATTATTAACAAGAGACTTGGCAATTTCCATAAGTAATTCCTGCATTATTTTTCTCCTGATTATTTTATAACATCAATTTTTTTGAGCATAGCTTTAACAGTATCTGTAGGCTGAGCTCCGTTTTTGATCCATTCTGCTGCTTTGTCTGCATTGATGTTGATTGTTGCAGGATCTGTCAAAGGATTGTAGGTACCGATTTCTTCGATAAATCTACCATCTCTTGGGTATCTTGAATCTGCTACTACTACTCTGTAGAAAGGAGCTTTCTTTGAACCCATTCTTCTTAATCTGATTTTTACTGCCATTTTTATTTCCTCCTAAATTTAAAATAAAATATAATTTAATTCCTAAAACGGAAAATTAAACTTCCCTTTTCTGCCGAAAGCCTTCATTGCCTTCGGATTTGTAAACTGCTTCATCATTTTCTGCATTTGTTCAAACTGCTTCAAAAGAGCATTTACCTGAGACACGGTTGTTCCGCTTCCCTCTGCAATTCTCTTTCTTCTGCTGAAATTGATGATTTCGGGTTTTTCTCTTTCTGCTTTCGTCATAGACTTTATTATTGCCTCTGTCTGAGCCATTTTTCTTTCGTCTATACTTACATTTTTAAGAGCCTTTGAATTCATACCGGGAATCATTCCCATAAGCTGATCGAGAGGACCCATATTTTTCATTTGATTGAACTGCTCAAGAAAATCGTTAAGGTCAAAGGAATTTGAACGGATTTTCTTTTCCATTTCAAGGGCTTTTTTCTCATCAAAAGCCTCCTGAGCCTTGTCAATAAGAGAAAGGATATCTCCCATTCCGAGAATTCTTGATGCCATTCTGTCGGGATAAAAAATTTCAAGGTCGTCCAGCTTTTCGCCCATACCGCAGAACACAATGGGTTTTCCCACAACTGCATTAAGCGAAAGAGCCGCACCTCCTCTGGTGTCACCGTCAAGCTTGGTAAGAATTGAAGCATCGATTCCAATTTGTTCATCAAAGGATTTAGCTGTGTTAACCGCATCCTGACCCGTCATTGAGTCGAGAACAAGATATGTCTGCTCCGGATTTGCGGTTTCCTTGATTTTCTTCAGCTCGTCCATAAGTTCTTCATCGATATGAAGTCTTCCGGCTGTATCAAGAATTACAATATCAAGGGCATTTTTTCTTGCATAATCAACCGCCTGCTTTGCAATTTCAACCGGGTCTTTTATATCAAGAGTAAACACCGCCGCGCCAACCTGTTCACCTACTACCTGAAGCTGTTTTATTGCCGCAGGTCTGTAAACGTCGCAGGCTGCAAGGAGCGATTTTTTATTCTGTTTTGAAAAATATTTTGCCATTTTGGCACAGGTTGTGGTTTTACCCGCACCCTGAAGTCCCATCATCATATAAACCGTTGGGCTTTTGGAAGAGATAACAGGTTTATGCTCCTTACCTCCCATAAGAGATACGAGCTCTTCATTTACAATCTTAATTACCTGCTGTCCCGGAGTTAAGCTTTCAAGAACCTCTGACCCTACGGCTTTTTCGGTAACGGAATTTATAAAATTCTTTACTACTCTGAAGTTAACGTCTGCTTCCAGAAGCGCCATTTTAACCATTCGCATAGCTTCCTTAACATCTGCTTCGGAAACCTTGCCGCGGCCTTTAATCTTTTTAAAAACTTCCGCAAGCTTATCGCTTAAGCTATCAAATGCCATTATATTCTCCTCTAAATAAGTTCATCAATAAGGTTTGTAAGATTCTGAATTTCTTCTCTCTTTTGTTCGGACATCTCCGTATCCGAAACCAGATTCTTTAAATCTTCAAGAAGACCGGAAAGCTTTTGATTTTTTTTGTGAATGCTAAGCTTTTCTTCATATTCGATTAAAGCCTTTTCAGCCTTTACAAGTCCGTCTCTTACTCCCTGCCTTGAAATTCCGAGATTTTCCGCAATTTCACTTAAAGACAGGTTTTTATTCACATACATTTCAAAAATATCTCTTTGTCTTTCTGTCAGAAGCTCTGAATAATAATCAAACAGCACCGACACAAACAATTCGTTTTCCATAGCGTGAACCTCATAATAGCTGTAAAGCAAAACACTTTACAGCTATTATAAACCATACTTTATATTTTGTCAAGACTTATTTTCAGCCTGACCGTTCATTTTTCCGATAATTTCCTTAAGTTCAGCAAGAGCCTTGCCGAATTCCTCCCAGTCGCCGCTCTGAGCGCTCTTTTCAAGTCTTTCGTAGGCTGAGGAAAGCTGAGGGGCAAAATCGGAAACTGTGCTTTCGTCCGTTTCCTCTTCGGGAACCTCCACCTCTTCGTAAATTCCATCCCCGCTTTGCATATTGCCTGCAAAAACCTTGGCAAGAGCCTCTCCGACAGTTGGCTCCATCGCAACACTGTCGCCAAACACCGCAATTATTCTCTTAAGCGCAGGAAGTGATGCCTGGTTATTGCTTGAAAGATAAACAGGTTCTATATAAAGAAGTCCTTTGAAAATCGGGATAACCAGCAGATTACCTCTTAAAACATTTGTTCCTCCCGAATTCCAAAGAGTAAGCTCCTTGGAAATTTCAGAGTCGTTATCTATAATATTTTCAATCTGAAGAGGTCCGTAAATATTATAATTCTTCGGGAACTTGTAGCAAACAAGCTTACCGTAGTTATTGCCCTCATTTCCCACAGCAATCCAGGAAACCATATTTTCACGGTTATAAAGAGTATAAGGAAGCATTCCTATAAATTCTGCTTCGTTTCCGAATTCTTCAAGCCTTACAAGGTTATAATAAGGAACCATTGACCTTATGTCCTCGTCGTACTTTTCATTGGCAACCGCATACATATCGCTTTTATTGTAAAAGGTTGAAGGTGAGGTTGCGTGATACTGAGCATACATTCTGCACTGAACGTTGAAAAGGTATTCGGGATACATAATTTTTTCCGCAAGCTCACGTGGAAATTCTTCCTCTTCAAAAAGTGAAGGATAAATTTTTCTGTAGGTTGCAACTATCGGGTCGGTTTTATCGGTTATATAAAACTTAACCGTTCCGTCGTAAGCATCAACCGTTACCTTTACAGAATTTCTTATATAATTATAGCCTTCGTCGGTATACTGCGAATAAGGGAACTTGTCGGTAACGGTATAAGCATCTGTCACCCATATTATTTTTCCTTCATCATTGATAACCGGCTGAGGGTCTGCATCATATTTAAGGAAGGGAGCTATAATTCTTGCTCTCTGAGTTATGTTTCTGTTAGTCAGAATTTTACTTTCCGGGCTTATCTGATTTGAAACAAGCATACGAAAGTCTGCATTTTTAAGAGACAGGAAAAGTCGGTTTGCCGCATTAAGTTTTATTCCCGCTTTTCCGTCGTAGTTGAATTCGTGATCCTTTGTTCCTTCGGAATAGTCGATTTCGCTGATTTTTGTATTTACAATAACGTCGTCTTCAACAACCTCGCCGAAATAGATTCTCGGCTGAGTAATATAAGGAACGCCCTCCTTTTTCTCCTGAACCATATCCTTAATGTAGTAGTCGGGCTCTCCCTGAGCGGAAACGGAATTTATGGAAGCCATAACCGCTCCGTAACCGTGGGTATATCTGAATTTTTCGTTTATATAATTCTTTGCCGAGCTATCGAGATTGTTTTTGTCAATTTCCCTTACGCCCACAGCAACGGCTCTTTTACTTCCGTTTATATTGTAAACACCGATATCAAGGTCATTGAATTTATAATAGTTTCTCAATCCCTGAAGCTGATTTGTTGCAGTAAGGGTTTCAGAAACCCCGATTATCCTTATATTATCAATGGTAGAATTTGCATTTTCAGCAGGGTTTGAATCTACCCTGTTGCTTATCTCATAGTCTGTTTCAAGAACGTTGTCAATTCCGTAAGCCTTTCTGGTGTATTTTATATTGTTTTCAATATATTTTTCCTCCACCTTGACTTCGTTGGGAGAAACATAAAACATATGGGCACCTACTGCTGCAATTTCAACAACAAGCAAAAGGACAAAATAGGAGCCGAAAGTAATAATTGCATTTTTTGTTTGTTTCTTTTTAAAGAACAATATCACAAGAATTGTTATAACAAAGGCAAAAAACGGGGCGACTCTGTAATAAGTAAGCTTTATGTTTGCAAGAACGAAGCCGGCGCCCGTAAGCCCTCCCGCAAACTCATCAAGAAGGATTCCCTGAGCGGAAACCCACATATAGAATGAGTTAAGAATAATGTATATAACAATGTTTGTTATTATGTGATTTGTTATTTTACTGTTTTTCACAAGGTCGATTACTGTTGTCTCGCCAAACCTGATATAAAGCATAAAATATGCCGCCGCAACAACAAAGGTTATTGTAAGCCATATGCCGAGGAAACGGTTGAACACCAGACTGATAAAAGGACGGGTAAACACATAATAGCCGATATCCTTGAAAAAAACGGGATCTGAAAGGTTAAACGCCGTATAGTTTTTCATCATAAGAAAGCTTGAAGCAATATCATCGCTTAAGGAAATTGCAGACAAGAACGCCGCAACCAGCGAAATGGTTGCAAATAAAGAGGTTCTGTTTAAATTGCTGTTGCCCGCATTTAACGAAAAAAGAACCCTTCTTACTATAGCAAGCTGAACAAGCATTAACACAAGCACCGTGAAAAACACCGCCGCAAAGGACAGCATTTCAGCAATGACATTTGTCATATACACGCTTACATACTTCTCGCCTATTTCTTTAATTTCAAGATAGTCACCATAAATTTTTACGCCGCTTATGAGAAACGCCAGCACAACCGCAAGAATTATGCCCGCCATCATAAAAAAAGACATTCTTCTTTTTTTAATTGTACTGTTAAAGTTTTTCCCTTGCATATCCTACTCCTTATACTTTTTTATTTAAACAGGGCATCGGCAAATTGCTTTGAATTGAAGGGCTGCATATCATCCATTCCCTCACCAACGCCTATAAATTTAACGGGAAGCTCCTGCTCTTTTGAAAGGCCGATTACAACGCCGCCCTTTGCGGTTCCGTCGAGCTTTGTAAGAATAATGCCCGTAAGTCCTGCCGCCGCATCAAACAGTTTTGCCTGCTGAAGAGCGTTCTGACCGGTTGTTGCATCCAGCACCAGAAGAATTTCCTTATCCGCTCCCGGCAGCTCCCTGTCTGTTATTCTTATTATTTTGGAAAGCTCATCCATAAGATTCTTCTTGTTATGAAGTCTTCCTGCGGTGTCACATATAATAAGGTCTGCATTTCTGTTTTTTGCGGCATTTATAGCGTCGTAAACAACCGCTCCGGGGTCTGCCCCCTCGTTGTGCCTTACTATATCGCACTCTGCTCTCTGAGCCCAGATTTCAAGCTGTTCGGCAGCTGCGGCTCTGAAGGTATCCCCTGCAGCAAGGAGAACTTTTTTGCCCATTGTTTTATAATAATGAGCCATTTTACCTATGCTGGTGGTTTTTCCAACGCCGTTTACGCCTACTACAATTATTATTGAGGGCTTTGTTCCGATTTTCATTGAATTGTCTTTTTCCACAAGGATATTGCTTATTTTTTCCACAAGCAGCTCCTTTATGTCATCGGGATTCTGAAGTTTGTTCTTTTTAACCTCGCCCCTGAGCTCGTCAAGAATTTCCTCTGTTGTTTCAACGCCTACATCGGACATTATAAGAACTTCTTCAAGTTCTTCGAAAAGCTCTTCATCTATTTTTGTAAACGAGGAAAAAATGCTGTTCAGGTTGTCTGACAGATTTTTTTTGGTTTTTGCAAGTCCGTTTTTAAGTTTATCAAAAAATGCCATTATTCATTCCCCTTATTTTTAAGTATTTTTTCTTCAACCTCTGATATGTTAAGCGACAAAAGCTTTGAAACGCCCTTTTCCTGCATTGTTACACCATAAAGAACGTCGGCCTCTTCCATTGTACCTCTTCTGTGGGTTATTATTGCAATCTGCGACCTTAGGCTGATTTTTCTCAGATATGCCGCAAAACGGTTTACGTTTACGTCGTCAAGCGCCGCCTCAATTTCGTCGAGAACACAAAGTGGAGAAGGTCTTACCTCAAGCAGAGAGAAGAGAAGAGAAATTGCAATTATTGCTTTTTCTCCGCCCGAGAAAAGAGTCATATTCTGAAGCTTCTTTCCCGGCGGCTGTGCAATTATTTCAACGCCGGAATTAAGAAGGTCGTTTTCATCTGTAAGAACCAGCTCTGCACTTCCTCCTCCGAAAAGCTCCTTGAAGGTTTTTGTAAAAGTTTTGTTTATAATTTCAAGCTGACTTCTGAACTGCTTCACCATAAGAGTTTCCATATCGTGAATAACGTTATTAAGCGCCTCTTTTGCCTTTGTAAGGTCTTCCTTCTGACCTGTAAGGAAATCGTAACGTTCCTTTGTCTGAGTATATTCTTCGATTGCATTTACATTTACGTTTCCCAGGTTTCTTATGGAGCCTCTTACCTTATCAACATACTTTTTGAGCTCTGCAAGATTTTCAACATCTTTTTTGTATTCAAGAGCTGTTATATAGGTAAGCTCATATTCTTCCCAGAGCTTATTGTTTATGCTTTCAAACTGGCTCTCCCGAGAAGAAATTTTACCCTCGGTTTTAGCCTGTTCCTTTGAAAGAATAATAAGAGTTTCGTTGTACTCTTTATTATCCGCATTAAGCTTGTTTATGCTTTCCTGAATTTCTGTTCTTTCGGTTTTGTTTTTCTCAATACACTCTTCTGTCTGAGTATATTTACCCTTAAGAGATTCTATCTCGCCGCGCATTTTTTCAATCTGAGCATTTATATTATTTTCCTCGTCGTCTGAAAAACCGATTTCTTTTTTCTTTTTCTCAATATCTGCAAGAAGTCTTTCCACTTTGAGGTCCATTTCCTCAACCTTGTGAAGAATAAGATATTTTTCACTTTCGTTTTCGGAAATTTCAGCATTGAGCTTCATAATTTTATTATTGATTTCCTTTGAAGCGGAAAGCTTTTCACTGCTCTGATTCTGAATGTTTTTAATTTCCTCGCGAAGCTTTTCAATTTCTTCGCTTATGCCGGTTTTTTCTTCGTTGAAAATTTTCTCAGCCTGAGCGTTGCTTTCAGCCTTTTTGTCAAGACTGTCTCTTTCAAGAACAAGAGATTTATACTCCTCGTCTGCCTTTTCAAGGCTTGATTTATAATGTTCAACATTATATCTGATTTTAAAGATTTCATTTTCCAAAAGCTGAAGCTTTTCATAAAGTCGTTCGCACTGCTGAGAAAGCTCGTTTTTGTTGGCATTCTCTGAAACAAGTTCTTTCTTTGAAGCTTCAAGCTGTATGGCGTTTTCTTCAACAGATGAAGCAAGCTGTTTTATCTGGGCCGTTCTTGAAAGGAAGCTGCTTCCCTTGCCCAGGTTACCGCCGGTTATAGCTCCGCCTGCATTTATAACCTCGCCCTCGAGAGTTACGATTTTATGCTTATATGAAAACTTTCTTGCAAATTTTATAGCATTGTCAATATTATCAATAAGCAGGGTTCTTCCGAGGATTTCATTAACAATTCCTCTGAACTTTTCACCACATTCAATTACTTCACTGGCAAGAGCTATGTATCCCGGTTCGCCTCTGAACTCTTTGGTTTCAAGAACTCTTCCCTTTACTGAAGCAATCGGAAGGAAGGTTGCTCGTCCGCCCTTTACCTTTTTAAGGTAGTTTATTGCGGTTTTCGCATCCTCTTCTGTTTCTGTTATAATATTCTGAAGCACGTTTCCGAGAACCGCATCGATAGCAACGGCATATTTGGAATCTACATCAATATTTTTGGATACGGTGCCGTAAAGTCTTATATTTTTAAGGCTTCCCTTTGCATTTTCGTTTACAACGGTTTTAACCGCATAGGAATAGCCTTCCATTTCCTTTTCCATATCCTCAAGCATTTTCTTTTTGGATTCTGCCTGATCAATAGCAACAGCCAGCTTGTTTATTTTTTCTTCAAGAGCCGAGATTTTTTCATCGGAGGCATTTTTCAGAGAAGCTTTTTCATCCTGCTCCTTTTTGATTTTTTCAAGAAGACTGCTGTTTTCGTTAAGCTTATTTTCCTCTGCAACGATTCTTTCCTTTATTGTGTCAATATCCTCTTTTGCAATTTCTATATCGTCGTTTATGTTCTTTTTGCGGAGAAGAATTCCTTCAAATTCCTTTTTAGCCGCAACAAGCTCCGCGTTCTTGTCTGAAAGTCCGCGGTAAAGCTCAACTATTTTATTATTACACTCGTCAACCTTTCCGTTGGAGGCTTCCACTTCTTTATCAACCGCCTCATACTCTTCTTTAAGAGAAGAAAGCTTGCCGTTAAGCTCTGAAATTACCCTTTCAAGCTCTGAGAGCTTTTCAAGGTGCAGTTCTTTATCTTTTCCTGTTTCCTTTACCGCTTTTTCTGTTTCCTCTATTTCTTCAACAATTCTTGCGGCATTTTCATTATTGTTTTTAAGGTTATTTACAAAAATGTTTATCTGATTTTCATAGTTTGAAATAAGCTTGTTTATTTCAAGAAGCTTTGTATTAAGCTCTTCTCTTTCAGTTTCTTTCAGCTGAAGCTCTTCGTTATACTTAACGTGACTTTCTTCCGTTTGGGTTATTTTCTGCTGTATGCCGTTAATCTGAGCACATATTGTATCATAATCGCTTTTGAACTTTTCAAGAGAAACCTTGATTTTTTCAAGCATATTAACCGAAAGGTTAATTTCGTGTTCTTTAAGCTCTGCCTTAAGCTCAAGATATTTTTTTGCTTTTGCCGACTCGTTTTTAAGGGGTTCAAGTCTTACTTCAATTTCAGAAAGCAGGTCAAGAAGACGCACAAGGTTTTCTTCCGTGTGCTGTATTTTTCTTTCCGATTCAATTTTTCTGTACTTATACTTGGATATTCCCGAGGCTTCCTCAAAAATTGCACGTCTTTCCTCAGGCTTTGCGGTTATCATTTCGTCGATTTTACCCTGACCTACAACAGAATAACCGTCTTTACCCATACCGGTATCCATAAGGAGCTCGTGAACATCTTTAAGTCTGCAACCGGCCTTATTTATATAGTATTCGCTTTCTCCCGAACGGAAGTATCTTCTTGTAATGAGCACCTCGTTGAATTCCACGTTGAAAAGACGGTGAGTATTATCAAAGCAGATGGAAACCTCTGCAAAGCTGAGGGGCTTTCTGGCTTCGGTACCTGAAAAGATAACGTCTTCCATTTTTCCGCCTCTGAGACTTTTTATGCTCTGTTCACCCATTACCCATCTTATAGCATCGGAAACATTACTTTTTCCGCTTCCGTTAGGGCCTACTATACCGGTGATACCCTTATTGAATTCAATTTTAACCTTATCGGGAAACGATTTGAATCCCTGTATTTCCAAATATTTTAAAAACAAACTTACACCCCTCTGTTTTTCAACGCCTTTTCAGCGGCGCTCTGCTCTGCATTCTTTTTAGACGAGCCTTTTCCTCTTGCAACTGCCTGTCCGTTTATACAAACCTCGGCTTCAAAAATCTTTTTATGGTCAGGTCCGCTCTGGGAAATGATTTTATAAACAATCTGTCCCCCGGTTTTCTGAACCTCTTCCTGCAGGCGGGTTTTATAATCTCCCGTTCTGATTTCCTCGGAAAAATAAACCTCGTCGGTTATTATTCCGTAAAGCCAGCTTTTTGCTCTTTCAAAGCCGCCGTCAAGATAAATTGCAGCAAGAACCGCTTCAAAACAGTCGCAAAGAACCGAATCTCTGTTCATTCCCCCGGCAAGCATTTCGCTGTGACCCATTCTGATATTCCGATCGTAGCCGAGCTTTCTGGCAAAGCCTGCAAGAGTTTGCTCACAAACAACAGATGCCTTCAGCTTTGACATAAACCCTTCATCCTCTTTTTCAAAAAGAGAGTAAATTTTCTCGTTTACCATAAGCCCCAAAACGGCATCGCCCAAAAACTCAAGTCTTTCATAAGAGCAGGTTGCATCTTTATGTTCGTTTAAATAAGAACTGTGAGTAAGGGCATTTTCCAGAAGGGAAATGTCTTTGAAATTATATTTAATTTTTTCCTGAAGCTCTGTTAAATTCCACATTGTGCACCTCTGAAAAAACTTTTAAAAAAACACGAATGAGTATGCCTCTTTAAAAGCATACTCTCTTCGACATTAACAATTCTGATTTATGTAGTTAACTACATCGCCTATGGTTTTGATTGTTTCGGCGTCGTCCTCACTGAACTCAATGTTATATTCTTCTTCAAGCATCATAATAAGTTCAATAAGGTCTATCGAATCGATATTAAGGTCCTCAACAAAAGAGGATTCCATGGTTATTGTTTCAGGATCAATGCCTGTCTGTTCTGCAATAACACTTTTCACCTTTTCAAAAATCATAAATTTTCCTCCTTAATCTTTTAATACCTTACCGTACTTTGCAAGATATGATACTCCTGAAAGCACAGTAAAAAATACACTTATATAGAATAATATATAGTCAACATAAAATATATTCGTAAAACCAAACAGCAAGAGGATGATTGCAAGCATCTGAGTTACTGTTTTTATTTTGCCCAGCTTATCTGCGGCAATTACAACGTTTTGCGATGCCGCGCTCATTCTTATTCCTGAAATTATAAATTCGCGGGCAACAATTATTATTACCGTCCATCCGGGAATTATTCCCTTTTCCGTAAGGCAGATAAGAGCTGAAACAACAAGAATTTTATCTGCAATGGGATCGGCAAATTTTCCGAAGTTTGTTATTTCATTTCTGCTTCTTGCAAGATAACCGTCTAAGGTATCGGTAAGAGAGGCAACAATGAAAACAATTGCAGCTGCCCATACAAAGTTATAAAGGTAAAGGGCAACAAACACCGGAACCATTATTATTCTTAAAATAGTAAGCTTATTTGATATTGTCATAAACTATTCCTTTCCATACAGAACTGCAAGCTTCAAAAGGCAGATTTACTCAACCACATCGCCTATAAGGTCACATTCTATATAATCGTCAATTACAACAAAAACAAAGTCTCCCGCATTGTATTTTCCCTTTTCACCTCTGAAAAACACCTTAGGGTCAACATCAACAGAATCTCCGTAAGACCTTCCCGAATACATTTTCAGAATCGGGTCGTAGCCTTCGGTAATAACCTTTAATTTTTCGCCGATTCTGCTTTCGCATATTTCCTCGGAAATTTCATAAAGCACCTCGGTTAATCTTTCTGCCCTTCTGTTTTTTTCTTCCTCTTCAAGCTGGCCGTCCAGTCTTGCCGCAGGAGTTCCTTCTTCGCAGGAATAGGGAAAAACTCCTACCCTGTCGAGCTTGTATTCTCTTACAAACTCCATAAGCTCACAGAAATTTTCTTCACTTTCTCCCGGGAAACCGGCAATAAGCGAGGTTCTTATAACGGGTTTTTCAACCGTTTCTCTTATTTTTCTGATAAGGCCTTCAATATTTTCTCTGTTTGTTCTTCTTCCCATTCTTTTCAAAACGCTGTCTGAAATATGCTGAATGGGAATGTCGAAATAATTAACAAGCTTTTCGTTTTCTCTGAATTCATTGAGAAGCTCATCGGTTATTCCCTCGGGATAAAGATAATGAACTCTTATCCATTGGATTTTCTCTATTTCCGAAAGCTTTCTTATAAGGCTGTCAAGAGCAGGCTTTCCGTAAATATCTCTGCCGTAGCCGGAGGTGTCCTGAGCAATAAGAATAAGCTCTTTGACTCCGTTTTCGGCAAGCTTTTCCGCCTCTGCAAGAATACTTTCCTCGCTTCTGCTTCTGTAAGTTCCTCTTATTGAAGGAATTACACAGTATGTACAGTTATTACTGCAGCCCTCAGCAATTTTAAGATATGCCGTATAGGGCGGAGTTGAAACCACTCTGTCTATTGTTTCAAGAGAAGCATTCATACAGCCTGAAATATAGGCGCCTCTCTCTTTTTTTATTTTCTCGATAAGTTCACAAACGTTATCAAAATCGCCTGTTCCTATAACGCCGTCGACCTCGGGAAGCTCTTTTAAAACCTCTTCCTTGTATCTTTCGCCCATACAGCCTGCAACGATAAGATATTTAAGCTTTCCCGTTTTCTTGTTTTCGGCAATATCAAGAATTGTTTCTATTGATTCTTGTTTTGCGCTGTCAATAAAACAACAGGTATTTACTATTATTATTTCTGCTTCGGATTCATCGTTTGTGTAAGTATAGCCTCCCTTTTGAAGCTTACCAAGCATAACCTCACTGTCGGTAAGGTTTTTGGCACAACCCAGGGAAACCAGAGATACATTACTCATAGTCTTCTGTCTCATTTCCGCAAAGCTCATTAAGGGCTGATATAACCTTGTCATATTCAAAGCCTTTTGAAAGAAAGTGTCTTATAATTTTCTGTCTTTCCTTCATATCAATCACTTTGCTTTTTATTTTTGTTTTCATAAGGTTAAGAAGCTCATCGCCGTTATCGATTTTTCCTGTATATTTCTGAATTATTTCTTTTGGAACACCTTTCATCTGAAGGTCGTAGCTTATTTTCTTTGCTCCGAACTTTTTACTTTGATACTCGCAGTACATTTCCGCATAAATCTCGTCGTTTATGTAACCGTATTCCTCGAGGATATCCATAACGCCGTCGATTGCAGTTTTTGAAAAACCTTTTTTCTGCATTTTTTCGGCTATTTCCTTTTTGGTATACATCTTTTTTGAAACAAGTCCAACCGCATAATCTCTGCACTTCTGGGTATCTACCGTTTCTTCAATGAGAGCCATCTGCTCCTCGCTTACAATATCGCCCACTGCAAGATTAAGGTTATACAAATCAATATCACTGATACCGAAAGAAAATTCACCGTCGATAAAAACGGAGAATCTTCCTCTCTGCTTCTTCTGAACCTCTATTGATGTAATTTTATTCTGCTTCATCTTCCGATGCCGCCGCTGAAGAATTTGCTCCCGGCTTTGAAATCATAGCCTTAACCTTTTCTTCAACCTCTTTACAAATTTCAGGATTGTCAACAAGGAACTGCTTTGCATTGTCTCTTCCCTGACCGATTCTTGTTTCTCCGTAAGAGAACCAGGCTCCTGCCTTTTGAATTATATCACGTTCAACGGCATAATCAAGGATAACTCCTTCTCTTGAAACACCACTGCCGAACATAATGTCGAAATATGCTTCTTTAAAGGGCGGAGCAACCTTGTTTTTAACAATTTTAACCTTGGTTCTTGCTCCGACTACATCGGCACCGTTTTTAATTGCCTCTGCCTTTCTTACCTCCATACGAACGCTTGAATAGAACTTAAGAGCACGTCCGCCGGTGGTAACCTCGGGATTTCCGTATATAACGCCAACCTTTTCACGAAGCTGGTTAATGAAAATTGCAATTGTGTTTGACTTGTTTATTATTCCCGCAAGCTTTCTTAAAGCCTGAGACATAAGTCTTGCATGAAGTCCTACATGGGAATCGCCCATAACACCTTCGATTTCAGCCTTGGGAACAAGGGCTGCAACAGAGTCAATTACTATAACATCAATAGCTCCCGATCTTACAAGGGATTCCGTAATTTCAAGAGCCTGCTCACCGGTATCCGGCTGAGCAACCAGAAGATTATCAACATCAACCCCGAGAGTTTTTGCATAATCGGGATCAAGAGCGTGCTCGGCATCGATAAAAGCAACCTCGCCGCCGTTTTTCTGAGCTGATGCTATTATACAAAGGGAAACGGTTGTTTTACCTGATGATTCAGGTCCGTAAATTTCAACAATTCTTCCCTTGGGTAAGCCTCCTACTCCAAGAGCAGTATCTATACTTAAAATACCGGTAGGCAAAACGTCAACATTAAGATGTGCATTTTCGCCAAGCTTCATAACTGCACCCTTACCAAACTGTTTTTCGATTTGCTTTATCGCCATTTCTATGGCTTTCTGTTTTTCTTCCTGCATTTTATTCCCTCCGTTTTTTTACACTTTAATTATTGTAACATAAATTTACTTTCTTTTCAACTGTTTATCAATTTTATTAAATAATTTTCATCAACAATTTCAACGCCCAGTTTCTGAGCCTTTGTAAGCTTGCTTCCTGCCTCTTCCCCTGCAACCACATAGCTGGTTTTCTTGGAAACCGAGGAGGAAACCTTGCCGCCGTTTTTCTCAATAAGCTCCTGAGCCTGCGACCTTGTCATGCTTTCAAGGGTTCCCGTAAGAACAAAGGTAAGCCCGCTTAATTTTTCGCTTGTTCCCTCTTCTTCGGGAACAGTGGTGTCTACCCCTGCACCTCTGAGCTTTTCTATTTCCTCGAGATTGGGAGCGTGAGAGAAAAATTCAACTATGCTTTCTGCCATCACCTTGCCCACATCGTCAATTTCACTTAATTCCTCTTCCTTTGCAGAAATAAGACTGTCGATATTTTTATATTTTCTTGCAAGCTGCTTTGCCGCCTTCTGACCGATATGCCTTATTCCCAAGCCGAACAACAGCCCCGCCAGTCCCCTTTTTTTGCTTTCTTCTATGGCATTTATAAGGTTTTCGGCAGACTTATCGCCAAATCTTTCAAGCTTTACAAGGTCTTCATATTTAAGATAATAAATGTCTGAAATTCCCGAAATAAGCTTTTCGTTTAAAAGCTGTTCAACAATTGCAGGACCCATTCCTTCAATGTCCATTGCATCTTTTGAGGCAAAGTGAATTATGTTCCTCATAAGCTGAGCCGGGCATTCTATATTTGTGCATCTGAGCGCTGCCTCGTCTGCCTCTCTTACAGCTTTTGCTCCGCAGACAGGACAAGCCTGCGGCATTTCAAAGGGAACCTCGTTTCCCTTTCTTTTTTCCTTTACAACCTCAACCACTGCGGGAATTATATCCCCCGCTTTCTGGATAATTACGTGGTCGCCGATTCTTATATCCTTTTCGGCAATAAAATCGCTGTTATGAAGGGTTGCCCTGGAAATAAGACTTCCTGCGCAGAAAACCGGCTTGAACACTGCGTTCGGCGTAAGAACCCCGGTTCTTCCCACCTGTATTTCAATATTTTCAATTACCGTTTCCTTCTGCTCCGGCGGAAATTTATATGCTACTGCCCAACGGGGCGCCTTTACTGTTGTCCCCATAATTTCTCTTTGTCTTAGACTGTTTACTTTTATAACAACGCCGTCGATATCATATTTAAGATTATTTCTGTTTTCCCCGAAAAGCTTTATTGTTTCTTCAACCTCATCTGTGGTTTTACAGATTTTTGTTTCAGGGTTAACCTTAAAGCCCAGCTCCTTCAAAAAGTCAAGACTCTGAGTATGAGTTTCAAAATCAACACCTTCAATTTTCTGAACATTGAAAACAAAAATATCAAGATTTCTTTTTTCAGTTATTTTCGGATCCAGCTGACGAAGAGAGCCCGCCGCCGCATTTCTCGGATTTGCAAAAAGTGCCTCCCCGTACAGTTCCCTTCCGGCGTTTATTTTTTCAAAAGAATCCTTTGACATAAACACCTCGCCCCTCACCTCAACGGTAACGGGTTTGTTTAATTTTACGGGAATTGACTTTATGGTTTTCAGATTAAGGGTTATGTCCTCACCCACAATGCCGTTTCCTCTTGTTGAACCACGAACAAACAAGCCGTTTTCATATTCAAGGGAAACCGAAAGACCGTCAATTTTATATTCAACGGAATATTCAAAATCCTCATCAAGAGTCTTTCTTACCCTTTCGTGGTATTCTTCAAGCTCTTCAAAGGAAAAAACATCGTTAAGGCTCTGCATGGGAACCTGATGTGCAACCTCGTTAAACTTTTTTATAACCGTGTCGCCAACTCTTTGTGTGGGCGAATGAGGCATAATCATTTCAGGATTTTCCTCTTCAAGCTTTTCCAGTTCACGGTAAAGCATATCATATTCATAATCAGAAACCGTGGGATTGTCAAGAACGTAGTACTCGTAGGCATACTTATTCAGTATTTCCACAAGCTCTTCTATTCTTTTTTCTGCATTTGTTTCCATAGTTTTTATCTCAACTTCCTCTTTTTATGTTTTTATTTTAACACATTTTATGTCCGTTTAAAAGGACTGTTAATAATTTTATGAGAATTTGACTTTACTGAAACTATTTTATGAAAACTGCATAAACCGGATGCACTTATAAAATGAATAATTTATAATGAATGATGAATAATTGTGGTTGAAAATCGCAATGCGATTTTCTTTTTAACTCAAATGCAAAGCACTTGTTCCTTAATTTTTCACTATCATTATTCACATTTCATTAATTTCATCTTTTTGATGAAATCTTTATAAGGTATAAACATTCTTTTTATGCAACAATGTTAACTAAAAAATACACAAATATGTGATAATTTATTCAAAAAATTTTATATTCTTTTATCTCTTATGCTCGGTGAAATTCCGTTCACTAATTGTTTTTCCAAATCACCATTATTAAAATCTATATACTGATTCTTTTTTATGTACATCTCCAGTCCAAAGGGAAACTTACTGTCATCCATTTTTATTGTTATTATCTTTTTATCAATGTCTAATGCGCCACTGATTTCTGCTTCAACATTTTTTGATTCTATGGCATTTTTTGACGAAAACAAGATAAAATCTTTACAATTTATAATTTTTTCTCCAACAAATATTCTCCAGTTTTTTCCTTCTTCAATTCCCTCATCATACCACACTCTATACCCCAATCGCTGTAATTTAGATAGTACTGGTATAACCTCTTTTGTATCGTCGTGTGAGTAACTTATAAATGCATAATCTTCATTTCCTGTATATGGCAAATCTACATACATTTTTTCATTTAGTTTCTCTTGCTCTTTTAATGCAGCATTAATTATTTTTTCATGTTGCAAACATAAATGTTTAAGGTCAAACTCTGTATTTTCTCCCGTATAAATTACAACTTTGTCAAAAAAATGCATATTTTCAGAACAGAAGTTTCTAATCTTCACTCCTGTATTCATTCGTGCCTTATACTCGTCCTCACTCATCCCCGGCTTAGCTTTTGTCATTTCAGATAAAGTTTCTTCGGGAACAAAAGAGTATATTACCTTAACATATTCCCCATGCGTTTTCTTTATTTGTTCCACAAATTCAAATGTATCAGGTGTTACTGAAAGAAGACAGTTTTTTCTTCCTCTTACTGCATCAATAAACTGATCTTTATTAAATCCGGTTATTATCCCGTTTACCTCATATTTAAGATCACACTGTAGTACTTCTTCTTTACTTACCAAATTTCTTTTTCCATACCATGAGTTTGTTGCAACATCTTTTCCTTCATAACATTTCTTTTGTATAATTTCAAATCCTTTTTCAATATAGAAATTTCTTGTAGTTTCTCCAACCTCCAGCGAAGTTCCACAATTAATAATAAGCATATTTTTATTCTCCTCATCCTTTTGTATAATTTTATTCATTGTCACTTTACATTATCTTTCATCTGTTCTAAGACAAATAAATTTGTTTTTTCAAGGACTTCCCTTTAAAAGTAAGCTATCACGAAATAAATGAGATGTGTTAATTTCATTAATTGATACTGACAATTATATTTTCTCCTTCCTACACTATTCGTCAATCTTTAATAACTCGTATCAAGTCAGGAACAAAAATCCTGTCGATATGAAAATTAAATTTGACCGACATATTTGCTTCACAAATTTGAAAAAATTTATATCATTGATTTCATCTTCGATGAACTCATTTTAACACATAAAAAAAGAAAAGACAATGAAAACATTGCCTTTTCCGCATTTTAAATTATTGACATTATGAACAATCCGAAAAGCACAACCGGAAGAACATAGGAAAGATAAGGCTTCAACCATTTTGCAAGCTTTAAGCCCTTTCCTTCATTTACTTCGGCAAAGTACTTATCCCAGCCCCAACCGTAACGGGTTGTACAGAAGAGAGCATAGGCAAGGCTTCCCAGCGGCAGGAGAATATTTGAAACCGCAAAATCCTCCATATCCATAATTCCTTTTCCTGCTATCTGAACGTCTGACCACAGCGTGAATCCGAGAATACAGGGAACAGAAAGGACAAAAACAAGAATTATATTGATAATTGCCACCTGTTTTCTTCCCAGCTTTGTAAGCTCGAGCCAGAAGGACATAATATTTTCAAAAACGGCAATTACTGTTGAAAGCGCCGCAAAAATCATAAACACGAAGAACAGAGCTCCCACAATTCTTCCGCCGGGCATTGCATTGAAAATGCTTGACAGAGTTGTGAACAAAAAGCTTGCTCCTACTGTTGAAGCGTCGGCAGTTACGCCGTTATTATAAGTAAAGCATGCAGGGAAAATAATAAGTCCCGACATAAGAGCAACCGTTGTGTCAAGAGACATAATTGTAAGCGCTTCTCCGCTAAGGCTTCTTTCCTTACTTATATAGCTTCCGAAAATTGCAACAGAGCCTATACCGATACTGAGGGTAAAGAACGCCTGACCCATTGCGGCAGTTATTACCGTCCAGAGTCCGTGAGTTTTAATACCTTCAAGATTAGGTATAAGATAAAACTTAAGACCTTCAGCCGCATTTTCAAGAGTACAGCAATAAACCGCAAGGCATATCATAAGCGCAAAAAGCAGAATCATCATATATTTTGTGATTTTTTCAACGCCGTTCTGAAGTCCGAAGGAACATATTCCGAAGCATACAAGAATTACAACAAAGGTTGTTGAAAGCATAAGACCCGTATTGCTTACTACTCCCCCGAACACGCCGCCAAGCTCTTCGGCTGTGGTATACTGCATAATTGAGCCGCCGGCATATTTCAGAAAATAAATAAGCATCCATGCGGAAATTGTTGTATAAAACATCATAAGCAGATAGTTACCGGCAATACCCGTATATTTCAGCAAATGCCATTTCTGTCCCGGTTTTTCAAGAACATCAAAGGAAGATGCTATACTTCTCTGGCTTCCCCTTCCTACAGAAAGCTCCATTGTCATAATCGGAAGCCCCATAAGAAGCAAAAAGCCGATATAAATAAGAACAAACAATGCGCCGCCGTATGAACCGGTAAGAATAGGAAATCTGTAAACATTACCAAGACCGATTGCACAACCTGCAGATATAAGTATAAAACCCAGTCTTGATGAGAATTTTTCTCTCTGATTCATAATTACACTCCTTTTTTATCATCTGCATTTCATTATATAATTATTTTATTATACTGTCAAACAAAATTTATATATTTCCCGGAAATTTTTACTGAAGGTTTAAAACATCGTCTTTAACGCTGCCGTCTTCGCTTTCAACATTTGTATAGGTTTCGGGCACATCGCCTACAATTATTGTATGAACTGCGGGAACTGTTGTTGTTAAATTTGTTTTCCCGTTTATTCCCGCAAGATAGGTATAACAGCCTGCTTTTATAACGATATTTATTTCGTGCTTTGTCTGATTTATTCCGACAGACACAAAGCTGTCATTAAAATCAACATTAAGAACTCCCGAAGGAGAAACCTTCACAGAAACTCTCGGGCCGAAATCGGAAATAAGCGGATTTGAAGAGATATACACCAGAGGAACCCTTATATAAAAGCTGTTATTCTTTTTTATTCCCTTAAGAATTTTTTCAGATATTCTGTGCTTCACAAGGCTGATTTTAACTGTGTCACACAAAACTGATTTAACGCTTCCTTTTTCGTCGTATGTAACCTTTGCAAAGGAATCATAGGAAAGGCCTTCAAGCTCGCTTTGCACCGCATTGTTTATTATTTCATTCAAAAGGTTATTTGCTCCCGCTTCGCATTTCATTTTGATATAAGGAACATATGCCCTTACAGAGTAATTAAGAAAAAGCAAAGTAATTATAGCCGTTAACATAAGGGCAGAAACGGCTTTTATCTTCTTTTTCCTCAACACTATTATTTTTTCATTCCTGAAAATTCTCAAAAAAACGCCTCCGCTTCTTACAAAAAGCAAAAAAAGCCGTTGCTTATGCGGCACGGCTTTTTTGCTTTAACCTATTAAGGTCAGATGATTATTTCATATTTCTTTCATAAGATTCAATCATTTTTTTAACCATCTGTCCACCGACAGAACCTGCCTGTTTTGAAGTTAAGTCGCCGTTGTAACCGTTTTTAAGGTTTACGCCAACTTCGTTTGCAGCTTCCATTTTGAACTGTTCCATTGCAGCCTTTGCTTCAGGAACTGAAATTTTGTTTCTTGACATTTTTCTTACACTCCTTAATATTATTGGTAATTGATACGACTCCGACCCTTTTCGGAAGCGAATCGATTACGATAATATTTTTAACCGGGTGTACTTTTATATGCTGGTATCTTTTAGAAATTTTCAGACAAGCTCACTTGCAACCTCCATTTTGGTTACGGAAACCTCATAGGCTGTTTTTATAATGAAATTTTCCTCGTCGGTTTTCTTTTTATACTCCCTGCTCTGTATTCTTCCCCAGAGCTTTACGTTTGTTCCCACAGGAAGGTTTTCCGTAAACTTTGCATTTCTTCCCCACATTATGCAGGGCAGATAGTCAGATTTACCGTACTGGCGGTTTACGGCAATCAGCGCATCGCAGATTTCCCTGCCAAAGGGCGTTGTTCTGTAAACAGGAGCCTTGCATATAAAACCGTTAACAAAAATACTGTTTGGCGTTTCAAAAATTTCGGTATCGTCATTTATTTTTTTGACAAAAACCGTAAGTACAAGCTTGCTTCCCTCGTCGGTATAATTATTATATGAACGGAACTGTCCCGTTACTCTTATTTCATCACCAACCTCAACAGGCGTGCAGTTAAGTATTCTTTCGGAAACGGTAAGTATTATACTGTCAAAATTATCGCTGAGTCTTTTCACCTTAAGAGGAAACTTCATAAATACTTCCCCGTAAATTTCGTGACTGAACTGCGGAACACCGTCTACCACTCCTTCAAGTCTGACCTCGTTATTTTCAATTAAATTTTCCATAAATATCCCCCTGATGTTTTTATGCCGTATTCTTCCGCCTGAGCCAAATTTACGTTGCCCGGCGCGGTTATATTATATATTTATGCAAAAATTACCTTTAATATACTAATAATTTAAGCTTATAATATTTTATAAAAGGATGTGACAAAAATGGATTCAAGTGAAGAAAAAGGTATAAGTAAGGTGAAAAATAATATTTTCTGCCTTAATATTATAGGGCAGATTGAAGGGCATAATACGCTTCCTTCTCAGAACAAATCAACAAAATATGAACACATTATTCCAAAGCTTGTTGAAATTGAAGAGGATAAAAAAATTGAAGGACTTCTTATTTTGCTGAACACGGTTGGCGGAGACGTTGAAGCGGGGCTGGCAATTTCTGAGCTTATAGCGGGAATGAGCAAACCAAAGGTATCTCTTATTTTAGGAGGCGGCCACTCCATAGGCGTTCCCCTTGCCGTTGCGGCGGATTATTCATTTATTTCCCCCTCCGCCACAATGACGATTCATCCCATAAGAACCAGCGGAACGGTTATAGGCTCCAATCAGGCCTTTGAATATTTAAACAAGCTTCAGCAAAGCATTATTGCTTTTATAACAAGACACTCTGACATTAGCGAAGAAAGACTGAAAAGCCTTATGAACGACCCCACACAGATTGCAAACGACATAGGAACCATACTTTTCGGAAGCGAAACGGTTGACTGCGGTCTTATAAACGCCGTAGGAACTGTAAAGGATGCTCTGGACAAGCTTCATACAATGATAAAAGACAATAAATAATTGTAGCTTTTTTCAGCATTTTGTGCTATAATGGAAGTAATTATTTTTAAGGAGTATCCAAAATGGCAAAAACTAAAAAGAAAAGCAGCAAACAAAAAGTTACGCAAAACAGCCTTACACCAGAAATTATTTCCATTATTTTTGTTGCTGTTTCCATATTTTTCTTTATCTCGGTTTTCACCGACAAAGGAGGTTACCTGGGAAGCTTTATAAGAAATGTTTTCCTGGGAGTTTTCTCCTATGGAGCTTATGTGCTTCCCGTGTTGTTTATTGCAATCGGCTCAAACCTTATGATTGAAAAGCGAATTGTTAAATACAGATATATTTACATCTGCATTTCCATAATTACTCTTTCCGTATGCGCAATTGCAGGATATTTCACCCCGCTTACCGGAGGAACTATTGCTCAGATGGTTTCCTCTCTCTACATAAACGGACAGATTCATACAGGCGGCGGCGTTATTGCCGGTCTTATCGACATTCTTCTTCGAAACCTTATCGGTGGCGGAGCCCTTGTGGTTTACATTGCATCAATTCTTATCTGCCTTACTGTTATGTTTAAATTCTCCATAAGTGCATTTATTGCAAGTAATGCACAGAAAATGAAGGAAAACCTTCAGAAGAAAAAAGAACGCAGAGAAAAGAAAAAGGACAAGAAGAAGGAAAAAGAAGAGGACAAGCAGAATATTGACGATATTCCGATTTACTACGATTCCGAAGATGAGCGCGGCGAAAATTACATTGAAATCCCCGAAAACGAGGATATTGAAATCGGCCCCGATATGGTAATTGAAGAGGTTGACGAAACCCCCGTTGAAGACGTTGACACGGTTATTGAGCCTGACAACCAGATTGCTCTTGACATTCAGGAAAAGGGCGGAATAGAAGAGTTTGTTCCCGAAAACGAAAATACATATATTTACAATTACGAGTTTCCCGACATTGAGCTTCTCAAACAAAACAAAAAAGGAGCAAAGTCTGCCAAAGACCAGGACATTATAAAAAACAATGCAAGAAAGCTTGTTGACACTCTTGCAAGCTTCGGCGTTCAGGCTCAGATTCTCCATGTAAGCAGAGGCCCTGCAATTACAAGATATGAGCTTCAGCCTATGGCGGGCGTTAAGGTAAGCAAAATTGTAAACCTTGCAGACGACATTGCTCTTAACCTTGCGGCACCTACCGTAAGAATAGAGGCGCCTATCCCCGGCAAAGCGGCAATAGGTATTGAAATTCCCAATCCGGATATTGATATGGTTGCAATGAGAGAGGTTATCGACACCGAGGAATTCAGAAATCACCCTTCAAAGCTTGCAGTTGCCCTTGGCAAGGACATAAGCGGCTCACCGGTAATTATTGACCTGGCAAAAATGCCTCACCTTCTTATTGCAGGTGCAACCGGTTCGGGTAAGAGTGTTTGCATAAACTCAATTATCACAAGCATTATGTATAAAGCAAACCCCAACGAAGTAAAGCTTCTTCTTATCGACCCGAAGGTTGTTGAATTAAGCGTTTACAACGGAATTCCTCATCTAGACACTCCGGTTGTTACCAAAGCAAAACGTGCCGCAGGTGCTCTTTCCTGGGCTGTTACCGAAATGATGAGAAGATACGACCAGTTCTCCGAAACAAAAGTAAGAGACATTAAAGGCTACAATGCAGTTATGACCGAAAAGGGATATCCCACAATGCCTCAGGTTGTTATTATAATCGACGAATTGGCTGACCTTATGATGGTTGCTCCAAACGAGGTTGAAGATTCTATCTGCCGTCTTGCTCAGCTTGCAAGAGCCGCAGGTATGCACCTTGTTATTGCAACTCAGCGTCCTTCCGTTAACGTAATTACAGGTATTATCAAGGCAAACATTCCTTCAAGAATTGCATTCTCCGTTTCTTCTCAGGTTGACTCCAGAACAATTCTTGATATGGCAGGAGCAGAAAAGCTTCTTGGACGAGGCGATATGCTTTATCATCCTATGGGAAGCAGTAAACCCAAGAGAATTCAGGGTGCTTTCGTTTCCGACGGTGAAGTTGAAAGCATTGTTAAATTTGTTAAACAGTCTGCCGTTGCTCAGTATAACAACGACATTATTGAACACATTGAAAGAGAATCACAGAGCGATGCCCAGAAAGAAGCTCAGGACAACCCCGGTGATTGCGACGAGCTTCTCACCAAAGCAATTGACATTATTATGGAGCTTGGTCAGGCTTCAACCTCTATGATTCAGAGAAAATTAAGCGTTGGCTATGCCAGAGCCGGCAGAATTATGGACCAGATGGAGGAAAGAGGAATTGTAGGACCTTCTCAGGGCAGTAAGCCGAGAGAAATTCTTATAACAAGAGAGCAGTATTTAGAGCTTAAAGCAAACGGAGATCAGACCTCTTCACAAAAGCCTCAGGAAGCACCGTCAACCCCAAGGGCGCAGGAATCCCCTGCAACACCTAAGGTTCAGACTCCCTCTCCTTCTGACAATTCATCAGGCGATGAAGATTCAGGCAGCGGAAACAACTCCTTTGGCGACGGATATCAGGAGCCTATTGAATATTAAAAAAGCAGCCAATGGCTGCTTTTTTAGTGAATAGTGAATAATTAACATACAAACTTCTACAAAGCGGAGTTTGTTTATTTTTCGACAAACCGAAAACAATATTAAAACAGAGCCGTTTTCCTAAAAACGGCTCTGTTTCTTGCTTTACGCGAAAATCAACCCTTTAACGCTCCGGACTTTTTTAATATTCTTTTTATTTTTCTTCTGTTTTTGGCTTTAAGCCTTCCAGGGAAAGCAGTGTATTAACGCCGTCTTTGTCTTTGTTTTTGTTAATTTCATCAAGTTCGGAGAAAGGCTTAAGACAAGGGTGCTTTTTATTCACCTTATCCTTTCCGCCCTCTGCATTTGCGCCAAGACTCCAATGGTTAAGATAATGATACCTGCTCCATCTTATATGCTCCATTTCCGCAAGTTCTTCATCTGCCGTTGTTTTTTTCGTTTCCTCCATAACAATAAGTCTTATTTTATGATAGTCAACAGAGGCAATGTTTGAGCCCTTAAGGAAGGTGTCGAGCGCCTCCCATTCCTCTTCTATGGTTTTAGGCTTTTCATCCTTTGCAAGATATTTTAAAGCGTAATGATAATTAAGCTCCTTTGCAAAATCGTAAAGATAATCGGTTCTTATATTTTCTTCGGTAATTACCTCGTGGAATCTTCCGAAGGTATGAATTTTGCCCGAGCTGAAAATATCAACAAAGGTGCCCATAGGGTCGAAATAATAAATTTCACCTTTTGTAAGCTTTGATATTTCATACAAAACTTCATTATCGGTTTTTTCGGTTATTACAATGCGGTCGGCAGTCGCCAGACTGAAAATTTTGTCTTTTCTCTTCTTGTCACAATATTCAACCGTATCATTATTCATTGTCTGAAAATCGCTGTGTGCCTTTTCAAAAAAGTCATTCTCACTCCAGACCTTATAGCTTATTTTCTGATTCAGCGAATAAATGTTATTAAGCAATCCGTATGTAAGAATTTTTCTTGAAAGCACATCGGAGCCGAGAATGGCAATTTCCATTTCCCCTTTTGCTATAACTTCTTTTATATCATTTTTCTGCCAGAAATTCCTTGAAATAATTTCATAAGGATTAAAAAATTTAACATTGTCAAGGGCAACGCAGTAGCTTTCGTTCTGTTCCAGCTTTATAAAAATTTCGCCCTTCATCTTACTTTTGTTTTTATTGTAAAAAGCCAGCCCTTTTTCATCAGTTGAAAACATTATTATATGTTTTTCCACATCGGGCACATCGTCGTCTTCAACTTTAATTGCGTGTTTTATATTCTTTTTAACAACGTCCATAAGCTCATTGTCGCCATAAACGGCAACGGCATCAGAAGCAAAACCTGCAAAAAAATCTTTAACCTTTGACAAAGCCGACTTCAGAACTATTACCAATCCGCTTACGGTAAAGATAGGCGCGCTCCATCTTCCCAGTTCAACCAAAAGATTATTATCGTTTGTATCAGCATCGAAAAGATACATTCTTATTGCATAATAAGCTGCATCCCAGATGTTTTTCCCCGCAAGGAGATATCCTGCAAAGCCCACCAGAGCAGGAGCAATAAGAAACAAAAGCAGAATTGCCTTTTTAAGCTTTTTCATTCGTTTACCTCCGTTTTTATCAAAATTGTTTCAACAGCATTATACCACAAACAAAACAAACATCAAGCATTATCTCACAGAATTCATATATTCCGAAGGAGTCATTCCCGTTATTTCCTTAAAGCGACGGGAAAAATAAGGCTGAGAAGAAAAGGCAAGATATTCACTTATCTGGGAAAAATTCAATTTCTTCTCCCTCATAAGTCGTTTCGCGCAGTCTATTTTACAATGGGAAAAATAATCCATTGCGCCCATACCTATGTTATCACGGAAAAGCTTTTTAAGGTAGGTTCCGCTTGTTCCGAATTTTTCGCAGAGCTCGCTGAAAAGAATGTCCCTTGAAACGTTGTTTTCAAGCCAGGTGCATATTTCCGACAGCAAAGGATCGGTTATATGCACAAGAGGCGAAGCTTTTGGAGGCGCTGATTCATTTTCCCTTATACAGCTGAGCACAAAGAGCTCAAGATAAATTTTAACCAGGTTCTGAGCCCCGGTTGAGGCATTTTTATTTTTAACAAGTCTTGTGCTGTAAGGCTCACCAAGAGGAGTTGAAAAAGCCTCCTGAGCATTTGAAATAAGCTTAGAAATATATTCTTTTTTTTCTTCATCACACTTTATTGTTTTTCCTGCCGACTTTTCAAGCTTCTCACAGTCGCAAACAAAGGAAAAAATAACGGCATTTGCCGATTTTCCTTCCGCAGGCTTTACCGAATGAAACTCCATTGGTCTTATAAGGCGAAAATGCCCCGGAGGAATTATTTCCTCCCTTGACCTTACGGTTACGGAAAGATAATCTTTGTCCGAATATACAACCTCCCAGAAGTCGTGCATCTCGCCCGAAAATGCAAAATCTCTCGCGTATTCAAAATACTGAACAGCAACAATTTTTTTGATTTCAATTTCAGTTTCCAGTTCAATTGGGGTATAAACCATATTTTATCACCATTTTAATTATACAACACTTTTTTCAAATATTCAACCAAAAGTATAAATTTAATGTCCAATATTGGTTTGACACTCAACACTTTTATGTTATACTGATTATAAAAGGACGTGAAAATATGATAAAATTCGGAACAGGCGGGTGGAGAGCCGAAATAGGTAAAGATTTTATTTGTGACAATATCCGCCGTGTTGCAATGGGTATTCTTGAATATGCAAGAAGAAATCATCTTGATAATAAACCTATTGTAATCGGCTATGACCGCAGATTCTTATCCGAAACAGCAGCAAAATGGGTTGCGGAGGTTATAGCACAGGGCGGAGTTGAAGTGTGGTTTCTTAACCGCTCGGCACCTACACCGCTTATTATGCATACAGTTAAAGATAAGGGACTCAATTTCGGTGTTGAAATTACCGCAAGCCACAATCCCTCAAGCTATAACGGTATCAAGCTTTTTGTTGAAGAGGGCAGAGATGCGCCGCTTGAAGTTACCCTGGAGCTTGAAAATGTAATTGAAAATATCTTCGATGTGGAATTCGGAGATTTTGATTCACTTGTATCGGACGGCAAAATTGTCTACCG
>JAZUPZ010000025.1:0-12312 GCA_045605445.1 Clostridia bacterium | reverse complement strand
TTCTTTGCATTGTTTTTCCTTCTCCCCGAAAATCAGGTCTGCTTTTCGGGGTCCCCATAAAGTCAATTGACTTTATGGGGAAAAGGAGCAACCAAGCGTAAACTTTGAGCTTTGCAAAAGCTCAATTAACAGCGAAGGTTGTGACACTACGCGGAGTTAGGTGAAGTTTGTTCGTAATCAAAAGGCATAAAAAGAAGGAAAAACCTCAAGAAATTGAGGTTTATCTACATTTGGTTAAATTTTTTTATATTTACTGTGTCTTTCATAGAACAAAAACAGACTTTTGACGTTCCGGACTTTTTTAACATCCCCAGTTTTGTTTTCCTGAGAAAATATTGCTATCCCCCTCTTTGACAAGTTTACCTTAATGGGGTATAATAAATAAACAGCTTTAACACAAAGAAGGATGACATTATGTTAAAAAAATTTTTAAGCTATTACAAGCCTCACAAAAAAATATTTTTTCTTGATATGGCGGCTTCGTTTTTAATGTCGCTTATTGCAGTTGTTTACCCTATGGTTACAAGAACCATGCTTAACGACCTGATTCCCAACAGAAACTACAGAATGGTTGTTATTTTCGGCTTAGGGCTTCTGGTTTTATATGTTGTTCGTATGCTTTTAAGCTATTTTGTTCAGTATCAGGGGCATATGATGGGGGTTGGAATGCAGGCGCAGATGCGAAGCGATATGTTTAATCATCTGGAAAAAATGCCCTTTACCTTTTATGACAACAACGAAACGGGTAAAATTATGTCGCGAATGACCTCTGACCTTTTTGAAATTTCCGAGCTTGCTCATCACGGTCCCGAAAACATAATTATTACTTCCATATCAATTATAATTTCCTTTGTTTATCTTTCAACAATAAACATAAAGCTTGCGCTTATTATTTTTGCCTGTGTTCCTTTTCTTGTTATTATTACTTATTCCAAAAGGAACAAGATGCGTTCTGCATTCAAAAAAAGCAAAAAATCGGTTGCAGAGATAAACGCCGCCCTCGAAAGCAGTATTTCCGGAATAAGAGTTACAAAGGCTTTTACCAATGCCGATAAGGAAAAAGAAAAATTTGAGGCAGGAAACGAAATGTTCAAGGAAGCCAGCAGGGATTCCTACAAGGCTATGGGCGAATTTCATTCCTCAACATCTTTTGTTACAGATATTTTCAACGTTGTTATTTTAATTGCCGGAGGACTTTTCCTTTACAGTGGCGAGATAAATTTTGCAGACTATTCAGCCTTTATTGTTTCCGTAAACCTTTTCCTTTCCCCGGTTATTACCCTTATAAGGTTCACAGAGCAGTTCCAGAACGGCTTTGCCGGCTTTGAAAGATTTATGGAAATTATGAATATGGAGCCTGAAAAAGACAGCGAAAATGCAACCGACGTTGAAAGGCTTAACGGAGAAATTGAATTTGTTAACGTTTCCAGCAGCTATGAAACCTCAAGAGACGTTTTAAAGAACGTAAGCTTTAAAATTGCTCAGGGAAAAACCTTTGCTCTTGTAGGTCCAAGCGGTGGCGGAAAAACTACCATTTGCCATCTTATTCCTCATTTTTACGGAATAAATGCGGGACAAATTTTAATTGACGGCAAAGATATAAGAAGCATTACAATGAACTCTTTAAGAAGAAACATAGGTATTGTTCAGCAGGACATTTACCTTTTCAACGCCAGCGTTAAGGACAACATTTTGTACGGCCGTCCCGATGCAACCTTTGATGAGGTTGTTGAAGCGGCAAAAAAGGCAAATATTCACGATTATATAACAAGCCTTGAAAATGGTTACGACACGGTTATAGGCGAAAGAGGTGTTCGTCTTTCGGGAGGACAGAAGCAAAGGCTGTGCATTGCAAGAGTTTTCCTTAAAAACCCGCCAATCCTTATTTTAGACGAAGCTACCAGCGCCCTTGACAACACCACCGAAATTCTTATTCAGAAGGCTCTGAACGAGCTTTGCATAGGAAGAACAACCCTTGTGGTTGCTCACCGTTTGTCAACCATTAAAAATGCAGACGAAATTGCGGTTATTGCCGAAGGAAGCATTATTGAGCAGGGCACTCACGATGAGCTTATTACCCTTGACAAGGCTTACTCAAAGCTTTACCGCCAGCAGTTCCGTGAAAACGAATAATTTTACACTTTTTTCATAGGTATGCAGTATAACAGATTTACAACCGAAAGGAGCTTTCTGATGAAACGAATTCTGTCATTTTTTATGATATTAGCAATGCTTATGTCAATATCTGCACAGGCAACCGTTACAAAGAGCAATGCAGACATTGTTTCATATGACATAAAAGACTATCAGGGCAACGAATTTCTCGTTATGTATGAAAACAACACCTTTGAAATAATCCCCTTTAATGGCGAGGAGGATTTTTCCGACAAGCTGAACGCTCTTAAGGAAAACGAAGAGATTTCCCTTGTTCAGCCTAATTATTCTTACACTTCAACCGCTCTTTCTGTTGCAGACCCGCTTATTCCTCAGCAGTGGGCGCTTGAAAACGACGGCTCCTTCTTTATGGAGGACAGAAAAAATAAATATCCCGTATACGACACGCCCTTTGGCGAAATGAAGCCACCGGGACAATGGGAAAATCCTTACAGATACCAGAGCAGCTATTCAACCTACTCTTCAGGGCAAATAATTAAGGCAAGAGCGGGCATTGACATTAGCCTTGCCGATGCTCTCAGCATTTATAAAGACAGCGGAAGAAGCATTACCGTTGCAATTATAGATACGGGAATTGATTATACCCACTCTGAATTAAGCGGACGTATATGGAAAAATACCGACGAGGTTGCCTACAACGGCATTGACGACGACAATAACGGCTATGCAGACGACATTTACGGCTGGAACTTTTATGACAACAGCAACATTGTTTACAACGGAACCGAAGAAGAGGACCACGGAACTCACGGAGCAGGAACAATTGTTGCAAAATCGGCAAATCACGAAGGTATTTCGGGAATTGTTCAGAGTAGCGGCGTTAAAGTTATGATTGTAAAGGCTCTTGGCGGAAGCGACGGAACAGGCTCGACAGAATCGGTTATAAAAGCTATTCATTATGCTGAAAAAAACGGCGCATCAATTTGCAACATGAGCCTTGGAACCTCAAACGGCGACAAAGCCTTATACGAAACAATTAAAAATTCAAATATGCTTTTTGTTGCGGCGGCGGGAAATGACGGAGAAAACACCGACCACTCCCCCTGTTACCCCGCATCATTCGACGTTGAAAATATGATTTCCGTTGCAAACTTAAGCTATGACGGAACCCTGCATTACAGTTCAAACTACGGAACAACAACCGTTGATCTGGCGGCTCCGGGAACTTATATTATAAGCACCTCCCCGAGAAACGGTTATACCTATATGACGGGAACCTCTATGTCGGCTCCTATGGTTTCAGCGGCAGCGGCTTTGATTTATTCTCATTTCCCCACCACTACCCTTGCCGACGTTAAAGAAATTATTCTTTCCTCGGTTACAAGACTCGACAGCCTTACCTATTATGTGGGCACCGGCGGATATCTTAACCTTGGAAGCGCCCTTTCCTTTAACCTTAATAACCTTTCGGGTAAACAGTGGGAGGTAAAAATACCCATTTCCGAAAGAGGAAACGCTCCGGTTATCACCACCGAAAAAGCCAACAAAGGATACGGCGATTATCTTAACATTCAGGTTACCGATGAAGACAACGACATTGACTATGTTAGCTATGTAAAAGGAATAAGAATGGTTGATTATTTCAACAAAGGAAACGTTGAAACAAAAGTAGCTCTTAATGCTTACGGCTCGGCAGATCTTACTCTTGAACCGGGAATTTACACCTTTTTTGCAACAGACAAAAAAGGAAACAAAACGGTTCAGACCATAACCTTTGAAACCTCTCAGCCTGCACCCTCAACCCCGTCTTATCCCCAGTATCCTGGCACTCAGAAGCCCACCACCTCATCTCAGCTTCTTGAAGACCTGAAAAGATTTCTTCAGAACAGATGGTATTAAGAATATTATATAAAAACCCTCTCAGAGCTTATTTAAGCCCCTGAGAGGGTTTTTTGTTCGTTTTACCACTCTTTTATTTTGTTTTGTGCTATGGTTTTCATATTTGAAACCATCTGAAATTTACAGCTTAATTCCGGCTGATCGGTAAACTCTCTTTCAAAGCCTTCATAAAAAGCCTTGTTTATTGCTTTTATAATTTTTTCTCTTGTATCAGCATGCTCATCGCCTATTTTAAGAAGCGCCGCAAGAGCTAAAGACACAAACTGAAAATAAACAAGCTCCAGTCCTTTAACGGGAAATCTTCTTGTCTTGTCGCGAACAACATAATATTCATAATCCTTATATACGTTTCCGCCCGTAAGTATGTCACACAAAATATCAACAGCTTCTCTGTCTCTCAATCTGCCAAGCAGATATACAGCCATCCAGCCCCTCATTCTGTTGTGTTTTCTGCAATCGTTGAGAATAAACCCGTCCTTTTCCTTTGCTGTTTTACGTAGCACATTAAGGCACTTTTTATTACCGCAAAGTGCAAGGGCAAATGCTGAGTGCTTTGAAAGGTTTTCATTTTCCGATTCAAGAGCTTTTTCAAGAACATTAAAGCACCTTTCCCCCATAAGCCTTGCAGACCATATTGCAACTCCCGGTCTGTTGGTTTCAAGAGCCTCTACAAGCTTATTTTCATCGGTTATAAACTCTATTTTTCCCGGAGGAAGCTTCTCTCCGTTAACGGTTACCTTATCCTCTCTGTAGCCGTAATTTACCCTTTCGTCAAGACATTTGCTTTCTTCAAGCATTCTTTTCAGCTCTTTATAATCAATATCTCTGACAGAGCATTTGTTTCTTACAGAAAGATATGCCGCAGCCGAGGCAACCTCGCCGATTTTGAACATATCCCTTATCATTCTTACGCAGCTTGAAATATTTCTGTCAACCCCAAGAGCCCTGCAGGCAACAAGAATTCCGTCTTTCCCCTTTGGAATAAGCGCTCCGTAAGGAACGGGAACGGTTACATTTATTGCACCCATATTTGCACCTATGTTCCAGTCGCAGAATTCTTCACCGTCAAAGGCAACATCGTCGCCGTGCTTATCAAGGTCTGCATAAGAATAAAACACAGTTTTTTCTGCAGGCTTTCCGGCAAAAACATCCTTTAAGGTTACCGTCTGCTCTCCGATTATTCTGCAACCCTCTCTTACGCCGATAAGCTCCATTGGAAGCATTGTTCTTTCCTTTACCCTGTCAATATCGGGATTTTCATAAGCTCTTGAAAAAACATAAGCATCGCTTACCTGCTTTGGATTTCTCTGGTCAATTCTTCCAAAATCAACATTTTTGATATGAGCTTTTCCGTCTTCTGCATTTTTAACAAGATTTATCATTGTATATGGCTGAGTATTAAAGTCTGACTCTCTTCCCCATTCGTAATCACAGCCGAGCATTCTTGCAACAAAGGCATCTGCCGTAGAATCTATTACCACACTGCAGGAAAAATCCTTTATTTCTCCTTTAGTTATACACCTTATTCCCTTTACCTTGTTTTCTTCATAAAACACTCCCGAAACGGAGCTTTCGAGAAGAAACCCGGCGCCGCTTTCCATTGCCATTTCATCTAAAACCAGCTTTCTTGATTCTATGGAAAGAGAGGTTATTCTTTCGTTATACGAAAGATATTTTTTTATAAATTCTTCAGCGTATCCGCCCTCGGTTCCGAAATAAAGACCGTTTACGCCGCCTGCCGTTGAGGTTCCGCCAAGGACATTGAAAAATTCTATTCCGAGAACCTTAAGCCCCAGCTCCCCGGCGCTTATTGCGGCAATTGACCCCGCTGTTCCGAGACCGCAGACTATTACATCGTATTCATTGCAAAAACAGGGCTCTGCATTTACGGTTTCCCTCTTGCCGGAAACAAAATATGAAAGCTTCATTAAAATTCCTCCTTTGCAAGCCTGCATCCCGCATCAAATGCAAGCAGGGGATTTTTAAATGAAACGGAGGTAATATATGTAATTTCTTCTTTTCTTAAAATGTTTTCCCCGGTAACAAAATCAAAAACAGGGGCGATATAATCGGCAATCATTCCCTTTTCAAGCTCGGCTTTAAGCTTTGCCCTTGCCGCAAAGAAGTCGTCTTTAACATCAACCCTGCATTTTAAAATTTTTCTTTCATCAATTCCGCTCTCTTCAAGAAAATCAGCGCTTTTTACGATAGCATTCAGGGTTTTTGAAATAACCATTTCATCGTGACAGGTTGTGTCAATTATTTGCTTTGCCTTAACAACATCAAATCCGCCGCTGTTGAAAACTTTTATTTCAAACCCCTCTTCACATCTTTGAACATCGCAGATTTGAGTTGCAAGACAAACATTTTTGTTTTCAAAACATTCATAAAGAGGCACACTGCTGTCAAAAAGATTGAAATCCCTTTCAAAAACGCCCCTTTTCTGAAGTTTTTTGTAAAACGCAACTCCTTCTTCGGTTGTTGCTTTTTCTTCAAAGCAGGTGCCTTTTTTCAGCGCATTTATAAACTCGTAGCCGCAAAGGGTGTTTCTTTCTATTACAATTCCTCTGCCTTTATACGCCGAAAGAAAACCGGCACAAGCAAAGGTTGCTCCAAAGATTGCTACATCGTACATATTTTTCTTCCCCACAGAAACAAGCCGATATAAAATATACCGGCTTATAAATTACAGTTTTTCAATTTTTTCTATTGCTTTTTCAAGAAGGCTTCCGCTGAAGTCTTCAATCTGACCCTTGTCGCAGGCAGAAGCAAACTGGGTGTTTATCGGAATCTGAGCAAGAACTTCGAGCCCGTATTTAGCAGCAACCTCATTTGCCTTGCTTTCTCCGAACGCATTGATTTTCTTTCCGCAGTCGGGACATTCAAGCCAGCTGTAGTTTTCCACAAGACCTACAATGGGAACATTCATCATATTTGCCATTTTAACAGCCTTTTCAACAACCATTGAAACCAGGTCCTGAGGCGAGGTTACAATTACGATTCCGTCAACAGGAAGGCTCTGGAAAACAGTAAGGGGAACGTCGCGCGTTCCGGGAGGCATATCTACAAACATAAAGTCAACATCGTCCCAGATAACATCGGTCCAGAACTGTTTTACTATTCCCGCAACCACAGGACCTCTCCACACAACGGGATCGGTATCCTCAGGGAGAAGCATATTTGTTGACATTATCTGAATTCCTGTTTTAGAAAAAGCGGGAATAAGCGCTGTTTCGGTGCTTTGCGCCTTCTGGGTTATTCCAAAGGTTTTTGTAATTGAAGGACCTGTTATGTCTGCATCAAGCACAGCACATCTTTTTCCTTTTTTCGACATTTCAACAGCAAGAAGCGAGGTTATAAGAGATTTTCCTACTCCGCCCTTGCCCGATACAACGCCGATTACCTTTTTAACGCTGCTGTATTCATTAAGCTTTTCCTTTTCTATAATCGGTTCACCCTGTCTGTCAGAACAGTTTGAAGCACAGGTTGAACAGTCGTGTGTACATTCGCTCATTCTTCATCTTCCTCCATAAATTCATATTCTTCATAGCTTAAACCTTCCGAGTCTTTATCAAGATAGAGGTTTGTGTCGTTTGTAACTTTATCTCTTGCAAAATTCCATACCTGTTTTTTTGCCACATCCTTATAGGCATCGTAAATATAAAGATTGCTGTTTACGTCAATTGTGAAGCCGTGAGGAATGTTATAGGTTTCTTTATAGGGATTTGCACTTGAGTAGTTTTCAAAAATTGTAACCTGATGTTTTTCAAGATGACTTTCATCGGTAATTTTTTCAGGAAATTCAACCTTTTCTCCGTATTTGAACAACACCTGAACTATTTCGGTTTTCTTGCCGTCTATATTGATATAATATGAATAGCTCTGAATTTCTCCGTTTTTGGCAAGATTAAAGGTAACAAAAACTTCGTCGTTTATTCTAACTCCCCAGTCGGAAAACTCTTCTGCAATTTCAGGCCCTGCCTTGCAGGAATATTCAATAGTATAACCCTTTTCCGTTTCAACATAAGAGTCGGTTTCATAATAGTTATAGCTTAAAATTGTATCTCTTTTAAGAACCTCTGAAAGAGTTTCCTGATACTTTTCCCTGAAGTTGACAATATAGGAAAATCTGTTTTTATACTGAGCCATTATGTCTCCGTTGTAATAATAGCATCTGTAGTCTTCACCCATATCAACAATTGTATTATATTTTCCGTTGGCATAATCATATCTTAATGCCCAGAGAACATCTTTCCCGTTTCTTGTGTTTTTATTATAGGTATACTCGGTAACGGTTCCGTATTTTTCAGCAAGAACCTGTCTTCTGTTCATTCTTAAGATTTTATCGTAGGTCATTTCCATTGTTGCATTTTCTTCTTTGTTGTTTCCGCCGCAGGAACAGAGGATTCCCACAGAAAGAACCGCAATAAGTATAACAGACAATATTTTTTTCATTTGTACACTCCTACTTTACAAATATTTTTTTAAAAGCCTCAATCTGTCTTGCATAGGTTTCATCCTTAATGTCGCCGGGCTTTACTACTACAAACATTTCCCTGCCGAAGTAGTTTTCTTCAACATAATCGTTAAAAAGAGTCTGCTCATAAGGAATTTTAAGATACCCTTCTCCTTCAAAGCCGAAGGAGGCAAGCTGTTCACGCTTTGCAACGGCATTTCTCGGTTCCAGGAAATCCTTTAAAATGTTTTCATCGGTTATCATTACAACTGAGTTGCCGATGGAAATTTCTGCATAGGCAACCTCGTTGAATTCCCCCGAGGCGCCGTTTTGCCCTACATTTTTTATGAGAGGCGTTATTCCCACGTCAACTTTTCCGTCTTCATTCAAATCAATGTCAAGCTCCTCAAGCTCTGTCTCGATACTTTTTAAAACATTTTCGCTAATCTTCATATCCTGAGCAAAAAAAGTAATTTGCATATCGAAATTCGGCGCAGTAAGCATTTCGTAAATTCCTATTACAAAAAACAAAACCACAAAGGCAACAACCGCCATATGAATTTTGTAATAGTCAAAGAAAAACTTAAGCCTTTGCCCTTTGGGCACATCTTTTAACTTATAAACCTTATCTGCCATAATATAAATCCTTCTTCAAATGAATTTATAAGAACTAAACTCTGTAAATTTTATTCTCACGTCAATTAACATGGCGGACTTTAGTCCGCAAAGAGCCTTTTGGCTCTTGTTTTTTGCCCTGCAAAAAACATACACGTTAATTATAACATATAACACAGGTAAAAATCAATACAAAAAACCACCCCGAAAGGTGGTTTTTAGTTTTAAGTATAATTATTTCAATTCTACTTTAGCGCCAACTTCTTCAAGTTTGGTCTTCATTTCTTCAGCAGCTTCTTTAGCTACAGCTTCCTTAACTGTCTTAGGAGCGCCGTCAACTACTTCTTTAGCTTCTTTAAGACCAAGGCCTGTGAGTTCTCTAACAACTTTGATAACCTTAATCTTTTCAGCACCTGCTTCAGCAAGTACTACGTCGAATTCTGATTTTTCTTCAGCAGCAGCACCGCCTGCAGCAGCACCACCAGCTACAACTGCAACAGGAGCAGCTGCGCTTACACCAAATTCTTCTTCGATAGCTTTAACGAGTTCTGAAAGTTCAAGAACTGTAAGAGCTTTTACTTCTTCAATAATAGCTGTAATTTTTTCGCTCATTTTATTTTCCTCCAATAAATAAATTTTATAAATTTCATTTTTGATTAAGCAGTCTGTTCTGCTTCTTCTTTCTGTTCCTTAACTGCGTTAAGAGATCTTGCAAGGCCTGCAATCATGCTGTTCAAGCCACAAGCAAGCATAGTATAAAGTACATCCTTTGAAGGTGTCTTAGCAAGAGCTGCGATTTCTTCAACAGGAACTACTTTACCGTCTACAAATCCGGCTTTGATCTGAATACCTGCAGCATCTTTATTTTCTTCGATGAATTCTGTAAGAATTTTTGCAGGGCATACAACATCGTCGGGATGAGTAGCAAGAGCTGTTGTACCGTTAAGAATATCTGAAAGTTCAGGATATCCTACTTCGTTAACGGCAAATCTTGTAAGAGTGTTTTTAACAACCGTATATTCAACACCTGCTTCACGAAGCTTTCTTCTGAGCTGAGTATCTTTTTCAACTGAAAGTCCGCTGTATGTTACAAAAACGCCGGTAGCTGAATTTTTAATTCTGTCAACGAGATTGTTAACTATTTCTTTCTTCTGATTTAAAACTTTTTCATTTGGCATAACATTCACCTCGTTTCGCTATTGAAATCCATTAAAAAAGGTTCTCCGCGCACACGAAGAACCTTAATAAACATTAAAATAGGTTTCCTCGGCAGGAAGATTATGTTCTTAAAGAACCCCTGCTGTCTGCGGATATCTTTTAAAAGACTAACATATTTTTGTTGTTTTGTCAAGACCTTTTATGAAAAAAGTCTCAACGGGAAAAACGGATTATTCTCCGATTTTTGCCTGATTGATTCTAACAGCAGGTCCCATTGTTGAAACTACTGTTACACTTCTTAAATACTGACCTTTTGCAGCTGAAGGCTTAGCCTTGATAACTGCGTTAAGAAGAGTATTGAAGTTGTCTGTAAGCTTTTCCTTACCGAAAGAAACTTTTCCGATAGGACAGTGGATAATATTTGTTTTATCAAGCTTATATTCAATCTTACCTGATTTGATATCAGCGATTGCTTTAGCAACGTCCATTGTAACTGTACCTGCTTTTGGGTTAGGCATAAGTCCTTTAGGACCGAGAACCTTACCGAGACGTCCTACAACGCCCATCATATCAGGTGTAGCTACGATAACGTCGTAGTCAAACCAGTTTTCGTTCTGAATTTTAGGAATAAGCTCTTCACCGCCGAAGAAATCTGCACCTGCATTTTCAGCTTCTGTGAGCTTGTCTCCCTTTGCAAATACCAATACGCGAACATTTTTACCTGTTCCGTGAGGTAATATAACAGCGCCTCTAACCTGCTGGTCAGCATGTCTTGAGTCAACACCGAGTCTGATGTGACATTCAACTGTTTCGTCGAATTTTGCAGCTGCAGCTTTTGTTACGAGTTCAAGACCTTCCGTAGGGTCGTATAACTTAGATTTTTCAATAAGTTTTACGCTGTCTAAATATTTCTTGCCTCTTTTCATTATAAATCCTCCTTAAGTGGTTCTGCGGAATTAAATTCCTCCCACTTGGTCAGCCATGACCAAAAATTATTCTTCTACTGTTATACCCATACTTCTTGCTGTTCCGGCAATCATGCTCATTGCCGCTTCTACTGAACCGGCGTTGAGGTCGGGCATCTTCTGTTCTGCGATAGCCTGAAGGTCTGCTTTAGAAATTTTAGCAACCTTAGTCTTGTTCGGAACACCTGAACCGCTTTCAATTTTACATGCTTTCTTAAGAAGCACTGCAGCCGGCGGAGTTTTTGTTACGAATGTAAAGGATCTGTCTGCATAAACTGTAATAACTACAGGAATGATGAGACCTTTGTCTTTCGCCGTCTTTTCATTGAATTCTTTTGTGAACTGTACAATGTTTACACCATGCTGACCCAAAGCAGGACCTACCGGGGGAGCCGGAGTTGCTGCGCCTGCAGGAATCTGAAGCTTAATGTAACCTGATACTTTCTGTGCCACTATGGAGCACCTCCTTCAAATATAAATGTGGTAGTGACTGATTGCTCAGTCTTAGCGGATTGAAAATTCCTCCCACTAATCTATATATACACCTTTAAAAAAGGCACATATACTTAATCAAGCAAAGGCTCAACCTCGTTGAATTCAAATTCAACAGAGGTTTCGTTTCCAAGGAAAAATACGGAAACCTTAACCTTTTGTTTTTCTATGTTGATTTCTTCAACAATACCTACGAAATCTTTGAACGATTCAGCAGTAATTTTAACATTATCGCCGACATTGTAGTCAAAGTTATAGGTTTTTTCCTCAAAGCCAAGTCTTTCAATTTCAGCTTCTGTAAGAGGCACCGGTTTTGATCCGGGACCAACGAAGCCCGTAACACCTCTTGTATTTCTGACAATGTACCAGCTGAAGTCGGTCATAATCATTTTAATAATGATATAGCCCGGGAGCATTTTTTTCATAACGCTCTTTTTTTGGTCGTCCTTAACCTCGATAACCTCTTCCATAGGTACTTTTATATCAAAAAATATGTCACCTAAATTATTATTTACAATTGTTTTTTCAAGGTTGGCTTTAACCTTGTTTTCATATCCTGAATATGTGTGAACAACATACAATTTTGCATCTGCCATAAATTCCCCTCCTTAT
>JAZUPZ010000024.1:0-70820 GCA_045605445.1 Clostridia bacterium | reverse complement strand
TTCGGCAAAGTCATAATATGAGCCTCCGACTCTTATGTTTGTTCCTGTCATTGCTGCGCCGTATTTACTTGCGCTTGATGAGAAATAATACTTGTAGCCGTCAGCTGTTGTCTGCCAGCCTGTCTGTATTTCTCCGTCAACGTAGTATCTGTAATAGCCGTCGCTGTCAAGCACTACGCCGTTTGTGTTCTCTGCTGCAAAGGCAATGCCCGAAAGCATATTTACCATCATTGCAACCATAAGAAGCACAGATAGAATTCTTTTTTTCATAGTTTTTCTCCTTTCAATTCCAAAATTCCCGATATATGAGTGTAAAAAAAGACACATCAAAATAAAGGAATTCTGTCCTTTTGCTTTGATACGTCTCCATGCCCTTGTATCAATTAAATTTTAACACGAAGCATAAGCCTTTGTCAACGGAAAAAACGACGTATTTTAATGAATAAACACTTTTTCACAATTGTTGACAATTTCTGCGGGTTGCTGTAAAATGTCCTTTGGAAAAGAGGGGTAGTTTGGAAATCTGGATTTTGTTTATAGCTTTATACGGAATTTTTAAGGGAATGAGAGAGCCGGTAAAGAAAAAAGCCCTGGAAAGAAACGGCGTACTGGAAACTTTGTTTATGTATACCTTTATATGCTTTTTGTTTTCTGCGATAACGGCAAGAAACGTTTTTTCCCTGAGCGCTGACTGCTTCTGGATTATTTTTGTAAAATCTGCCGTAATCTTCGTTGCCTGGATTGCAACCTTTAAAAGCGTAAAGGCTCTGCCCGTAAGTCTCTACGGAGTTTTTGATATGTCAAGAGTATTGTTTTCAACAACACTCGGTATTGTGTTTTTGGGAGAAAGGCTTACCCTTAAAGGGAGCATAAGCCTTGTTCTTGTAATGCTCGGTCTTTATCTTGTTAATTTAAAGAAAGGCGCGAAAAATGAAGAATATAACGCAAAATATATCTGGCTTACAATTTTCTCCTGCGCTCTGAATGCGGTTTCCGGAACCCTTGACAAGTATATAATGACAAACTACGAAATAGAAAGCTCTCAGCTTCAGTTCTGGTTTATGCTTTTACTGTCGGCAATGTATCTTTTTTACATTATAGTAAAAAGGGAAAAGGTGAATATAAAAAGCTGTGCAACAAATCCTTATATTTATATAATCAGCTTTCTTCTGTTTCTTGGAGACCGTCTTTTGTTCGTTGCAAATGCCGACCCGAACAGCAAGGTTACAATAATGACCCTTATAAAACAAAGCTCTGCAATTGTAACCATAATTGCAGGAAAGGTTATTTACAAAGAAAAAAATATCCTGTACAAAGCCTTTTGCGCAGGAATAATAATATTCGGTATTGTATTGTCGGTAATGTGAAAATGCCCCTATTCATTAAAAAAGGACCGCTGATGTGAGGAAGCGGTCCTTTCGCTTAACTAAATAGTGATGGGGGAGAAAATCTATAAAAAAATTTACCATCAATAAAGTTGCTAAAGTAGTTAAGCAAGTAGAATTATACACTATTTACCTGTTTTTGTCAATATACAAATTGAACAATAAAAAGTGAAATTTGTAAAATCCTGAAGAAGAGTGTAAAACCCCTTGCCTTTTTAACGGTTTTGTGGTAATATCTTCTTTAAAGGGAGAAGATGAAATATGAAGAAAAAAATTATAATTTCTGTAATTGCGCTTGCTCTGGCAGCTGCTGTAATCTTTGGCGCAGTTACTTTGCTTAACAACATTAAAAGTAAGGCAATTCTTGAATATACAGACCTTGCCAACGTTTATATGGAGGCTGCAAAAAAGGGAAATAACAGCCTTATGGAAATAGCTGCTTTTTATGAATTCAGCACAGAATGGGGAAACTACGAAGCTGCAACGGAAAATCTTGCCGAAAAAAAGGGCAATTATAACGGCTTAAGCTTTGAGCTTAAAGGGGCTTACGATGCCCTTATGGCGGCAGATGTAAAATATAACGAAGCTCAGGAAATAAAAGATGCTGTTATCGCTCATTACGAAAAATATAAAACCTTTGAGGACAGAATCTTAAATCAGACAGAAGCAAACTTCAACGAAAACTACGGCAGAACCTACAAGGACTGGCAGAAGGAATATGCCGATGAAACGCATGGGTTAAGAAGCCTTCTCGGTCAGAAAAGGTAAAGGAATGTAAAAAAAGTCCAGAGCGCAAAAGGGTAGAATTCAGTGAGGAAAAATCTCAGGTTTGAGATTTTTCTTTTTTATGCCCTTTTGCTACGAACAAACCTCACCAAACTCGCTGTACCTTTGTACAGCTTCGGGTTTCCAAAAGCAAGGGTTACCTTGCTTTTGTTCGGTTTGTCCGTTCTGAATCTTTTTTTTCTATTCCTTGTGTTCGGCGTCAAAAGTTTGGAGCGCTCACAGTGTTCGCTTTGAACAAACTTCACCTCTCGTCGTATCCACATACGACTTCGGGTAATCCCTGCGGGTTCAGTTTGTCCAATCCAATTCTTTTTTTCCTATTCCCTATGTTCAGTGTAAAAAGTCCGGATCGAAAAAGGGTAAAAGAAAAATCTCACCTTTGAGATTTTTCTTTTTTTTGTTCTTTTTTGTTGAAATTTGGCGGAAAAAGAGTTATACTTATAAGGTTATTTAACGGAGGACAGATATGGTTTTTTCAAGCATAACATTTTTATATTACTTTTTGCCTTTGGTTTCGGTGGTTTATTTTGCATTTCACCGTTTTTTGCCAAACGGCATTTTATTTTTATTCAGTTTGCTTTTTTATGCCTGGGGAGAACCTGTTTACGTTTTTCTTATGCTCTTTTCAACGGCTTTTAACTATCTGGCAGGACTTCAGATGGAAAAAAGGGGAGAAAAGGGAAGAAAATTTTTACTGTGGTTTTCCGTTGCGGTAAATTTTCTGATTTTAGTTTATTTTAAATATGCAGGCTTTCTTGTTTCCATAATAAATTCTGTGACGGGGCTTAATTTTGAAATAAAAGAGCTTGCCCTTCCCGTTGGAATTTCTTTTTACACCTTTCAGGCGGTGTCTTATATAATTGACGTTTACAGAAAAAGTGCAAAGGCGCAGAAAAGCTTTATAAACTTCGGCTGTTACATTGCCCTTTTCCCTCAGCTTATCGCAGGACCAATTGTAAGATACAACACAATTGAAAAGCAGCTTTCGTCAAGAACCCTGTCCCTTGAGAAGGTTATTCAGGGAATTACAAGGTTTACGGCGGGGCTTTGCAAAAAGGTGCTTATTGCAAATAACATCGGGGCGCTCTGGAGCAACCTGTCCTCTCTGCCCTTTAGCGAGCTTTCAACCCTTTCCGCCTGGTTGGGAATTATGGCATATACCCTTCAGATTTATTTCGACTTTTCCGGCTACAGCGATATGGCAATAGGGCTTGGCAGAATCTTCGGCTTTGAGTTCAGTGAAAACTTCAACTATCCCTATATAAGTAAAAATGTTTCCGAGTTCTGGCGCAGATGGCACATAAGCCTCGGCACCTGGTTCAAAGAATATGTTTACATTCCTATGGGAGGCAGCAGAGTTAAAAGAGGAAGAATGTATTTTAACATTTTCACAGTATGGATGCTTACAGGGCTGTGGCACGGTGCAAGCTTCAACTTTCTTCTCTGGGGAATTTATTACGGAATTCTGCTTGTAATTGAGAAAACCTTTCTTCTTAAAAGGCTTGAAAAATGCCCTGTTTTTGTAAGAAGTATTTATACAATGCTGGCGGTAATTTTCGGATGGGTTCTTTTTGCCTCACCAAACCTTTCCTATGCCCTTTCTTATTTAAAGGTTATGCTAGGCTTTTCGGCGGCAGGCTTTGCAGATAACAGATTTTTATATGCCCTGCTTTCAAACCTTGTTGTTTTCGGGGCGGGAATTGCAGGAAGCATGCCCTTTGCAAAACAGCTTTTTGAAAGGCTTACGGAAACAGAAAAAGCAAAATGGGTTACTCCGTTTTTGGTTTTTGCCGGCTTTGTGCTCTGCACAGCTTATCTGGCAGATTCAACCTTTAACCCCTTCCTTTATTTCAGATTTTAAACATCGGGAGAATTTATGAAAAACAAAATTTACAAATGTTACTTTATAATTTTAATATTTTTGTTCTTCACCTTTACCACTGTAAATCTTTTCATTTACGGAAACGACTTTTCTGAGCGGGAAAACAGATACCTTGCAGCCTTTCCTCAGCTTACAGTGCAAAAGCTTGCCGACGGAAGCTTTATGAAGGAGTTTGACAGCTTTGCCTGCGACAGATTTGTTTTCAGAAACTTTTTTGTTTCTCTTAAGGGAGAACTTGAAAGAATAACCCTTAAAAAGGACAACAACGGAATTCATTTCGGCAGAAACGGTTATCTTATCCCCGCTTTTGAAAAGAATGAGGCAATCGTTGAAAATAACACCAATGCGCTGATAAAGCTTAACGAAACGGGGAAGTTTTCCCTTTCTGTCTGCCTTGTTCCAACGGCAAACGAGGTGAAAAATAAAGAACTGCCCCTTTTTGCCCGAAACGGCTACGAGAAAAAAACTCTTAACGGGGTGAACGGCGCCCTTAAAGAAAAGAAAGTAAAGGTTGTTGAGCCGCTGAAAAGCCTTCTTGCTCACAGCAACGAGTATATTTATTATAAAACCGACCATCACCAAACGGCGCTCGGCGGATATTATATGTATGAAAGTCTCGGGGAGGCTCTGGGCTACAAGCCTCTTAAGATAGAAAGCTTTAAGGTTAAAACCCTTTCTGAAAATTTCTTCGGAACCTCTTTTTCAAAGGCGGGAGTAACGGGTTACGGCCCCGACAGGCTTCAGCTTTTTGAATCAGATGTAAAGGTTACCTGCGATCAGGGAAGCTTTTTTGACTATTCAAAGCTTGAAACAAAGGATAAATATGCCTTTTTTATGGGCGGAAACTACGCAGTTGCAACTGTAACAAGCTCTGTTAAAAACGGAAGAAGGCTTGCAATAATTAAAGATTCCTATGCAAATAACATTGTGCCCTTTCTTGCAAATCATTTTGAAACTATTTATATGATTGATTTAAGGTATTTCAACGGCGATTTGTTTGAGGAGCTTTATAAATTCAGCGTAAACGATATTCTGGTGCTTCAGGGAATTTCAACCTTTGCTACCGACGGCAGCCTTTCAAAAATAACTGAAATAATTAACTCCTCTGCTCATTTGAAAACTCTTGGCGGAGAGGTTAAAAAGGGCGAAAGGGTAGAAGATTCTTATTTTGCCGATGCGGTGTTTATCGGCGATTCGTTAACCGACGGGCTTAAGCTTTATGCAGAGGCGGGCGGAACCTTCCTGAGCAACACGGGAATTTCCGTAACCGGCGTTATGTCTGCCCTTTCGGCAAACGGCGTAAGCATTGCAGAGCAGATTAAAACCACAAAGGGCGGAAAGTTTTATATAATGCTGGGTCTTAACGACAGCATTTCCTCGGAAGAGGAAATTCCCGCATTTATAAAAAATTACGGAGCTTTGATTGATGCAATTAAGGAAAGCAATCCCAAAAGCCCGGTTTATATTCAGTCTCTTTTCCCCGTTTCAAGGGAAAGAGAGAAAAAGGGCGATATTAAAAACAGCGTAATTTATAAAATGAACGATGCCCTTTTAAAGCTTGCCAAAGAGAAAAATGTTTATTTTCTTAAGGTGTACGAGGCTGTTGCCGATGATGAGGGTTACCTTAAAGAGGAAATAACAACCGACGGGGTTCATCTTAAACCCGATAATTACAAGGACTGGTATAACTATCTTAAAAGTCATGCAGTTCCCGTGTACGGAGAAGGCAAAACGGATGAAATAAAAAACGCCCGTTTTGCAGGGGGTGGAAAATATAACCCTCATAAGCTGGCAAAAGCCCTTGTTGAAGGAGTTGCCTTTAAGGACAAGCTTTCAGAGGCTGGAATAAATTCTGTTAAATTTCTCTACGGTATTGAGCCCGAAAGCCTTCTTGACGGATGTGTAATGGCAGGGGGAGGAAGCACTGCCGAGGAAATTGCCATTTTTGAGTTTTCGGGAAAGGAAATGAAAAAGCTTGTAGAGAAAAAAATCAACGAGCGTATTGAGGTAAAAAGAAAGGCATATGAAAGCTATATGCCTCAGGAAATGGCAAAGCTTGAAAATCCCGTTGTAATAATAACCGGCGATTTTGCCGTTCTTTGCATTTGTGATAATAATAAAGAAGCAGAAAAAATCATAACCCAATTTATTAAAAACCGCTGACAGGCGGTTTTTTGTTGACAAAAAATGAAGAATTATGTATACTGAATTTATCAACAATTATCACGGAGGTATGTAAATGTATTCCGAAGAAAGACTTCAGCGCATAATGGACATACTCAATAAATATAATTATGTTACGGTTAAATATCTTGTAAACGAGCTTCATTACAGTAATGCAACCGTAAACCGTGACCTTAAAGTTCTTGAAGACAGAAAAATGATAAAACGCTCCTATGGCGGCGTTGAGCTTTTAAAAAGCGAGGCAATTCCCTTTCAGTTCCGCTCCCTTAAAATGAAGCCGGAAAAAAATAAAATTGCCTGCGAGGCGGCAAAGCTTATTAAAAACGGCGATACAATTTTTATCGACGGGAGCACAACAACCCAGTATTTGTGCTCATATATAATAAACAGAAAAAATTTAACGGTTATAACAAATAATCTTGCGGTTGTAAGTATTCTCTCGTCTTACGGAATAAATGTAATCTGTCTCGGTGGAAAGGTTTTTGAAGCGCCCAGCGTTTTATATTCCGACCTTACGGTTGAAAACGCCTATAAATATAAGGTTGATAAAATGTTTTTCTCAACGGGGGCGTTTTCCGCCAAAGGACAAATCGATTCAAGGGGCGGCTACTATCTTCTTTTGAAAATAATGAAAAACAACGCCCAGAAAACTTATTTTCTTGCCGACCATGCCAAGGCAGACAGAAACATAAAAGAGGTTCTTTTCGACTTCGAAGGTATAAATTATGTAATAAGCGACTTTAAGTTCCCCGAGGAAACAAAGAAAAAATGCAAAACCACAAAATTCATTGAGGTAGATTAAATAAAGAAAAACCCAAAAAAGCGGCTAAAATTTCTTTATGATTGAATTGACAACGTTGTTGTCGTGAATTGGCTTTGCCATGAATTGTTGCAAGGCAACACGAATTGAATTTCAAAAAAATTCGTCATAAAAAAGGAACTCCGATGGTGTCCGTCGGAGTTCCAACTATTTCTATTAGCTATTATCTATTACGAGCATTGCGAGTATATCATTTCGTTCCGAAAATTCTGTCGCCGGCATCGCCAAGACCGGGAACAATGTAGCAGTTTTCGTTAAGTCCTTCGTCAACATTTGCACAGTAAATCTGAACGTCGGGATGAGCCTTTGTAAGGGCTTCAATTCCTTCAGGTGCCGCAATAAGGCAAAGGAACTTAATGTTTGAGCCGCCGTAGGATTTAATCTGGCTTATGGCATCAATTGCAGAGCCGCCGGTTGCAAGCATAGGGTCAACCACAACGATAAGTCTTTTATCAATATCTGTAGGGAGCTTGCAGTAATATTCCTGAGGCTGCATTGTAACCTCGTCTCTATACATTCCGATGTGTCCGACCTTTGCGGTGGGAACCAGGTTAAGCATTCCGTTTACCATGCCAAGGCCTGCACGGAGAATAGGTACAATGGCAATTTTATTGCCGCTTAAAATTTTCTGTTTTGTTTTCTGAATAGGTGTTTGAATTTCAATTTCTTCAAGAGGTAAATCTCTTAAAGCCTCGTAGCACATAAGCATTGTTATTTCTTCAACAGACTCACGGAATTCCTTATTGGTTGTGGTAGTCTGCCTTAAAATAGTGGTTTTGTGCTGAATAAGAGGGTGGTCAAATACTGTAACGTTTTTCATGTTGTCCTCCTTGATTTCGGTTATTCTGAATCTGTAGATTTAGATAATGTGATATTAACAATTATGCCGAGTATAAGGGCACAGGCGATAGAGGTAAGAGTAACCTTGCCGATAGACATTGCGAGTCCGCCGATACCTGCGATAAGAATTACAGAAGCAGTAAAGAGGTTTTTGTTCTGTTCAAGGTCAACCTTCTGGAGCATTTTAAGACCTGATACTGCAATGAATCCGTAAAGAGTCGTACAAACGCCGCCCATAACGCATCCCGGAATAGAATCAAGAAATGCCACAAAGGGGGATACGAATGAAACAAGGATTGCCATAACTGCTGCTGTGAATATAGTATATACAGAAGCGTTCTTTGTTATAGCAACACAGCCAACAGATTCTCCGTATGTGGTGTTGGGGCATCCGCCGAAAATTGCGCCTGCGACAGAACCGATACCGTCACCTAAAAGTGTTCTGTGAAGACCCGGGTCTTCAAGAAGTTCTTTTTCAATAATTGTAGATAAGTTTTTGTGGTCTGCGATATGTTCTGCAAAAACAACAAATGCAACGGGAACATATGCAACTGCAATTGTTGCAACGTAAGTCCAGTTGAATTCCGGAATTCCCTTTAATGCTTCAAGGAATGTGAATTCCGGAAGGGAGATAAATGTTGACAATGTAACACCCTCTGCAACAAGAGCTTTAAACGGAGCAAAATCAATAATCATAAGAGACGCATTACCTGTGCTTATGCCGATTGCCGTGAAGACAGCAGCTACAATATAGCCCGCAACAATACCTATAATAAAAGGAATGAGTTTTGCCATTTTTTTGCCGTATGTGGAACAGAAGATAACAACAAAAAGTGTAACCATAGCGCAGATAAATGATACCCAGATAGCAGGTGTCATAAGAAAAGCAGAACCGTCAGCATTTTTAGCGCCGTATGAGAAAATGTCGTTAACAGCTGCGCTTGCAAGTGAAAGTCCGATGATTGCAACGGTAGGTCCGATTACTACAGGCGGCATAAGCCTGTTAATCCAGTTTACACCTGCAATTTTAACAATAATTGCAATAACTACATAAACAAGACCTGCAAAAAGTGCGCCTAAAATAAGGCCGAGATAGCCCAGGCTCATGGAAACGCCGCCTGCAAATGCCGCAAGCATTGAGCCGATAAATGCAAAGGATGAGCCTAAGAAAACAGGGCTGTTGAATTTTGTAAATAAAAGATAAACAATTGTTCCTACGCCGGCACCAAAAAGAGCTGCAGACGCAGACATTTCGTTTCCTACGATTGCAGGAACAGCGATTGTTGCTGCCATAATTGCAAGCAACTGCTGCAGAGCAAAGATGAGTAACTGTCCGAATTTGGGCTTGTCTTTAATCCCATAAATCAGTTTCATAAAAGTTTCCTCCTGTCTCACTTTTTTATAAAAGTGAAAATTATTCCTACATCAAATATACGCTTTTAAAATGAATTTGTCAATAGTTGTTTTTTTATGTAAAATTTTATTCCGCCGAAAGCCTTGATACAAGCGGGTTTGCCACTTTTGAAACAATAAATTTCACAAAATAAAGTATTTTGTTGTTGACTTTCACACAATATATGGTGTATAATAGTATCTGCACCCCACAAGAGGGGCTACAGATGGCTTAAATAAAGGATTCAGGAGAAATATAAAAAAAGAAAACAGGAGAATAGTTATGAAGATTATTAAGAGAAGCGGAATCGAAACAGTATTTGACATAACCAAAATTATCATTGCAGTTACAAAGGCAAACGAAAGCGTTGTTGAAAGCGAAAGACTTTCAAATGACGATATTAAAGAAATTGCGGCAAAGGTTGAAAAAACCTGTAATGAGCTTGGCCGTTCTGCAGGTGTTGAAGAAATTCAGGACCTTGTTGAAGACCAGATTATGAGCAAAGGAGCCTTCAACGTTGCCCGTAAATATATTACATACCGTTATAACAGAGCTCTCGTTCGTAAAACAAATACAACCGACGAACAGATTTTAACTCTTATCGAATGTAATAATGAAGAAGTAAAACAGGAAAATTCAAATAAAAATCCTACCGTAAACAGCGTTCAGCGTGACTATATGGCAGGGGAAATAAGTAAAGACATAACAAAGAGAATCCTTCTCCCGGAAGACATCGTTCGTGCTCACGAGGAAGGTCTTATTCATTTTCACGATGCCGACTATTTCGCTCAGCATATGCATAACTGCGACCTTGTTAACTTAGAGGATATGCTTCAGAACGGAACAGTTATCTCCGGAACTATGATTGAAACTCCTCACAGCTTTTCAACCGCCTGCAACATTGCAACTCAGATTATAGCTCAGGTTGCATCCTCTCAGTACGGCGGACAGAGCATTTCCCTTACTCACTTAGCTCCCTTTGTTGACGTAAGCAGAAAGAAAATCAGACGCGACGTTGAAGCTGAAATGAAGCTTATCGGGGCAGATGTAAGCGAAGAGCTTCTTAAGGAAATTGTTGAAAAAAGACTTCGCGCGGAAATTCAGAAGGGCTGTCAGATGATTCAGTACCAGGTTGTTACTCTTATGACAACCAACGGTCAGGCTCCTTTTGTTACCGTTTATATGTACCTTAACGAAGCAAAAGACGAGGTTACGAAAAACGACCTTGCTATGATTATAGAAGAAATGCTTCAGCAGAGAATTATCGGCGTTAAAAACGAAGCAGGTGTATGGATTACTCCTGCATTCCCGAAGCTTATTTACGTTCTTGAAGAGGATAATATTCATACCGATTCAAAATATTATTATCTTACCGAGCTTGCGGCAAAATGTACCGCAAAGAGAATGGTTCCCGACTATATCTCAGAAAAGGTTATGCTTAAGCTTAAGGTTGATAAAAACGGCGAAGGCCATTGCTATACCTGTATGGGTTGCCGTTCCTTCCTTACTCCTTATGTTGACCCGGAAACAAACAAGCCTAAGTATTACGGCAGATTCAACCAGGGCGTTGTAACAATTAACCTTGTTGACGTTGCTCTTTCTTCCGGCGGAGATATTGAAAAGTTCTGGAAAATCTTTGATGAAAGACTTGACCTTTGCTACAGAGCTCTTATGTGCCGTCATAACAGACTTAAGGGAACATTAAGCGATGCGGCTCCTATTCTCTGGCAGTACGGCGCTCTTGCAAGACTTGGAAAGGGCGAAACTATCGATAAGCTCCTTTACGGCGGCTATTCAACAATTTCTCTCGGCTATGCAGGTCTTTACGAATGTGTTAAATATATGACAGGAAAATCTCATACCGATCCTTCTGCAACTCCTTTTGCTCTTGAGGTTATGAAATATCTCAATGCGGCAACAAAGAGATGGAAGGAACAGGAAAATATCGACTTTTCTATTTACGGAACACCGCTGGAATCAACAACCTATAAATTCTCAAAATGTCTTCAGAAGAGATTTGGTATGATCGAGGGCGTAACTGACAAGAATTATATTACAAACAGCTACCACGTTCACGTTACGGAAGAAATCGATGCTTTCAAAAAGCTCGCATTTGAGGCTCAGTTCCAGGAGCTTTCTCCCGGAGGCGCGATTTCTTATGTTGAAGTTCCAAATATGCAGAATAATATCGAGGCTGTTCTCGACGTTATGAAGTTTATTTATGATAATATTATGTATGCCGAGCTTAACACAAAATCAGACTATTGTCAGATTTGCGGCTACGACGGAGAAATAGTAATAACCGAGGACGAAGACGGAAAGCTGGTATGGAAATGCCCAAGCTGCGGAAATACCGACCAGTCAAAAATGAATGTTGCAAGAAGAACCTGCGGATATATCGGAACTCAGTACTGGAATCAGGGAAGAACCCAGGAAATTAAAGAAAGGGTACTCCATCTGTAATGAATTACGGCGAAATAAAAAATTGCGACATTGCAAACGGCATAGGCGTAAGGGTTTCTCTTTTCGTTTCCGGTTGTACTCATCATTGCAGGGGCTGCTTTAATGCCCAGACCTGGGATTTCAACTTTGGCGAACCCTTCACAAAAGAGGTTGAGGATAAAATAATCGAATATTTAAAGCCCGATTATATCAACGGAATTACCGTTCTCGGTGGTGAACCCTTTGAACCCTCAAACCAGAAAGAGCTTCTGCCTTTCTTAAGAAGGGTAAAAGAAGAATGCCCCGGTAAAACCGTATGGATTTATACAGGCTACCTCTTCGACGAAGAGCTTTTAAAGGAAAGCCGCGCAAGATGCGAATATACCGACGAAATCCTTTCTATGACCGATATTCTGGTAGACGGAAGGTTTGTAGAAGAACTGAAAAACATCCGCCTTGTTTTCAGAGGCTCGGAAAATCAGAGGATAATAGATGTTCAGCAGTCGCTTAAAGAAAAGAAAGTAATAACAAAAGAATATTAAAAAAGGCACTCTTTGGAGTGCTTTTTTTAGTGAATAGTAATAGTGAATAGTTTATGAAGAAACTCCGTACGGAGTTTCTTTTTTTGAAAACGACGAATGGTTGAAGTTCAGTTTTTTTCTTTGAACAGTTCTTTTCTGTGCTTAAAAATAAGGTAAGGTAAAATCAATAGTCTGAATAAAACATACAATATCAGATAAATACATTTAAACGGGAATAAAAACACCCGGTATTTTCTTAAATAGTATGACTTTTTTGGCATTATAATAATGTTCTTTAATTCGCCACACCCTTCACACAGCTCTGTGTCTTTTGAAATTTTATAAATTTTTTCAGAATCATTAGTGTTGTTTAATTTATTCCAACAATCTAAACAAAATTCCGCCATATATATCACCTCAATAACATTATAGGTCAAATTAACCATAATTTCAATAGGGTAATTTGCCATAATAATTGTAGGTGATAAAATGAACAGGATAAAAGAACTTCGTAAAAATAAAGGATACACACAAATTAAAATACAGATAATGACGGGAATTGACCAAAGTGACTATTCCAAAATTGAAAACGGAAAACGTTATTTTACTTTTGAACAATGCAGAAAACTGGCGCTTGCCCTTGACACCAGTATGGATTATCTTGCAGGGCTTACAGACGATCCCAAGCCATACCCCCGAAAGAAAGATTAAGAAACTCCTCAAAACGGAGTTTCTTTTTATTTTCGGGAAAAGCCCGCAGACAAGGCGCAGCGAGGAAGACAGTACAAAGGTACGGCGACGAGCTGCAACACAGTAAGCAAAGTAGTTATACTTTGCGGTGCGGGCTTTTGTAAATTATTCTATACTAATCCACGCGTGCATTATGTTAACACGGGCACTCTCGTGCATATACTGCTCTGAATACTGAACCAGCATTCGCTCAACACCATCGTTGCCTTTAATATTCAGGTTGTTTGAGTAGTAGCAGCCGCCTCGGGGTTTTCCCTCTAAAAGCTCTGAAACAATTGTGCCCTCGCTCCAGTTAACCGCATCCTTTGAATAATAAAATACAAAGTTAACGCCCTTTTCGCTTCTTGCGTGGAGAACGTAATATCCGTTTAAGTAACCAACCTGCGGATTTCTTGCAATTTTGTCAACCCTTGATTTAAAGGGCTCGCCCCAGCTTTTGCCCATATCGTTACTTATAAGGCAGGTTAAGTTGTATTCGTCCTTTTGATTGTATGCATAAAAAACTATGCTGTTATCTTCTCTTATAATAAAGTTTCCGTAAGCATGGCCCAGAGTGTTAAAGGGAATTTCACTTAAAAGATTGAAACTTTTGCCGTTGTCATTGCTTATGAACATTTTGTAGAAAACGTTTTCCTCTTCGCAAATAAATCCCTTTTCGGTAGAGTGACAGAATTCAAGAACGTAAATTTTTCCGTTTTTGTATGCGGCATCGTAAATTCTGCCTCTTTCATTCATAAAATTCTGAGCCTCAGACCAGGTGTGGCCGTTATCCCTGCTTATAAGATAAGTAGGAACGTCATAGGGCTCAAAAGAGTCGCCCATATTTTTAAGGCAGAAAAGAACAATGCTTCCGTCATCGCATACAACTGCTTTTTCACAGCCGATAAAATGCCTGCCCTCTTCAAAACAGTCGTAAGAATATTTAAGAATTTCAGGCTTGCCCCAGGTAATGCCTCTGTCTTTTGAGCGCTTGTATTCAACCCAGCCTTTCATCGTGTGTCCGCCGTGAGGATAGCCCGGATGTTCACCCGAACAGTTGGAATAAAAAGCTAAAATATCGCCGTTTTTACACTCAACCATTGCATGCCCCAAATGTCCGCTTCTTGTCTTTTCTTCGTGGTTTACAAAAAGCTCATTCTTAAAGGTTATTTCGGGAGCTTTTTCTGAAATATATTTCATAATAAATACCTCATTCGTTTTTTTAAAAGTATCATAAAAATATTGCAAAGTCAATAATAATGCACAAATTGAAATAAACTTTGCAGTTTTGGAAATGAAGGATTTGCATTTGTCTGTCTTTTATGTTAGAATAAAAATTGCCAAGCAAGTGAATATTAAATCATAGGTGCGTATTTTTATACCATTTGGTAAAAATACATGCTTCGTTTTTGTATGCATTTATGATTTGTATACTTGCTTGGCGGCTATCGGAGTTATGTGTTTTTCGGCGTGTAACTCTGAGTGGCTACACGCTTTTTTAATACATAAAGAGGAGGTCATCAAATAAAAACGAAGCAAATACTATAAAGGAGAAAAAGTATGAAAAAATTTATTTGCGGTTTTTTGATTGGAGCAATGCTGTTTGGTGCATTGGGGGCATTTGCCGTTTCTTATGTGGCAAATCCGGTTGATTTTAAAGTTTTGGTAAATGGAAAAGAATTTGTTTCAGACCCTCCTGCTCTTGAGGTTGAAGGAAGAACATATCTTCCTCTTCGTGCAATGGGTGAAGCTTTAGGTGTTCCTGTAACATGGAATGAAGAATTAAGACAGGCAGAAGTTGGAACTGCGCCTTCAGCCGGAAATGTGTACTCAAGAATGAATCCTGCTCCTTTAAATACTGTTCAGACTTATACTAAAACAAGCGAATGGTTTGCAGAGGATAATTATACTGTTGCTATAAGAGTAGTAGAAACAACGCGCGGAGAAGAAGCATGGAAAAAAATAAAAGAAGCTAATAGGTTTAATGATGAAGCTCCTCAGGGTTATGAATATGTTCTTGCCAAAATAGCATATTCCGTGGTAAATACAAAAGGCGACTTTGCCGTAAGTGTTAATTACTATGATTTTGAGGCGTACAGCTCAAATAACGAAGAAATGGAAAGTTGTTCGGTTGTTGAACCTGAACCTCAATTGGGCGGAAAACTTTATACCGGCGGAAATACCGAAGGTTATGCTGTTTTCCTGGTGAAAAAAGACGATGCAAATCCTAAGCTCGCATACGGATTGGATTATAACGGTACAGGCGGAATTTGGTTCTCTTTGAAGTAAAGAATAAGACAGCTTACAGCCTGAAACACCCGAAAGGTTTTAAAAGCCGACAAAAGGCTAAACGAAGAGGGCTTTTGTCGGAAGAGGAGCAACAACGGAGAATATGAGAAAATACAGAAAGTATTTTCGAATGAAACGGAGTTTGAATATTTGCTGAACACGTTTCCGAAAAAAATGAAAACAGAAAGGTTTTAAAAGCCGACAAAAGGCTAAACGAAGAGGGCTTTTGTCGGAAGAGGAGCAACAACGGAGAATATGAGAAAATACAGAAAGTATTTTCGAATGAAACGGAGTTTGTTGCGACGTGTTGACGGGAAGGAATCTTTCGTTGAAAGCTTCCCGTACTCATCGACCAAAATCTACGGTTTCGGTACCCGATTCGTACCACTTGCCTAAAAACAATTATCAATTGTTTTCTTAACGGCAAGTGCCCTCTCAGGGTTCGATTCCCCACGAATTAAATCCAATAAAAAAACACCCGAAAGGGTGTTTTTTTATTGGAGCTGTTGACGGGAATCGAACCCGTGACCTCCACACTACCAATGTGGTGCTCTACCATCTGAGCTACAACAGCAAAAAAATGGCGACCCGGAAGAGACTCGAACTCTCGACCTCCTGCGTGACAGGCAGGCGTTCTAACCAACTGAACTACCGGGCCGCATCTACGACCGATTTTTTCTGTTCAGTCGTTAACGTTGCTATTATATCACAAAATATTCAATTTGACAATACCTAATTTAAAAATTTGTAAAAATTTCCGGCGGAGGACATTCAATTTTCATTTCTTTTCCCGTTATGGGGTGAAAAAATTCAAGCCTGAAGCAATGAAGGTTAAAGGTTTCGCCCTCAATTTCCCTGCCGTAAAGGGAATCTGCATAAAGCGGGAAGCCTATGTGGGCAAAATGAACCCTTATCTGATGGGTTCTTCCCGTATGAAGCAGAATTTCCGCTACAGATTTATTATTGCCCTTTCGAATTATTTTATACTCGGTAACCGCCCGTTGCCCGTCTTCTCTTACGCATCTTTTTATAATGCTTTCCTGCTCTCTGGTAATTGGTGCGTTAATAATCCCCTGCAATGGCGAGGGAATGCCCTCTGTTATGGCAAGATATGTTTTTTTGAATTTGTTATTTTGCATCTGCATTGAAAGAGAATGACTTGCCTGAGGGGTTTTTGCCACAATAACAAGCCCCGTAGTGTCTCTGTCAAGGCGGTTTACGGGACGGTAAACAAAGGGAATGTCTTTAAAATAATACCTTACGGCGTTGCCGAGAGTATTGTCATAATTATTCATACTCGGATGAACGGGCATATTTTTCGGCTTGTTTACAATAAGAAGGTCCTCGTCCTCGTAAACAATGTCAAGAGGAAGGTTTACGGGAATAACGTTCAGCGAGGAGCTTTCGGGCATAATAAGCTTAAGCTCGTCGCCAACCTTAACCTTTCCTCTTACGGTAACGTGTTCTCCGTTAAGTTTAATAAGGTCGTTTTGCTTAAGCTTTGTAAGAAGCCTTGCGGATATTTTAAAATGGTTTTTTATAAGCTGACCAACGGTGTATTGCGCGTTTTTTTCGCTTATTATAAGTTTAAGTTCTCTCATAGCTTTATTTTAGCACAGGTTTCGAAAAGTGTAAATAAAAAGTCGAATGATTTATTTCAAAAGCCCGCTTTGACTGATATAATAAAAAAAGAGAGGTGTGCTATGAAAAAAATAATTATTGATACTGAAAAAGAAACTTTTAAAAACGAAAACTTCTGGAATAATATTCATTTTCACCCAACCGATGCGGTTGAGGATATATGGGGAAGGGAAATTCTTGAAAATGTGGCAAAGGATAAGGTTGCAAAGCTTGTAAGGCTTTATTCAATGTTTGAAGATGTTGTCTCAGAAAAAAACGGAGAGCTTGTTTATGATTTTACTCTTACCGACAAGCGCTTTGACTATATGGTTGAAAAGGGCTTTAAGCTGCTTATCTGCTACAATTTTATGCCCCTTTGTATTGCAAAGGACAAAGAACTGATAGCCAATATGCCCAGATACAAAAACAAAACCTTTAATTTTTCCGAGCCAAAGGACTATGCCCTTTGGGAAGAAGTTTGTTATAAATTTACAAAGCATCTTCTTGAAAGATACGGCGAAAGGGCAAAAGAGTGGTATATTCATTGCTGGAATGAGCCCGACCACTGGTACTGGCTGAACAATAACAGGGGAGAAGCCTTTGACCAGAGCAAGGTTGACGGTTACATAAGGCTTTACAATGCTTTTTACAGCGGTGTGAAAAGAGCCTGCCCCGAAATAAAGGCAGGCGGACCCTCGGCTTCGTCAAATCTTGAATTTATAACAAAGGTGCTTTCGGCGGTGGGAGATAAAATGGACTTTGTTTCCATTCATACCTATGCAACGGGAGCTTCTGCCATAAATGATGGCGAATCGCCCCACGTTGATAATATTTTAAAGCGAACAGAGTTAATTTATGAAATTTCAGAAACTGTCGGAAATCCGGCAAAGGAAATTGTAATCGACGAATGGAGCGTTTCTGCCTCCGGCTTTAAAAATATGGACTTCTGTCCGAAAATTTATATAAGAAACAACGAGTATTTCAGCGCCTTTTATTTTAAAATGATTGACAAAATGAGCAAAATGAGAAGAGAAAAGAAAATTCCTCTTTCAAAAATGCTTATCTGTCTTTCGGGGCAGCACTGGCTTAAAAAAGACTTTGAAGGTTATTGTAATTTCTTTACCCTTAACGGCTTTAAAAAACCAATTTACAATGCCTATGCTCTTGGCGCAAAGCTTTTTGAAAATCAGCTTCCGACAGATTTTGAAGATGAAAATCTCGGCGTTATAGCAACTAAGGAAAAGCTTGCAATTCTTTTCTATAACAGCGTTGAAGAAATAGGAAAAGAGAATGAAGAGGAAATATCTGTTGAAATAAAGGGAGTTTCCGGCGAAAAACAGATAACATTTTATAAAATTGACAGGAATAAGGCAAATTCCTATACAAAATATCTTGAGCTTGGCTCACCAACGTATCCCGACCAGGGAGAAAGAGAGCTTATAAAGCAGGCGGCAGAGCTTAAGCCTGAAACAAAAACTGTAAGCTTCAAAAAGGAAGGAACAGCCCTGAACATACATTTGGGAACAAACTCGGTAAAACTTGCACTGATAGGGTAGTTGTGTTATAATCAAAATCGGGATGAAAATCGGAAAAGGAGAATGAATTATGAAAAAGATTTTAAGCCTGATTTTGTCTGTGGTAATGCTTTTTTCAGCGGTTTCATCTTTTGCTTACACAGACTACAGATCAATTCCCGAAGGAAGCGATGCGGAATATCTTCCTTATGCGGAAAATATGACAACTACGAGATATACTCCCTGGTTCAAGCTTTACCATATGCAGACTGCGGCAGATGCCAAAAACGGAGTACGCGGCGGCGAGGGCGGACAGGTTATTACCTGTTTTGGTATATCCCCTGTTAATCCCGACTATGTAATGTTCGGTGTTGATACCTCCGGTGCATGGAGAAGTACCGACGGCGGTGAAAACTGGTATCAGCTCCGTGAAGGCTCAAACACCTGGGCTGTTACCGATATTCAGTGGCACCCAAAATACGAAAGAGCCGTTTATATGGCACAGACAAGTACAACGGGAACTGACAGCAGCTCTGTAAACAAGGCTGTTCGTACAGGCCAGGACGGTATCTGGCGTTCAAACGATGCGGGACTTACCTGGAAGCAGGTGATTTCAAGCAATACAATTTCTGCTACAAGCACAGATACTCTTATCTGCTTTGACGACAATAACAATGTTTACGCTCTTACATCAGAGGGCGTGTTTAAGTCAACCGACGATGGCGACACTTTTAACTGCCTTGCAAAGCTTGTTTATACAGACAATGCAGAAGCGCCCTTCTTTACGGCTGATTATACCAACAGCAGTTATACTGCTCTTGCAGATAAATACGTTGGAAATCTTTATGTTTCTCCCGACGGAAATACTATTGTAACAGCAACCTTCGGCGGCTTTAATATTTCAAGAGACGGCGGAGCAAACTGGTCAAAAATTGAAGCTCTTGGAACAGGCACAGGCTACAGCCTTGCGGTAAATCCTCTTAATCCAAATCACTGGATTTCAGTTTCAGCCGGAAGCCTTGTTTATAAATCCTTCGATGCAGGTAAAACCTGGGAGACAATGAGCTTTTATAAATACAACAACGGAAAATATTATCCTACCTCGGTAAAGTTCAGTTATCCCAAAAACGGAAAAACAAATATTCATATGATTTTCAACAATATGACAATTCCCTATGCTTACAGTACCGATATGGGAACAACCTGGAAGAAGCCTACTCTTACTGAAAATGACAGATACACAACTCACTATAGAGGCTATGCCTGCGAAGGCTTTGCAATGTGTGCATCAGACCCAGATTTAATGTTCTTCTCCTTTGGCGATATTGTTTATAAATCAACCAACGGCGGTGTTTCCTATGAAATCAGCTGCAGCGGTTTTTCAGGAAACTATGTGAATCAGTTCTATTTTGATAAAGACAACAGACTCTGGATGGCATACACCGATAAAGGTCTTGGCGTTACAGACATTCCTTATGACGGAGAAACACTTCCGACTGCGCATATGGCAGGAGTAACGGGAACCTGTAAATCGGTTCTTATTGACCCTAACGATTCAAATCATATTTTTGCAAACTCCGGGGACTGGTACACCCAGACAATGAAGGTTTCTTTTGACGGCGGAACAACCTGGTCAACCATAGAGGGAGCAGATACAGAGGTTCCCTGGACTTTTCTTGTTTATGATATGAATAATAAAAACATAATTTATTCACCTCATTATACAAGCTACGACAATGGCGTAAACTGGCTCAAAAACGAAAGACGCTACAATGCAATTTCAACAGTTGATGATAAAGTAAGATTTTCAATTGACAGCTCCAATTCAAAATATTTTTCTTATACAACAGATGCGGGGCTAAACTGGACAGAGGTTAACGTTTCCTCAGGTGCATCAACAATCTGCCCTGATTTGTTTGATAAAAACGTGTTCTGGGTAGGTCACAGTGCAGGCTGGATTTCAAAGTTCACAATAAATGAAGACGGAACTCTGACCCGTGTTACCAAAAGAGAAACAAGCGGAATTGTGGGAACCGAAAGCAACGAAATGAAGGCAATGGTTAACGAAATTGCCCAGAATCCAAAAGACAAAAATCACCTTATTGCAGGCGTTAAATGCACAAATGCGGGCGTATCCTGCCACGGTATTGTTGAAACAAGAGACGGCGGCGAAACCTGGTATCCCGTTCCCGGCGCAAGAGGACCAATGACAATTTACACAGTTCAGTTCTCTCCGGTTTCAAACGAGGTGTTTCTTGGTAACTGCAGCGGCGGAACCCTTGTTTATGAATATGACAATTATTCAAATGTAAACAGCATAAGCTTTAACGTAAATGGCGATATAGCAGAAGGCGTTGAAAGCGTTTCAGGCAAATATGGCGAAAAGTATACCGCTGTTGCACCGGTAATAATTGATGAAAATTACGAATTTGCAGGCTGGGAATATTATGCCGAAGAAAATGTTGGCAACGGTGAACAGGAGTTTGTTAAAAAAATCTATAATGCAGGCGATGAGGTAACCTTCTCTTATAAGGATATCGAGCTTACAGCAAAGTTTAAAAGAGTAAATAATGTTCCGAACTTTACGGAAAATAACGAGGAATATACCTATGTTAAGCCTGCGACAAACGAAATGTTTGTAAAGGGAAATAATTGGTTGCGTAACTATATTTCTCCGGAATATCTTGTTTATTACCTTAATGAAAATACAAGCGACGAAAAGAGCGCTGCTTACTACAGCATTGATATCGGCGGCGGAAATCAGGTTGTTTCCGCAAAGCTTAAAATGATGGCAGAGGGAATAAGCGGAAGCGGAACTCTGAATATTTACGGCTATGAACAGAGCTTTAATGAAATGTTTGCAGAGTTCACCGAAGAAAAAACAGTGAAGGAATTTTCTGTTTCAGAGGGAACTCTTGTGGCAACTCAGAAGCTTAACGATGCCTTTTACGGAAATATAGAGCTTGAAATAACCGACTGGGTAAACAGCCTTATTAAAAAAGGAAAAAAAGAAGCTCTCTTCAAGGTGGTTTATAAAACTGAAACAACAGCATCGGGAAATGATACAGGTTTTGGAATTGTAAATCAGTCCTGGGATAAGGCTGTAACATCTGAAATAACCTACGCAAGCTCAGATGCGGTAACGGGGCTTTATGCCGGATATATAAATGTAACCGTAACCCTTCCGAAAGGCGAGGGAACTGTAAAGCCTATCCTTGGAGTTTACGACAGACAAAATCCTTTAAAGCTTGTGAAAATGCTTCCTTATGAAGATGTTGAATTAAGCGAAAACAAGGAAACCTTCTACAGCGCGGAAATCGACTCAACTTATTTCGATACTTCAAAGTATTTCATTAAGTTTTTCGTAATTTCCGACTTTGGAACAATAACACCAATAACGAAAAATTCAATACTTCAGTAAAATTAAAAACAACGGGAAATTTCCCGTTGTTTTTTCACTTTGTTTTTGGTATAATGGGTAAAAGCGAGGTAAACTGATATGCACAATAAACTTACAAAGGTTGATATAAAGAAAATGCAGGAGGAAATTGACTACAGAGAGGTTACCCTCCGCCCGAAGCTTCTTGAAGAGGTTAAGGTTGCAAGAGCCTTTGGTGATTTAAGTGAAAACGATGAATATAAAATTGCAAAAAGGGAAAAGAACCTTAACGAAAGCAGAATAAGACATTTAAAAAGAATGATAAATACCGCCATAATAATCGATGCCGAATCGAAAGAAGACGAGGTGGGCATTTTCGATAAGGTTACCGTTTTTATAGAAGAGGACAACGAGGAAGAAACCTACACAATTGTAACCAACACAAGGCAAGACGTTTTAAAGAATTTAATAAGCCTTGAATCACCCATGGGCAGAGCCCTTTTAAAGCATAAAGAGGGCGACAGAGTGCTGATAAAGGTCAGCGATGATTACAGTTATTACATAAAGATTGTTAGAATAGAGAAGGGCACAGATGACGCATCGCTGCCCATTAGAAAATATTAAAAATGCCCGCACCGCAAGCCCGTTTAAGGGGCTTGCTTGCCGTGTTGCGGCTCGTTGCCGTACACCAAGTACTGTCTTCCTCACCGCGCCTTGCCTGCGAACATTTTTAGTATTTTCCATAATTGTTAACAAAATAAGAAAGAACTCATACTTTTGTATGAGTTCTTTTTGAGTTATTTTTGCGGATTATCGGTTTCTCCTAAAATGTAGTCGCAGCTCACTTTGTAAAATCTTGAAAGGGTTATAACGTGGTGAACGGGAATTTCGTTTGTTCCTTTTTCGTATCTTGAATAAACCTGCTGAGTAGTATTTAAAACGTCTGCAACATCCTTTTGCTTTAAGTCATTATCTTCTCTTAATTCCCTTAATCTTTCAACCCAGGTTTTCATCCAACCACCTCAAAAAAAGTTTATCATACACTCAATCAGATGTATTGACAATACACCAGAAGTGGTGTAAAATAAAAGCAAATAATCTGCAAAGAAAAAGCAGTTGCTTGGATTATAAATAAAAACAAAGCCGACCTTTACGGTCGGCTTTGTACATTTTCTATTAACTATTATCTTTTAACTAGATTTATAAAATACACTCCGTAGGCTGAAAGAAGGGGAGTTGCAAGGTTATAAATAAGCAGGTTTGTTATGTTTTTAAAATAGCCGATATTTGTATTGAAAACAAACTCTATTATAAAAATTGCAATTACAATCAACGTCCATATAATCGGCTTCCAGCCGGGGATTGCCGATTTTGGAGTAAAGAAAATAAAGTTTACAATCAGCATAAGGGGCAGAATATAATGAATAATAACGTTTGGAAAATCGGTTTTCACGATATTGTAGCCCGAAAACTTAAAAAGAACAAAGTTTGTAACCAGAGCGGTAATAAGAATTGCTTCAAATTCCGCATTTTTGAAGTTTGCTTTGTAGGAGCCGCTGAAAATAAGATAAATAAAAGATAAAAGCATATAAAGAATTGCGGCAAAGGTTACAAGATTTGAAAAGCTTGTAAGCCCCTTTATAAAAGCTGAAATATCAAGTCCGAATTTTTTGTAAAAGGCAAAAGCACCAAGGGCAATGAAAAGAGCCTTGAAAAGAGTTGAGGTTTGCTTTATAAGCTTTGCTTTGGCATCGAACAAAATATAGTCAAGCAAAAGCATAAGAGGAAGCAGACAGTTTAAAATCCACTCAACGTTAACATTGCCTAAAATGCTGTTGTAGTTCATAATTAAAAGCACCAAAGATAAAAAGGCGGCAATAAGCTTTATTTTTGTAATAAAGCCGTCGGGCTTGCCCTTAATGCTCATTATAACATAAAAAAGCATTGCAATAGCCGAAACAGTGTCGGTAATAAGAGCAAAGGAATAAAGAACAATGTCAACCTTTGAAATATCGAAATTCATTTTTGTGAACAGGGCAAGCAAAAAGAAAAATATGTACGCCAGCCTGTAAACCATTGAAATAGTTTTTTTCATTTTATGTACCTCACTTTATGTATATAATGATACTACAAAAATACGTAAATTGCAATAAAAACAAAGCCGTTTCGGCTTTGTTCAATTTCTATTAACTATTATCTCTTATCTATTAACTAAAAAAAGCATCCGTTTCGGATGCTTTTTAAAAATCAATCGTTGCTGTAAGGGAGAAGCGCGATATGTCTTGCTCTCTTAATAGCTTCTGTGAGCTGTCTCTGGTGCTTTGCACAAGTACCTGTAATTCTTCTTGGAAGAATTTTAGATCTTTCAGAAACAAATCTCTTAAGTTTCATTGTATCTTTATAGTCAATAAGCTGAACTTTATCCTGACAGAACTGACAAACCTTTTTCTTAGGTTTTCTCATTCTGATCTTATCTTTATATTCTTTAACTTCTGACATTTACTACACCTCCTGTTTAAAATGGTAAATCATCGTCATCAGGCATAATAGCGAAATCGTCGTTAGATTCTGCCTGTGGGGCCGTCTGCTGAGCCTGCGGAGCTGTTGTATAGCTCTGAGCTGCAGGAGCTGAACCGTCCCTTTTTCCTTCTGCAAAGAATACTTCGTCTGCAACAACTTCTGTCACATAACGTTTTTTACCCTCTGCATCATCCCATGTTCTGGTCTGTAATTTTCCGCAAAGTGCCACAAGCTGTCCTTTTGTGAAATACTTGGCAACAAACTCTGCTGTGGTTCTCCAAGCGACAATATTGATAAAATCAGTCTGACGCTGTTCACCTGCTCTTGCATAGTTTCTGTCAACGGCAAGAGAAAAGGTTGCAACCGCAACGTTTGAAGGAGTGTATCTCAATTCGGGATCTCTTGTTAATCTGCCCATTAAAACTACTTTATTAAGCATAATAACACCTTACCTTTCTTATTTCTCTTCCTTGTTGATAACAATGTATCTGAGAATTCCGTCTGTAATCTTGAACTGTCTGTTAAGTTCAGCCGGGAATTCAGGAGCAGCTGTGAATTCAACCAAAACATAGTAACCTTCAGTTAAATCGTTGATTGGGTAAGCAAGTCTTCTTTTGCCCCATTCGTCAACCTTTACGATTTCACCTGAAGCGGAAATCAATGATTTGAATTTTTCAGTTAAGGCTGCAATCTGTTCTTCAGTCTTTGTTGAATCAATAATAAATATTGTTTCATACTTGTTAATTTTAACCATTTCTTTACACCTCCCTTTGGACTTTTGACCTGTACCTTATATACAGGTAAGGATATTGAATATAAATTCAACCATATAATTATAGCTGAAATTACATTTTTTGTCAAGAGTTAATTTTCTTTGACGAAATTAACCTCTCTGATATCTTGTTTTGGCAAGAGAGCCAAGGTCTTCAATATGAGCAAGGGCAGTACCCGTGCCCAGAGCAACGCAGGAAACAGCGTCGTTTGCAACTTCAACCTTAATTCCTGTTTCTCTCTGAAGGAGCTTGTCCAGTCCGTAAATAAGAGCTCCGCCACCGGTTAAGATAATACCTCTTGTGGAAATATCGCCGATAAGCTCCGGAGGGGTTTGCTCCATAACGCCGTGAATTGTTTCGCAAATCTGTGAAACGGGCTCTTCAAGGGCTTCAAAGGTTTCCTCAGATGAAATTGTAATAGTCTGGGGAAGGCCTGAAATAAGGCTTCGTCCTTTAACGGAACAGCTTACAACCTGATCTCTGTAGTAAACGCTTCCAACCTGAATTTTAATTTCTTCTGCGGTTCTTTCGCCAATTGCAACATTATATTTCTTTTTAACATATTTAACAATTGCTTCGTCAAACTTGTCGCCGCCAACCTTAATTGATTCGCTTGCAACTATTCCGCCGAGGGAAATAACAGCAATGTCGGTTGTGCCGCCGCCGATATCAACGACCATTGAGCCGTAAGGCTTTTCAATTTCAATACCTGCGCCGATTGCAGCAGCGATAGGCTCTTCGATAATATGAACAGTTCTTGCGCCTGCGTGAATTGTAGCATCGATAACTGCTCTCTGTTCAACCTCCGTTACGCCGCTTGGAACGCAAACGATAACACGGGGCTTGAAAAGCTTTGAAGCATTAACCTTTGACAGGAAATATTTAAGCATTTTTTCTGTTGTTTCATAGTCAGAAATAACGCCTTCACGAAGAGGACGTATTGCAACGATGTTGCCCGGGGTTCTGCCGAGCATTTCCTGAGCTTCAACGCCAACTTTAATAACCTGACCTGTTGTTTTGTCAATAGCAACAACAGAAGGTTCTCTTATAACAATGCCCTTATCCTTAACGTAAACAAGAACCGTTGCAGTTCCCAGATCAATGCCGATATCAGTTCCGAATCCGAACATTCTTTTGAAAAAATCCAACATTATTTTCATCCTTTCTTATATTTTCATTTTCCGTAGACAGTAACTTATATTCTACACTAAATCTGCAAAAAAATCAAGTCTTTTCGCCTGTTACAACATATGGTATCTTTATAAAGAAATGAGTTGATTTTTGAACTACATAATGGTATAATTAACAAATACAGGGGAGGTTTTGAACTTGAGCATTGAAAAAAATATTTCCGAAATTAAAAAAAATCTCAACGAAAACGTAACTTTGATTGCCGTGAGCAAATATCATACCGAAGAGGAAATTATGCAGGCGTATAACGCAGGCCTTCGTGACTTTGGCGAAAACAAGGTTCAGGATATGGTTAAAAAAATGGAAAACCTTCCAAAGGATATAAGGTGGCATCTTATAGGGCATCTGCAGACAAATAAGGTTAAATATATCATAGGAAAAACCCATCTTGTTCACTCGCTCGATTCAATTGAGCTTGCAAAGGAAATAAACAAACGTTCTGAAAAAGAGGGGGTTGTGACATACTGCCTCGTTCAGATAAACTCAACGGGCATTGAAGGCAGGTTCGGCGTTGAACCTGATAATGCCGAAGCCTTTGTAAACGGGCTTAAAGAGTTTAAAAACATAAAAATAAAAGGAATAATGGGAATGGCTCCCATAACCGACGATGCAACGCCTTATTTCACCTTACTTAAAGATATATTTGAAAATTTAAAAAGCAAAAATCTCATTGAAGGAGATGTTCTTTCAATGGGAATGAGTGCCGACTATGAAACGGCGGTAAAATGCGGTTCAACAATGGTTCGTGTTGGTTCAAAATTATTTCGTTAACAAACACGGGCGGACAGAGGCGTCCGCCCCTACTTCGGGCATACAAATGCACAATCTGAAACAAATTTTCCACGACCTTACCTGCGTAATGATTTTTATATTGCATTTAATAATGCAGAAAGGATAGATTTTTTATGAAGTACATAACAATTCTTGGCGACGGAATGGCTGACTGGGACGTTGAAGCCTTAGGCGGAAAAACTCCTCTTGATGTGGCAAAAAAGCCTAATATCGATGCCCTTGCAAAAAAGAGCATATGCGGTATGGCAAAAACTGTGCCCGACGGAATGAAGCCCGGCTCTGATACGGCAAACCTTTCCGTTATGGGCTATGACCCTACTAAGTATTACACGGGACGTTCTCCTTTAGAGGCAGTTTCCGTTGGCGTTAAGCTTGAAGATACCGATATAACCTTCAGAACAAACTTTGTAACCCTTTCCGAAGAGGAAAATTACGAAGAAAAAACAATGGTAGACTACTCTGCGGGAGAAATTTCAACCAAAGAGGCAGACGAGCTTATAAAAACCCTTAATAAAGAGCTTAAAGACGATGTTTACAGCTTTTATACCGGCTTTTCTTACAGACACATTCTTGTTCAGAAAAACGGAAAGCTTACAATGACCCTTACTCCGCCTCACGATATCTCAGGGAGAAAAGTAACAGAGTATCTCCCGAGCGGAGAAAACTCGGAAAAGCTTCTTGAATTTATGAAGAAGAGCAACGAAATTTTAAAGAACCACCCCGTGAATGTTGAAAGAAAGAAAAAGGGACTTAACCCTGCAAACAGCATCTGGATATGGGGAGAGGGAAGCAAGGCTGTATTGCCCTCCTTTGAAAGCCTTTACTCTGTTAAAGGCGGCGTTGTTTCCGCAGTTGACCTTATAAAAGGTATTGCAATTTCTGCAGGCCTTGAATCTGTCGACGTTGAAGGTGCAACGGGCAATGTTGATACAAATTTCGAAGGCAAGGCAGAGGCTGCAATAAAGCTTCTTGAAAATAACGATTTTATTTATGTTCACCTTGAAGCTCCCGACGAGTGCGGTCACAGAGGCGAGCTTGAAAACAAGGTTCTTTCAATTGAGCTTATTGACGAAAAAATCGTAGGACCTATTCTTTCCTATATGGAAAAAACCGGTGAGGATTACAAAGTTCTTGTAATGCCCGACCATCCAACCCCTTTAAAGGTTAAAACCCACGTTATGGATCCTGTTCCTTTCATTATTTATGACAGCAGAAGGGAAGAGGCGGGAGTAGATAAATACTGCGAAAAGGAATGTGCAAAAACGGGAATTTTCGAAGAAAAAGCATGCTTGTTAATGGGTAAATTTATAAAAGAATAAAAAAGGGAGATGGTAAAATAATTATTAAAAATGCAAAAATACATAATGCGGTTGAAAAGGAACCTTTTATTGCCGACATTTTAATTGAAGACGGCAAAATTAAAGCAATTGAAAAGGACATTAAAGCCGAGGGCGAAGTGCTTGATGCAGAGGGCAGAGATGTTTATCCCGGTCTTGTTGAGGCTCATTGTCATGTTGGTCTCAATCAGTTTGCAACCTATAAAGGCAACGGAGACATAAACGAAAAGAATGATATCTTAACACCTCACTTAAGAGCAATCGACGGTTTCAATCCTTTTAATCCTTTGTTAAAAAGAGCCCTTGAAGCAGGTATTACCACAATCGGTGTAGGGCCGGGAAGTGCCAACATTGTAGGCGGTACTTTCATGTCAGTAAAAACTCAGGGCACCTGCGTTGACGATATGATTATAAAAGAAAAGGTTGCAATGAAATGCGCCTTTGGTGAAAATCCAAAGACTATTTATGGCTCAAAGTCTGATGCTTCAAGAATGACAACTGCCGCAAAGCTCAGAGAGCTTCTTTTCAATGCAAGAGATTATCTTGAAAAAAAAGAGGCAGCAAAGGGCGATGCTTCAAAAATGCCTAAATTTGATATGAAGCTTGAGGGAATGATTCCCGTAATGAAAAAGGAAATTCCTCTTAAGGCTCATGCTCACAGAGCAGATGACATCTGCACAGCTATAAGAATTGCAAAGGAATTTGACGTTAAGCTTACAATTGACCATTGCACCGAAGGACACTTAATTGTTGAAGAACTGAAAAGAGCAAACGTTCCCGTTGCAATAGGTCCTTCAATGTGTAACTCAAGCAAGCCGGAGCTTGCAAACAAAACCTTTGAAACCCCGGGGATTCTTTCAAAGGCAGGAGTAACAGTAAGCATTACAACCGACGCTCCCGTTACCCAGCTTGAACATCTGCCCGTTTGTGCAGGTCTTGCGGTGAAACACGGAATGGATGCCTTTGAAGCTTTAAAGGCGATAACAATAAATCCGGCAAAGCAGCTTGGAATTGAAGACAGAGTAGGCTCAATTGAAGTTGGCAAAGATGCCGACCTTGTAATTACTGACGGAGATATTCTGGTTTCACTGACAAATGTAGTAAATGTTATCCTCGACGGCAAAATCGTTAAATAAGAAAAAACAATAAAAAACGGTTCTTTCAGAGAACCGTTTTTTTATGCAAAAGCGAAAATTTTTTCGGTGTAATTCCTTTGATTTTTTTAAATACTGCGGCAAAGTAGTTGCTGTCGTTAAAGCCGCATTCCATTGCAATTTTGGTAATTGGCAAATCAGTGGTTTCAAGAAGCTTCTCACTTGCTACAATTCGTGTTATGTTCAGATAGTCGTTCATACCAACCCCGGTAATTTTTTTAAACTGACTCGAAAAATGGGTAGGGCTCATTGCAAACCTTTTTGCAAGGCAGGAAAGGGTTAAGTCCTGGCTGTAATTGGTGCTTATATATTGCACCGCTTCCTGAATTGTTTTATAAGAATGTGAAAATTTTGTTTTGCTTTCCCGCATTCTGAGCCTTGAAATCATAATAAGCAACTCAGAAAGCATTGCTTTCTTCATATTTTCATATCCGTCAGCCCGGCGGTTGTGTTCATGCTCAAATCTTTTAATAATTTCCTGAATTTTGTAAAGCTGGTCTTTGGGGAACTGAATGTGCTTTACCTGTTCAAGCTCGTTTATGTAGATTAAATACTCAGGATTTATATATTCTTTTGGGAATGCGAAAAGTATACGCTCAATGGCAAGATTGTCATCATAGTTGGTTTTGTGATAGGTGTTCGGGGGAGTAATAAGCATATCTCCTGCTTTCAGGTTAAAAATCTCATTACCCACAAAATAGCTTACCTTTCCTTTGACAAGGTAATAGAGCTCATAGATATCGTGAATATGGTAATCGTTCATCTGGCGTTCTTTTTTATATTCAATCCGTTCAAAAAGACAAAAGTTTTCACCGTTGGAACTCATAATATCACCGCCTTATGAAATATTTTAACAAAGAGAAGTGAAAAAAGCAACAATATTTTCGTGTTTTTTGGTAAAATGATAAAAATTTCAAAGGAAAACAGGGCGTTTTTATATTATAATAAATTTTAAGGGGAGAAAATCTTTTTTTAACAGTAAAAACATCACCACTTTTAGGTGTTATTGCTGTTTTTTAGGAAATAAACAAATTCAGTATTGATTTGTTTTTTCATATATGTTATTCTAAAATTATCAAAAAAGGAGGAAATCATATGAAAAAGATTATTTCTTTGACTCTTGCTTTAATAATGGTTATGTCAATGGGATTTTCAGTATCAGCTTTAAATCTCAAAGCGGCAGACTATTATGAAGCAGAAAACCTTACACTTGCAGCAAAACAGGGTGAGGTTACAATTATTGAAGATTCTGCTTTTAGCGGCGGAAAGGCTTATCAGCTTATTGCTACAAAAGGTGAAGAATGGGTGTTTAATGACTACATCCGTCTTTATGCACCAATCTGGCAGAGAGGCTGGTACAAAATCAAGGCAAAGGTAAGAAAAGGTCCCGACTGCGGTATTATCCAGCTCTGGTTCTCAGACACAAACCTTCGTGTAGGTGAAAAAATTGATATGTATTCACCAACAGAAGAAATCGTTGAAATTGAATTCGGCACAGCAGTTTGTGACCTTGGTGAAACAAGATGGTTTGAATTCAGACCCGACGGCAAAAACGAAAAGAGCTCAGGCTATAATTTCGTAATCGATACTCTTGATATTATTTTCGATCAGCCTTACGAAGCTCCGGGCGCTCTTTATCCTAACTATAACGACGTTGAACCTACAGCAGAGCCTGAAACAGGCTATGAATGGGGACAGGTTATGGAAGGCGGTACAGGCTGCTCAACGCATCTTTTGTTCCATCCGAAGGAAGCAGGACTTATGTATATGGGTACAGATATGGGTGGCGCATACAGATGGGATAATAACAACTACACATGGATTCCGATAACAGACAACTTTTCTGTTAAACAGGCACAGGACTATACCCTCGGTATCGACGGTATGGCTCTTGACCCCAATAATCCTGATATTTTATACATAGCATTTGGTATGTATGCAAATAAAACTGAAAATTATCTCGGTCACGTAATGAAATCCTACGACAGAGGTAATACATGGGAAGATACAGGCTTTACAGCTTATTTCTGCGCAAACGGTGATTACAGAAACGCTAAAGAATGTATCGCTGTTGACCCTAACAACTCAAACGTTGTAATGTGTTCAACAATGGACGGCAGACTTGTAAGAAGTACAGACGGCTTTAAAACCTGGGAAGAAATTCCTGTTCCTTTTGAAACAACAAAGAATGGCGTTTGCCCAAGAGGTATATTGTATGATATTAACTCAGGTGATGCCAAGGGTTCAAAGAGAATTTACCTTGGAACAACAGGTGCAGGTCTCTGGGTTTCTGAAGACTACGGTGCAAACTGGAGCAGAGTTGACGGATGTAACATTCCTGAAACTGAAGTAATCTGGACAATCAATATGTCTGATGACGGAACAATCCTTATCGGTACAAACAAAGACCTTTTCAAAATGAATAAAAACGGAACCTGGTCAATTGTTTCTCCGGTTGCAGGTAAACGCTTCCAGACTTCTATGATATATCCGTCAGATTCCAACCTTATGGTTACAACATGGCATCACGGACCTGTTGGTTCTTATGGCGAATATGCTTACAAGTCAATAGACGGCGGTAAAAGCTGGACACTTTTAAATGATACACTTATCAGAAATAACTACATCCCCAGAGTAGAGTATAACGGCTTCTTTGCAAACACAACAACAATTGCAATGGACCCGTTCAATAAAAACAGAGCAGGCTTTACAGGCTGGCAGAACTTCTACTTAACTGAAAACCTCTGGGACGAAAATGTTAAAATTACCAACTACACCAAAGGTGTAGAACACGGTTGCTTAAGATATCTTCACACCTTGCCTGTAGGCGCAAGACTTATTGTTGATACTTACGACTACCTGGGCGGAAGATTTACAGACGTAACACAGCATATGCCTAATATGTTGCCGCCTAAAAACTCAAACCCTGCTACAACAGCTTTCTCAGAAGGTAATCCTAACTATGTTGTAAGAATAGGTAAAGACGTTTGCTGGTATTCAACAGATAACGGTCTTAACTGGAGAATGATGGAATCCGCTCCTGTTGCAGGTCAGTATTCTTTCAGCTGTGCAGTTTCAAATGAGCCTCATCCTGAAACAGGCAACTATGCGGTATATACTTTGTACGGCAAATCTGCACCGGCAGTAACTTTTGATAACGGTAAAACCTGGACAATTTCAAATGCCCCTGCTTTTCCTGCAGACAGTAAATGGAACAGAGTTTCTTATCTTACAGTTGACCAGAAAGAACCAAACGTCGTTTACTATATGTCAAATTCAGACAAAACTCTTTATAAGAGCGAAGACTACGGTGTAACATATAAAGCAATCACAACAATGGATTCTGCAGGCAAAATCGAAACAATGCCGGGAACAAAGTATCTCTTTGCAATTAACGGCGGAAAGCTTATGTATTCATCAACACAGGGCGACCTCTTTAAATACCTTGAAGGCGATTTTGATAAAGTTGTAGATTTTGCTTTCGGTAAAGAAGAAAAAGCAGGCGACCCAATGACAATTTATGTTGTTGCAACAAAAGGCGGAGTTTACGGAATTTACCGTTCACAGGATATGGGTAAGAATTGGACAAAGATTTATGATGAATCTACAACAGTTCATCACAAAATTCCGATTATCGGTATGATGGCAGCTGACAGACAGCAGTTTGGTATTATTTATGTAGGCGGTAGCGGAAGAGGTATCTTCTACGGTGCTCCCGATAATTCAAACATCTTCTATCAGATAAGAGAAGATGATATTAAAGTTTTAATCAACGGACAGACAGTAATGTTCGACGTTTCACCTCAGCTTATCAATGACAGAACAATGGTTCCGATGAGAAAAATCTTTGAGGACGTTGGTGCAGTTGTTGAATGGGACGAAGCAACCCAGACAGTAACAGCAAAGAGAGTAACCTCCGATTCATGGGATATTACAACCACAGAGGTTAAGCTTACAATCGGTGAAAAAACAATCTACATCAACGGCGTTCCGCAGGAAATCGACGTTGCTCCTGTAGTAATCGACGGAAGAACTCTCGTTCCCGTAAGATTTATTTCAGAAGCTCTCGGTGCAAAAGTTGAATGGATTGATGAATCACAGGTTGTTAAAATCACAATGTAAAAATGTGGTGTAAAAAAAGTTTGGAGCGCTCACGAAGTTCGCTTTGAACAAACTTCGCCTAACTCGCTGTACCTATGTACAGCTTCGGGTAACCAAAAGCAAGGCTATGCCTTGCTTTTGCTCAGTTTGTCCAATCCAATTCTTTTTTTCCTACTCCATTTCTTATAGTGAATAAAGAAAATTTCGGCAGAAATTCTGCGGGCAGAATTTCTGCTTTTTTATACTTAAATAAATTGACAGTTTTCGTCAATTATGATATAATCTTTAGTTAGGAAATTTATACAGGAGGTATGTATATGAAATATTCAACAGAAGTACAGCATATGTGCCCTTTAGCTAAAGGTGCATATCACGGTCCTGCTCCAATTCCGCAGGAAGGTAAATGGACCCAGGCTAAGGAAGTTAAAGATATTTCCGGCCTTACACACGGTATCGGCTGGTGTGCTCCTCAGCAGGGTACATGTAAGCTTACACTTAACGTAAAAGAAGGTATCATCCAGGAAGCACTCGTAGAAACAGTTGGTTGCTCAGGTATGACCCACTCAGCTGCTATGGCATCTGAAATCCTCGTTGGTAAAACAATTCTTGAAGCTCTTAACACAGACCTTGTTTGTGATGCTATAAACACAGCTATGAGAGAATTGTTCCTTCAGATTGTTTACGGTCGTACTCAGACAGCTTTCTCAGAAGATGGTCTTCCGATCGGTGCAGGTCTTGAAGACCTTGGTAAAGGACTTCGTTCACAGGTTGGTACAACCTATGCAACTCTTGAAAAAGGTCCAAGATATCTTGAACTTGCAGAAGGTTACATAACAAAAATCGCAGTTGATGAAGACAATCAGATTATCGGTTATAAATTCGTTCACCTCGGCAAAATGATGGAAATGATTGCTAAAGGTATGGACGCAAACGAAGCTATGGAAAAAGCAAGCGGTCAGTACGGCAGAGTTGACGATGCAGCAAAGCTCATCGATCCTCGTCACGAATAATTAAGGAGGTAGCATACAATGGCTTTATTTGAAAGTTATGAAAGAAGAATCGACCAGATCAACGCAGAGCTGGCGAAACACGGCATTTCTTCCATCGAAGAAGCAAAACAGATCTGCGACGATAAGGGTATCGATGTATATAATTTAGTAAAAAGCATTCAGCCTATCTGCTTTGAAAACGCTTGCTGGGCTTACATCGTAGGCGCTGCAATCGCAATTAAAGACGGTTGCACAAAGGCTGCAGATGCAGCTGAAAAAATCGGCCTTGGCTTACAGTCATTCTGTATCCCCGGTTCTGTTGCAGACGACAGAAAAGTTGGTATCGGTCACGGTAACCTCGGTGCTATGCTTTTAAGAGACGAAACAAAATGCTTCGCTTTCTTGGCAGGTCACGAATCTTTTGCTGCTGCAGAAGGTGCTATCGGTCTTGCAAGATCAGCTAACAAAGCAAGAAAAGAAGACCTTAAAGTAATTCTTAACGGTCTTGGTAAAGACGCTGCTCAGATTATTTCAAGAATCAACGGCTTTACTTATGTTCAGACTCAGTTCGATTACTACACAGGCGAAGTTAAAGTTGTTAAAGAAACAGCTTACTCAAAGGGTGAAAGAGCAAAAGTTCGTTGCTACGGCTCCGACGATGTTCGTGAAGGCGTTGCAATTATGCACCTTGAAGGCGTTGACGTTTCTATTACAGGTAACTCAACAAATCCAACAAGATTCCAGCATCCTGTTGCAGGTACATACAAAAAGGAATGTATCGAACAGGGTAAGAAATATTTCTCAGTTGCATCAGGCGGCGGCACAGGAAGAACACTTCATCCTGATAACATGGCTGCAGGTCCTGCTTCTTACGGTATGACAGATACAATGGGAAGAATGCACTCAGATGCTCAGTTCGCAGGTTCTTCATCAGTTCCGGCTCACGTTGAAATGATGGGACTTATCGGCGCAGGTAACAACCCAATGGTTGGTATGACTGTAGCTGTAGCTGTTGCTATTGAAGAAGCCATGAATAAGTAATCTTTTTGCGCAGAACGCAATTTAAGAACTCCGTTAACGCGGAGTTCTTTTTTGCTACGAACGAAACTCACCTCTCGACGTACACAAAGTACGCCTTCGGGCAAGTCGAAACTTTCGTTTCGATTCCTTTCGTCCGTTCTGCATCAAAAATCTTACTTATTCAATGAAATTCGCTTATGCGAATGAAATGGTAAACCGTGAAATGCACCGCTTTTGCGGTGCATATTTTCTTAAGAGGACGAATTTCATTTCATGTGCGACAGCACATTTCAAGACAAAGCGAAGCTTTGTCATTTCAAGCACGAAGTGCATTTCATAACAAGGAGAAAAAATATGACTAAGAATATTTTAATTGACTTATCTATGGATTTTTCAGTAAATGTTGTTAATTGGTGCGATGCAACAAAAGGGAAAGCGGTTCTGACAAATCAAATGTTAAGAAGCGCTACAAGTATTGGTGCAAATATTCATGAAGCCAATTATGCGCAAAGCAAATTGGACTTTATTTCAAAAATGCAAATTGCCCTAAAGGAATGTTATGAAACTGAGTATTGGCTTGAACTTTTTATGAGGACAAAAATAATAGAAGAAAATACATATAAAACTTTTAAAAATGATTGCGGTAAAATAAGAAAAATTCTCATTTCTTCAATAAATACTGCAAAAGAGAATCTGAAAAAAGAATAAATAAAATTATTTATTCAATGAAATTCGTCTTGCGACGAATGAAATTCACCTTTCGGTGAATGAAATGGTAAACCATGAAATGCACCGCTTTTGCGGTGCATTTTTCGCACAAATTTAAAATATTGATTTTTTTACAGTGTTTTGATATAATAAACATAACAAAGGTGAAAGGAGCAAGTGTATATGTCAGGTGCTGTTTATACTATAGACGGAATAAAAGATATCATAAAGCCAATTGCGGATAAGTATAATGTAGAGTCTATATACTTGTTTGGTTCATACGCCCGTGGAGAGGCAACGGAAAACAGCGATCTGGACTTTTTGGTTTTTGGCGGAGAAAATTTCAAATTAACAAATATTTTTGCCCTTGCGGAGGAATTAAGAACTGCGTTTCAAAGACCGGTTGACGTGTTTGAAATAAGCGAGATAAATACTGATAGCGATTTTTATTCCACTATTATGAATGAGAGGTTAAATGTGGCATGAAATACTCTGACAAACAACGTGTTCAGAAAATATGCGAATATGCTGAAAAGCTTCTGAATCATATTAGTGAAAATAATATAACAAGAGAAAAATTGCTTAAAGATTATGCAATGCAATGGTTGGTTACTACACCTTTATATAATATCGGAGAACAGGTGTATGCCTTATCTGATGAATATAAAACTATGCATAATGATGTGCCATGGTCTATGATTTCCGGTCTCCGACACAGATTGGTTCACAATTATGAAGGCACAAATTGGAATATAATTGCCTCTGTTGTTTATGAGGAATTACCAATACTTGTAAAACAATTAAAAAAGCTTGTTTAAAATTGGTAACTGATGAAATTCACTTGTGACAATAAACTGCACCCGTACCGAAAAACTCGGCGCGGGTGCAGTTTTTAGTTTGCCTCTGATGGGGAGATGCCGTATTTTTTCTTAAAGGCTTTGGAAAAATACAGTGGGTCTTTATAGCCTACCGTAAGAGCAAGCTTTGAGACGGATTTAATATGGCCTATGTCAATAATGGTTCTTGCGTGGGAAAGGCGTTTTGAAACAACGTATTTTTGCGGAGTTGTTCCGTATTTTGCAATGAATATTTTTCTGAAATAAGTGTCCGAAATTCCGCAGATTGCAGGAAGCGAGTCCACCTTAAAGGTGGTTTTAAAAATATTTTTATTAAGATATTTTATGGCAGGCTCAATAATTTCAAATTTTGATTTTTCTGAGTATGCCGAGTTTTCAATATTTGAAATGTGTGACAAAATGCCGTAAAACATTGAAATACATTTAAGTTTATCGGCAGTTGTACCAAGCTTCCACATATCGGGCAGGTGACTGCATATAAATTCGCCTTCGGGGATGTCTTTGGTTAAATATTTTTTCGGCTTTGTGATTTCAATGTCTGCATCGAAAACAACGGCGGTGTATTCACAATCTTCTTCTGAAATTTTTCCCGATTCATAAGAAAGTCCTTTTGGAATATAAAGCATTTCACCGGAGTTGAGCACATAGCTTTCTCCCTCTGCTGTAAGGCAGGTTGTTCCCGAGGTTCTGAAAAGGAAAAGATGTGTTTTTCTGTTTTCAACCTTCGAGCTCTGAGAGGCAGTTCCCTTTGAATAAGAAATAAGTTTTATATTTTCCATATTGTCAAACATAATTTTCAAACTCCTTTTTGAGTTTTCTGAAAACAGTTTAGCATATAAGAGTAATAAAATCAACAATATTGTTCGGAAAATTCCATATAGTTCGTTTAAATACATTTACTTTTCATCTGTTGGTTTCTATAATGAGTGTAGAATGATTTAAGGGGTTGAAGTGGTGATCAGTAAAACGAGAAATGTTCAGATGTGCGAAGGTCCTCTGTTTGTTAATATAATCAGATATGCCTTCCCTTTTATCTTAACAGGCTTTTTTCAGCAGTTTTATAACGCCGCAGACGTTATTGTTGTTGGCAGATACGCCGGTCAGGAGGCTTTGGCGGGAGTAGGAACATGCGGTTCTCTTATAACCTTTGTTCTTAATCTGTTTTTAGGACTTTCCATGGGTGTAAGCGTTGTAATGGGTAATGCTCTCGGCTCAAAGGATAATGACAGAATCAAAAAAACTCTTCACACCGCAGTTCTTTTGAGTATAATCGGCGGAATTTTTGTTGCAGTTTTCGGTTTTGTTTTTGCAGAATTTCTTCTTAAATTAATCGGCGTTCCCGATGATGTTATGCCTCAGGCAAAAATCTATATGCAGATAATCTTTTTAGGCAAATGCCCTGCACTTATTTATACATTCGGTATAGCAATTTTAAGAGCAAAGGGTGATACCAAAAGACCTCTCTACATTTCCCTTATTGCGGGACTTATAAATGTAGGACTTAATCTTATATTTGTACTTAAATTCAAAATGGCGGCAGACGGTGTTGCTGCAGCAACCTCAATTTCACAGCTTTTCTCGGCGGTTGTCGTAATTTACCTTCTCTGCAGAGAAACCGACAATGCAAAGCTTGAACTTAAAAAGCTTCATATACATAAAAGATCACTTATTGATATAGTCAGAATCGGTGTTCCTTCGGGGCTTCAGAGTATGGTATTTTCACTGTCAAACATTCTTGTTCAGTCATCGGTAAATACCTTTGGTACTGCGGCAATTGCAGGAAGCAGTGCTTCAAATAATATAGGCGGTTTTTACTATGCAATTCTTCATTCAATGTCCCAGACTACAACTGCTTTTGTGAGCCAGAATATGGGTGCAAAGAAGTTTGACAGAATAAGCAAAACAGTAAAATACAGCCTGATAGATATGACGATCATTTCCATTGTATTTGTGCTTTTAACAGTTTTTGCATCAGAGTTTTTAATCGGAATTTATACTCCGGGCAACCCCGAGGCTTTAAGAATGGGGGTTATAAGACTGGGACTTGTAGGAACTTTTTACGGCCTTTGCGGATTTATGGAAATTATGAACGGCGCAGTAAGAGGTATGAGATATGCAACCTCGGCAATGATTTTTTCAATCCTTGGTGTATGCGGAATAAGAATTGTGTGGATTTTTACGGTGTTTAAAGCAATAGGAACCTTTGAATCCCTTTTTTGGTGCTTCCCCGTATCCTGGCTCGGAACCTTCTTAATGCAGTCAGTCCTTTATCTGTTCGTAAGAAGACACGCAGAGAAAAAATTACATACAGTATAATAAAAAGCAGACCGTTAAAGTGGTTCTCCTAAAGGATAACCTCAATTATGTTCGTGCTTCGCACGAGGTAAGTTGCTACGCAGCGAAGTTAATGATAAAAAGTTGTCTGAAAAGACAACTTTTTTCCATAATATTTGTTTAACAAATACTTCATTTGTTCGTAAGAACAAACATCATACGCGAAGCGTGCTTCATTTGCAACTTGTTGCAAACATCGGTGTTGTATCCCTAAGGATACAACACATACGGTCTGCTTTTTGTGTCTGTATTGCTATTTTCATTTTTTAGTGTTAAAATGGTTGTATTCAGAATATATAGAACTTCCGACAGAAGAGTGAAACATACGAGGTGTAAATTGATGGATGATTTAATAACACTTTCCGCTGAAGAATTAAAACAATTCTGCAGATTTGAGCTTACCCCGGAATCCCTTGAAAAAGGCGAAAATGTAAGCTTATGGGCAGAACAGTATCAGATTACGCTTGAAGATTTGCATACAGCATTAAAAAACATAAAAAAAGACCAGGTTGGTCGGGATAAAATTAAAGAATGGTTTGAAATTCTCAATGTAACATTTTATGATTGCATTGAAGTGTGGAATGCCGTTGACTGCGAAGAGCCAACCGAAGAAAGAATGGCAGGTCTGCCGGACAGATATTCTGTTTTTGACCATGTGTGGTATATGTTAAAGTGCAATTACGAGTATGAGGATGCAGACTTCTCTGTCGACGAAATTCTGGAAGTAATAGAGCGATATTATAAAAACAAAGGAAAACCGCTTACAAAGCGAGAGTTCAGTTATAAAGAAAAAGTCATATTTTTAAGTAGTTGGGAAGACAGAATTGAAAATGGAAGTGACGAAACAGTTGAATTATACAGAAATTTTACAAATGAGCTTTGCGAAAACAACGAGGAGATAGCCTTAAGAATAAAAGGCTATGACAGTTACGGAAACGGTTCGAGAGCTTTTGAAAAAAACTGGTTTGTTGCAAGAGACTGTATGCTTAAGCTTATGGAGATTAAGCCCGGCCCTGTGTATGCAAACACACTCGGATATATTTATTATTACGGAAGATGTAATAACGGCGTTCCTGAATATGACAAGGCTTTTTATTATTTTTCAGTGGGAGCGGCAGGAGGAATATACGAATCCCGATATAAAATCGCTGATATGTTTAATAACGGCTACGGTGTGAAAAAGAACAAAGAAACAGCATTTAATATTATAAGCGAGTTATACCAACAGAATCTGGAGCATTTTCTGGATGGTCATACAGACTGCAAGTTTGCCGATATAGCCTTTCGTCTTGGAAATTTTTACAAAGAAGAGGGAAGCTGCAGAACGGCGTATAAGTTTTATCTGCAGGCTTGCTATGCAATAGAGCTTAGAATAAAAGAACATAATTTTTACGGCGACAAAAAGGTTTGCGAGAGCATAAAAAAAGAAATTGAAAATGTAAAATGTTCTTATGATGAGCCTAAATCAAAACTTTATTTATGGACTTTGGAATGGTTGTTCAAGCCCATGCTTTTAAAGAAAAGAAAGCTTGAACTCAAGCTTAAAAAAATCAGCGACGATAATTACCGTGCAATTGTCCGTGTGTGTCCGTACGGTGACGAAGTCGTTGAACCTAAAATGCTTGTGGATGTTCCTGAATTCGGATTTTGCGGAATGTGTGACAGTATTATGATTACAGTAAGAAATATCGAAGAAATCCAAGGTTTTGAAAAAACTGACAGAGTGTTTTTTGATGATGTGGATGCGAAATCTTTTTATTTTCACGGCGAAGAGGTTGCAAGAATTGTCGGAGATTACAACATAACAAAAGGAGGAATAAGCGTTGTATAAAGCTTATGTTTTTGATTTGGATGGTACGGTGGCGGACACCTTGAATACAATTGCATATTATGTAAATTCAACCCTTGAAAAATACGGGCTCAAAACCTTTGCTGTGGAAGATTACAAGTATTTTGTGGGCGAGGGTGCATCTCTTTTAATTGAAAGAGTTTTAAGGGCACAGGATAGGTTTGAAGAGAAGCTTCACAGGGAAATGCTTGACTTTTATTTAACAAGCTACAACGAAAAGCCGCTTTATTTAACAAGCCTTTATAAGGGAATGGCGGAAACGCTTAAAAGCCTTAAAGAAAAAGGTGTGAAGCTTGGCGTTTTCTCAAACAAGCCACAGTCTTCCGTTGATTTTGTGGTTGATGCTTTTTTTGAAAAAGGCTTCTTTGATGTTGTTCTTGGGCAGCAGGAGGGCAACCCGAGAAAACCCGACCCTGCAATGCTTTTAAAAATCCTTGACGGATTTAATGTTTTGCCCGAAGAATGTGTTTATGTGGGCGACACCGCAACAGATATGCAAACGGGCAAAAATGCAGATTGCTTTACCGTTGGCGTTCTCTGGGGCTTTCGTGATAAAAAAGAGCTTGAAGAGAACAAAGCAGATTTAATCATTTCAAGTCCTGCGGAGCTTGAAATGGTTTTAAAGAATAAATAATAAATAATAAAGAATAAAAAAGGTTCAAAGTCGGCTTATGCCGACTTTGTTTTTGTATAAAAACAAACCCTGAGATTTTCAGGGTTTGTTTATTTTCTCTTAATTACTAACTAACAATCAAATTATTTCGGTAATTTGATTGTTTTATGTTCCTTTGATTCTTTATAGATAACGAACTTGCTTCCGATAACCTGAACGGGTTCAGCCTCTAAAGTTTCGCAAAGCTGACCGCAGGCGGAGCGGGGGTCTTCCATTGAGTTTTCAAGAACGTGAATTTTAATAAGTTCGTTTTTTTCAAGGGCGTCCCTTAAAAGTGATAAGAAATTATAGTCAATTCCGTTTTTGCCAATCTGATATTTTGCGGGAATCTTGTTTGCAAGTCCTCTTAAATAAGCTCTCTGTTTACCTGTCATAGTATTTCTCCAATCTTTTTAACTGCTACCATTTTACTATAAAATGAACGAAAAATCAATAAATATATTTACAACCGAAAAAATTTATTATAAAATTAAATCGGGCGGACAGAGGCGTCCGCCCCTACCATAAAATTTGAAAGGGTGAATATAAATGGATGCAAAGGAAAAATTTATCTATTACTTTAATCAGAATATAAAAAGAGAGGGAGCAGACAAGCTACTCGAATATTTAACAAACCAGAGCGACTTTATGACCGCTCCCGCATCGGCAAGATTTCACGGCTCCTACGAGGGCGGACTTGTTGAACACAGTGTAAACGTTTACGAATGCCTTGTTGACTATCTTTCAAGAGAAAGAGCAAAAGGCGCTTATAATATGAATTATTCCGATGAGTCAATTGCAATTGCAGGACTTCTTCACGACGTTTGCAAGGCAGGCTGCTACAGCGTTGAATACAGAAATGCCAAAAACGAAAGAGGCGAATGGGAAAAGGTTCCGTATTATCAGTTTTCCGATCCGCTTCCATACGGTCACGGCGAAAAGTCGGTTTACGTTGTATCGGGCTTTATGCGCCTTACAAGGGAAGAAGCTTTTGCCATAAGATATCATATGGGCTTTGCCAATACTCAGGACACCTTAAGCGTTGGCAAATCCTTTGAAATGTTTCCGTTGGCATTTGCAACCTCTGTTGCGGATATGGAGGCGACGTATTTTATTGAAGGCAGCAAAAAGTAAATTCGGTTAAAATTGCCTGTATTGCACCTTTTGCCTCGCTGAAGTACCAAAGTACTGCCCGCTCGGCAAAATTCACAATACAAACAATTTTTCCTCGAATTTTTGCTCAGTTTAAATCAAAGAGCTTGATTCATATTCGTAGGGGCGGTGCTACATCGTCCCGTTTTTTTAAATAATTGAATAAATTGCACAAAAATAAGTGAGATTTGCAATAAATAAGTTAAAAATGCAAAGAAATTGTTGTCAGTTTGTAGTATGATATACTTGAAAGGAAGTGAATTGCTATGATAAAACTTCGTATAATGTCCTCTGACAAAAAGGTTAAGTTCCGTGCAGAGGGCGAGGTAATAGATGCCGTTTATGAAGGCGTTTATGAAGCCGGTGATTTTATGTACATAGAGCTTTCGGAAAAGTTTGTTAAGCTTCAGCTTGATGAAAATCTGAAAGAAAGTATTGTTTATGTGCCAAATAAGGTTATAAACTATAAAATTCCTTTCGGTAATCTGCTTGACGGATATCATCCCGAAGCTTTTCAGGGCGACAGTCACAAAATATATATTGCAGAAATTGAGGAAGAAGAGTTTTACGGCAAAAGAAACATTGCACTTAATGCTTTTGACCAGAGATTCTATGACAAGTGCTTTCCTCATGCCGCTGCTAACTTCGTAACAAGACAGGATCCGGTATTCTTTGAAAGAAATGCAATCGACGGTGTCTGCGACAACGTGGGTCATGGAAAATATCCTTATCTTTCCTGGGCGGCAGGAGCAAGAGAAGACCTTGAATACTACGTTTATTTCGGAACAGAAGTTGAGGTTTCCGAGTTCAAAGTATTTTTAAGAGCAGATTTTCCTCACGATACATACTGGAAAGCTTTTGACATTGAGTTTTCCGACAAGAGCCTTGTTCATGGCGAGTTTGAAGAAACAGCCGATGGACAGATTGTAAAGCTTGACGAACCAAAGAAAACTGATTATATTCACATAACAAACTTCAAACAGGCGGCATACCCCCTTTCCTGGGCGGCTCTTTGCCAGATTGAGGTTTACGGAAATTATATTAAAAAGGAGATTGAAACAATGGAAGTAAGAAATGCATCAAATTCAAGAGACGTTAAACATTACACAACAGAAAGATTAAGAGAAGAATTTTTAATCCAGGACCTTTTCACAAAGGACAACATCAGAATGGTTTACAGCCATATCGACAGAATTATCACCTGCGGTATGATGCCTGTTAAGAGAGAATTAAAGCTTGAAGCAGGCAAAGAGCTTGCTGCAGAATATTTCCTTCAGAGAAGAGAAATGGGATGTATCAACATAGGCGGAAAAGGTGTTATCACAGTTGACGGCGTTGACTATGAAATGAACCCGAGAGACGGTATTTATATCGGTATGGGTAATAAAGATATTACCTTCAAGAGTGTTGATGAAAACGAGCCTGCAAAATTCTACATTTCATCATGCCCTGCTCACAAAGAATATCCGATTGTTAAAATTGATATCACAAAGGCTAAGAAAGTTCCCTGCGGAAGTGTTGAAGACTGCAACAAGAGAGTTATAAACCAGTACATTCATCCTGAAGTAATGAAGAGCTGTCAGCTTTCAATGGGTCTTACTCAGCTTGAACCCGGCTCAAACTGGAACACAATGCCCTGCCATACTCATGACAGAAGAATGGAAGTTTATCTTTATCTTGATATGGGTGAAAACGATGCAGTATTCCATATGATGGGTGAACCTGATGAAACAAGACACATTATTATGCACAACGAAGAAGCGGTTATTTCACCAAGCTGGTCAATTCACTCAGGCGTTGGCACAAAGGCTTATTCATTCATTTGGGCAATGTGCGGCGAAAATCAGGAATTTACTGATATGGATCATATTGAAACAAGAGATTTAAGATAATTCAGCTTAATAAATAAAAACAAATTTTTCGCAGATTGCCCTTTTGAGGTAAGATGCGGAAAATTCCAAACAGGAGGAATAAACTATGTTCAGATTAGATGGTAAAATCGCCTTAGTTACAGGCGGCTCTTACGGCATTGGCTTTGCCATTGCATCAGGCCTTGCAGAAGCAGGCGCAACAATCGTTTTTAACGACCTTAATCAGGAGCTTGTTGACAAAGGTCTTGAGGCTTATAAAGAAGCAGGAATCAAAGCTTACGGTTACGTTTGTAACGTTACAGATGAAGATGCTGTAAACGAAATGGTTGCAAAAATCGAAAAAGAAGTTGGCGTTATTGATATTTTAGTTAACAACGCAGGCATAATCAAAAGAATTCCAATGCACGAAATGACAGCTGCAGAATTCAGACAGGTTATCGATGTTGACCTTAACGCTCCTTTCATCGTTTCAAAAGCAGTTATTCCGTCAATGATTAAAAAAGGTCACGGAAAAATAATCAACATCTGCTCAATGATGAGCGAGCTGGGAAGAGAAACTGTTTCTGCATATGCTGCGGCAAAAGGCGGTCTCAAAATGCTTACAAAAAACATCTGTTCAGAATACGGTGAATACAACATTCAGTGCAACGGTATCGGACCGGGATACATCGAAACACCTCAGACTGCACCCCTTCGCGAAAAACAGCCTGACGGCTCAAGACATCCGTTTGATTCATTCATCATCTCAAAAACCCCTGCAGGCAGATGGCTCAAGCCCGAAGAGCTTGCAGGACCTGCTGTGTTCCTTGCATCGGATGCGTCAAATGCAGTTAACGGTCATATTCTTTATGTTGATGGAGGCATACTTGCTTATATCGGCAAACAACCTAAATAACGGTTAATTTTGTCCATCTTGCGTTGCTGACCTCACTTGCGTACACAAAGTACGCGTCGGTCGGTTATCAACACAACTTGAACGAAAATTTCCTCGTTATTACATAATTTCGGGTAAAATTTGTTTACTTTGCACCTTGGTCTGCCCACTCGTGTACACAAAGTACACTTCGGACAGCCCAATGCACAAATTAATTCAAATTTTCCTCCGAAATAAGAGGAAATAGTCAGCAAGGTATATGTCAGTCGGCTGACAGCACAATACAAACGAATTTTCTCTCGTTATTGCATTTCGGGTAAAATTTGTTTGCCGTACAACAACGAATAAAATAAAAGGAACTCCGCAAACGCGGAGTTCCTACATCAATTATTCATCATTCATTATTCACTATTCATTAATTTTGCAACCTTGTTGCAAAAAGGAAAGGAAAAATCTATGAATCTTTCAGTTGAAAATCAAAAGTTTATTGATGAAACCTGGGAAAAGGTTTTAAAGAAAATGCCTTCCGTTGCAGAAAGAAATCAGGATAAAATTCCATATACTGCAGAAAACGGTGTATATGATGACCAGGCAGAAAACAATGTTGCAATGTGGACAAACGGTTTCTGGCCGGGAATTATGTGGCTTCTTTATGATGCAACAGGTGAAGAAATTTATAAAACAGCAGGTGACAAGTCTGTTGAAATGCTAGACAGAGCTCTTTTTGGCGAATTTGACAGACTTCATCACGATGTTGGCTTTATGTGGAACACATCTGCAAAGGCTGATTATATGATTACGGGCAACGACCGTTCAAGACAGAGAGCGCTCCACGCGGCAAGTATCTTAATGGGAAGATACAACATTGAAGGTAAATTCATCAGAGCCTGGAACAAATGGCACGATGTTGAAAATACTCACGGCTGGACAATCATTGACTGTATGATGAACATTCCGCTTCTCTACTGGGCAACGGATGTTACAGGTGATGACAGATTTAAAGCCGTTGCAATCTCTCATGCAGATATGGCAATGAGAGACCATATTCGTCCCGACGGAAGCGTTTATCACATCTGCTGTCACAACCCGAAAACAGGTGAGGTTGAAGACCATCACATCGGTCAGGGTTATGCTGTAGAGTCAAGCTGGTCAAGAGGACAGTCCTGGGCAGTTTACGGTTTTATTCTTTCTTACATACACACAGGCAAAAAAGAATATCTTGATACAGCAAAGAAAGTTGCACATTACTTTATTGCAAACATTGTTGAAGACGGCTATCTTCCAAGAGTTGACTTCAGAGCTCCCGAAGAACCCCTTTGGTATGACACAACCGCTGCGGCTTGTACCGCCTGCGGACTTATTGAGATTGCCAAAGTTGTTCCTGAATTTGAAAAGAAAATGTATCTTAATGCGGCTATCAAAATCTTAAAAGCTGTTGATGAAAAATTCAGCGACTACAACCCTGAAACTGACCCGATTTTAGGCGGCGGCAGCGAAAGATATTTCAGCCCCGAGGATAACAAAAGCGGAAAGCATATCCCGATTATTTACGGAGATTATTACTTTATCGAAGCCCTTTACAAATTAAAAGGCTTTGACAAGCTCTTCTGGTAGGAACTTATGGCTTATATATTATTATTGATTGTGGCAATAGGATATTTTCCTTATAAATATTCTGAAAAAAGAGCAAGTGTAGGTCTTGACGGAATGTTGTTTATGACAAAATACAACTTGTTCAGATATTTTGTTGGGGCGGTTGTGGGTGCCGTTGCACTTATTATCGGAGGAGGAAAAATCCACTTTGACCTATATACAATTTTAATTTCCTTTATGTTTGGTGCAATGCTTTTTATCTGCGGATATCTCGGCACTTATGCATTTCAGATTACAACTGTTGCAATAAACTCTCTTTTTGCATCGGCAAGTCTTATTGTACCGGTAATTTACGGCGCAGTTTTTATGGGTGATGCTATAACAATCGGGAAAATAATCGGTCTTGTGGTATTTTTTATCGGCGTTTACCTTATAACATCAACAAAAGATAACGGCACAAACAGAAAATTCACTGCAGTAACCTTTGTGGTGCTTCTTGGTGTTTTACTTTCATCGGGCTTTGGAAATGTTTCCGCACAGTTGTTTGCAAACTATGTGCCTGACGGAAATTCGCTGATGTATATGGTTTTATCTTATGTTTTTGCGGCACTTCTTTTTGGTGTTATGCTTCCTTTCTTCAAAGGAAAAGAACAGAATTCAAAAATGCCGGAAACAGGGTATATATTCGGAGGAGTAGCGGCAGTTTTAGGCTTTGCACTTCAGCTTATCATAGCATTTCTTGCGGGCAGGGTTCACGCGGCAATATTGTTCCCGGTAACTTGCGGTTCGGGAATTATAGCATCAGCTCTGGTAGGCGCAATGTTCTTTAAAGAAAAACTTAAGCTTAAGAACACAGTCGGTATTTTAATCGGCATAGCCTCAATTATAATGATGAATTTTTTGTAAGATAAAATAAAAAAGCAGCTTTTTAAAAAGCTGCTTTTTGTTATACATTTTCAATTTTTTCTTTTTCAGTTTTTGCAAGTTCTTCCTCTTCAAGCTGACGGTAAGCAACCTTGCCGACTAATGTTTTAGGAAGCTCTTCTCTGAATTCAATGTCATAGGGCATTGAATATTTTGCAATGTTCTTTCTGCAGTAACCGAGAATTTCCTGTTTTGTGTCCTCACTTGCAGGAATGTTTGCCGCAAGTTTAACAAAAGCTTTTACTTTCTGAATTTTATAAGGGTCGGGAACACCGATAACACAGCTCATCTGCACATATTCGTGAGCATCTAAAATGTTTTCAAGCTGTGCGGGATAAACATTGTATCCTGACGTTATAATCATTCTTTTTGCTCTTCCCTTGAAGTAAATGAAGCCTTCTGAATCCATAGAACCCAGGTCACCTGTGTAAACCCAGGTAAGACCGTCTGCGTGAGTTCTCAGGGTTTGAGCGGTTTCACCGGGATGATTCATATATTCTTTCATAACAGTCGGTCCTGCAAGGAGAATTTCACCCTCTTCGCCATATGGAAGCTCTTTGTCTGTATCAGGTTCAACAATTTTTATATATGTATCCGGGAAAGGAATTCCGATACTGCCTTTTTTGTACATATGAGCAGGGGTGAGGCAGCAGGCGGTAACGGTTTCTGTTGTGCCGTAGCCTTCGCGTACCTGAATCATACATTTATGGTCAAGCAGGAATTTGTCAAGCTTCTTTTTAAGTTCAATTGAAAGTGAGTCACCGCCCGAGAACACGCCTTTTAAGTTTGAAAGGTCAGCCTTGTCCATGTCGGGAAGTCTTAAAAGTGCTTCATAAAGCGTAGGTACACCTGCGATGAAGTTACACTTTTGGCTCGTAATCAGTTTGCCGTAGCTTTTGGGTGTGAATCTTGGTACTAAAATACACCTTCCGCCCTGAGAAAGCATTGTGTGAATACAAACGCCAAGCCCGAAGCCGTGGAAAATCGGCATTGCGGCAAGCATCTTATCTCCGGGTCTGAACATTTCGTTTGCAGCAATGACTTGCTGCCCCAGTGCATTGAAGTTTTTGTTTGTGAGAACAATACCTTTTGATGTACCTGTTGTTCCACCCGAGTAGAGAATAACTGCGGGATCATCACCGCATCTTTTAACCTTGTAGTTGTAGAAGCAGTGCTTTGAAAGATTCATAAACTCATTCCAGCGGATAATGGGAGCATCTGCAGGGATTTTCTGGATTTTTCTTCCCTCTGTAAGCATATACCCCGCTTTGATGGGCTTTGAAAGTTCATCCTTGATACTTGCAATAATAATGTTAACAACACTTGTGTTTTTTCTTATGTTTTCAAATTTATTGTAGAACTGGTCAAGTGTAATTGCGGTAACACTCTGCGATTCGTTCAGATAAAATTCAATTTCCTTTTCCGCAGAAAGGGGATGAATCATATTTGCAATTCCGCCCACTAAATTTATGGCATAGAACATATAAATTGCCTGAGGGCAGTTGGGCATTGCGATGGTAACCTTGTCGCCTTCACGTACACCGATTGTCTTGAGAGCTTTGGCACATTTTTCCACCTGGGAAACGAGCTTTGAGTATGTTGTCGTCTTGCCCATAAAATCAAAAGCAATGTGATGCGGATATTTTTCTGCAATTAACATTACAGCTTCTGCCATTGAGCCTTCAAAATAATCAAGATGAAGGGGTACATCGCCCATATGCTCCGCCCAGGGAGTTTTTGCAGTTATCTTTGCCATTAGTAATCTACCTCTTCTTTCAACGGCTTATCAAGAAGCTCAGGATTTTCCAGAAGCTTTTTAAGGAGTCTTACGGTTTTTGAATAGTAATAGCCGTCGGCAATTCTTTCGTCAATTGTAAGGCCTATATCAACGCTGTCTTTCATTTCAAAGGAGCCGTCCTCGTTGAAGAAGGGGCGTTTTTTTCTTTCGCCCACAATTACAAAAACAGAGGTTGTTCCCCAGTTTGAAAGATGATGATAGCCTGCGTGGAGCTTAATTGAGCCAAGGTTTGTCAAAAGAACGGAGGCGTGGTAAGGGTCGTTGGCAATAAAAGCTTTGGGAACCCAGCCGTGCTCGTCTAAAAATCTTACAATGTTAATAAGAAATCTGGAAAGAAAGCTTGGCATTTTGTTGAAAAAGTCCATACTGTCTTCTGTGCTTTCGTTCTGGTCTTCCGATTTGCAACGGGAAATTTTTTTGTAAAGCTTGTCGTGAATTGTGTCAATTGTATCTTCTTCCTTTGCATGAATAAAAGCAAGGCTTTCGCCGCCCTCGTCCGAAAAGATTTTTTTAACGGTGAAGGCTGCAGTAATTTCGTTTCGCTGATAATAATGTCTGTTCTTAACAAAAATGTTCATCTTCGGTCTTAAAGTAAAAGCCTTTAAGGCAGAGGTGACAATTACCTGGAACATATTGTATTTATATTCCGGATTGTCTGCATTTTTCTTTTCAAGGTATGCTTCAAGATTCGTAAGGTCAATTCTTTCGGAAATAAATGCTTCATTGTCACATCTGTTGGGAAAAATGTGGGGCATAATGAAATGCACAGAGTCCACGTTTTTTATTAAAGCGGCGTCTCTGCGATCGCCCCATTTTCTTTTTTTCATAGTTTCAACCTCTTTTTAACCTTTTTACACAATTTTATCACAAAATCCGCCATTTTACAACAAAAATATGAAATCTGTTATTTGACATACAATTTTTTAAAAAGTATAATAATAGTAATAAAGAACGGGAGCAGAGCTGTGAAAAAGAAAATTAAGTTTTATGTAAACAATCAGAAAACAGAAAAAGAAATAAACTATATCCCGGTAAGGTATATTCTTGCAATAATGCTTACTGTTTTTGAAATTGCGACAATTATCGGAATAGTTATCTTTTTGTGCTTCCGCGTGCCCTTTTTTTATGTTGCTGCGGCGCTTACTCAGTTTGCCTGCGTAATAAAAATTGTTGCCTCTGATGATAATCCCGACTATAAAATTCCCTGGCTGTTGTTTGTGCTTATTCTGCCGGTGGCGGGCTTTATGCTTTATTTTATGTTTTATTCAAGAAAGCTTAAGAAAAAGTATGTAAAAAGGCTTAAGGAAATAAAAGACAGAAGCTACAGGAAGAATGACAAAGAGCTTTTTGAAAAGCTTAAAAGTGAAAGCACGGGAGCATACAATCAGGCGAAAATGCTGTGCAACATTGCAGAAACTCATCTTTTTACAAATACAAAGCAGACTTATTTTTCAAGCGGTGAGGAAATGTTTTCAGGTATGCTTAAAGATTTAAAAAGAGCGGAAAAGTTTATTTATCTTGAATATTTTATTATAGAAGAGGGGATTTTCTGGAATTCCATTCTTGAAATTTTAAAGGAAAAAGCCGCAAATGGTCTGGAAGTAAGGATAATTTACGACGACGTTGGCTGTATGTCAACCCTGCCGGGAAATTACAGCAGAATTCTTGAAAAGTGGGGAATTGAAGCAACGCCTTTTTCAAGGCTTAAAGGCGATGCAGACAGCGAATTCAACAACAGAAGCCACAGAAAGCTTATGATTATCGACGGGTATATAGGCTACACCGGCGGAGTTAACCTTGCAGATGAATATATAAACAAAATCAAAAAATACGGGCACTGGAAGGATACGGGAATAAGGCTTGAGGGGGAAGCGGTAAACGAGCTTACGAAATTGTTCTGGGTAGACTTCGGAATTAACGTAAAAACAGTTAAAAAGATAAAGCACAATCAGTTCCCCGGCATTTCCGTACAGGAGGAAAAGGGATATGTAGTTCCCTTTGGCGACGGCCCCCGCCCTATTTTTAAAAGAAGAGTGGGAAAAAGCGTTATTCAGAATATGGTAAACTCTTCAACAAAATATATGTATATGATGTCGCCTTATTTAATAATTGACAATGACCTTTGCCAGGACATTGAAAATGCGGCACTAAGGGGAGTTGACGTTAAAATAATTGTTCCCCATATTCCCGATAAAAAGCTTGTTTTTGCAATGACCAAAAGCTTTTACCCCCGTCTTATGGAGGCAGGAGTAAAAATTTATGAATACAAGCCCGGATTTGTTCATGCCAAAAATTATATCTGCGACGGGGAATATGCAATGACGGGAACCATAAATCTTGATTACAGAAGCCTTGTTCATCACTTTGAAAACGGCATCTGGATGTACAAATGCTCCTCCTTTTCGGATATGAAAAAGGATATGGATGAAACTGTAAAAAAGAGCATAAGAATAACCCCCGATATGATAAAAACAACTCTGTGGCAGAGATTTATCCGCTCACTTATAAGGATTTTTGCCCCGTTGCTGTAAAGTATAAAAAACCTCTCAGGGCTGTATGAGCCGTTGAGAGGTTTTTGTCAGTTTGAAAATTCATTTTCTTTTATGTAATCAATAAAAATTTTAAGGCTTTTTGACATCCATTTGTTTTTGTGGTAAATAAGCTGCTTCCATATTTCAATGTTCATATCGCATACGTCAAGGTAACATAAGTTACCTGATTTTATCATATTCTCGGTAACAAAATCCGGCAGATATGAAAGCATATTTCCCTGGGCTATAAGTGAGGTTATTATATCCGTTCTTCCTATTTCAAGTATGGGAGTTATTTCCAGAGATTTTTTTGCAAGCTCCTTGTCAAAAACTCTTCTGTAGCCCTGCCCGTATTCTGTAAGAATGAAAGGCTCGTTTATAATATCCTGAATAGAAAGGTTTGCAGCACCTGCAAATTTTGATTTTGTATTTGCTACAAAGTGCATTGAAAGAGGCTCCTCTTTTGCAATAACGTAGTCCTTGTTGTAGGAGTGACTATCAAGGGTAATGACAACGTCGGCCTCGTTATGGTCAAGCATATCAAACATAACCGTGGTGTCGGCGGTGGTGAGCTTAACGGAAATGGAGGGATATTTATTGTGAAAGCCTATATAACTGCGGTTGATCATATTATCACAGACGGAATCGGGAGTAACAACGTGAATATGACCGCTGAAATCCTTTTCCTCTTCAAGATTTTCCTTGAATTCCTCTGTTAATGTGCGAATCTGATGGGCGTAAGATACAAGCTCACGGCCTCTTTCTGTAAGAGTTATGGTGTGATTTATTCTTTCGAACAAAAGGCAACCAAGCTCTTCTTCAAGCTGTTTTATCTGAAATGAAATTGTTGACTGTGAATAATCAAGCTGCTCTGCCGCTTTGGTGAAACTGCCAAGCTCTGCTACGTTTATAAAGGTAATTAAATTGCGTAATTCCATAATATTTCCTCCGCTATCGAAAATTTAGATGGTAAACATCAAAATCATTCGTTTGACTAATACTGAAAAGCATTATATACTAAGTTACAGAAAAAAGCAATACTTGGAGGAAATTCAAATGACAAATGCACAACTTTACACAATCATTGCTCTTGGCATTTATGCAATTACAATGGCGCTTATCGGCTGTATCAGCTACGGTAAGTCAAAAACTCTTGACGGATTCCTTATCGGTGGCAGGAACATCGGAGCATGGGTTACCGCCTTTGCTTACGGTACTACATATTTTTCTGCGGTAGTTTTCGTTGGCTACGCAGGTCAGCACGGCTGGAACATTGGTCTTGGCAGCATCTGGATTGGTATCGGTAATGCGGTACTCGGTTGCTTGCTCTCCTGGCTTCTGTTTGCAAACAGAACAAGAAAAATGACCAAAAAGCTCAATGCCAGAACAATGCCTGATTATTTTGAAAAAAGATATGCTTCAAAAGGTATGAAAATCCTGGCGGCAGTTATTATTTTCGTGTTCCTTGTTCCTTATTCAGCGGCAGTTTACAAAGGTCTGGGTTCGCTCTTCAGCGCAGTTTTCCCCGGGGTTGAAACCTGGGTTTGGATGCTTATTATTGCGTGCCTTACAGCGGTTTACCTTGTTGCAGGCGGATACATTGCAACAGCTTATACAGACCTTGTTCAGGGTATAATTATGATTGTCGGCGTTATTTGTCTTATTTTGGCAGTTTTAGGACATGATGCTGTAGGCGGAATTTCAGGACTTATTGAAAACTTAAGCAGCTTTAAAACAGTTCCCGGAGATCCTAATCCTATTACAGGTTCACAGCTTACAAATATCTTCGGCGGTTCATCCTTTAAATTCCTTTGCTTTAACATTATGCTTACAAGCTTTGGTACCTGGGGACTTCCTCAGATGATCGGTAAGTTCTATGCAATTAAGGATACAGCGGCTATCAAGAGAGGAACAATTATTTCTACTCTTTTCTGTGTTATTATCGGATGCGGCGCATACCTTATCGGAAGCACCTCAAGACTTATCCTTGGCGGCGTTCTTCCCGAAGGCGGAGTTGACTCTGTTATTCCTGCCGTTCTTATGGAGGTTTTAGGTGGCGGAACATTGGGAATTATCCTTCTTGCGGTAATTATGATTCTTCTTCTCTCGGCTTCAATGTCAACCTTAGAGGCAGTTGTATTAACCTCTGCATCTGCAGTTGCAGTTGACCTTATTCCTGCAGTAAGAAGAAAAGAAACAAAACCCGAAAGCCAGATGCTTCTTACAAGAATTCTTTGCCTTGTATTCGTTGCATGCTCCTTTATCTTTGCAACTCAGAATATTCCGATTATCGTAAGCCTTATGTCCTTCTCCTGGGGTATTGTTTCAGGCTGCTTTATCGGACCTTACATCTGGGGCCTTTTCTCAAAGAAAATTACAAAAGCAGGCGCATATGCAGGTATTCTTTCAGGCTTGCTGGTTGTAGGTATTGCAACTTTAGTAATTACACTTAATTCCGATTTTGCAACAGCTGCAAAAATGTCTCCCGAAATGGGCGTTTCCGCAATGGCGGTTTCAATGGTTGTTGTTCCTCTAATAAGTGTATTTACAAAGAATAAAGACTCTGAAAGAGTTGAAGAAATTTTCGAATGCTATAACGAAGAATAAGACAAAAAAGGCTGAACGTAATCAACGTTCAGCCTTTTTTATACGGAAAAATTAAAGCTCTTTTTTACGGAAAGCTCTAAATTATGACTAAAAATTTTTGCAATGTCCGAACAGGCTTTGTTTGTGTATAAATATGAAGTGCGGAAAACGCCGTCGTTTATTTTCAGAAGCTTAATTGAATCGTCAATTTCTCTTTTCCAGGAAACGGAGGGGAAAAAGGTAACTCCCAGCCCCATTTTAAGGTATTTGCAAATATAGTAAGGGTCGCTGCACTCAATGGCATGAACAGGTGAAATTCCGCCATTTTCAAGAAGGCTGTCGGTAAATTCTCTTATTCTGCTTCCCTTGTTCATTGAAATGAATTTTTCCTCAGAAAGGGTGGTAAGTTTTACAGAGTTGTATTTGGAGAGGGGATTGCTTTTGTGTACGCCAAGAAAAATTTCCTCCCTTATAAGCTCCTTCTTTTCAAAGCTTTCCGAATCGATTTCGCTGTCGCAGATAACAAGGTCATAGCTTTCGGGTTTTGCAAAGCTGTCGTGAGAAATAGTAAAGGAAGTGTCGGGATATTCGTTTTTAAATTCCACAATGGCATCGGTAACCGAGCTTCTGTTTGTAAGAATAAGAAGCTTTATTTCGCCCTTCTGAATTTTACTGCGGTTAAGCAGCTCTGCTTTAACATTTTTCAGTTCTTTTTCGCAAAGGCTTATGCTCTTAAAAAATATTTCGCCGTTTTTGTTAAGCTTAATTCTGTTTGCGCTTCTGTCAAAAAGAGAAACCTCAAGCTCTTCCTCGAGCTTTTTAATTGCTACAGAAACACTTGAAGCGGGAACCATAAACTCCTTTGCCGTTTTTGCAATGCTCTGGTATCTTGCGGTAGAAACAAAATATTTTAACTGAAGAATTTCCATAAAATCACTCCTTATATTTATTTTACCATATATTTTAATATATTCAAGCATAGTTTTGCATATTCTTTACAAAATGTTAAAAGGGTGGTATATTTAACAAAAGGAGTGACTTAAATGAAATCTTTTGAAAATATTTGTTATACGAAAATGGGACTTCCTGAGCAGATGCTTGATATACATATTCCCGACCTTGAAAGCTTTCCCGTGTTTATCTATTTTCACGGCGGCGGAATAGAGCATGGCGACAAAGCTGCAGACAGAAATGTTTTTATTGAGCCTCTTGTTAATAAAGGTGTTGCGGTGGTTTCTGCAAATTACAGAATGTATCCCGAAGCGGTTTATCCCGAATTTATAAGAGATGCGGCAACAGCTGTTGCCTGGACAATTTCAAATATGAAGGATTACGGCAATCCCTCAGCTTTTTTTGTGGGTGGTTCTTCTGCAGGCGGTTATCTTTCACAGATGCTTTGTTTTGACAAAAAATATCTTGCACCTTATAAAATCAACCCTGATGAAATAGCAGGATTCATTCACGATGCAGGTCAGCCTACAACTCACTTTAACGTTCTTCGTGAAAGAGGAATTGACTCAAGAAGGGTTATAATTGACGAAGCAGCACCTTTGTATCACATCTGCGGTGACAGAAATTATGCACCTATGCAGATTTTTTATGCAGAGCACGATATGGAAAACAGACCCGAACAGACAAAGCTTCTTGTTTCCACCCTTAAGCATTTTAAATGCAATATGGACAAAGTTGATGTAAGGTATATGGAAGGTTTTACTCATTGCAAATATAACAAAGCAAATGATGAAAACGGTGAAAATGTTTTTGCAAAGGCAATACTTGAATTTATTGACAAATATAAAGGAGATAAGTAATGAAAAAAGGAATTTTTTATGCTCTTGTTACGGCGCTTATGTTTGTAACTTTAGAGCCTGTAAGCAAATTAATTGCAAATGATATAAGCCCTTATGCAATGACCTTCTGGAGATTTTTAATAGGCTCTTTAATGCTTCTGCCCTTTGCAGTTGTTAAAATCAAAAAGGAGCAGATTAAAATTACCGGTAAGGATGTTGCTTTAATGGCACTTCTCGGGGTGCTTGTTATCTGCATCAGTATGCTTTCACTTCAGTTTGCGGTGAAACTTGCGGATGCACCGTCACTTATCGCTATTATCTTTTCCGTAAACTCTGTGCTGACAATTATTTTTGCTGTGCTTTTCATAAAAGAAGAAAAGTTTACTAAAAATAAGATAATCGCACTTGTTCTTGGTATTATCGGAGTTGTTGCCTGTGCAGATTTCAGCTCGGGCACAAACCTTGGCTCTGTTGCACTTGCTTTAATCGCGGCAATAAGCTTCAGCCTTTATACAGCTTTAAGCCGTAAATATGCAAAGAAAATCAGCGGACTTATTCAGTCGGCAGGCGGTTTTCTGATTGGAAGTATCGTACTTTTGGTGTTTCTTTTAATCGGCGGATATGATATAGTTCCGAAGACAGACATAACAAGCCTTTCAATTCTTCTGTATCTTGGTATTTTCGTAACAGGAGTAGGCTATGTTGCTTACTTTAAAGCAATGGAAAAGGGCGGGGCCATAATGGCATCAATGGCGTTTTTCATCAAGCCTGTTTTAACACCGTTTGTTACATATTTTGTAAATGGTATCGTTCCCGACATAAAAGTATTTATCGCCGTTGCATTTATAGTAGGAGCATCATACTTTGCAGTTTATAAAAAAAGCAATTAACAAAAGCACCTCAGGGTGCTTTTTTGCTTTAATAAAGTAATTTTATATTCTAAAACTGTTGAAAAATATATTTTGATATGGTATACTTGACGCATAAAATTGGTTGGAGGATAAAAATGGTAAATATAAACGTAGATTTTGGTAAAGAAACAGGAATAATCAAGCCTATGCACGCGGTAGGTCAGCCGCCTTTTACGGGAGGCTTCTGTAAAATCAATGTTTCTCACATAAAATATTTTCAGGAGGCAAACATTCCTTATTCAAGACTTCACGATGTTGGAGGCCCTTTCGGCGGAAACAGATTTGTTGATATTCCTAACATTTTCCGTGATTTTGATGCGGACGAAAATGACCCTGAATCTTATGATTTTGCATTTACAGATGTACTTCTTGAAGGGCTTAACGAATACGGAGTTTCTCCTATTTTCCGTCTCGGTGTTACAATTGAAAATCAGTGTAACATAAGAGCCTACAGAATTCATCCCCCAAAGGATTATAACAAATGGGCAAGAATCTGCGAACATATTGTAAGACATTACAACGAAGGCTGGGCAGACGGCTACCATTACGGTATAAAATACTGGGAAATCTGGAACGAGCCCGAAAACAGACCTACTCCCGATATGAACCAGATGTGGACAGGTACTCCTGAGCAGTATTATGAGCTTTACGACATTACTTCAAAGCACCTTAAAAAATGCTTTGGCGACACAATAAAGGTTGGCGGTTATGCGGCAACAGGCTTTTATAATATTTTTGCAGAGCCTGAAAAATACGGAATGGACATTGAAAAACGACTTGGCGAGCGTTATGAAGGTGAAAAAAATGCATACAGAATGAAGTTCTTATACGGCTTCTTTGACTACATAAAAGAACATGGCTCACCCATTGATTTCTTCTCATGGCATAGTTATATTGATGCCGAGGGAACGGGAATAATAGCAGAGTTTGTTGACAAGTTCTTAAAGGAACGCGGCTACGGCGAAATTGAAACAATGCTTAACGAGTGGAACAATGCGGCAAGAGTAAAGGGAACTCTTGGTAGTTCCTTTGCGGCGGCTCAGGCAGCAGCAATGCTTCTTATAATGCAGAACAAGCCAACAAGTATGCTCTGTTATTACGATACAAGAATGATGGTAAGCACCTATCAGGGAATGTTTGACGGCTACAACGTTTGTCCGCGTCCGCTTTTCTATGTATTCAAGGCATTTGGTTATATGTATCAGCTTGGCAAGCAGGCAGAGTGCGAATTAAATGAAAAAGACGTTTATGCCGTTGCATCAACCGATGGCAACAAAAAGGCGGTTATGATTACAAACGTTTCCGAGGAAGACAAAGAAATTTCAATTAACCTTGAAGACGGCTTTGAGGTTTATATGGTCGACGAAGAAAACCCACTTACAAAAACTTACTTAAATCCGAAAAAATTCCTTCTTAAGAGTAATCAGACAGTGCTGATAAGAAATTAAGTAAAAAATAATGGAAGAGCTGAACGGTTAATTTCGTTCAGCTCTTTGTCTTTTTGTTCATAGGTTGTTTTTTTCACTGGCGGAGAAGAAGGGATACATCCGCTTCGCGTCTGTCGTGTTTGCCGACCCAAATGCTAACGCATTTCGGTACCCGTCTGCACACCAAAAAACTAAAAAACTTGCCACCGGCAACTTTTTTGACGTTTTTTGCCCACTCTGTGTTCGAATCTCTTCCGATAACAAAAACAGATGCTCGACATCCGCCAAGATAAAGAAAGTACTTTACGGGATACTCTGCGCTTCGTTATTTTCCGACCGTTCTTAACGGTGCCCGGAAAATCACCTTGCTCGAGACTTCACAGTCCGCAAGCAAAAGAGAAAAAGAATTTTAAGACGGGATTCGATGCAGATTGCAGGCAATCTGCCGTGCTTGTCCACCCAAGCCTTTGGCTTCGGTACCGGACTTCGCACCACTCACCTGAAAACGATTATCAATCGTTTTCTTAACGGCGAGTGCCCTCTCGGGTTCGAATCCACTTCTCCGCCAGCAAAAAACAGATACCGAATGGTATCTTTTTTTTGCTGGCGGAGAAGAAGGGATTCGAACCCTTGCGCCGGTATTCACCGACCTAACGGTTTAGCAAACCGCCCCCTTCGGCCGACTTGGGTACTTCTCCGAATGTATAAATTATTTTAATATTATTCAATCCGTACAGTGGTTGTACGGATTGAAAGTGGCGGAGAGGGTGAGATTCGAACTCACGGTGCTTCCGCATCACTAGTTTTCAAGACTAGCTCCTTAAACCACTCGGACACCTCTCCGTAACGCTTAACTATTCTAACATAATAAAAGCGGTTTGTCAATATCTTTTTTGAAAAAAATTAAAGAAGGTTTTCGTTATAATTTGCACGAACTCCGCCAATGAATTTCGGTCTTGTTCTTGCGCACAAAATATTTGCTTCGCCAATCTTTTTCAAAGAAAGTCTTACCGGAACGGCAACCTCCTTTAAGTGCATTCCTATAAGGGTTCCGCCAATGTCAAGTCCGGCATCTGCCTTAATATGTTCAACAACGCAGGGGTTTTTGAAAGAAGCATAGGCTCTTGTTGCAAAGGAACCGCCTGCCTTGGGCTGAGGAACTGCATTAACGCAATCAAGCCCTTTTTTATCTGCAAGCTCCTTTTCAATAACTATTGCGCGGTTAAGATGCTCGCAACACTGTGCCGCAAGGAAAATTCCCTTTGCTTTTGCAACAGAGTAAATTTCTTCAAAAACAGCCTTTGCCGCATCAACGTCGGAATTTGTTCCTATTTTGTCGCCCATAATTTCGCTTGAAGAGCAGCCAATAACGAGAACATCACCTTCTTTGAGCTTTGAAACCTCAATAAGCTCATTTATAACTGTGTTTGCATCATTTTTTATTTTGTTTGTCATTTTTTTCATCTTCCTTCGGAATATTGTTAATAAGCTTTTCTGCGTAAATCTTGGTTGCAAAGGCAAGGGCACAGGCAGAATAAAGCTTTGCATTTTTGTTTTCAGAAATTTTCTCTACGTTTTTTTCCGACTCCGTAAATACTACCTTTACGGCATATTCAATATGTTTGCAGAATTCCGTGTAAACCTTTTCGGTTGAATCGTCTTTTAAAAGGCTTTTCAAAAGTCTGTCTGTTTCGGAAACGCTGAACACCCTTTTTAAAACAAAAACCATAAAAAGCCGGGCAATATGTTCTCTGCTGTATTTTTTCTTTACCGGCGGATTTATAATTTTCTGTTTAACGTAATTGTTAATCATTGTAGGTGTGGCGGTTTTTCCGCTTTCGTCCGCAAAAGCCGAGAGCTTCATATCAATAAGACTTATAACCTGGTCCATATAAAGGTCAAGCTCGGGAAGCTCGTTATATTCGGGAAATGAAAATTCAAGTATGTTTTCGTACATTTCAATCACCTTCATAATATGATATCACTCGGCGGATAAAATGTCAAACCCCGGTTACGGATTTTGCACATAAAGACCGCGAATTTTTAATATCATTTATAAAAGGGATTGGTGGGCAGAATGTTTCAGTTTTTTGTAAACGGATTTGCAATGGTTACCGCATCGGCAATAATAAGGGTTTTGCTGTTGTGGTTTAATGTTTATATTTCGGTAAGGCTGGGAGAAGGCGGAATGGGGATTTACTCTCTTTTAATGACGGTTTTTTCCTTCGCTCAGGGGGTTGCCGTTTCCGGCTTAAGCCTTGCCGCAACAAGAGTTGTTTCGGAAGAGCTTGCCTTAAACTGCGAGCTGGGGGCAAAAAAAGCAATAAGAAAGTGCGTGTTTTTTGCCGGGGCGCTTTCTCTTGTCCTGTCCGTGGGCGTATGGGCTTTTGCCCCCTTTATAGAAACATATGTGCTGAAAGGGGAAGCTTCCCACGAAATAGTAAGGGCTCTTTCTCTGTGCTTTCCGTCTGTTGCAATTTCATCGGTTTTCAGCGGTTATTTTATAGCGGTAAGAAAAGCTTATAAATCCTCTTTTGTGCAAATAACAGAGGTTGTTGTAAGAATTCTGTCGGTAATGCTTTTTATGAAAATGCTTATTCATAAAGGGGTTGCCTTCGGCTGTCTTGCTTTAATACTCGGCTCGGTGGTATCTGAGGGAATTTGTCTTTTAATCAACATTTTTCTTTACGTAGATGACAAAAAAAGACTTATAAATTTCAGGTCGGGAAACAATCTTACTTCAAGGGTTTTTAAAATATCCGTTCCCGTGGTTTTGTCAAGCGCTTTAAAGTCTGCCCTTTCTTCGATAAAGCAGATAATAATACCAACGGGGCTTGTGCTTTACGGGTTTTCAAAGAAAAGAGCGATTGCTGATTTCGGACTTATGAACGGAATGGTTATTCCCGTTGTAATGTTTCCCTATGCCATAATAGGGGCGGTTGCAAGCCTTACGGTTCCGGAAATTGCTTCAAGGCACATAAGGGGCAGTCGCGAAAAAATAAATTCAATTATAGTGCTTCTGGTGAAAAACGTTTTTATGTTTTCTCTTTTTATATGCGGAATTCTGTTTGCCTACGGAGAGGATATCGGAATTTCCCTTTATAAAAGCATAAAGGCGGGAAGGTATATCTGCCTGCTTGCCCCGCTGGTTCTTTTAATGTATATGGATACTGTTACCGACAGTATTTTAAAGGGAATCGACAAACAGGTAACGGTAGTGAAAATTAATATTCTTGACACGCTTCTCTGCATAGCTTTAATTTATCTTCTCGTTCCCAGAGCGGGGCTTACGGGGTATATCGCCGTTTTGTATATAAGCGAGCTTTTGAATCTTATTCTCAGTATGGGTTGCCTTTACAGAGAATACAGGTTCAGAATAGATGTTTACAATGTTTTTGTAAAACCCGCCCTTTCTATGATAATTGCGGCAGAGTTCGTAAAATATACGGCGCCCGGAATGCTAAAAGGAAGCCTTATAATGTTTTTTATTTATGCATCGCTGCTTGTGATTTTCGGATGTTTAAGAATTAGGTGTTTTAAATTTTCAAGATTTATGGTAAAATAACAACGGTAGGAATTTTCAGGGGAGGTAAACAAATGATTACAAGAGCAAATATCTTTTATAAGAGGCAAATTGCAAAACTGTGGGTCAAAGCCTTCGGCGGAAGTAAAAAAAACGTGTATGAATTTTATGAAAAAGTGTGTCCCGTAAAAAATACATTTGTCGATGTTGTTGGCTTAAAGGTGGTTTCAATGGCAACGGTAATCCCCGTAAAGTCGGGAGAGCTCAAGGGAGGTTATATCTACGCAGTTGCAACAAAGGAGGAGTTCAGAAATCAGGGAAGGTGCGGAAAAATACTTAATTATATTAGCAGAAAAACCGACTTTGATTTTACTTTTTTAAAACCCTCAGAGGAATCACTTTTTGATTTTTATGCAAGATACGGGTACACAAAACACCTTTATATTCCCGATTATAAAAATATAACCGCAGAAGGCTTTGAGGAGTGCAGCGCAAAGGAATATTTTTATTTAAGAGCAAAGCATCTTGAAAATTATATTGAATGGAACAGAGATGTAATTGAATATATTCTTTCCTATGCAAAGGCATATAAAAAAGGCGAAGAAATCTGCATAACAGACGGTGACAGAGTTCTTGAATATCTGGGAAAAGATTTGAAAAAAACTGTCAAATTTGCCGCCCTTCGGGGGAATTTTGACACAAAGGATTTATATTTCAACCTTGCAATAGAGTAAAACCAAAGAATAAATAATACGAACTTCACGAAACATTACGAAATCAAAGATTTCTATGTTTCGGAAAACCGTGATACTTGCTTTGCTTGTATTAAAGAATAAATAATAAATAATAAAGAATAAAAATGGAAGTAACTCCGATGGTATCCATCGGAGTTCACACATTCTATCTATTATCTATTCTGCCTTATCTATTATCTAATAACGTAACAAACCGGTACGTCCCTTCGTGTCACCTTTCGACTTTTTTGAAAGTAATCTGAGATTTGCCGGATTTATACCAACAATTTTCATCTGTGTTTTCTATTACAAATTCCTTCACTTTTCCCCATTTTTTTCTGAAGTAAATCTGGGTTGTATATAACGCTTTTTGAGATGTTGACAATTCAATATATTCTGATTCTGATGTACCAAAGGATTCGTACAAATACAACTCAACGGTAAAATTGTCCAGAGCGAAAAGAATATACTTTTTATTTGTCTTCAAATCGGTCAGTATCATATAATTTGACAGTTCCTCAGCAGGAATAAATGCTTCTATTCCCATTTTGTCACATCGCCATTTGCTATTTTTACAATCAAAAGCAGTATCATAAAATTCAGAATTGCTTCCAAAATAGAAATTACCGTTTCCAACCGCATATACAACAGATAATATTACTACTGTAACAATTATCAATGTGTATAATTTTTTCATCCCATCACCTCATACGTTGCCGTTTCTGTTGTAAACATATAAAACACAACAGAACCGTTTTCTTGAGTTCATTCTCTGTAAATCCCTGTTTTAATACAGTTTCCGGATTCATCAAAAACAATTGCATAGTACAGTGTATTTAAGCTTCCGCTAATCACATAATTATAGCTGTTACCAATCTCTTGCATTTGTTTACTGCCCAACAGTTCTGTGACTTTTTGTTTGTTTAGATGTTCCGGCAGGTATCTGTTTTCAAAATCATCAATCATTTTATATCGTTTATCCGGATATTCGTTCCATACTTTTTTGTCAAACTTTGTAAAATCAATGTTAGGTGTGCAATTTTGCTTTATAACAAGAATTATTGTCAAAAGTAATACAAAAGCAAGAATTATGTATATTTTTTTATTCATTTATAACACCAACCCTCCGTTATAAGCGTTTTAGATGATAGCAACACCTGCTGATTTAAAAAGCCAAACTACTTTTTTGACGGTAAAGTCTTCACCTGTTCTTCCGGCAGTTATATATCCTCTGTCACCGATTTGATTATATATCTGATTGACGATTTCGTCAATATCGAATCAGTTAAGTTTGCCTTCGGCAAGTGATGTTTCGCCTGTCGGCGAAGTTCAAAACATCGCATAAAAAACACCCCGCCGACCGAAGCCGGCGGGGTGGAAATCAGTTCAGGAGAAAATACATAAAGTTAAGATATCCCGCAAAGGTCACCCAGAGGATGTATGGGATCTGAAGATATGCGGCAATTTTGTTTATCCTGAAAAAATTAACCGTCATAACAATTATGAAGAAGAGCATAGCAAGAAGCCATAGGAAGGAAAACAGCAAAAACTGAAACTTAAAGAACCATATGGACCAGAAAAAGTTAAAGAAAAGCTGAATGTAATAGTATATTGTTGATTTCTGAATAAGAGCCTTCGGGCCGGGGGAAAGCTGAACCATTGAAAGGCTTATTCCCATAAGGGTGTAAAGAATTCCCCATACTATCGGAAAAACAATGTCCGGCGGCGTAAGGGGAGGCTTTGTCAGAGTGTTAAAGCTTTCCATATCTCCTCTTGTGAGCAATGCCGATAAAAATCCGACTGCCAGCGCAATTAAAATGTTTTTAGCATATGTTTTAAATTTACTCATAAATATCACCACTTTGATTATATGCAGAAATTGAGTTGATTATTTCTGAAAAAAATGGTATAATTTTTGAAACAAGTTAAAAAGGAGAAAAATGATGGATATACTTCAGATAATGAGCTGGGCGGTTGGTCCTGCAACTTTGCTTGCATTTATAATTGATATTCTTGCAATGTCGAAAGGTTTTGAATTTTTTGAAGAAAAGAAAAATTACAGAATGTGGCCCTGCACTTTTGTGTCTTTTGGTGCGGTTGTGCTTTTTATTATCGGTATTTTCAAACCTGAACTGAGAACTGTTCTCTGGATAATAAGCGGTGTTATTGAGCTTGCTGTTCTGGTGATTGATGTAATAAAGGTTAAGCTCTGGGGATTTCTTGCCTTTCTGGTGCATCTTGTTGTTTCCGTACTGTTCCCGGTAACGTTGTTTCTGCTTATTTCAACCTTCAGCGTAGGTCCTCAGAAAAGAAGATAAATTTTCAAAGGACAGCATAGAATTAACGGAAAGGATGATGGTTAATGAGAATTTGCGTATACGGGTCATCAAGTGATCTTATTGACAAAGAGTACATAGAAAAAGGCGAAGAGCTGGGCAGAAAAATGGCAGAGAGGAAAATAGGCCTTGTGTTCGGCGGAGGAGCTTGCGGACTTATGGGAGCCGCTGCAAGAGGCGTAAGGGAAGGAAAAGGGGAAATAATAGGAGTTGCGCCAACGTTTTTTAAAGTTGACGGTGTTTTGTTTGAAGAATGCAGCGAATTTATTCCCACCGAAACTATGAGGGAAAGAAAGCAGATAATGGAGGATAAATCCGATGCTTTTATAATGACTCCCGGCGGAATAGGAACCTATGAGGAATTTTTTGAAATTTTCACTCTGAAACAGCTGGGCAGACACAATAAGCCTATTGCGATTTTCAACGTAAACGGTTATTACAATGAAATGATTGCAATGCTTGAAAAAACAGTAAAGGGAAACTTTATGAGAGAGGCGTCTTTAAACCTTTACAAAGCTTTTGTTGATATCGACGAAATGCTCGATTATATTGAAAATTATAAAGAGGAAGCTTTAAGCATAGAAAAGCTGAAGACTATCAGCGATAAATAATAATTGTTGAAAAACCTTGCGGAGTGTGATAAAATATCCGCGAGGTTTTTATTTATGAACAAAGAAGTAATAAAGCTTGGCTTTGTATATGCCGGGTGCTTTCTGGGAGCGGGCTACGTTTCCGGGCAGGAGCTGTATCAGTTTTTCTCATCCTTCGGGGTTTACGGCTTTTTCGGACTTGCCGCAGCGCTGGTGTTTCAGCTTGTTCTGGGCTACGGGGTTGTGTGCATTTCTTCCGACAGCGGAATATATGAGGCCGATAAAATAATAGTAAAAAAAGAAAACAAAGTGTTAAGAGGCTTTTTCGGATTCTTTGAAGGCTTTTTTATGTTTGGAATTTTTGTTATAATGGCGGCGGGTGCGGGAACTCTTTTGAACCGCATTGCAGGAATTCCGGCAGACCTTTCGCTGCTTTTGTTCTGCCTTTTGTGTGCCCTTGCGGCAATGGGCGGAATCGGGAGTATGACAAAGGTGTTTTCAATGGTGGTTCCGGCTCTTACGGTTTGCACAACGGTTGTTTTTATTCTTGCGGGAGCAGGGAAAGGAATTGCTTTTCCCGGCGAAGCCGTAACTTTGGGAAATCCGCTTCTTGGAAACTGGCTTGTGTCGGCAGGGGTTTTTGTTTCCTATAATTTCTTCTGTTCAATTGCAATTCTTGCCCCGGTGGGCGTTAATGTAAAAAGCCGCCGTGATGCCTTTTGCGGAATTTTCCTTGGTTGCCTTATGCTTCTTGTAATATCCCTCGGGATAATCCTCTCAATGGAGGTATATCCTCAGAGTAAAACAGCTCAGCTGCCTATGCTTGAGGTTTCTTTTGGCATAAATACGGTGCTTGGAATTGTATACGGGGTTTTGCTTCTTGCGGCAATGTTTTCAACCTCGTTGTCCTGCATAGTTTCAACGGTTGTTTACCTTAAAACAAAAATAACGGGACTGAACAAAAAAATGACGGTAACACTTATTTGCGCTTTGGGACTTGTTCTGGGAAGGGTAGGCTTTTCGCAGCTTATTTCCTTTGTTTATCCCCTTTGTGGATATCTTGGTTTCTTCGCAATAACGGGAGTGCTTTTTAATTTTTTAACAGGAAAGGAAGAAGAAAATGATTAAGGTTTTAAACAAGAAAATAACGGATATTCTTTGCTATTTTTCTGTTCCCGGATGGGTTCTTGCGCTTATTCTGGGAGATTTTCAGAAGTCAAAGGTTCATATGAATCAGGCGATGGTTATAGGAATGCTTAAACTTCTGGTGGATTTCGGAATAATGATGTGGCAACTGCTGTTCGGCGGAACAGGTCAGGGAATAATAAATATCCTTAAGGATATGGAGGGACTTTTTTTCCTTGCACTGTCGTTAATGGGAATCTTCAGAGCCTTAAGGGGGAATGATACTCCGATGCCCGTTGTGGGACATATCAGAATATTGTATTAAAAGTTAGAATTTTGTTGACTTTTAATATTGGGTATGCTATACTTTTTCTAACGAAAAAGCGTTTGCCGCAGTGGAGGGTTAAATGCTCCGTAAGATTAGCCTGAATGTGTGAAATTAACGGATTCGGGAAGTCTTATATCTGTCGGTAAACATATCTTTGCGGTATGTTTTTTTGTTACATGGGAGTGATATTTATAAAAGCGCTGGAAGAAAAAATACTTAAAGAGGGAAGAGTTCTTCCTGGAAACATTTTAAAGGTAGACTGTTTTCTTAATCATCAGATCGACGTTGAATTTCTGATGGAAATGGGAAAGGAAATTGCCCGTTTGTATAAAGATACGCCTGTTAATAAAATACTTACAATCGAAACATCGGGAATTGCGATTGCGTTTGCGGCAGCTCATTTTATGAAGGTGCCGGTTGTGTTTGCCAAAAAGAACAAATCAAGCAATATTTCTGATGAATTTTACTCTTCAAGAGTAACTTCCTTTACAAAGAAAAATGTTTACGATGCTATTGTAAGTAAAGACTTTCTTGGAAAGGGAGACAAGGTTCTGCTTATCGACGATTTTCTTGCAAAGGGAAATGCTTTGTGCGGACTTATGGATATTCTTAACCGGGCAGGAGCGGAGCTTTGCGGCTGTGCCATTGCCATAGAAAAGGGCTTCCAGGGCGGAGGCGACGAGTTAAGGGAGAAGGGAATAAGAGTTGATTCTCTTGCAATTGTTGAATCAATGTCAGAAGATTCTCTCACCTTCAGAAAATGATGTAAATTTTATTTACATAAAAAATTTTGCCGGAGGGCAAGGAGGTAAACATAATGAAAAAAATTATTTCATTATTACTCGCAGTTATGATGATTGCATCCTGCATGATGCTCACAAGCTGCGGCGAAGCAACAGTTGATGCTGACTTCAAAGTAGGTTTTATTTTCCTTCATGACGAAAATTCAACTTACGACAAAAACTTTTTAGACGCTGCAAAAGCAGCAACAGAAGCTTTGGGACTTTCAGAAGACCAGGTTTTAATCAAAACAAACATTCCTGAAACAAATGCTTGCTACGAAGCAGCTGCTGAACTTGTTGACTCAGGTTGCGACGTTGTTTTTGCAGATAGCTTCGGTCACGAAGACTTTATGATTCAGGCAGCTAAAGAATTCCCTGAAGTAGTTTTTGCACATGCAACAGGTACAAAGGCTCACACAGAGAAGCTTCCTAACTACTACAATGCATTTGCTTCAATTTATGAAGGCAGATTCCTTGCAGGTGTAGCAGCAGGACTTAAGCTTAATGAAATGATTGAAAGCGGAGAAATTACAGCTGAACAGGCTAAAATGGGTTATGTAGGTGCATATCCTTATGCTGAAGTTAAATCAGGTTACACATCATTCTTCCTTGGCGCACGTTATGTTTGCCCAAGTGTAACAATGGATGTTAAATTCACAAACTCATGGTTTGACATTGCTGCAGAAAAAGAAACAGCTAATGCTCTTATTGCAGACGGTTGCGTTCTTATCAGCCAGCATGCTGACTCAGAGGGTGCTCCTAAGGCTTGTGAAGAAGCAGGCATTCCAAACGTAGCTTACAATCTTGACACAAGAGAATGGGGTCCTAACACAGCTCTTATTTCTTCAAAAATCAACTGGCAGCCATATTTTGAACACCTCATTACATCTGTAATGGAAGGCAAAGAAATCACTCAGGATTTCTGCGGCGGTCTTAAAGAAGACGTTGTTCAGAACATGGGACTTAACGAAGCAGTTGCAGCTGAAGGAACACAGGCTAAGATCGACGAAGTAAGAGAAGGTCTTATCAGCGGCGAAATCAAGGTATTTGACACAGCTACATTCACAGTTGGCGGAAAAACACTTGAAAGCTATATGGCAGACGTTGATTCAGACGATGCGTTCACTCCTGATACAGAAGTTGTTTCTGACGGATATTTCCACGAATCAGAATTCAGAAGCGCGCCTTACTTTGATGTTGATATTGATGGTATCACAATTAAATAATTTATCAGTAATGTAAAAAAGTCCGGATCGCAAAAAGGTCCGGATTTGTTTTTTTATAAACGGAATCAAAAAGTTTTAAGTTGTTGGAGTTTCCTTTTATAATTTTTTGCTACAGCCTAACTTAACCACTCGCAGTATAAACATACAGCTTTGGGATAAGTTTGACTGTTCCAAACATTTTTTCCTATTCCTGATGTGTCTGAAGCGAAGTCGTAAGGAATAATTTGTTTATATCAGGCGGGTTTTCTGACCTGTGTTTTTTATGTGAAATTTTTGTTGAATTATATAGTACAAATTCCCTTGACAGAGTTGTTTAATAATGGTAGAATTATTGTAACTAAGTGTATTCAATTTTGAAAATATAAAAAGGAGATGTTTGCTAAAAAAAGACTGTAAAGCCTCTAAAAAGGTGAATTCGGACAGCATTGTTGAGCAAAAATTTAATTATGACATAAAAGTATCTGACACAATATAAAAACAAGGCATATCATAAAGTGCCAAAAGAAAGGAAACTATTTATGAGTAAAAGAATTTTTGCCGTGTTGCTCACAGTTGCAATGATGATTAACCTTTTCTCAGGAATCGCATTGGCAGCAGACAACACAAACGGCGTAGTTCTGGATAGCGACGGTTATTACAGATACTATGTTGACGGAGA
>JAZUPZ010000023.1:0-13639 GCA_045605445.1 Clostridia bacterium | reverse complement strand
GGTATACACAACTCTTGATATTTCAGGACTTGACAGAGAATTTGTAAAGACAACCTGGTACTTCAAGAAACAGTGGACCAGAACAGCTCTTGGTACTGTAAGAGCATGGCCTGTAACAGGTGACTACAGTGTTCCGTTCGGAGGAATTGCAGAAGGTTCAACTGCAGCAGCAGGAACTGTAACAACAGATATGATGTCAGGACTTGAACTTGGCTCATACGTTGGTACAACTTCAGCAGCACTTGATGACTGGACAATTGGTACATACTATGCAAGAGAACTTACATTCAGCGGTCTCGGCGATTATCTCAAAACACAGAGAGAAAGCGGAGCAGAATCAGTACAGCTTGCATTTGGTTACTCAGGTAATGCAAATAACCAGCCAAAAGCACTTTACTACACATATTCAGGTGAAGATTCTGTAACAATCAGAGTTTACACAATAGCAGGTGCAGCAGCAATTACTCCTGCAACACCGGCTGAATAATTAAGTAACATTAAAATCGTCCGATTTTTCGGACGATTTTTTGTTTCTCTATTGCCAAAGGGTAAATTAAATGATAAAATAATTTTATATAGAAAGGATGATAATAATGAAAAGAATTGTAGCATTACTTTTAATTTCACTTATGCTTTTTTCCATAATGCCTGCAGTGGCAGAGGAAGGCTGTGAAATAGTACTTACAAAACAGAATGAAACTGAAACCGGTTTCGACGTTATGTTTTCAATTAAGAACAATCCTGAAATTGCGGCAATGCTCTTAAGAATCAATTTTGACAAAGATAAGATTGTGCCAACTGTAATTTCAAAGGAAGGCATATTTGCAAATCAGTCTGTTGTGTCAAATATTGATGCGGAAAGCGGAAATACCGGAGAAGACATTGACGGGGAAATAAGAGTTATATGGTATAAAACCTCAGGTCTTACAGGCGACGGCGATATGTTTAAAATTTCTTTTGAGTATAAAAAAGGCGATGAAGCAGCAAATGCAACCGTTGCCGTAAACAAAAGAAATCTTGATGTTGTAGATAAAAACAGTCAGCAGGTTGAATATACAACAAATACACTTACAGTTACCGTTCCTGCAAAAGAAACAACTCAGCAACCGCAGATTCCAAGCGGTCCTTCAAAGCCGTCAAAGCCCGGAGTTGTAACTCCTCCTGTTGAAAACAAGGTTACTCTTAAAAATAAAAACGGAATAGAAAAAATTAAGTATATGCCGCTTTATGAGGACAAAACCTTTGGAGCAGATAAACCTGCAACAAGATACGAGGTAGTTGAAGCTCTTTACAATCTTGTAGATATAACTGCAACCAGGTACGAAGATGCTTTCAGCGATGTTGAGAAAAAGTATGAAATGCCTGTAAAAGCATTTATTACTGCAAATATTCTTGACGGTTACGAGGATAAAACCTTTAAGGGTGATAATACAATAACAAGAGCAGAACTTGTGAAAATCTTAACTCTTACCTTCGGTCTTGAAGAGGATACTTCTGAAAAGGTTACTTTTACCGATATAAGCGGACATTGGGCAGAAAGCTATATAAAAACCTTTGTTTCAAAAAAATATACTTTCGGATATGAGGATAACACCTTCAGACCCGAAAATAAAGTAACAAGAGCAGAGGTTGTTGCTTTTGTAAACAGAATAATAAATGCATCCGGAGACTTGTCTGAAAATGTTCCTTCAGACCTTGAAATCTCCCATTGGGCATATAATGACATTCTTAAGGCAATAAAATAAAAAAACAGCCTTTCCGTAAGGACTAATTTTCAAATTAAATGAAAACCCATACAATGCTTTAAATAAGCGTTTTGTGGGTTTTGTTATATGTTTCTCTTACTACAAATTCTACATAATTTTATTCTCTGTAATAAATTTAATACTTTTCCCATATATTTGAATAAACAAGTTAGTTTACGGGAGGAGTTTTATGAACATATACAAGGATATTGCGAAAAGAACGGGCGGAGATATTTATATAGGCGTTGTGGGTCCGGTCAGAACGGGAAAGTCTACTTTTATCAAAAGATTTATGCAGCAGCTTGTTCTTCCCAATATAAGCGATCAGTATAAAAAGGAAAGAGCAATTGATGAGCTCCCTCAAAGTGCAGAAGGAAGAACAATAATGACTACAGAGCCTAAATTTATCCCCGAAAATGCGGTAAAAATCAACTTGAGCGGGGAGGCAAGCCTTAATGTTAAAATGATAGACTGCGTTGGTTATGTGGTTGAGGGCTCAAACGGCTATCTGGAAGAGGGCGGAGAAAGAATGGTTTCAACCCCCTGGTCTGAAGAAAGCATCCCCTTTGTTAAGGCGGCGGAAATCGGAACCCATAAGGTCATAAAAGACCATTCAACCATAGGACTTGTAGTAACTACCGACGGAAGCATTTCGGACATTCCCCGTGAAAATTATATTGAAGCGGAAAACAGAGTAATTTCCGAGCTTAAGGAAATCAATAAACCTTTTGTAATTCTTTTGAATTCCTCAATGCCCGACAGGGAAGAAACGAAAGAAATTGCCCGTGAGCTTGAAAATAAGCATTGCGTTCCCGTAGTATGTGTGAACTGCCTGTCATTAACGGGAAATGAAATCAACTCTATAATCGAGAGCATCCTTATGGAGTTTCCGTTAAAAGAAATTAAAATAGACTTCCCTGAATGGGTAGACTGCCTTGAAGATACTCACTGGCTTAATAAATCACTTACAAATACTGTAAGAGACAATCTTAAAGGAGTTGAAAAGCTCCGTCAGGTCAGCTTTGCGGCGGAAGGTATGGGAGAAAATGAGAATATCAGCCTTTGTAATGTTGATAATATCGACCTTGGAAGTGGCGAGGTTCACATAACGGTAAATACCAAGGACCATCTTTTTTATAAAATTCTCGGAGAAACCTCCGGCTTTGAAATTTCAGGCAGGGAAGACCTTGTTAAGCTTATCAGTAATCTTTCCTTTGTGAAAAAGGAATACGATAAAATTTCCTGGGCGCTTGAAGAGGTTAAACAAAAGGGCTATGGTATAGTTTCTCCTTCAATAGATGAGCTTAAGCTTGAAGAACCGGAAATAGTAAAACAGGGAGGAAGGTTCGGAGTAAGGCTGAAAGCATCAGCTCCCTCAATTCATATGATAAGGGCAGACATAGAAACAGAGGTTAATCCGCTTGTGGGAACGGAAAAACAGTCGGAGGAGCTTGTGAAATATCTTCTTGATGAGTTTGATTCAGATAAATCAAAAATCTGGGAATCAAATATTTTCGGAAAATCTCTTCACGAGCTTGTGAACGAAGGTCTTCATAACAAGCTTTACAATATGCCCGACGATGCCCGCTTCAAGCTTCAGGAAACCCTGCAGAAAATTATCAACGAGGGCAGTGGCGGTCTGATATGTATAATATTGTAATTACGAAAAAGCCTGCGGGCTTGTTTTGTTGCAAAAAAAATAAAAATATTGTATACTTTATTAAGAATAACGTAAGGAGAAATATATGGATAACCGTTTTGCAAGATGTGAACTTATGCTGGGCGAGGAAGCTGTTTTAAAACTTAAGAACAAGCGGGTTGCAGTTTTTGGAGTAGGCGGCGTAGGAGGCTATATAGTTGAGGCTCTGGCAAGGTGCGGCGTTGGCGCAATAGATTTAATTGATAATGATACCGTTAATATTACCAATATAAACCGGCAGATAATTGCAAAGAGCGACACGGTGGGAATGCTTAAAACAGATGCTGCTGAAAAGCGCTGTCTTGAAATTAACCCCGAAATAAAAATTACAAAGCACAATCTTTTCTTTCTTCCGGAAAATTCCGGTGAAATTGATTTTAAAAGCTTTGATTATGTTGCCGATGCAATAGATACGGTTTCAGCAAAGGTTGAGCTTGCGGTAATCTGCGACAGAGAAAAAATCCCGCTTATTTCCTGTATGGGAACGGGAAATAAGCTTTGCCCGGAAAAATTTGAAGTTGCCGATATATATAAAACCTCTGTTTGTCCTCTGGCAAGAGCAATGAGAACAAAGCTTAAAAGCCTTGGAATAAAGAAGCTTAAGGTGGTTTATTCAAAAGAAGAACCGGTAAAAAGCTTTTGTACAGACGGCGAAAAAAGAGGAACTCCGGGAAGTGTTTCCTTCGTTCCGCCCGTTGCGGGATTTATAATGGCAGGGGAAATAATAAAAGACTTAGCAGGTGATATAAAATGAAAAAATTCAACAAAGGGGTAACCTTCAGTTATGACGACGGTTGCGTTTCCGACATAAGATTTGTAGAGCTTTTAAATAAATATAATTTAAAGTGCACCTTTAATTTAAACAGCGGAAATATGCAGGCAGACAGAGTGTGGAACTATAAAGGGTTTGATGTTTACAATCTTCCGCCGGATGAAATGAAGGAGCTTTATGAAGGTCACGAAATAGCCAGCCACGGGACAAAACACATAAAACCCGTAGGGCTTACCGATGAAGAACTGGTTAAAGAATTTGACGATGATATTAAAAATCTTGAAAGACTTTTTAATACAAAAATTGTAGGTATGGCATATTCCTACGGAACTAATGACGAAAAAACAGTAAATCATCTTAAAAAGCTCGGACTTAAATACGGAAGAGAGGTTGTCTCGACCAAAAACTTTGAAGTAAGCGGAGATATGCTGAAGTTCAAACCAACCTGCCGCCACAGAGATGAAGACATTTTTGAAACAATAGAAAAATTTCTTAAAAGCGAAAGCGAACAGCCTCAGATTCTTTATATGTGGGGGCATACTTATGAAATTGATGCATACAAAAACTGGGACGAGGTTGAAAGAATGCTTTCTCTTCTTGCTGGAAAAGAAAATATACTTTACGGTACCAATGCGGAGGTTTTCAGTTATTTCAATTTAATTTAACATATATATTGAAAAAGAAGCAGATTTATGATAAAATAACATAATAAATATTTATAGATTGGAGATTGTTATGTCAGGACACAGTAAATGGGCAAATATTAAAAACAAAAAAGAAAAAAATGACGGCGCAAGAGCTAAAATTTTCACAAAAATCGGAAGAGAACTTGCTGTTGCCGTTAAAGAAGGAGGCGGTCCTGATCCTAATGCAAACTCAAGACTCAGAGACGTTATTGCAAAGGCTAAATCATTAAACGTTCCTAATGATAACATAGAAAGAAGCATAAAGAAAGCGGCGGGAGACGGAAACGCAAACAATTACGAAGATATCGTTTACGAAGGCTACGGTCCTTCAGGTATTGCCGTAATCGTAAATGTTCTTACCGATAACAGAAACAGAACAGCTGCATCAATGCGTCATTATTTTGACAAATGCGGCGGAAACCTTGGTCAGCAGGGCTGCGTAAGCTTTATGTTTGACAAGAAGGGAATAATAATCGTAGAAAACGAAGAAAATGAGCTGGATGAAGAAACAGTAATGATGGACGCTCTCGATGCAGGTGCAGCCGATTTCTCTGCATCTGAAGGTTATTTTGAAGTTCAGACAGAACCTGACGATTTTTCTGCTGTATGCTCTGCTCTTGAAGAAAAGGGCTACAAGTTTGCATCGGCTCAGGTTGAAAACGTTCCTCAGACAACTGTTAAGCTTGAAAATCAGGCTGATATTGACAATATGAATAAGCTTATTGATATGATGGAAGAAGACGACGACGTTCAGGATATTTTCCATAACTGGGAAGAATAATATGGAGCTTAATGTTGTACTTCTTCAGCCGCAGATTCCCCAGAATACGGGGAACATAATAAGAACCTGTGCGGCAACAAATTCAAGATTGCACATAGTTAAGCCAATGGGCTTTCAGTGGGATGACAAAAAGCTGAAACGTGCAGGTCTTGACTACTGGCAGTTTCTCGACCTTACCTTTTATGATTCAACTCAGGAGTTTTTTGAAAAGAACAGAAACTGCAAAATGTATTTTTATACTACAAAAGCCAGAAAAACACACTGTGAGGTTAAATATCCGGATAAATGCTGGATTGTATTCGGCAGAGAGGATGCGGGAATCGACGAAAATATTCTTTACGATAATAAAGAAACCTGCGTAAGGGTTCCTATGCAGAATGAATCAAGGTCCCTTAATCTTTCAAATACGGTTGCAATAGGTGTGTATGAGGTTTTAAGGCAGTGGGGCTTTCCGGACCTTCTGCTTGAAGGAAATTTAAGAAATTTTGACTGGGATAATTAAAATATAAGGAGGCATAAAATGAAACTTGTAATAGTAACAGGAATATCAGGAGCGGGAAAATCACAGGCAATAAAATGCCTGGAGGATATGGATTTTTACTGTGTTGATAATATGCCTCCCGTGCTTATACCTAAATTTGCGGAAATATGTTATTCTTCAAAGGGAAAAATTGAAAAGGCGGCTCTGGTTATTGACAGCCGAGGCGGAGAAATGTTCAAACAGATTCCCGATGTTATAGAAGAACTCAGCGCAAAAAACATAGTTCCGGAAATTCTCTTTATTGAGGCTTCCGATGAGGTTCTAATAAAGAGATACAAGGAGTCAAGAAGAAAACATCCGCTTTCGCCCGACGGTAAAATTATCGACGGAATAAAGCAGGAGAGAATAATGCTTTCAACCTTAAGAAAGCACGCAACCCACGTAATCGACACCTCTAAGCTGAAAACAAGTCAGCTTAAAGAAGAACTTATAAATATCTTCATCGGAGGCGGAGGGGGAGAAAGAATAACAATTGATGTTATGTCCTTTGGCTTTAAATACGGAATTCCTGCCGATGCTGACCTGGTTTTCGACGTAAGATTCCTGCCTAACCCTTTTTATATTGATGAGTTGAAATACCATACAGGTCTTGATGAAAGAGTTCAGGAATATGTTTATAAATGGCCGCAGACTGCGGAATTTATGAAGAAGCTTTATGAAATGATTGATTTTCTTATCCCTCATTATCTTGAAGAGGGTAAGTCTCAGTTGGTTATAGCTATCGGATGTACCGGAGGTATGCACCGTTCGGTTACAATGGCGGAAAAACTGTATGATAAGCTCAAGGAAAGCGGAAGAAGAGTTATAAAGCATCACCGCGACCTTGAAAACGATAGCAGGAGATAAATTATGGCTTCATTTACATCAGTAATTAAACGTGAAATTTGCAATCTGCCTCTGAACAGCGGCTGCTGCATTGCAGCAGAGCTTTTGGGGGTTGTTTGTTTTGGTGCAGTTATAAGAAACAACAGGCTTTGTGTAAAAACAGAGTCCTTTTCTGTTGCCAAAAGAATACAGGATTTAACAAATACTGTGTTTGGTCACACTCCCGGCTGCATTGCAGGTCAGGGTCTTAAGAAAAAGTTCTATACGGTTGAAATTGCCGATGAAAATACCCTGTCCGATGTGCTTCATCATTTTTCTCTTGTAAAAAGCTCTCACGATATGAAAAATTTCGTTTCTTTCGGAGTGGAAAAAAGATATGTTGAAAAGCAATGCTGCCGTCAGGCGTTTACCCGGGGAGCTTTTTTAATTGCAGGCTCCTGCACCTCTCCCGAGGCAAGCTATCATCTGGAAATTTCAACAAATCACAGAAAGCTTTCAAGGGAGCTTCAGGAAATAATGGGAAGCTTTGAAATTTTTCCGAAGATAATTCAGCGCAATTCAAATTATGTGGTTTACCTGAAGGACTCGGAAAGAATTTACGATATATTGGGGCTTATCGGCGCTACAACAGCAATGATGGAATTTCAACAGGCAAAAATTTATAAAGATCTGGTGAATAATATAACAAGAACGATGAACTGCGAAAATGCGAATCTTGACAAAGCAATAAATGCGGGAACAAAGCAGGCAGTTTTAATTGAAAAAATAAGAGATACAATAGGGCTTGAAAAGCTGGAGCCGTCTTTAAGAGAGCTTGCAGTTTTAAGACTTGAAAATAAACACGCATCCTTAACCGAGCTTGCTCAGATGTACAGTACCCCCATAAGCAGATCGGGGATAAACCATAAGCTGAAAAAAATCGAAAGAATAGCAGAGTCGTTAAAATCTAATTAGGAGGAACCTTAATGTCATTTGTTCATCTTCATGTGCATAGTGAATACAGTCTTCTTGACGGTGTTTGTAAAATCACCTCTCTGGTTGACAAGGTCAAGGCGATGGGAATGAAAGCCGTTGCCCTTACTGACCATGGCGTTATGTACGGTGTGGTGGATTTTTACAAATATGCAAAAAGTCAGGGAATCAAGCCTATAATCGGTTGCGAGGTGTATACAGCGCCAAGAAGTCTTTATGATAAAAGCGCCGATAAGGATTCCTCATACGGGCATCTGGTGCTTCTTGTTAAAAATGAAACGGGCTATAAGAATCTTATAAAGCTTGTTTCGGTTGCTTTTACCGACGGGTATTACTACAAGCCAAGGGTTGATATGGAGCATCTTAAAAAGTATTCAGAAGGGCTTATTGCCCTTTCCGCCTGCCTTTCGGGAGATATCCCGAAACTTATTCTAAATAACGATTTTGACGGAGCGGTGGAAAAGGCAAAGGAATATATTGATATTTTCGGCAGGGAAGATTTTTATCTTGAACTTCAGGACCATAATATTCCCGAACAGAAAAATGTAAATATAAAGCTTATTCAGATTTCAAAGATGCTGGGGCTTAAGCTTGTTGCAACCAACGACGTTCACTATATAGAAAAAAGCGATAATTATATTCAGGACGTGCTTATCTGTATCCAGACGGGAACAACCCTTGACAGCGAATCAAGAATGAAATTCAGCTCTGACGAAATGTATCTGAAATCCGAAGAGGAAATGCTTGAAAAGTTCAGAACCCTTCCCGAGGCAATAACTAACACGGAAGAAATTGCAGAAAAATGTAATATGGATTTCTGTTTTACCAACAGATTTTTACCTAAGTTTATCCTGCCCGAGGGCGTTGATTCTGCAAAATATTTAAACGACCTTTGCTTTGAAGGTCTGAAAAAAAGATATGAAAATCCGGATAAGGAAACAGTTGAAAGACTTGAGTATGAGCTTAATGTTATAAACACAATGGGCTTTACAGATTACTTCCTTATTGTCTGGGATGTTATAAAATATGCAAGGGATAACGATATTCCCGTGGGTCCCGGAAGAGGCTCTGCGGCAGGAAGCCTTGTTTCCTATTGCCTGAAAATAACTGATATTGACCCTATAAAATACAATCTTATTTTTGAAAGATTTCTGAATATCGAAAGAATAAGTATGCCTGATATTGATATGGACTTCTGCTATGAACGACGTCAGGAAGTAATTGATTATGTAACAGAAAAATACGGAGAGGATCACGTTGCGCAGATTATAACCTTTGGAACAATGGCGGCAAAGGGCGCAATAAAAGACGTTGGCAGAGTGCTGGGAATGTCCTATTCTTCAGTTGATTCAATAACAAAGCTTGTTCCGAAGAATCCTAAGATAACCATACAGGAGGCGTTTGAAAAAAACAAAAAGCTTCCCGAACTGTATAGTAGCGATTCAGAGGTTAAAAAGCTTATAGATACCTCTCTGGCAGTGGAGGGCAAGCCGAGGCATGCTTCAACTCATGCGGCAGGCGTTGTTATAACAGATAAGCCTGTTTATGAATATGTTCCTCTTTATAAAAACGGCGACATTCTTTCGACTCAGTTCACAATGACAACCCTCGAGGAGCTTGGACTTCTTAAAATGGACTTTCTGGGTCTCAGAACCCTTACGGTTATAAAAGATGCAATAAGGCTTTCCGGGGAAGACATTGATATTGAAAATATAGGCTTTGATGATGAAGAGGTTTATAAGCTCATAGGAAATGGCGATACCGATGGGGTGTTTCAGCTTGAAAGCCGTGGCATGAAGCAGTTTATGAGAGAGCTTAAGCCTCATTCAATTGAAGATGTAACTGCGGGAATTTCCCTTTACCGTCCGGGTCCTATGGACTCTATTCCAATGTACATTGAAAATAAAAATAATAAAGATAAGGTTACTTATCTTCACCCGCTTCTTGAACCTATATTAAACGTTACTTACGGTTGTATCGTTTATCAGGAACAGGTTATGGAAATTGTAAGAAAGCTTGCGGGCTTTTCAATGGGTCAGGCTGACCAGGTAAGGCGTGCTATGTCCAAGAAAAAAGAAAAGGATATGATTAAGGCTAAAAACGATTTTCTTTACGGAAATGAAACTGCTCCCGGAGCAATAAAGCTTGGAATAGAAGAAAGCGTTGCAGTTGAGATAATTGACCGTATGATGGATTTCGCCAAGTACGCTTTTAATAAATCTCATGCGGCGGCATATGCAGTTGTTGCATACAGAACGGCATATCTAAAATGCCATTATCCCGTTTATTTTATGGCGGCGCTTTTGTCCAGCGTTATTGATAATACCGATAAGATTACAGAATATATAGAAATCTGTAAAAAAATGGGAATTGAGGTATTTCAGCCCGATGTTAATGGAAGTGACGATGTTTTTTCCGTAAGCAACAACGGGGTAAGAATAGGACTTGTATCCGTTAAAAATGTAGGCAGAACCTTTGTTAACGACCTTATGAGGGAAAGAAACGAAAACGGGAATTTCAGCGATTTTAACGATTTCTGCAAAAGAATGACAAAGTATTCAACGGTAAACAAAAGGTCAGTTGAATGTCTCATAAAAAGCGGAGCCCTCGATTCTCTCGGAGAATTAAGAATAAATATGTTACAGACCTATGAAAGAACCCTTGACGTGTGCCAGGATGAAAATAAGAATATGGTCAGCGGGCAGATTTCTTTCTTTGGAGAAGCAGAAGAAAAAGCCTTTTCTCCTTCATCAATGGTTAAAAATAAGAAAGAGCTTCCTTTGTCTGTAAGGCTTGAAATGGAAAAAGAGGTTCTCGGCTTTTATATATCGGGACATCCTCTTGATAACTATGTTAATATTTACTCTGCCAGAACAAATTCTGATACCTATGAAATCAGAAATGCAGGAACTCCCGAATCTGAGTTTGACGATGGCAGCAGTATTATCATAGCCGGAGTAATTGACGAAAGTAAAATAACAATTACGAAAACCGGAAAAGAAATGATGACAGGTAAAGTTTCGGACAGAAAGGGAAGCACCAGCATTCTTGCATTTCCAAATGTTCTTGAAAAATACAGAAAAGACCTTTCAAAGGGAGCGGTTGTTCTTATTCACGGAAAGATAAATATAAGCGGAGAAAGCTCACCGGTTATTCTTTGCGATAAGGTTGTTTCTCTTGATAACAATGCTTCGGCGGAAAAACTCTATATCCGCTTTAAAAAAGACGACAGAACGCTTTATGGGAAAATGCTTGATATTCTTAGAGCCAACCCTGGCGACGTTCCTGTTATGCTTTATTACGAGGCGGAAAAGATTACAAAAATGGCAACCAGGGAAAACTGGGTAAAGATTTCCGATTCTCTGCTGAACGGGCTTGGAGAACTTTTCGGTACGGAAAATATAAAATTAAAAAAATAATAGTTAAAAACATTTGACAAATAATTCATATTGTGATATTATATCTTTGTTATGGAGGTGTGAATAAATGGAAATAGCTTTGACAGTTGTTCAGATTATTATAGCCGTTATTTTGATTGTTATAGTTTTAATGCAGTCAGGAAAAACTCAGGGACTTTCAGGCAGCATTGCAGGCGGCGCAGAAACATTTTTCGGTAAAAATAAAGGACGTACAATAGACGGTATTCTTGGAAAGATTACTTCTGTTGTTGCAGTTTTGTTTATTATTTCATCCGTGGCGTTGTTCATTGTAAGTAAATAATCAAAAAAATATCAGGCAGGCATTTATTTTTTCGGATTAACGGAAAAATAACAGTGTCTGCTTTTTTTTATGAAAATTTAAACCGGGGAAAACTAAAGCCCGGAAAACAAGGAGTAATTATGGATAAAAAAGAACTTGTATATTCCTTTATGTGCGACCAAGAATACAGGCCTATGAAATTTAAAGATATTCTTGCAATTCTTCAGGTTCCTGAAGAGGAGAGTGAGCTTCTGGGAAAATGCCTCGACGAACTCAGTTACGAATATAAAATTTTCAAGGATGATAACGGTAAATATGTCTGCTTTAAAAATTCAGACTTTGTTTGCGGTACCTTCACGGGGACAGGCAGAGGCTTCGGATTTTTAAAGTGCGACGATGAGAAAAAAGAGGATATATATATTCCTGCCGACGGGGTTAATACTGCGCTTAATCTTGACAAGGTAATTGTAAAGCTTACAAAGAAAAGCAAGGGAGCTTCAGATGAGGGATATGTTTATAAAATACTGAAAAGAAATAATCATTATGTGGTTGGCGTGGTTCAGATAAACAGAAACACGGTTTTTGTTGTACCCGATAATTCAAAGCTTAACACAGATGTTTATATAAAAAATACCGGTAAGCATAAGCTGAAAAACGGAATGAAGGTAGTTGCAAGAATTGACAAATGGCCCGGCAAACAGAAAAATGCCTCCGGTACAATTACAGAAATTCTTGGCTTTGCGGGAGAAAACGAAGCCGAGGTTATGTCGGTAATCCGTGAAAATAAAATAAGATACGGCTTTAATAAGGAAATTCTCAAAGAGGCCGACAAGCTTTCTCTTAATAAAACCGATTTTAAAGAAAGAACCGATTTCAGAAACAAAACAATAATTACTATCGACGGAGAAGATGCCAAAGACCTTGACGATGCCATAAGCATAGAAAAAACCAAAGAAGGTTATATTTTGGGAGTTCACATTGCAGACGTAAGTCATTATGTAAAGAAAGATTCTGAAATTGACAAAGAAGCCTGTCTCAGAGGAACAAGCGTTTATTTTGCCGACAGGGTTATTCCAATGCTTCCCGAAGCACTTTCAAATAATTTGTGTTCTCTTCAGCCGGACACCGAAAAGCTTACTCTTTCTGTTATAATGACAGTTAATTCCGAAGGTAGGGTTGTTGATTATAAAATTGTTAACGGCGTAATTAAAACAAAATACAGAATGACCTATACCAATGTAACGAAAATGATTGAGGGAGACAAAGATACAATAGAAGAATATAAGGATATTTATAATGATATTCTTTTGATGAATGAGCTTTCTGAAATTCTCACAAAAAACAGAGATAAAAGGGGATATATCAACTTTAATTTTCCCGAGGCAAAAATTATATTCGATGAAAACAAAAATGTAAAAGACGTAGTAAAACGTGAATTCACAAAGGCTAATCTTATAATAGAAGAATTTATGCTTTTGTGCAACGAAACGGTTGCAGAATTCGCCTTCTGGAACGAAATTCCTTTTATTTACAGGGTTCACGAAAAGCCTGACAGCGAAAAGCTTGAGGCTCTCAGAAAAATTCTTTCCCTGCTGGGCTACAGCTTGAAGCCGACAAAAGAGGTTTACTCCTCAATGCTTAATGAAATATTGAAGCAGATAAAAGGCAAGCCCGAGGAAAAGGTTTTAAATACTATGATGCTCCGCTCTATGATGAAGGCGAAATATTCCGAAAAAAACAGCGGGCATTTCGGTCTTGCTCTAAAGAATTACTGTCATTTTACTTCGCCTATAAGAAGATACCCTGACCTTATGGTACACAGAATACTCAAGAGCTTTATATCAGGCGCTATGACAGAAAGGGATACAGAGCATTTTAAAAATATAGTATCCGATGTGGCAAGAATATCTTCCGAAAAA
>JAZUPZ010000022.1:0-49533 GCA_045605445.1 Clostridia bacterium | reverse complement strand
GTTACTTCCTGTCCGAAAAGCTTGAGTATTCTGACAGTCTGTCTGCTGATTGCTTCCATTGAACGCAGAAGCGGTGTTTTTTTGTCGAGTGCCTCGCCGCCGTAAGAACAGAAAGCGGTGGGAATGAACAATACTCCTTCTTTTATGAATGCATATGAAGTGGGGTCCCAAGCGGTGTATCCTCTTGCTTCAAAGGTTGCACGCAGACCGCCTGATGGGAAAGATGATGCATCAGGCTCACCCTGAACAAGCTCTTTACCGGAAAACTCCATTATAATATGTCCGTCATCGGTTGGAGAAATAAAGCTGTCATGTTTTTCCGCAGTAATCTCGGTCATAGGCTGGAACCAATGAGTGTAATGAGTTGCGCCATTTTCTATAGCCCAGTCTTTCATTGAGTTTGCCACAACATTCGCTATATTGATATCAAGATGTTTTCCGTCTTGTATTGTTCGCTGAAGGGCTTTATAAGTTTCTTTTGGTAATCTTTCTTTCATTACCTTACTGTTAAAAACCTTGCTTGCAAACATTGCAGACACATTATTCATCGTAATTACCTCCAAATTCAAGAAAGGCAAGATTTTTAAACTATCCTGCCTTCCGTAAGTATATCACAATATTACAATATTTTCAAGTATTTTGTTTAATTACCTTCTACAATGTTATTAACCCATGATTTATTTTTTATAAGTTTAAATCCTATGAAGGTTTTTATTATGTTTGTGGTAAAAACCAAAGGGTAGATTGTATATATACTCAAATCGGTATAAAGACTTAAAAGCATTGCAAATGGAACCTGAATACAGCACATATACACACTGTCAAACAAAAAGGTTATATAGGTTTTTCCTCCGCTTCTTATTGTAAAGTACATTCCGCAGTTAAGAGCATCAATCGGCAGAACCACTCCCGATACAATAATAAAGAATTTTGCAAGATTCTTTGCAGTTTCGGAAACATTGTAAAAATCAGGCAGCCATTCACCAAGCAAAAACGAACAGGCTCCTACCGTAAGACTAAGCACAAAGGTAAATAAAAGCATTTTTCTGTTTGCATCCACAGCTTCATCAAAGGCTCCCGCACCAAGCAATCTGCCTATTACGATTCCTATTCCCACGCCCATTGAGGTTGATGCAATATTCATAAGATTAACAACAGTTGAGCTTATGCTGTATCCTGCAACAACATCCAACCCGTGAAGGCTGTAGCTCACGCCAAGAAGAGAAATTCCGAGAGACCAGAAGCATTCATTAAACAAAATGGGAAGTCCCTTTAAAGAAATATCAAGTGAAAGTTTTCCCGGGATATAAAGGCTTTTAAGAGCTCCTCTGAAAAATGGGTATTTCGCCGTTTTTGCATAGCAATAAATCATAATAACCGCGCATTCGACAAATCTTGCCAGAACAGTTGCAATTGCCGCGCCTTCTACGCCAAGCTGAGGAAATCCGAATTTCCCGAAAATAAGCAAATAGTTAAAAACACAGTTAACCACAACCGCCACAAAGCCTATTACCATAGGCATAAAGGTTTCTCCTGTTTCCTTAAGGGTACTTGCATAAAGCTGAGACAACGCATAGGGTATAAACCCTATTACACATATTTTAAGGTAATCCATTGCAAATTTAAAAGTAAGCTTCGGGTTTCCTTCTGCGCCGCTGTCGTGGAGATACATACCTACAAGTTTTTCGCCAAAAACAAGAAAAATTATAACCGAAAGAACTGTTATTACCGACAATATTATAAGCTTGTATCTTATTGTATATCCAATACCCTTATTATCGCTTTTACCGAAAAACTGAGAAGTAAAAATTCCTGCTCCGCTGACAGCACCGAAGATAGTAAGATTAAAAACAAACACAAGTTGGTTTACAATGGAAACGCCTGACATTTGCTCTTCCCCTACGGCACCAACCATAAGATTATCAAGAAAATTTACAAAATTAGTTATAAAATTCTGTGCCATTATAGGAATAACAATAGCAAGAAGCATTTTATAGAATTTTTTATCCCCTATCAGTTTTTTTATCATATGTAACCTCTTATTTACTGCAGTTTATTACCTTTAAATCCTCAGGTCTGCTTATTTCTTTTATAATATCAGAAGCAAAAATTTCTTTGTCTGTGTTAATTTCAAACTTTACTTTAAGCTTCTCACCCGCCTCTTTCACAGACATATTTTCAATATGAATATTATCCCTGCCGAAGAACTCTGTAATTTCACGAAGCGTATCAAAATTTTTGTTCATAACCAATGCTATATTTTGCTCAAAGCTACTTTTGAGAAACTTAAAATCTTTATGAAGCACAATCTGAAAAAACACAATAATTGCCGTTGAAATAATTCCTATAACATACATTCCGGCACCAACTGCCATACCTATTCCGCTGGTTGCCCAGATACCCGCCGCAGTTGTAAGCCCTTTAATTGTATTTTTATGAACGAAAATCATTCCGGCACCGAGAAATCCAACGCCCGTAACTATCTGAGATGCAATTCTTGAGCCGTCAGCACCCTTCATCCCGTTTATTCCCGAGTCAAGATCAGAAAATCCATATTTTGAAATTATCATCATAAGCGCCGCCGCAACGGCAACGATAATATGCGTACGAAGTCCTGCTTCCTTACCCCTGCTTTTTCTTTCGTAGCCAATAAAACCGCCGCAAACTCCGGCTATCATAAGTCTCAGCATAAATTCAAGCTGAACAAGCCAATAAGACGATGTAAACATACTTATCCCTCCCGTTAAAATATATTCCGTATTTTAACGGGCTTATGACTGATAACTTATTAAATAAATCCGTGTCATTATACCATAGTTTTTCTTAAAAAACAATACTGTCCGGCAAAGCCTCTCAGAGCTCGACTTTCCTTGTTTAAAAAGGGAACAAAAAAAGACACCTGATGGTGTCTCTTTTTGTTGGTGAGCCATCGGAGAGTCGAACTCCGGACACCGTGATTAAAAGTCACGTGCTCTGCCATCTGAGCTAATGGCCCACATATTAAAGTCAATTGGCTGGGCTGGCGGGACTCGAACCCACGAAATGTCAGAGTCAAAGTCTGATGCCTTACCACTTGGCTACAGCCCAATATCTTAAATACTGCGCTGCTCTCAATTGACAGCTTGTTTATTATATCATTACAATTTGATATTGTCAAGAGTTTTTTTGAAAATTTTTACAAAAATTTATAACTGTTTATTTTCTTTGTAATGTATGGTATACTGTTTATAATCAAAATATTCGTAAGGAGTGATTTTTTGAAGAATATTTTATGTTTAAGATGCCAGAGCGATATGAAACATATTGGTGCGAGAAAGATTCAGCTTGGTGAAACCGGGTGGATTCTCGGTGATTTGCCAAATCTTTTTGCCGGTGCTATGGAGGTTGATATATACTCCTGTCCGGATTGCGGAAAAATAGAATTCTTTCAAACAGAGGAAAGCACTATAAACACAAGACAATGTCCAAACTGCGGACAAAAGCACGAATTCGATTATCCCAAATGTCCGTTTTGCAAATATAATTACTATGAATAACCGCTTAATTCATTTACCTTGAAAAACGCTTTTTATCTTTGAAAAGCATTGAAAGATTATAATTATTGTGATATAATTATTAAAAGTTTATTATAAGGAAGATTTAAGTGTTATACAACTCAAAAAGTGCTGAAGATACAATTAAAATTGCATATGATTTTGCAAAGGAATTAAAGCAGGGTGATATTATCTGTCTTACCGGAGATCTGGGTGCCGGAAAAACCACCTTTACAAAAGGTTTATCAAAGGCTCTTAACTCACAGTTTGAACCCGTAAGCCCTACCTTTAACATTGTAAACGAATATCCGGGCGACATAAACATTTATCATTTTGACCTTTACAGGCTTGGAAGTGAAGCGGATTTATACTCTGTTGACATTGACAGCTATTTATTTTCAGACGGAATCTGCGTTATTGAATGGCCTGAAATTGCCTATTCACTTTTAGAGGAATACTATGCGGTAAATTTAAGCTATGAAGATAACGGAAGAAAAATTGAAATTAAGAAGGTGAATAAATGAAAGTTCTTGCAATAGATACATCAACAGCTTCGGCAACAGTTGCCATTTCAGAAGATGGAATTCTCCTTGGTACAACAACAGTTTGCCTGAAAAGAGCACATTCGCAGATTATTATGGTTCTTATTGAAGAGCTTTTAAACAAGCTTGAGCTTACACCTGCCGACATTGATTTATTTTCCGCCTCTCACGGTCCCGGCTCCTTTACGGGAATAAGGGTTGGCATTGCTGCAATAAAAGGTCTTGCAGACGGAGCGCACAAGCCCTGCGTTGGAGTTTCTACATTAAAAGCAATGGCACTCCCCTACGCAACATCGGAAAACCTTATATGTACGGTTATCGATGCAAGACGTGACCAGGTTTACTACGGAATATACAACAGCAAGCTTGAAGAAATTGAAAAAGAATACATACTTAAAATTGACGAGCTTTGCGAAAAGCTTAAAGAATACGGAAAAAAAGTTGTTTTCACCGGCGACTGCGTTGAAAAACACAAAGAAAAAATTATTGACATTCTCGGTGAAAATGCAGTATTTCCAAACAAAATATTCCACTTTAACAATGCGGTAAACGTTGCCTCTCTTGCAGAGGAAAAATATTTAAATGAAAAAGTGTCGGGAATAATTCCCGAATACATATTAAAATCTTATGTTGAAAAGGATGATTAAACTATGATAGCAATCGGATGCGACCACGGCGGATTTACTTTAAAAAACGCTCTTATCAAATATCTTGAAAGCGAAAACATTGAATACAAAGACTACGGATGCTACGACACAAATTCCGTTGACTACCCGGATATTTCCCACGCAGTTTGCGTTCCCGTACAAAAGGGCGAAGCTGAATTCGGCATTTTAGTATGCGGAACAGGAATAGGCATTTCCATTGCCGCAAACAAGCACAAAGGAATAAGAGCTGCCGTTCTTTCTGACACATACAGTGCCGAAAAGACAAGACAGCACAACAATGCAAACGTTATCTGCATGGGCGGAAGAGTTATTGGAGAAGACCTTGCAATTTCAATTCTCAAGGCATATATGTCTGCAGAATTTGAAGGCGGAAGACATCAGAACCGTGTTGACAAAATCACCGCTATAGAAAACCTTTAATCGGAGGTGTTTTTTATGAGAACAAGTAAAACCAACTACTATCTTGACATTGCAGAAACAGTTCTGGAAAGAGGAACCTGCCTCAGAAGAAATTTCGGTGCAATTATAGTTAACAATGACGAAATCGTTTCAACAGGTTATGTTGGTGCACCAAGAGGAAGACAAAACTGTACGGATATGGGAACCTGCTTAAGACAAAAGCATAATGTCCAAAGAGGAACAAGATACGAGCTTTGCCGATCTGTTCATGCCGAAGCAAATGCCATTATCAGCGCATCAAGAAGAAGTATGCTTGGAGGAAGTCTCTATCTTGTAGGAAAAGAAAAGGACTCGGGAGAATATGTAAAAAATGCTATGCCCTGTGCAATGTGCAAAAGAATGATAATAAACTCCGGAGTAAATAAGGTTTTCGTAAGAGACGATAAAGAAAATTACAGAGAATACGACGTTAACGAATGGATTGAAAACGACGACTCTCTTTCAATTACAGAGGATTATTGATTTATGACAGAATTGATTAAAATCACAGATGAAAATTCAGAAAAAGTTCTGACAAAGGCCGCGGAAATAATAAAAACCGGCGGTCTTGTTGCTTTTCCCACAGAAACTGTTTATGGTCTTGGTGCAGACGGACTTAATCCAAAAGCTGTAAAAAGTATTTACGCAGCAAAAGGCAGACCCTCAGACAATCCGCTTATTCTTCACATAAGCAACACAACGGAGCTTATTCCCCTTGTTAAGGAAATCAATGACACTGCCAGGCTTTTGATGGATAATTTCTGGCCCGGTCCTATGACTCTTGTTTTCAGAAAAAGCGAAATTGTTCCCGATGTTATTTCAGGTGGGCTTGACACTGTTGCAATACGCCTTCCAGCAAACAAAATCGCAAGAGTTCTTATTTCTCATTCAAAAACTCCCATTGCAGCTCCCTCTGCAAACACATCAGGGCGACCAAGTCCTACAAAAGCAGAACACGTTTTTGAAGATTTAAATGGCAAAATAGAAATGATAATAGACGGCGGAAGCTGCAGCATAGGACTTGAATCGACAGTTATTGACGTAACCGACGATATTCCGGTTATTTTAAGACCGGGAAAGGTTTCCTTTGAAGATATAAAAAAGGTTGCAGGTAATGCGGCATACGACAAACATTTAACCGAAAAAATTCCCGTTTCAAACCCAAGAAGTCCCGGAATGAAATACAGGCACTACGCTCCTAAAGGAGAGCTTTGTATTCTTGACGGCGACAAAAAAGGCATTATGAATTTCATTCTTGAGCATTACGACGAAAGCACCGCCGTTATAACCTTCAGCGAATTTCCCATTGATTTGAAAAACGTATACTGTCTGGGAAAATTCAATGAACCTGACGAATGTGCCGTTAAACTTTTTGATGTTTTAAGAGAATGTGACACAAGAAAATTCTGCAAAATTTATGCCCTTATGCCAAATATGAACGGCGTTGGTTTTGCGCTGTACAACAGAATGTTTAAAGCTGCCGGAGGAAAAATTATTGAAATCAGAACAAATTGAAATAGTAAAAATGGAAAAATGCCATCTTTGCGAAATAGATGAAATTGACAAAACCTGCTTCAGCACCCCCTGGTCTTTAAAGTCTTTGGAGACAGAGCTTAAAAACCCCATCGCCAATTATTTCGTTGCCCTTTGCAACGGAAAGGTTGCAGGCTACGGCGGATACTGGTGGGTGTTTTTTGAAGGAGAAATAACAAATATTGCTGTTCACGAAAATTTCAGAAGAAAAGGCATAGCTTCAAAAATTTTAGAAGCTATGATTCAAAACTGCATTGATACTGACACTACTGCAATTCATCTCGAAGTAAGAGTAAGCAACCAAAGTGCTATTTCTCTTTACAGGAAATTTGGTTTTAAAGAAGACGGAATACGTCCTAAATATTACGACAACAAGGAAGATGCCCTTTTAATGACAAAGGAGATTGAAAAAATTGATTAAAATACTTGCCATCGAGAGTTCCTGCGACGAAACTGCAGCAGCAGTTGTTGAAGACGGAACTAAAGTTCTTTCTAATGTTATAAATTCCCAGGCGGAGCTTCACAAAAAATACGGCGGAGTTGTTCCTGAGGTTGCCTCAAGACTTCATATTGAGGTAATAGACGAAGTTGTAAAAAGTGCCCTTTCAGATGCCAACTGCACTATGGACGACATTGATGCCGTTGCAGTTACATATGCTCCCGGTCTTGTAGGTTCTCTCCTTGTAGGACTTTCATATGCAAAATCCTTTGCATTTGCTTCGGGAAAACCGCTTATCGGAGTTCATCATATAGAAGGACATATTTCAGCAAACTATCTGATGGGACTTACCCCTCCTTTTGTATGCCTTGTTGCATCAGGAGGACACAGCCACATTGTTTTGGTTGAAGACTACAGAAAATATAAAATTTTAGGCAAAACAAGAGACGATGCCGCAGGAGAAGCATATGACAAAGTTGCAAGAGTGTTAGGACTTTCCTATCCCGGCGGACCAAGCATTGACAAAGCGGCTCAAAGCGGAAATGCAAATATTACGATTACAAAGCCGAACTTCCACGAGGAGACACTCGATTTCTCCTTCAGCGGAATTAAAACCGCTATTATAAATTACTGTCATAAAGCTGACCAGAAAGGGGAAGAAATCATAACGGAGGATGTAGCCGCAAGCTTCCAGAAAACTGTTGTTGATATTCTTACGGAAAACACCTTCAAAGGAGCAAAACAAGCAAAGGTAAAAAAGGTTGCCATTGCAGGCGGTGTAGCTTCGAATTCTGCCCTTCGTGCCAGCTTTGAAAAAACAGCAAAAGAAAACGGCATGGAATTCATTTGTCCCCTCCCCGTTTACTGTACTGACAATGCGGCAATGATTGGTGCTGCAGCATATCACTACTACAAAGACAGGGATTTCAAAGGGATGGATTTAAATGCAATTCCCTATCTTCCGATTGATAATATATAGATAAAAAAAGATTGAACTGTGTTCAATCTTTTTTCTTTCTGAAAATATGTTTGTTTCTTTTTTTGAATTCTTCGAAAATGTGATTGATTATGTCTATATTATCAACCGCTTCAAATTCATCAATTTCGTTTTCTTCATCCGCAACGCACACATATCTGATTATCACATATTCGTTTATACCTTTTGTAAGCGGAAAAAGAACTCCGTAGTTTTCTTTTTCGTATTCGATTATATCCATAACTTCAAAGGAATAGCAGTTTCCTTCTTCGTCATAAAGCTCGAGGATGTTTTCAGCATTTTTCTTTTCAGCCATTATCAATCACCTTCCTTTTTAAATAAACCCACACTTTGGTGTGGGTTTATGAATTTTACGATTTTATTTTTCCATATCCTTAATGGTAATTGTTCTTGTATGCTGAGTATGGAACCACTCTTTATTGTTTTTCTTGAACAGTCCGACAACTGCAATCGGGAACCAGGTAAAGGTATAAATATAGTAAGGAATATATCCCTTTATAACCTTCCAGTTCATTTTGCCTTCAAAGCACAATACAAAAGGAACAAAGGCAAATTGCATTACTACCACCGTATCCCACACGTACCACGGAAGAACATTTCCGAAGCTGAAATAGCTGTTGATAAGATCAGGATAGAAAGTAAGACCGAAGCCCATAAAGGTAATGTAGCAAAGAGCTACCATTCTTATCGGCTGGAACAAATAGCAAGCACAGTCGATAGGAATAAGCTTACGTTCCTTAATTCCCTTCTTAATGAGCTTTCCGAAAAATCTGCTCAATACATCGGCATGGCCCTGCATCCATCTTACTCTCTGTTTATATGACTGAGAAAAGGTAAGAGGTTTTTCGTCGTAAACAACAGCGTCGTGTGCCCAACCAACCTTTATATCATTAAGAGTAAGCTTCATTGTGAATTCCATATCTTCTGCAAGACAGGTAGCTCCCCAACCGATTTTCTTGAGAACTGAGGTTGCAACAGCAAAACCGGTTCCGCAAAGCTGACAGCACATTCCCAGAGCATATCTTGCATACTGGAAAGTTCTGTTGATTGTCCAGAAGGAAATTGCATTTGAAAGAGAAATCCATGAATCGTAAGGATTCTTTGTGTCAATGTATCCCTGAACAGCTTTATAGCCTCTGTTAAACTGTCTGTTCATTTTATTAAGAAACTCAGGATGAACGATATTATCTGCATCAAACACACAAATAGCATCGTAATTTTCTTCCATTTTATATATCTGTTCAAACATCCAGTCAAGAGCATGGCCCTTTCCTTTAAGTTCGTCATTTGTTCTCTCGTAAACTCTTGCACCGTGTTCTCTTGCAACTTCCGCAGTTTTGTCTGTGCAGTTATCTGCTATAACAAAAACATCAAAAGAATCCTCGGGATAGTTCAGGTTTTTCAACGAATCAACAAGATTTGCGATTACTACCTCCTCATCGTGAGCAGCGGCAACCAAAGCAAACTTGTGAACATTATTTGTTTCATTTTTGCATACGGGTTCTTTTTTGAAAAGACATCCTGCCAATGAGATAACAGTATAATAACAACCGATAGCAAGCATAGATATCTGAAGTATCATACTAAACACATATAAGAAGTTCTCCATTTTCCACCTCAACAAAGTTTTACATTTTTATACCTCATATATAATACACCATAAACGAACAAAAAGCAAGGATTTTTTGTTTTTTTCTTTACTTTATACGCAAAATATTGTAAAGTATAGATATACAAAACCCAAAGGAGACATTATTTTGAAAAACAAAGCTATTTACGTTTGTTCAAATTGCGGTTCAACTTCTCCGAAATGGTCGGGAAAGTGTCCTGACTGCGGAAGCTGGAACACAATGAATGAAGAAATTGTCAGCGAAAGTACAGCAAAAACTGCTTCTAAAACAATTTCTTCCTATCAGGAGCCTACTCCTCTTTCAGAGGTTAAAACCGACAGAGAAACAAGATATTCAAGCGGAATTTCCGAGCTTGACAGAGTTCTCGGCGGTGGAATTGTTCAGGGCTCGCTTGTTCTTATCGGCGGTGAACCGGGAATTGGAAAATCGACCTTACTGTTGCAGATTTGCCAATATCTTAATGACAACGTTTTATACATATCCGGGGAAGAGTCGGCAAAGCAGATAAAGCTTCGTGCAGAACGTCTTGAAATTACCAATCCCGCCCTTTCTCTTCTTTGCACGACAAATCTTGAAAATGTCACAAGTGCTATTGAAAAAACAAACCCAAGGGTTGCCATTGTTGACTCGGTTCAGACTATAAGCTCCGATGATCTCTCTTCTGCTCCCGGAACAGTCAGCCAGATAAGAGAGGTTACTCACGCACTTATGAGAGCAGCCAAGTTGAGCAACACCACTATTTTTATAGTAGGTCATGTTACCAAAGACGGTAACATTGCAGGACCGAGAGTTTTAGAACATATGGTTGACTGTGTTTTGTATTTTGAAGGTGAAAACAATAATAATTTCCGTGTTCTGCGTGCAGTTAAAAACCGTTTTGGTTCAACAAACGAGGTTGGCATTTTCGAAATGGGAGACAAAGGTCTTTCAAATGTTGAAAACCCTTCTACCGCACTTCTTGAAAACCACGAGTTTTACAACTCGGGAAGCTGTATCACCTGCACCATTGAAGGTACAAGACCGATTCTGACCGAGGTTCAGGCTCTTGTTACTCCTACCTTCTTTCCTGCCCCCAGAAGAACAGCGGCAGGCGTTGATTACAACAGAGTTGTTCTTTTGCTTGCAGTTCTTGAAAAAAGATTCAGAATCAACCTTTCAAACTACGACACTTATCTTAACATTGCAGGAGGGTTGCGCCTTTCCGAGCCTTCATCAGACCTTGCCATTGCACTTTCAATATATTCAAACTATAAGGATATTATTATTGACAGTAAAACTCTTGTTGTTGGTGAAGTAGGACTTTCGGGAGAAATAAGGCCTGTTTCAAACATTGCTGCAAGAGTTAAAGAAGCTTTAAAGCTCGGTTTTAACAGAGTTATTATTCCCTATTCAAACCTGAAATCTCTCACGGATAAAACCGGGGTTATTGGTGTTAAATCATTAAAGGATGCCATTGACGTTATCTCAAATTAAATTTGCCCAGCATTTTCACCGTATATGATTCTTTTTCTATAAGCTCGTTTACATCAATTCCAAGCTCCATACAAAGAGCAAATACATAAAACAGAAGCTGCCCTGCTTCTGTTTTTATTATATCAAGACATTCTTCGCACAACTGTCCCTCCATAAGACTTTTCATAGGGGCATCCAGAGAAAACTTTTGTTTTTTGGCGGAATATTCTATACATCCGCACTGAGTTGCAGACTTTGTAACGCTTCTGACCACCTTTCCCATGCTGCTTTCGCATTTGCTCAATGTGTCAGCCAGGCTTTTGTTTCTTTTATAATATTTTTCAATGGTATTACACAATTTTCTTACACTATCATTTGATGTCACAAAAATCACCTCAATTAAATTATAGAATCATAATGGTGAAAATAGCGTCATATTTTGCGATAAAGAAAAGAAAACAGGCTGTAATATTACAGTCTGTTTTCTTGATATTTCGTTTTTAATCACCCGATGTTTACGCTTTTTTCTTTGAAAGAAGCTTTCCGTCTTCACTGAAGTTATAATAATAACTTCCGTATCTGTAATTCGTTGTAGTGATTGCTGAGCCATCGGCCTTTTTAAACAGATATCTGTTTCCGTTTACGTCCTGCCAACCGGTCTGATATTCTCCATCGATATAATATCTGTATTTTCCGTCGGCATCAAGAACTATTCCGTTCTTTGCACCCTGTTCAAGGGAAAGCTTGTAATCTGACATTACCGCATTTCCGTTTTCATCTCTTGTTACGGTTATAAGGGTTCCCGTTGGTCTGAAATCGTAAACCTCACTTCCCACCTGAGTTGCATAGGTCGTTACCGCTCCGCCATCGCTTTTTGAAAAATAATACTTATAATAACCGTTTTCTGCCTTAAGAACCTTCCATCCTTTAAAAGTTTCTCCGTTTACATAGTATCTGTATTTTCCATCGGAGTCTTTTACAACCTCTGTTGCTTTTGGTGATTCCTCTTCGGTGTACTCTGTCTGATAATAACCAATCCAATGACCGTCAACATCAAGATTATACTTAAGGCTTCCTATTTGTGTGAATCCCGTAAGCATTCTTCCGTTTGATTTTGAAAAATAGTATTTATATCCGTTAATATAATTCCAGCCTATAACATATTCATTATCAACGTAATATCTTGTTATTCCCTTTTCATCGGTTATAAATCCGTTAAGGCTTCTGAAAAGAATCGGATTTCCGTTTTCATCATAACCTTCAATAAGCTTTCCCTCTTCGGTAAAATCATAATATGCACTTCCGATTTTTTTGTTTGTTCCGGTCATTGCGGCACCGTATTTTGAAGCAGAGGAGGAGAAATAGTATTTATATCCGTCGGGAGTTATTTGCCATCCGGTCTTAATTTCACCTTCAACATAGTATCTGTAATAGCCGTCATCGCATAATATCACGCCGTTGAGAAGGTCCTCTTCAGCATTCTTTTCATAAATTGCATATAAGGTCACATTACCTGTTACGCTATATGTTTCAAGACCATTAGTTGCATTCTTATCGGTGTTCCAGCCAACAAAGGTATAGCCTTCCTTTTCAGCAGTCGCAGTTAAATCAGCAAGTTCGCCCTTAAAAACTTTTGTATTTTCCGCATCTGATGCTGTTCCGCCATTTGTTTTATAATCGTAAGTAACAAGCAATCTTATATCCATTGTTTCATCGTAATACAAAACAGGGGCACCGCTTGCATCATAGCTTTCTATAAGTTTTCCGTCTTGGGTAAAATCATAATATGAACTTCCGATTTTAATATTTGTTCCGGTCATTGCCGCTCCGTATTTTGATGAAGAAGTAGAAAAATAGTATTTATATCCGTCTGCAGCCACCTGCCATTTTGTTTGTACAACACCGTCGATATAATATCTGTAATAGCCGTCGGCATCAAGACCTATTCTGTATATTTTTTCAGGTTCTTCCGGCTCAATGGGAACATCAGGCTCATCGGGTTCTGTCGGCCCGTCAGGCTCTTCTGTGCTTTCTCCGTTAAAATAAACCGTTGCATTTGTAACAGTTTCGTTGTTTTTACCAAACTTCACCTTTTTCCACTGCTCTTTTGTTCCTGAAAAATTCACTTCAACCAGATTGTTGCATCCTAAAAATGCAGAATCACCTACATTTTCAATGCCATTTCCCAGCGACACACTTGTTAAATTCACACAATTGCCAAATGAAGATTCGCCTAATGTTTTCACACTGTCAGGAACAGTTAAAGAGGTAATGTTCTCACAATAAGAGAATGCTCCGTCTTCTATGTTCGTTATACTGTCCGGAATTGTCAGATTTACTGCTCTTCTGCTGAAAAACATCATTCGTGGTGTACTTTCCGCAAGGGTTATACTTGTCAAGGAACAGCAATTGGCGAACACATATTTTCCTATAGTTGTAAGATTGTTTGACAACACTACCCTTTCCAGGCCAAAGCATCCCGAAAATGCTGATTTGCCTACAACAGTAATGCTGTTTGGCATAATTACTTCTGTCAGATAATCACACTGCATAAAAGCAACCTGTGCTATACCAACAGTTCCATTTTTAATTTCATAAGTTCCTGAAAGCGCAGCTCTCGCCTCTATCAGATGATTACCTAAATACAAAACTTCATTTTCCCAGTTACTTTCATCGTTATAATATCCGGTTCCGAATATTACACTTCCGCCAATATCTGTTACCGTATCAGGCATAGTTATATTTGTTAAATTTTCACAATAACCAAAAGCCCTGTAACCAATTGTTTTCACACTTTCGGGAATGATTATTTCCGTAAGGCTGTCGTCACCGTCGAATGCCATCTTGCCTATACTTGTCACACTGTTTGGAACAGATACCTCATTTAATACTTCGCACGCGAAAAATGCATAGTCTCCAATACCGGTTACTCCGTTTTCAATTACAACCTTTTTGATATACCCTCTTCTTGAAAACCAGGGAGTTCTTGTACCCGACTCATAATTTTCCATATCACCGCTGCCGCTGATAGTAAGAGTACCCTCAGAATCAAGAACCCAATTCACATTTTCACCGCAGGAGCCGGATTCAACATCAAAGCTTTCATCATCACCAACGGTATGAATTGTGGCATTTATAAGCTTACTGTTACCGCCTGTGTTGATTGTAATCTCCCACCACTGGTCCATAGTTCCGGTATAGTGTACATCTGTTAATGCTAAACACTGAGAAAAAGCACTGTTTTTTATACTTGTTACACTGCTCGGAATTGTTATACTTTTTAATCCTGTACATCCGGAAAATGCACTGTTTCCTATGGTTGTTACTCCATCGGGAATAATTATATCCGTTAAACCTTTGCAGTTTTGAAAAGCCATATCTTGTATAACAGTTGCATCCTTTGGAATAGTTATTTCCAAAGGGGAATTGCATCCGGAAAAAGTATTACCTACTATGTTTGTTATACCATTACCTACAACAATTTTCTCCAGTTTTGCACAGCCGCTGAAGGCATACGGTTTTATACTCGTTACCGCATCAGGAATTATCAACTCTCCTGTTTTGCCTACAGGGCATCTGATAAGTTCCGTTTTTTCTTTATTATATACAACACCGCCAACAGACGAATATGTACTGTTATTTACAGAAACATTTATATTTTCAAGGTTAGAACAGGAACTGAAAGCATACCAGTCTATATTTGTGGTTCCGCCCCCTATGTTAACAGCTTCCAAATTTGTACAGCCGTTAAACGCATAGCTTCCTATTTTTGTTACACTATGAGGTACAGTTATACTTTTCAGTTTCAGACAACCGTCAAACAAGTAAGAATCTATTACTGTAAGATTTTCAGACAAACTAACAGTTTCCAAAGAGGAGCATCCGTAAAACGAGTACCATCCCACACTTGTAACACTATCGGGAACAGTTATTCCCGTCAAAGCGGAACAGCCATAATATGCATAACTATCAATGCTCGTTACACTATCCGGAATGGTTATATTTATCAAAGCCGTACAATTTCTGAAAGCCTGTGAACCTATGGTTGTTACCTTATCGGGAATTATTACACCCATAAGACTTGTACAACCGTAAAATGTATTATTAGGTATACCTGTTATATTTTCAGGAAGCGTAACGTTTTTTAAGGCGGAACAACTGCTGAACACACCGTACCCCATACTTATTATACTATTCGGAAGAGTTATATCAGTAAGCGACGTACACTGCTGAAATACAGAAATTCCCAGTTCTTTTACACTGCTCGGAATTTTTATGTTATTCAGAGCTGTGCAACGGGCAAAGGCGCTGTTTCCTATACTTGTTACACTATCAGGAATTGATACTTTTTTCAGATTACTACACCCGTAAAACACTTCCCAGCCTATATCAGTCACACCTTTGCTTAAGGTAACATTTGTTAAACCTGTACAATTCTGAAACGTATCATTATTTATACTTTTCACGCTACCCGGAATAGTTATTTCTTCTAAACCTGCACAATTCTGAAAGGCATACTCACCTATACTTTTTATGCTTTCAGGAATAGTTACATTTGTCAAAGCAGAACAATTCTGAAAGGCGTAAACCGCAAGAGATACAGTTCCTTCTTTTACAGCATATGAACCTGAAATTGTAGTTTTTGTATTGATCAAGTGGTTGCCAATATATAAAACACCATTTTCCCAATTGTTTTCATTTTTGTAATATCCCGATTCATAAAATGCAGAACCACCGATTTTTGTCACACTATCTGGAATAACTATATAAGTTAAAGCGGTACACTCCATAAACGCCCATTCACCGATACTTGTAACACCATTTGGTATTACAACCTCAGTTAAGCCGGTACAACCTCTGAAAGCTCGTTCTTTTACAGATATCAGGCTTTCCGGGAAAGTTATGTTTGTTAAGTTTTTACAATAGACAAATGCTCCGTAATTGATACTTAAGGTTCCTTCTTTAACTGTATAATGTCCCGAAACACTATCCTTGGCTTTTACAAGATGGTTACCTATATAGAGAACCCCATCTTCCCAGTTAGCACTATTGTTATAATACCCCGTATTATAAAATGCCTCACAATCCACATCTGTCACGCTACTGGGAAGATTTATAGTCGTTAACCCCGTGCAATTTTTGAATGCATACTTACCAACCCTGACTATACTTTCCGAAAAGGTTACACTTTTTAAATTTGTACAGTCATAAAAAGCATATCCTCCTACACCGGTTACACCATTTTTTATTACAACTTTCTTAACAGATGCTCGTTGGGAGTACCAGGGAGCAATATTTGAACCCCAGTCAGTCATTGCACCTGTTCCGCTTATGGAAAGGGTGCCGTCACTTTCAAGAATCCATGTTAAATTTTCTCCGCAAGTGCCCGATGCTGCCGATGCGGCACCCGCAGGAATTATAAAGAGATTTAAAATTATTACCGACAAAACTACGAAGCTTAAAATTTTTCTTTTCATTTGTTACGCTCCTTTTATATAATAATTTTATATTATCACATTCATTCTTTAAAGTAAAGGAAAACCCCGCAGCAATGCTGCGGGGTGATTTTTATTTTTTGAGAGATATTGCTTTTTTAGCTTTTTCTGCGATATTTTCAGGAGTAAGTCCGAACATTTCAAAAAGCTCTGCCGGTTTGCCGGATGTGCCGAATTTATCTTCTACACCAACTTTAACCACAGGAACGGGATATTCTTCGCAAATTGCCTCAGACACTGCACTTCCGAGACCGCCAAGAACATTATGTTCTTCAACGGTTACGATTGCGCCTGTTTCCTTTGCAGCCTTAACGAGAATATCTTTGTCAATAGGTTTGATTGTATGAATATCAATTACTCTTGCAGAGATACCTTCTTTTTCAAGAAGCTTTGCCGCCTCTAAGGCAAAATTAAGAACAATACCTGTACCAACAAGTGTTACATCTGTTCCTTCTTTAACCTGAATACCTTTTCCTATTTCAAACTTAAAGTTATTTTCATCATAAATAAGACCTGTTGCAAGTCTGCAGAATCTTAAATAAACAGGACCGTTATGTTCAAGAGCAGCTTTAACAGCAGCCTTTGTTTCAACACCGTCGCAGGTTGAAATTACAACCATATTAGGAATTGTTCTCATTATTGCAAGATCTTCAAGGCACTGATGGGTTGCACCGTCTTCGCCAACTGAAATACCGCCGTGAGTTCCTACAACTTTAACATTAAGTTTTGGATAGCAGATCGAGTTTCTTACCTGTTCAAAAGCTCTGCCTGATGCAAACATTGCAAAGGATGCCGCAAAAACAGTTTTTCCTGTTGTTGCGATACCTGCAGCAGTTGACATCATATTTCCTTCTGCGATACCTGTATCGAAAAATCTCTCGGGGAATTCTTTTTTGAACATATTGGTTTTGGTTGCTTCTGCAAGGTCTGCATCCATTACAACAAAATCATAATCATTTGCAAATTCAATCAAAGCTTTTCCGAAAGCTTCTCTGGTTGCTATTTTAACATCACTCATTGCAAAGTTCCTCCAATTCCTTAATTTTTGCGTCAAGCTCTTCTATTGCCACATTGTAAAGTTCCTCATTAGGTGCGGCACCGTGCCATTTGCACTGATTTTCCATATAAGAAACGCCCTTACCCTTTATTGATTTACAGATAATAACAGAAGGTTTTCCTTTGCATTCTTTTGCTGACTGAATTGCATTATAAATTTCTTCAACATTGTGCGCATCAACGGTAATTACGTTAAAGCCGAATGATTTGAACTTTTCATCTGCAGGAGCTGAGCTCATAACCTCTGCTGTAGGTCCGTCAATCTGAAGACCGTTTAAATCGAGAAAATATGTAACATTATCGAGTTTATAATGAGCGGCAAACATTGAAGCTTCCCAAACCTGTCCTTCTTCAATTTCACCGTCGCCAAGAATTGCATAAACTCTGTAATTCTTTTTATCAATCTTACCTGCAAGTGCCATTCCGTTTGCGGCGCTTATTCCCTGTCCCAGTGAGCCTGATGACATATCAACACCCGGAATACCCTTCATATCGGGATGTCCTTCAAGATAGCTTGATGTTTTTCTGAAGGTTACTATATCCTCTTTTGGGAAATATCCTTTTTCAGCCAATGCACCGTAAAGGGCCGGAGAGCAATGACCTTTTGAAAGAACAAGTCTGTCTCTTTCAGGATTTTTAGGATTTTCGGGATCAACGTTCATTTCTTTGAAATAAAGAACTGAAAACACCTCTGCAATTGAAAGTGAGCCGCCCGGATGTCCTGATGCCGCATTGAAAACTGCGTCAAGAATATGTCTTCTTATTCTGTACGCTTCAAGATTGAGAAAATTTATCTCTCTTTTTTCCATTTTACTCCAAAACCTTTCTGTCCGCAGATTGTTTTTATCTTCTTACCGCGGACCTGTAAGATTAAATTTTAATATTTTCAAAACCTTCGCCATAAACCTTTTTAACATCGCTTAATATAACAAAGGCATTTTTATCTGTTTCTTTTACTATTTGTTCAATTTTCATAAGCTCATTTTTCTTGATAATGCACATAAGCATAAGGTTACGTTTATTGGTATACATTCCCTTTATTTCACAACCTGTTACGCCCCTTTGAAGTCTGTCCATTATTTCCCGGGCAATCTTTTCGGAGTTTTCGCTTATTATGAGTATCTCTTTGGCAAAATCAAAGCCTTCAACTATATTATCTATTATTTTAGTTGAAACAGCAAGGGCAACAACCGCATAAATTGCAAGGTCGAAGCTTTTAAACACGATTCCCGATATTGTTATTATTGCCGCATCTATAAACAGAATCAGATTTCCGAGGGAAATATGAGGATTCCTTTTGTTCATTATTCCCGCAACTACGTCTGTTCCGCCGGTGGTATAGCTATACTTCATAACAAGCCCCATACCAACGCCTGCAAGACTTCCGCCCAACAATGCCGCCACAAACAAATCCTGCGAAAAAGCCCCGAAGTTTTCAAAGAGTTTCATCCATACAGCCAGCATAAGTGTTCCCGCAAGGGAGCGAAAAACATAGTTTCTTCCGACTTTAAAAAATGCCGTAAGCAATACGGGAATGTTTAAAAGCAAAACTGAATAAGATGCCCTTATACCTAAAGTAAACTCAAATATGGTTGCAATTCCGCTTACACCGCCTGCCGCAATCTTATTTGGAATAAGAAAGAGGTCGAGCCCCAGAGCCATTATCAGCGTTCCCAAAAGCATAAACAAAAATTTTTTCATTCTTCCACCTCAAAATTATTTTGAGGAGGTTTTTCTTAATTATTCAAAATCGGTTGCAATCTTAAATAATTCATTAAGTCTTTCATTATCACCTTTTATGTAAAGGTAACCAACCAGTGTTTCAAAACCGGTTGCCTTTTTGTATGATGCAAGAGATGCATTTTTCGCCTTGGTATTTACTTTTGAATTTCTGCCTCTTTTAAAAACCTTTATTTCCTCTTCGGTAAGATAAGGTTCAATTTTGTCATAAGCCTCGCACTGAGCATCGGCTTTTACAAAAACCACAGCCTTCTTATGAAGCATATTAGGCGAAGTATTTGAATTCTTAACAATATGCGCTCTTATAAAAAGCTCATATACTGCATCCCCCAGAAAAGCAAGAGTTAAAGGCGAATATTCATTAAGGGCTTTGTCAAAGCCGTCGCTGAATTTTTCTAAGCTCGTTTCCATTTTACCCCCTGAGGAGTATCCTCCAAAACTATACCCTGAGCTTTAAGCATATCTCTTATTTCATCGGCTCTTGCAAAATTTCTTTCCTTTCTTGCCACCTGACGTTCTTCGATAAGCTTTTCAATTTCAACTTCAAGGTTATCAGCCTCTTCCTCTTTCAATATACCTATTACTTTACAAAGCTCTTCAATTATTTCAAGAGCATTCTGCTTTGAAGCTTTTGTCATTTCAGCAAGATTGGAATTTATTGCTCTTGCAAGCTCAAATATAACAGAAATAGCATCGGCAGTATTGAGGTCGTCATCCATTGCTTCTTTATATTTGCCTCTGAATTCTTCGAAGGAAACTTCCTTTTCCCCATCCTGTTCCAGAGCAAATTTAAGATTTTCTACGCAGTTATCAATTCTTGTAAGTCCGTTTTGCGCCTGTTCAAGAAGCTCGTCGGAAAAATTGATAGGACTTCTGTAATGAGCGCTTAGCATAAAGAATCTGATTACACGGTAAGGATATTTTTCAGCTATATCTCTTATTGTAAAGAAATTGCCTTTTGATTTGGACATTTTCTCGTTATTTACATTTATAAAGCCATTGTGCATCCAGTATTTTGCAAAAGTACATCCGTTGGCACATTCGCTCTGGGCAATTTCATTTTCGTGGTGAGGGAACATAAGGTCTTTTCCGCCACTGTGAATATCAATTGTATGACCCAAATATTTATTTGCCATTGCAGAACATTCAATATGCCAGCCCGGTCTTCCCATTCCCCATGGGCTTTCCCACGCCGGTTCTCCCGGTTTCTGTTTTTTCCATACTGCAAAATCAAGAGGCTCTCTTTTATCTTCGTTTACATTTACCCTTGCGCCTGATTCCAAATCTTCCAGAGGCTGTTTTGAAAGCTTACCGTATTCTTTGAATTTAAGAGTTGAAAAGTAAACGTCGCCATTTACTTCATAGGCATAACCTTTGTCAATAAGAGTCTGAACAAGAGTTATTATATCTTCAATATGCTCTGTTGCCTTAGGATGAACAGTTGCCTCTTTTATTCCGAGACCTCTGGCATCGGTAAAATATTCCCCGATAAACTGTTCGCCAAGCTCTTTAACGGTTATTCCCATTTCATTTGCCTTATTTATCATTTTATCATCAATATCAGTAAAGTTCTGAACAAAGTTAACTTTATATCCGATATATTCAAGATATCTTCTTAAGGTATCAAAAATAATAAAGGGTCTTGCATTTCCAAGATGAAAGTAATTATAAACAGTAGGTCCGCAGGAGTACATATTTACAACGCCCTCATTTACGGGAACAAACTCTTCTTTGCATCTTTTCATTGTATTATAAATCTTCATTTTCTTATCCCTCCGAAAATGTAATTGTGCACATTACATTGTATCATAAATTATTTAAAAGTTCAACAAATTACAAAAAAAACTTTACAACGAACAAATGTTCGTGTATAATATATTTGGAGATGAAATTATGAAAAAAGTTATTTTTCACATTGATGCAAATTCTGCTTTTTTATCCTGGACCGCTGTGGATATGCTAAACAAGGGTTATGAAAAAGACATAAGAACAATCCCTGCAGTTATAGGCGGTAATGAAAAATCAAGAAAAGGAATAGTTCTTGCAGCATCTGCGCCGGCAAAAAAATTTGGAATTAAAACCGGGGAGCCGTTGTTTAAGGCAAGAGAAAAATGCCCCGGACTGTTAACTTTCCCTCCTGATTTCTCAATTTATGAAAAATTTTCAGAAGAATTTTACAAAATATGCAACAACTACTCTCCTGCTCTTGAGAAATTTTCAATTGATGAATTGTTTCTTGATTACACAAATATGGAAATGCATTTTGGGAATCCCCTTGAAGGCGCAAGAAAAATAAGTGAGGATATCAAAAACAATCTGGGTTTTACGGTAAACATAGGAATTTCCGACAATAAGCTTCTTGCCAAAATGGCATCTGATTTTGAAAAGCCTGACAAAATACACACATTGTTTCCCGAAGAAATCTCTGACAAAATGTGGCACTTACCTATATCTGATTTGTTTATGGTTGGCAGACAAACAAGGAAAAGGCTGAATGCAATGGGCATTTACACCATAAAGCAGCTTGCCTTTACCGATGATGCTATTTTAAAATACAACTTCAAGTCCCAGGGAATTCTCCTGAAAAATTATGCCAATGGCATCGACCTTTCCAAGGTTAAAACCATATCAGAACCGGTTAAGAGCATAAGCAACGGTTTTACTCTTCCCCATGATATTTATTCAAAAGAAGAGGCTTACAACTTTGCTCTTTCCCTTTGCGAAAAAACTTGTATGAGACTAAGAGAACTGAATTTTTCCTGCAACATTGTTTATGTAGGTATAAAGCATCCTGACTTTTCTTATTTATCACATCAGAAAAAACTCTCAAGATATGTTTTTTCTACCAATGACGTATTTAAAGTTGTGCGCTTTCTTATTGATGATCTTTGGGACGAACAACCTGTACGTGCCATAACTGTTTCCCTTTCGGGGTTCGGAAGCAAAGGGAATCTGCAGAAATCATTTTTCGATGATATACGTTCAGAAAAATTTGAAGTTATAGACTCTGCCGTTGACAAAATCAGAAATAAATTCGGATATTACGCTGTTACAAGAGCCTCTCTTTTAAACAATTCTATGAACAACCGCATTACCAAAATGCAGAATCCTTCTATGAAATCGTATTTATAAAACAAAAGCCACAGCCATCAGGCTGTGGTTTTTTTAATGATATATTATTTTTCCTTATATCTGTACAAAGTTCTCTGATCAACATCTACGCTGCCGTCATTACGGTAATACTCAAGTGGATTGTATCCGCTCCAGTATGACCATCCCGACCAGTCACCCCACTCGCAGTATATATGTTCTTCATACACTTTACGGTATCTGTACTGAGTATAGCTTCCGCCGCTTGTTTCAATAAGGTACCATCTGAAGCAGGTGTTTGAACATCTGTATTTTTTACCGTCAACATAATAAGCGTAATTGCTTGTGCTGTCTTCGGAATACGGAAGAGGACTGTCGAACCATCCCAGGTCGTGATATTTGCATTCTTCGTGCCACCAACGGTCCCAGGTACGGTATCTGTTTTCCTTATCAGAGATATTTCCGGTGCAATAATGGGCGTAGTGATATTTTTTAGGAGTTGAATTTGTTCTTGTTTCAACCTGACGCTCGCTTGTTTCTGCTATGTATTCGTCCTGCCAGGAGCTCCAGGAGCCATATGAAACATCGGTTCTTACATAGTTCATTGCATAAGGATTTTTGCTTTTTAAGGTGAAGTATTCCAGTTCTCTGGTACGAAAGCGGTATTCCGTTTTCTCCTCTATATAATAAGAACCGGAATTAACATCCTTTGGCAGAGTTTCACTCCATTCTGACCATTGGAGATTTTTCGGAGTAATTGAAACTGTATAGTTAACACTATCCCATTTAACATTACATCCCAGACCTTCAGAAACCGCTCTTACCGGAACAAGAGTTCTATCGTTCAGAATTATCGGAGCCACATCAAGCTGAACCTTGTTTCCGTTAACGTACATAACATTCTGTCCTACTGTTACCTGCACGGTTCTATCGCCTTTTTTACCTGTTGCAGTCTGAGTATTTCCATCCCAATTTACCGTTGCACCAAGTTCTTCGAAGATTTTTCTCATAGGAACCATTGTTCTGTCGTTATACAAAACAGGCTCACGGTCGAAATCGATCTTCTTGTTCGATATCTCTACAGATATATTTTGTTTTTCACTTTTTATATAGATATCAGACTCAGTTGTAAGTGTCTGACCGTTTTCAAACAATGCAACTGCTTTAAGTTTATGTTTACCTGAATATGCACTTGCATCGACAAAGGCTGTAAAAGGAATCTGATTTGCCATTCCTGCATATTTTCCGTCAATTGAATAAGTAACGGTTTTTACATTGGTTCCGTAAGAGTGTGCATAGCACGAAACCTCAAAAATATTACTCATAGTCATTCCGTTATATACAGGTCTGTAGCAATATCCGGTTTCGCTGTTATATCCGTCCTGAATGAATCTCTGTCCTTTTACCAGCTTAAGATATTCACTTTGAAGATTTTTATTTGTACACAATCTGAAATCGTCAGTTTCTTCGTTGTTTTCAACATACCAGTCAAAATAAGCAATAAGCTTTATCTGCGGATAAACCATAGGAAGATAGCAGTAAACCTCATCTAATCTCTGCATTGCAAAATCACTTGTATCTTCTCCGCTTCCAACAAGCTTATGTCCGCATCCCGATTCTGAGATCATAATAGGTTTTCTGTTACCGTATTTTTCAACAATATCCTTAACTGCAACAACAGGATCTGAGTTAATGCCTGTTTTAAATGCTATCTCATTATTTTCATCCTGGTATTTATCACCCAGGAAATACTTCTGGGAATAAAGAGAAATACCTACCCAGTCAACATATTCATCCCCGGGATAATAGTCATCGATATCAATATACCAGTTTGACGCCTGATTAGGGCTCCACACCATTGCAACATTTGAATTTCTTGTTTTAAAATAATTCGAAACATAACGAAAAGCGTACTTAAATTCCTCAGGAGCCGCCTGAACAGTCCACACGTCAAATTCCGCCGCAAACCTCAAATAAACGGGAACCGCAGGATATCCGGCTATCAGTTCAGAAATTTCACCGAGATAAGAATCCATTTTTCTGATATTCTTGATATCCAGCCCTTCATTAGGACAGTTGAGAGCAAATTCTACTGCAACGCCGGAATCCTTTGCCGTTTTCATAAGGTTAACATTATAGCCAAGAAGACCCTGTCCAAGTTCCTGGTATGTAAGCACCATCGATTCATTTGAAAGCTGTTTTCTTGTTTCTCCGTTTGCACAAAGACCGAAAAGTACGCCGTTAGCCTTTTCGTTTTTTGCACCATAATAAACTGCCGTTCCTTTATCGGTATACATAGAAATTGCCGGCTTATACTGATCGATTCTTACCGCCGCACCTTTAACGTACTCGTAATATTCATCGCCGTAACGACTTGCATAATTGTAAAGGTTTTCAAACATCTTAGCGCTGTTGGGATAATCTTTAAGTTCAGCATATGAAAAACCCAGCTGATTATAACGGGCAACAAGAATGTTTTTCTTTTCCTGAACCTCCGGCTCATTCTTCATAATTTCGATTATCCGTGTTCCGTATTCAATTATTTTCGGATGATCTTTTCTTTTAAGAGCATCCTCATACTTGTTATTAACCTCCCAGAATTCGTCAGGAAAGGTGTAAGCCAATGCGTTAACACTTCCAAAAAGAACAAGAAGGCACAATGCAAATGAAATTATCTTTTTCATAAAATTCCCTCCGGTATTTTTTATAATTAAATTATACCAGAGGTCTTTTTCATCTCCTTAGAGGGGGTATTTTATTTTTTCCAATATGTTTTCAAATTCTTCCGGAAGCGGTATGGAAAACTCCATATACTTCCCTGTAGACGGATGAACAAAGCCAAGAATTCCCGCGTGAAGCATCTGATGTTTTATTCCCAGCTTATTCTTATCGCCGTAAACAACATCGCCAAGAAGAGTATGTCCTATATAGTTCATATGAACTCTTATCTGATGAGTTCTTCCGGTTTCAAGTCTGCATTTTACAAGAGTATACCCGTTAAGCTGTTCAACTACTTTAAAATGAGTTACCGCATGCTTTGAATTTTTTGCGGTAACCGCCATTTTTTTACGATCTACAGGGTGTCTTCCTATAGGAGCATCTACAGTTCCTTCTGCAGATTTGAAGCTTCCCTTCACTATAGCCGTGTATTCCCTTGTTACAGAATGAACCTTAAACTGTTCTGCAAGGCTGTTATGAGCATTATCATTTTTTGCAACCACCAGAAGACCTGAGGTATCTTTATCAATTCTGTGAACTATTCCGGGTCTTACCACAGAATTTATTGTAGAAAGCTTATCCCTGCAATGAAACATTATTGCATTCACAAGGGTATCTTCATAATTTCCCGGAGCAGGATGAACAACCATACCTACGGGTTTGTTTATAACCAGAACGTCAGAATCCTCATAAACAATATCAAGATCAATATCCTGGGGAATTATTTCTGCCTCTTTTTCTTCCGGAAGTTCGTATTCTATTTCGTCGTTTTCCTTGGTTTTGTTACTCGCTTTTACTTTTTTACCGTTTACGGTTACAAGACCGTTTTCGAGCATATCCTTTACAAAGTTTCTGCTCTTCCCCGTTTTTTCCGACAGATAAGCGTCGATTCTTATGCCGGTTGCATCACAGATTATTTTCATTTTTATTCTCCTTCTGAAACAACACGGCAAATGCTACCAGAACAGCTCCCGATGTTACAAAAATATCTGCCACATTGAAAACCGGGAAATTGATAAATTCAAATTCAAGAAAATCAACAACGAAGCCTCGGAAAATTTTATCAATTATATTTCCTATTGCTCCCGAAAGAAGCATTATGATACTGTATCTTAAAAAATTTTCATTCTTTTTAACATATTTTATAAGATAATAAAATCCGCCTGCAACAACAACTATATTCAACGGGATAAAAAGAAAATTCATATCTTTGAACAACCCGAAGGCTATGCCGGTATTTTCCACATAATTAAATCTGATAACAAACGGGATAAACTCTGCCGAATCTATTGGTTTTAAAAAACTCTGTGCCAAAGCCTTTGTTATCTGATCGGCAAGGATTATAAGCAATGAAAAAACATAAATCATAAATACCTTCCAATCAGTCTTCAATATCGGCAAGAAGTTTTCTTTCTGCTTCAAGAATGCTTTCTACCTTGGCTTTATAAGCTCTGAATTCGTTTTTAAGAGCTTCCAGTCTCATATTTGCCTGTTCTGCTCTTTTTTCCGCTTCATTTACTATTGCCTGAGCTTTAACAGAAGCCTCACTTACTATAACATCTGCTTTTTCTTTTGCATTCTTTTTAACATCTTCAGCTGTATTCTGAGCAAACAAAAGCGTGTTCTGCAACGACTCTTCCATAGCTTTATAGCTTTTAAGAGAATCGTTAAGGGTTCCCACCTTATCTTTAAGTTCGATATTTTCCTTATAAAGCTTTTCGTAATCTCTTGCAACCTCTGCAACAAAATCCTCAACCTTTGTTTTGTTATATCCAAAGGCTGCCTTTTCAAATTCTATATTCTGAATATCAACCGGTGTAAGCATTGTTTTGTCCTCCTTAAATTATTATAAACCTTACCAGTTCGCACAACAGACTTACTGCAATATCAATAAAAACCCAGACAAGAATCGGAGAAAAATCTATCATCATCGGTCTTTTGAATATTTTTTCTATAAGTCCTCTTACAGGTGCCATAATCGGTTCTGTAAGAACGTACAAAAATCTCATTACAGGATTATCATATGATACATTGAAAATCGAAAGAATAATTCTTATCATAATGATATACTCTATTATTTCCCCGAGTATAACTATTGAAGTGCAAAGTATATTCTGAAGGTCACTCATAAACTATCATCTCCTTATGCTGATTTTATTTAAGCCACGGGAAGGAACCATTTGTAAGAAGTTCACTTTTTATATCTCCCATAATTTTAACATTATACGGTGTAACAAGAAGAATTCCTTTTGAGATTTTCTGCATTTCACCTTCTATGGCATAAACCACTCCGCCGATGAAATCAATTACTCTCTGAACCTCTTCCTCGCTCAACATATTTTCAACATTTACAACCACAGGCTTTCTTGATTTAAGATGGTCAGCAACATACATTGCATCTTCAAATTTTTCAACCATAATTATCATTACCTGGAACTGAGCTGTTGTGTTAATATCAACAACCTTGCTTTTTTTACCGCTGTTTGTCTGCTGCGGTACCATTGTAACATTAGGACTTTTGGCTCTCGGAACCTCATCCTTTCTGCGTTTTGAAGAAGCCTTTATATCAACTTCATTTTCTTCTTCATCCTCTTCTTCATAATCAAGCCCCATTGCATTAAGCACCTTATTCACAAATTCTTTCATTTTTATGTACCCCCTTACTTATTTTATATCTCCCTTTATTACTATTTCTTCATACTGAAGAGAATATTTAGACTTATCTTTATTTGCTTCTCTTATTATTACATTTTTATCATCGGAAGAAATAATGGTAACTTCACAAAATACATATCCGCTGTTTTTCTTAAGGTAAACTCCTGTAACTCCATCTACTACCTTTACGGCATTTTTGGAAATTTTTATTCCTTCTGATGAGCTGAGTACTATATCAGCTTCCGCCGTACAGTTATAATAAATATATTCGTTATAATTTTCGCTTTTTAAAACAATTACACTTTTTCCTTTTTCATCTTCTGAAATATAATGCACAATTGTATCTACAGTTTCGTTTCCCTTCTCTTTTATTTTCAGGAAAACTTTTTTACCCGGCTTTATGCCTGCTATTTTATTTGTATCCACAGTTGCAGCATAATACCAGCAAACGTCTGAAATTTTTGCATAAGCTCCGTCAAACTCTTTGTTTTTCTGAGCTGACTTTCCGAATTCGGAAAGCTTTTTCGGTGTAAGCGACTGAATATCCTCTATTGAAATAACGTTTTCAAATCCGTCAATTCTTGAAAAATAAAGTCCTGACCTATTTGCATAAAGAGGCGTTTTTTCGCCGGGAATACTGTCCTCAAGTTCAGTTTTTTCAGCTTTAAGCTCGTTCAGAACCGTATTTGCACTGTTCTTATCTGAAACAAGTCGGCTGTTTGCAACATTTCCAAGCTCTGCTTTCACTTCAAGGAGCTTATAGCCTTCGCCGTTATGAGCATATTCAATTATATCTGAAATTCTGGCTTTGGTAAGGGACTCAAGTCTGTGCTCATCATTACGGGAGTTATCAGAACCGGCAGACATTACATTTTCAATGTCCGCAATTCTCTTATTTACGTTTTTCAGTTTTGAACGGGTTTCAGAATCTACCTCTGTATTGTATGCAGTAGCTACCAATGTTCCTTTTGAAACCCTTTCTCCTTCAGCAACAAAACTGCTTACAATTTTATTTTCCTCGGAATAGAGAACATTTTCATCTTTTATTATATATCCCTTTGCAGGCACAGCTATTTCAACGCTCCCCTTTACGGCAATCTGCGTTTGCACATTTTTAAAAAAATAAGAATATACATTGTACAAACCCAGAATTATCGCAAGCATTAAAAATACCGCTACGCCGGTTTTATATGCAACTTTCATAACTTATCCTCTTTTTATATTGTTCCTTTATTATACTATAAAACTATTGTTATTGCCATAGTTTTTTATTATTTCTTCTACCTTTTCAATACTAGGCTCAATAAACTCTGTATTCTTTTCTCTTTTAAACCAGGTTATCTGCCTCTTTGCATAACGCCTTGTTGACTGTTTTATAAGTTCTTTGGCATCTTCAAGAGAAACCTTTCCGCAAAGGTACTCAACAACCTCTTTATAACCTATTCCCTGCATTGCCGTACAGCCCGAATCAATTCCTTCTTTTACGAGAGTTTCAACCTCGTCTACAAGTCCTTTTTCAAACATTTCATCTACCCTTTGGTTGATTCTTTCATAAAGAAGATCTCGTTCGGTACTGATGCAGAATTTAACGGTGTTATAGGGTTCATCCTCCGGTCGGGAGTTCTTTATGTGCTCACTTCTTGTGATTTTTGAAACCTTATAAAGTTCAAGAGCCCTGATTACACGTTTTACATTATTAGGATGTATTTCCTTAGCTGACTGCTCATCAATTTTCTCAAGCATTGCATGAACAAATTCATTCCCCTTTTCTTTAGCAAGAGCATAAAGCTCATTTCTGTATTCCAAATCCGTTTCGCCTTCGCTCAGTTTTATACCGCCTATGAGGGTATCGATATACAACCCTGTACCTCCGGCAAGAACAGGAATTTTCCCTTTTGAATACACTTCGCTGATTACTTTTTTTGCATCCTCGGTATAATCTGCAAGGCTATAATTAACACTCGGCTCAACTATGTCAATCATATGATGTTTTATTCCGCACTGTTCTGCCTTATCAGGCTTTGCCGTGCCGATGTTCATTCTTTTGTAAACCTGCATAGAGTCGGCAGTTACAACTTCACCGCCAAATCTTTTGCATATTTCAACCGCAAGCTTTGTTTTTCCTGACGCTGTAGGCCCGAACAAAACTATAACAGGAATTTTTTTGTTCATTTAAACTATCCTTTTGAATTCTTTTTCAATATATTTCTTTGAAAACGAGATTATTATCGGTCTGCCATGAGGGCATGTCCTGATTTTTTCGTCAAAAAGAGCTCTGTCGCAAAGGGCTCTCATTTCAGCCTCCGAAAGGGTATGATTTGCTTTTATGGCACTTTTACACGCCACGGTGAATAAAGCTCTGCTGTACCACTCGTTAGGATCTGAATTTTGAGTCATAAGCTGAATAATTTCAGCCACAGTATTCTGTATATTTTCCTCAAGCATATGCTCAGGAATTTCCCTTATTATAAATTCATTGTTTCCGAATTCAGAAATATCAAAACCAAGCTCGGACATTTTCTCTGTATTTTCTTTAAGCACTGCGCTTTCTCTTGTTGACAGTGAAACCGTTTCCGGAAACATAAGGGTTTGTCTTACCACATTAAGAGAACCTGCAAGATTTTCATAGTTAATTCTTTCGTGAGCGGCATGCTGATCAATAAGAAGCATCTTTTCGTCTTTTTCTATAATTATATAAGTGTTAAACAACTGTCCTATAATTTTATAATCTTCTTTTTTAAGAACCTCCGGTTGCTCTTCTCCGTTACTTTCAACGGGAGTAAACACAGGGGCTTCCATACTTACGTTTTCATATACAGGAACCGGAGTTTCTTCTTTTTTGAAAATCTCAACAAATTCTTTTGTAAACATTTCTCCGCCGCTTTGAGCAGGCTTGTGTTCTACAGACTTCTTTTCACGGAAAAATACCGCAGAAGGCGCTTCAACAGTTTTTGGAGCTTCATAGCGAGGAATTTCCTCTTCCTTTTCCTTCATTCCCGTTTCTTTTTCTTTCTGCGACTTAAGAAGAGCGTTCTGAACTGCCCAGAAAACGCTGCTGTGTATCACTCTTTCATCTGAAAATTTAATTTCAAGCTTAGCCGGATGAACGTTTATATCCGTCTGTGCAGAATTAACCTCTACATTCAGCAAAAACACAGGGAACTGCCCTGTCATAAGCATTGTTTTATAAGCCTCTTCCGCAGCGTGAGTAACCGTTTTGGAACGAACCCATCTTTTATTTACAAACAAATTCTGCATATTCCTGTTAGGTCTTGATGCATAGGGAATTCCTGTAAATCCGTAAACCCTGATTCCTTCATAAACGTAATCAACTTCCAGCATATTCATAGAAAGCTCTTTGCCGTATACTGCCGCAAAAGCCTCTCTTGCATTGCCGTTTCCCGAAGAGAAAAGAACCTCTCGTCCGTTATTTATAAGTCTGAAGGAAATGTCAGGATGACCTAAAATCATTCTTTCCATCACGTCTTTAACGTGGGAATATTCTGTCATATCCTTTTTCATAAAGTTCATTCTTGCAGGAGTATTAAAAAACAGGTCCTTAACAATTATTGTCGTTCCGTCGGGACAGCCTGCCTCCTGCTTTGAAACAACCTTTCCACCGCTCAGGGACATTGCTGTTCCCACTTCTTCTTCGGCGGTTTTAGTTATAATTTCAACATTTGAAACTGAGGAAATACTCGCCAGAGCCTCACCTCTGAAGCCCATTGTATACAGAGCAGACAAATCTTCTATTGATTTTATTTTACTGGTTGAATGAGGAAGAAACGCCGTTTCAACTTCTTCGGCTGCGATTCCGCAACCGTTGTCGGTTATTCTTATATAAGAAAGTCCGCCGTTTTTTATTTCGGCTATTATGGTTTTTGCACCTGCATCAACAGAATTTTCCACAAGCTCCTTAACAACCGAAGCAGGTCTTTCAACCACTTCGCCTGCCGCTATTTTATTTATGGTTTCCACATCAAGAAGATTTATTTTTGCCATAAGTTTTCCTTTCAGAGTTTATCTGCTTTATTTTTAAGTTCAAAAAGCTTATTCATTGCCTCAATCGGAGATAAAATGTTTATATCAATTTTTTTAATTTCTTCAATAAGCTCATTTCTCTCTCCGTCAAACATATTAAGGCTGAGGTTATCTTCAAATACAGGAGCACTCTTTTTCTTTTCATACTTTTTGTCGGGAGCATCGGTTTCAAGATTTTTAAGAATTACCTTTGCTCTTTTTATAACGTCGTCGGGAACTCCTGCCAGCTTTGCTACTTCAATTCCGTAACTTTCATCTGCACCGCCTCTTACTATTTTTCTGAGGAAAACGATATCATCGTTTCTCTTTTTTGCGGTTATGCAGTAATTTTTAACATTGTCTATTTTTTCTTCAAGCTGGGTAAGCTCGTGATAATGTGTTGCAAAAAGAGTTCTGGCGCCCAGCTTCTTTTTATCGGAAATGTGTTCAACTATTGACCAGGCAATTGCAAGACCGTCAAAGGTTGAGGTTCCTCTTCCGATTTCATCGAGAATTATAAGGCTTCTTTCCGTTGCATTTTTTATTATGTTTGAAGCCTCATTCATTTCAACCATAAATGTACTCTGTCCGGAAGACAAGTCGTCGGAAGCTCCGATTCTTGTAAAGATTTTATCAACTATTCCGATTCTTGCGGAACCTGCAGGAACGAAACAGCCCATCTGCGCCATTAAAACTATAATTGCCACCTGGCGCATATAAGTTGATTTACCCGCCATATTAGGTCCGGTTATTATAGAAAACATATTTTTATCTCTGTCAAGAACCGTATCGTTTGGAACAAAAAGACAGTCGGTTATAAAATGCTCAACAACAGGATGTCTTCCGTTTTTAATTTCAATAACATCTCCCGGATCAACCTCAGGCTTAACATAATTATTTTTAACAGAAACCTCTGCAAAACAACAAAGCACGTCGAGAACTGCAATAACTCTTGCCGTTCTCTGAATTCTTGAAAGCTGTTCCTTTATTTGTTCTCTTATACTGCAGAAAATCTGATATTCTCTGTTTACGATTTTTTCATCTGATCTTAAAACGATATCCTCAATTTCCTTGAGCTCGGGAGTTATAAATCTTTCTGCATTTACAAGAGTCTGTTTTCTTATATAGTTTTCAGGAACCTTGTCGTATTCTGATTTGGTAACCTCGATATAATAGCCGAAAACCTTGTTGTAGTTGACCTTTAATTTTTTGATTCCTGTTCTTTCTCTTTCAAAGGCTTCAAGCTCTCTCAACTTCTGGGTTCCGTTTTTCTTGCCTTCCTTCCAGCCATCAAGCTCAGGATCGTAGCCTTTTTTTATCACGCCACCCTCTCTTATTGTAAGAGGTGCCTCCGGGTCAATTGATTCATCTATTATTTTATAAATATCATCAAGAAGATCAAATTCCGTATAAAGTTCCAAGATAAGACTGCTCTCGCATTTTGAAAAGCACTCATAAAGAGCAGGGAAATTAAGAATTGATTCCTTAAGCGCAAGAAGGTCACGGCCGTTAACCGTCTGATACTCAAGCTTTGAAACCAGACGTTCTATGTCGTTTATCTTTTTAAGGCTTTCAATTGCATCTGCCCTCAGGGTATGTTTATTAAAAAGCTCCTCAACGGCATCAAGTCTTCTTCTTATGTGATTACAGGAAACAAGAGGCTGTCTTATCCAGTTGGAAATCATTCTTCCTCCCATAGGAGTGCAGGTTCTGTCAAGAACGCTTAAAAGAGAGCCCTTCTTATTTCCGTCTCTCATTGTTTTAACAAGCTCAAGGTTTGCTCTTGCAGTACTGTCAAGCCCAAGATACTGAGTTGAGCTGTAAAGCTGAATGCTCTTCATATGAGAAAGAGCCGTCATCTGGGTTTCTTCAAGATATTTAAGAAGATTTGCCGAGGAAATGTAAGCAAGCTTATTTTCCTCGTATTCCTTTTTCGGAAACTCTCCGTAATGCTTAACTATTATGTCATAGGCAGTTTCTTCCGAATCGTAACCAAAATCGCTTTTTTGCATAAAAGCTCCGAACTTGTCCCTGATTATTCTCATTACCGACGTGTCGGTTTGAAGCTCTGAATTATATACAATTTCAGAGGGAGTATATTTTGCAAGTTCGCTGAGTAAATCAGACTTTGCACTTTCGGAAACAAAAGAAGTTGAATAAAGCTCACCTGTTGTTGCATCGGAAGCTGAAAAACCAAAGGCAGAACCTTTTTTATATACAACAGCAATAAAATTGTTCTTATTTTCATCAACCGCATCGGGAAGGGTTATCGTTCCGGGAGTTATTACCTTTACTACGTCTCTTTCTACAATCCCCTTACACTGGCTCGGGTCCTGGATCTGCTCGCAGATTGCAACCTTATAACCTGCATCAACAAGCTTGGCTATATAAGGATCACAGCTATGGAACGGAACTCCGCACATAGGAGCTCTTTCTTCAAGACCGCAATCTTTACCCGTAAGCGTAATTCCAAGGACTGATGAAGCTGTTTCCGCATCGGAGAAAAACATTTCATAAAAGTCTCCAAGCCTGAAAAACAAAATACAGTCCTGATAATTTTCTTTTATTTTCATATACTGTTGCATCATCGGCGTTAGCATTGTTATTAACCTCTTCCACGCATTTTTCTTTCGCTTTATTTACTGCAAATAATCTCACATTACAGTATACCTCATTTTTCTCATTTTTTCAATAGATTACCGGGCATAAAATAAATATTTTTACAGATAATACGAAGGGTGATAACATTATGAATTTCAGAAAAACCATTGTTATTTCAATTTCTGTTTTAGTAATTTGTTTTATATGTTTCCTTTGTGTTGCAGTTGACCTTTCGGTTCCCGATACCACACCTGCGGAAACAAAAATATTCTTCAGAGAGCGTACGCCTCAGCTTATGAAATTTACAACATTTTACTCACTTTGCGGTCATAAAGAAAATTATTCCGCTTATGCCGACCGATATTATGAAAATGAAACTCAGGTAAAACAAGACTATCCTTTTTTTAAAACCGACAAGTTTACAGAAAACCTGATTTCTCTTTCAAAAGAGGAATCGAGCTACTGCAACATTCACTACCACGCCATTTTAAAAGAAGAAATGATTTATATTTATTCAAGACTCAACAACACGGTTGTGTACGAATTTCCCGCAATACGTTCGCGGCTTACCGAAGAGGAAATTTCGTCACTGGAAAAAGGAATTGATTTCGATTCAAAGGAAAGCATGCTGTCTTTTGTAGAGGATTACACCTCTTAATGCCGTTAAATAGCAAAAAAGACTTGCAATTGATGACGTTTTTATATATAATATAATAGTTATTTTATATGCTGTGAGGTATTATGGGTAAAATTATACGGGGTGTTTTTGACAAACACATAAAAAACAGCTTCAAAACTACTGCAATTATTGCAGCAGGCGGAACAGGAAGCAGAATGGGACTTAATTTCAACAAGCTTTTTCTTATGATTGACGAAAAGCCTGTTCTTGCCCACACACTTGACGTTTTTGAAAAATGTCAGAAAATTGATGAAATTGTTATTGTTGCAAATGAAAGCGATATAAAGACTGTTAAAGAAGTAGTTGAAGACTTTGGATATTCTAAAGTTGAAACCATTGCAACCGGAGGAAAAACAAGGCAGGAAAGCGTTTACAAAGGTCTTTTGTGCGTTTCAGAGGATACACAGGTTGTAGCCATTCACGATGCTGCAAGGCCGCTTATAAACCCGAATGTTATAATTCAGTGCATTGATGCGGCATATGAGCTTGGCGCAAGCGCTGCAGGAATTTCTGCCAAGGACACTCTGAAAAGGGTTAACGAAAAAAATATAATTACAGAAACCGTTGACAGAGAAAACGTTGTTCAGATTCAAACTCCTCAGTGCTTTAGAAAAGATATTATTATAGAAGCTCACGAAAAGGCAATAAGTGATGGATTTTCAACTACAGACGATTGCGCAGTTGTTGAAAAATACGGAACAAAGGTTAAGGTTATTCCCGGAAATTCGCTTAACATTAAGCTTACTACTCCCGATGACTATTACGCTCTTTCGGCTTTTATTACATACAGAGGTGAGTTTGAATGAGAATAGGTCACGGAATTGATTTTCACAGGCTTGTTGAAGACCGAAAGCTTATATTGGGCGGTGTTGAAATTCCTTATGAAAAAGGGCTGCTTGGTCACTCGGATGCCGATGTTCTTCTTCACGCAATATGCGATGCACTTCTCGGTGCGGCGGCAAAAAGAGATATAGGTTATCACTTTCCCGACACATCTGAGGAATTCAAAGGAATTTCAAGTCTTGTGCTTTTAAAAAAAGTAAAAGAAATAATTAAGCCTTTTGAAATTGAAAATATTGATGCAACTATTATTGCACAAAAACCAAAGCTTCTCCCCTACATTGAAAAAATGATTGAAAATGTAGCAGAAGCACTTGAAACAGATAAAAATAAAATTAACATAAAAGCAACAACCACAGAGCACATGGGTTACTGCGGAAGCGGCGAAGGAATGGAAGCTCACGCGGTTTGTTTGCTGAAATAACGGAGGAAAATACATATGTCTAAAGAACAGAAAAAATTTGTTGAAGATATAACTTCAATGGATGTGGATTTTGCCAAATGGTATACCGACATCGTTAAAAAAGCAGAGCTTGTAAGCTACGCGCAGGTTAAAGGTTGTATGGTTATAAGACCTTACGGTTATGCAATATGGGAAAACATTCAGAAAATTCTTGACAAGAAATTCAAAGAACTCGGTCACGAAAACGTTTATATGCCTATGTTCATTCCCGAAAGCCTTCTTCAGAAAGAAAAGGATCACGTTGAAGGCTTTGCTCCCGAAGTTGCCTGGGTAACTCACGGTGGAACAGAAAAGCTTACTGAAAGACTTTGCGTTCGTCCTACATCAGAAACACTTTTCTGCGACCATTACAAAGATATTATTCATTCATACAGAGATTTGCCGAAGCTTTACAATCAGTGGTGCTCTGTTGTAAGATGGGAAAAAACAACAAGACCTTTCCTTCGCTCTGCTGAATTCTTGTGGCAGGAAGGTCACACAGCTCACGCAACCGCTGAAGAAGCACAGGAAGAAACAATCAGAATGCTTAATGTTTATGCCGATTTCTGTGAAAAAGCCCTTGCAATTCCTGTTGTAAAAGGTCAGAAAACAGATAAAGAAAAATTTGCAGGCGCTGAAGCGACATACACAATTGAAGCTCTTATGCACAATGGTATTGCTCTTCAGTCAGGTACATCACACAACTTTGGCGACGGCTTTGCAAAAGCATTTGAAATTCAGTTTGCTGATAAGGACAATCAGCTTAAATATGTTCACCAGACATCATGGGGTATGACCACAAGACTTATCGGCGCTATGATTATGGTTCACGGTGACAACAACGGTCTTGTTCTCCCTCCTGTGGTTGCTCCGATTCAGCTTATGATCATCCCTGTTATGCAGCATAAAGAAGGCGTTCTTGAAAAAGCAAATGAGCTTTACGAAAAGCTTAAAGGTTCTGTAAGAGTTAACATTGACGACTCTGATAAGAGCCCCGGATTCAAATTCAGCGATCAGGAAATGCGCGGTATTCCACTTCGTCTTGAGATCGGACCGAGAGATATTGAAAACAACTGCGGTATTCTTGCAAGAAGAGATACCGGCGAAAAATACACAGTTTCACTTGACAATCTTGAAGAAGAGGTTACAAAGCTTCTTGAAACAATCCAGAAGGATATGCTTGAAAAGGCAAGAAAGCACAACGAAGAAAGAACCTTCTCCGCAACTAATCTTGATGACTTCAAGAAACAGCTTGACGAAAACCCCGGCTTTATTAAAGCTATGTGGTGCGGTGATGTTGAATGTGAACTTAAGATAAAAGAAGTTACAGGCGCATCTTCAAGATGTATTCCTTTTGAGCAGGAAGAGGTTGACAATAAGTGTATCTGCTGCGGAAAACCAACTAATACAATGGTATACTGGGGCAAAGCATATTAAGAAATGTTAAAAACGCCCTGAACACAAAAAGACGCATCAAAATTTAACAACTAAATGAAGGAAATCCTCAATAATTTTAGGATTTCCTTTTGTTTTATAACTTTTTGTTACGAACAAACTTCACCTCTCGACGTATACACATACGCCTTCGGGTATCCCCTGCAGGTTCAGTTTGTCCGTTCAGGACCTTTTTCCTATTTCTTTACAAATGTAAAAAAGCACCTTTTTAAGGTGCTTTTTAAGGTATAATGAATAATTGTGGTTCAAAGTCAGGCGGTTGCCTGACTTTGTTTTATTGTGTAACGAAAAAAGAGACTGTAATTTCTTTACAGTCCCTTTTTTTATATATTACTTTTAACAAATTCAATCTGTTTTTCGACGGAAGCTAGTCCCGTTCCGCCCTGGGAAATTCGTTTTTCAACGCAGGTCTTAAGATCGATTTCATTATAAAGTCCTTCGTCGAAAATATCGTCAAATTTCTTATAGTCGGAAAGCTCCATTTCTTCCAAGGTGATATTATTCTCAATGCAGTATGCAACAATGTTACCTACAATTTTATAAGCTGTTCTGAAAGGCATTCCCTTTTTAACCATATAGTCAGCAAGGTCTGTTGCATTTATAAAACCTTTCTGCGCTGCTCTCAACATATTATCTTTAAGAACTGTCATTGTTTTTATCATCGGAGTGAATACTTCAAGACATTTCTTAACAGTTTCAACTGAGTCAAACACAGCTTCTTTATCTTCCTGCATATCCTTATTATACGCAAGAGGAATCCCCTTTAAAGTGGTAAGAAGTGCAAACAGATTACCGTAAACACGTCCTGTTTTACCTCTTACAAGTTCTGCCATATCAGGATTTTTCTTCTGAGGCATTATGCTTGAGCCGGTTGTAAAGGAATCATCAAGTTCAACAAATTTGAACTCCCAGCTTTGCCACATTATTATTTCCTCGGAAAACCTTGAAAGGTGCATCATTAAAACTGAAAATGCGCTCATAAGTTCAAGGCAGAAATCTCTGTCGGAAACGCTGTCTATACTGTTTAAGGTGTAACCGTCAAAACCAAGTTCTTTTGAGGTAAAGTTTCTGTCGGTATCATAAGTTGTTCCCGAAAGTGCGCAAGCGCCGAGCGGGTTCAAATTCATTCTTTTAACCGCATCTTTTATTCTGTCTTTATCACGAAGAAGCATCATTGCATAAGAGAGAATATGATGTGCAAAGGTGATAGGCTGTGCTCTTTGAAGGTGTGTATAGCCGGGCATTATAACCTCTTTGGTTTCCTCTGCCTTTTCGGCTATAACCTTTAGAAGACCGTCAATCAAATCAATAATTTCTTCAGCCTTATCTCTTAAATACAATCTTACGTCAACTGCCACCTGGTCGTTACGGCTTCTTGCTGTATGAAGTCTTTTACCTGTGTCGCCTATTCTTTTGGTAAGCTCTGATTCAACGAACATATGAATATCTTCTGCGTTAAAGTCTATTTCAAGTTTTCCGCTTTCGATATCCTCTAAAATTGTATTCAGACCTTCAACTATTTTTTCTCCGTCTTCGGGAGTTATTATATTTTTAAGTGCAAGCATTTTGGCATGAGCAATTGAGCCTTTAATGTCCTGCTTATACATTTTTGAGTCAACATGTATTGAAGAATTAAAGTCATCTGCTATGCTGTCAAGGGACTTTAAGAAACGTCCCGCCCACATTTTTTCCATCTGTCTTACTCTCTTTCAGCTTATTTATTCTTTTCGTTTACCTTTGCCTGAACCTTAATAGGAAGTCCGAAGAGGTTAATGAATCCTGCAGAATCCTTCTGGTCATAAACCTCGTCTTCGTCAAAGGTTGCAATTTCAGGATCATAGAGTGAATATTTACTCCAAACACCTGCATTGATCATATTACCTTTATAAAGCTTTAATTTAACTGTACCGGTACATTTTTCTTCAAGCACGTCAACAAATGCTGAAAGCGCTTCACGAAGAGGAGTGTACCACTGACCGTTATATACAAGGTCTGCAAATGTGATTGCAAGTTCCTGCTTTTTGTGAGCTGCATATTTATCAAGACAAAGTGTTTCAAGTACTTTCAAAGCCTTGTAAAGAATTGCTCCACCAGGAGTTTCATAAACGCCACGGCATTTCATACCAACAAGACGGTTTTCAACAATATCAAGAAGACCGATACCGTTTTCTCCACCAACTTTGTTAAGAGCGAGGATAATTTCTTTTGCAGACATTTTTTTGCCGTCAAGAGCAACCGGAATACCTTTTTCAAAATCAAGGGTTATATAGGTTGGTTTGTCAGGCGCCTGAATTGGTGATACACCCATTTCAAGGAATCCTTCTTTTTCATACATAGGTTCATTGCCCGGATCTTCAAGATCAAGACCTTCGTGGCTCAAGTGCCAGAGGTTTTTATCCTTTGAATAATTTGTTTCTCTTGAAATTTTAAGAGGAATATTGTGTGCTTCAGCATATTCAATTTCCTCTTCACGGGATTTGATTGTCCATTCACGCCAAGGTGCAATAATGTGCATATCAGGAGCAAAAGCTTTGATTGCAAGTTCAAATCTTACCTGATCATTACCTTTACCTGTGCAGCCGTGACAGATAGCATCTGCACCTTCTGCTTTTGCGATTTCAACAATTCTTTTTGCAATGATTGGTCTTGCAAAAGATGTACCGAGCATATATTCTTCATACATTGCTCCCGCTTTAACTGTAGGAATAACGTATTCATTAACGAATTCTTCTGTTAAATCTTCAATATAGCATTTTGAAGCACCTGTTTTGATTGCTTTTTCTTCAAGACCTTCAAGTTCATCAGCCTGTCCAACATTACCTGAAACAGCAATAACTTCGCAGTTATTATAATTTTCCTTAAGCCACGGAATTATTATTGATGTATCAAGTCCGCCGGAATACGCGAGAACTACTTTCTTTATGTTTTCTTTTTTCATTGTTATCACTCCGTATGTAATTTATATTTATGCAGAAATTATACACCTAATATCCCCATTTGTCAACACCTTTTTTCATAATTATTCATATTTTTAGAATATTTTTGCATAAAATTCAATTTTTTATGTATAAATTTGCATTTTCACATATTTTTCATTTTAAATTCATCCCTTTTTTAACTTTTTGTTGCAAAATAAGTTTACACATACTATAATTATAAGTGATGAATTTTAAAAGGAGATTACCATGAAAAAAAGACAGGATGAAATAAGACAGCAGTTTGAAACCTTTCTTAACAACGCGGAAAATGCGAAGTTTCAATTCAACAACTATTCAAAGCTTATGTCTTATTACAAATGTGCCATGATGGAAATAGAAACGAAGTTTAATGTTTTAAACGAAGAGTTCTCCCTGAGATTGGACAGGAATCCCATAAGCAGCATAAAAACAAGGCTTAAAAGTCCGATGAGCATAAAGGAAAAGCTTGAGAAAAAAGACCTTCCCCTTACCTTGAATTCGATTGAGGCTAATTTAAACGACATTGCAGGAATAAGAGTTGTGTGTTCTTTTTCAGAAGACGTTTATACCCTTGCCCACGCCCTTTTGAAGCAGGATGACCTTACTCTCATTGAAGCAAAGGATTACATAAAGAACCCGAAGCCCAACGGTTACAGAAGTCTTCATTTAATTGTAAGTGTGCCAATTTTTCTTGCTCACGAGAAAAAACAGATGAGGGTTGAAATTCAACTCCGCACCATTGCAATGGATTTCTGGGCAAGTCTTGAGCATCAGCTCAGATACAAAAAAGACTTCACATTCACGGAAAAAATGGCAGACGAGCTTTTATACTGTGCAAACTTAAGCGCAGAACTTGACAAAAAAATGGACGGGCTTCGTGCTCTGGCGCTTTCAGACGAATAACAAAAAAATGCAGATAATTTCAGTTATCTGCATTTTTTATTAAAAATTCTTTTAACTTTTCAAAGCTTTTATCGCTTATATCGTGTTCTATCTTACAACTGTCCTCATAAGCTGTTTCTTCATCAACCCCAAGAAGAATAAGCGCTTTTGCAATAACCTCATGTCTTTCAAAAACGCCCTCGGCTATCTTCAGTCCTTTTTCGGTTAAACTGATTCTCCCGTCTTCATCAATTGTAATATATTCTTCTTCACGAAAATGCTTCATAGCAACAGAAACACTTGGCTTTGTAAAACCAAGTTCGTTTGCAACGTCGATACTTCTGACAAAGCCCTTTTCTTTTTTTATCATCAATATGGCTTCAAGATAATTTTCAGCTGATTCTTTAATTCTCATAATTACATACCTCTTAAATCTGTTAAATTTATATTATCATATTTAAAATGATTTGTCAAAACCACAATAAAAAAAGCCTGAATAATTCAGACTTTTTTGTTATTTTATAAAATATACTTTGGCATTTTCATCTTTAACAATATTGTGAATTGTTTCTTCAGCATTATTGTCAAAAACAAGCATTTCAGGCTCTTTTATTTCATTTCCGCCATACTGACCTATCATCTGACCAAGATACTGAATATATGTATTATCATACAACTTGGGACAATATTCATCTTTATATGCCACAAGATGAATCATTCTGTATGCACATCTGTCAAGAATATTGTTATGAATTTCAAAGTTACGGGCTGTATTTCTGTAACTCCATCCTTTCAGAAGGGCAGGAGTATCGGTATTATGTCTCTGCTGTCCCCAACCGTAGCCCGAAAGCCTTATTATGTTTCCGCTCATTTCAACATTTTCCATATAGCTTTCCGACTCTCCGTCAAGCTGATCAAGGAACCATTCAATTCCGTAAACACAATGTTCTATAACGTTATCCTTATAATTTATATTTGTCATTGTAACCTTTTTATCAGTATTGAACTGGAACGTTATTGCCGCATCGTAAATCTGATAGAAAAGACAGTTTTCAACGATATAATCATCGCATCCGCCATAAATCTCAATACCATTACCAAAACGGGTAACAGAACCTCTTTTTCCCGGAGGATAGTTAGGGTCAATTCCTCTGTAGTCCATTATATTTCCGCCAATCCAGGCAATTTCACAATTTAAAACGTGAAGTCCTTTGCACATTTTTTCTCCGCCACGTGCACCAAAAAGATAATACTTAATGCAAAGATTATCTATTGTGATATTTTCATTATTTCCACAGTCGAAAGCAGGACGTCTGGCAATTGCTTCAATGCTGTCAAAAACTTTTCCCGGATTACCTTTACTGCATTTTAAATACAAGCTTCCAAGCTTATCTGCAACCTCCGGAACGGGAAATTCCTCCCCTTTTGACGGAGTATTATCAAAAGTATCAGTATACTCCCAGAAAATATCAAGTTCTTTGTCCATATGAGTTGCCATAACAAAAGGCGTATTTATATCGTTTCTCAGCACATACTGCATATTTCTGAAGGACGGAATATGCTTTCTGCTGTGAAGCTCTCCGCCGTTAAAAACAAGAGTTCCGGGGTCAAGAATTCTTTTTGTGTACTGCCAGATATGATTTTCTGTGTCATATTCTTCCCATAAAGACTCATCTGCCATATCTTCAATCCAGCCGTAAAGTTTTGGTTTTTCACCTTCGCCGTAGGCAGAATAAGTAACGTTTGGTTTAGTTTTTATATCACCACGGAACAAATCTCCTCTTTTTAAGAGAACTCCGTCTCCGGGCTTAAATTCGTAATCTGACACTTTATCAAGGGTCTTCCATGGAGTTTCAGGGGTTAAACCGTCATTACAGTCATTGCCTTTATTACTTACGTAATAAGTTGTCCCTTTTATTTTAACATTGCTTTTGGTTGCCCTTATTTCAGCTTTTCTTTTTTCATAAAGCCTATCATTTTCAAGCAATATTTCTTTTGTTGCTTCTAACATAATACTTCCCTTTATTTTACAGTTATTACCATCATATGACCCTTTTCATATGCTGCAGCAGTAACTATGTACTGCGGTATCATTTTTTCTTTTCTTTCGCCATTTTCATTGATATATGATCCGACAATTTCGGTATAAGCTTCATTATGCCAGTGTCCGCAGAAAACGCCTTTAATAACATCTGCATTTTCTCTTATAAGATTGTAAACCTCAAGTGTAGGACCTTCTGTTCCGGGACCGCCGATTTTATAAGGAGAATCGCAGAAATCAAGAACGTGTTCGTGAATATTAAATGCCCAGTTAAGATTTTCGTAGAGAACGTTAATTCTCTTTTCAGCCGGGTTATTGGTTGCCATATGCTCGTGCTGAAAAATGAAAATATCAAGATTTTCTTTTCTTGCCTTTTCTATATCAGCCTTTAATTTTTCAACCTGAAAATCATAATACTTATGCTGACCGTTGTTAAGAGCTATAAGCATAACTCTGTCTGCAAAAATTTCACTGTGATAGAAAATATCTGTCTTTAATACATTCTGAACCATTTCTTCTCTTGACTCAAGAGTTGTAGGATCGCCAATTTCACTTTTGTAACCTGTGATTCTTGAGGTATCGTGACTACCCAGAAGCAAAAGGGTATCAGGATTCTTATCATAAAAATATCGCTGTATGTACTCAAGACCGCCCCAGGTAAGATAGTCAATAAGGTCACCGCCAACAATGGTTTTATCGAACATTGTTGACCAGTTCATAAATTTCTCGGTATTTAAAAGAGCATCCTCTCTTCTAAAAGAGCTTCTTCTTTTATCAATTGTTTCAAGAATAACCGGATTTTTTTCTTCAAAATCCTTAAGGTTCCAGGTTGTAAGATGAGTATCGGCAATAAAAAGAATATTCTTTTCTTCTCCGCCTTTTTTTGTATCAAAATATACTCTGTGCACAACCGTTCCGTCTTCAAGCTTGTAAAGATGAGTATTGGGATTTGCGGCGCTTCCAACCAAATCCGTTGACTTCTGTTCAAAAAATTCTTTTAAATTTTCCATTTTTCTACTCCTTTGTCTTTGATTATTCTCCCTTTGGTTAAGTATATCAAATCAAATCAGAATTTACAAGTACTATATTAACCATTTTTGTGCAAAAAAGAAGTACGAACAAAATCGTACCTCTTTATAATCTTAAAGTTCTTTTTCCTGTTCTTCCTGAACTTCAGGGAAAACTGAAAGCATTGGCTTAACATCTTTTCCTTTTACTATTCTGTCTATGTAGTTCTTTGTAATTTTACATACAAGGTCTGAAAGAACAATAACACCAATAAGGTTAGGAATCATCATAAGTCCGTTAAATGTATCAGAGATATCCCACGCAAGTGAAGATGTGAGAATAGCACCAAACATAATTGTCACAAGATGAATGACCTTATAAAGTTTTGTTGTTTTAGTACCAAAAAGATATTCCCACGCTTTTGTACCGTAGTGATCCCAGCCAAGTACTGTTGTGAATGCAAAGAGTGCAATTGCAATTGCAACGAATTTTGCCCCAAAGCCTATACCAAAACCAAATACAGAATCAAATGCATTGGCAACCAAAGTTGCATCGGTAACGCCCTCTGCGAGAGTAAATGTTTCCAGATTGTAAAGTCCTGATGTTAAAACAACAAGAGCGGTAATTGTGCAAACAACCATTGTATCTGCAAATACTTCGAAGATACCCCACATACCCTGTTTTACAGGTTCTTTTACGTTTGAGTTTGAATGTACCATTACAGATGAGCCAAGACCTGCTTCGTTTGAAAATACGCCTCGTTTGAAGCCCTGCTGAACTACTGTTGCAACAAAGGCACCAAAAGTTCCGCCTGCAACTGCTTCAATATTAAATGCATATTTAAAAATAGCTGCGAAAGCTGGGATGATCTGAGCGTAATTAATTCCGATAAGAATAACACTTCCTGCAACAAACAACACTACCATGAACGGAACAACTTTTTCAGCAAAAGATGCAATTCTCTTAAGTCCGCCAAGTGTGATAAGAGCAGCGATAACAACTAAAATTACACCAAGAATTACAGAATAAAGACTTACGCCTTCGAACACTTCAATAGCTGAAAGAGCGTTAATTTTAAATGCAGATTCAACGTTAACAACAATTTTGTTAATCTGACCCATTGCACCAATACCAAAAGATGCAAGAAGTGTAAAAATACAGAAAAGCCAAGCAAGAACCTTACCTATATTTTTACATCCTTTTTTTGAGCCAAGACCGTCAGCGAGATAGTACATAGCACCGCCACACCATTCACCGTCGGCATTTCTTCTTCTGTAATAAATTCCAAGAACGTTTTCGGAATAGTTTGTCATCATTCCAAAGAAAGCTGCAAGCCACATCCAGAAAACTGCACCCGGGCCACCGATGCAAATTGCTGCAGCAACACCGGCAATATTACCAACACCGATAGTAGCAGCAAGAGCAGTACAAAGCGCCTGGAAAGGTGAAATTGATTTTTTGTCTTCAGAATGTCCGATTACTTCTTTGTTAAAAAGACTTCCAATAGTGTTTTTCCACCACAAACCAACGTGGGTTACCTGAAAAAATTTTGTAAGTACTGTTACAAGAACACCTGTTCCTACAAGCAGTACAAGTCCTAATGCGCCCCATACGACGCTGTTAATGTCGCCATTTATTTCGGCAACTTTTGCAAGAAAATTACTCATATTTTCTCCTCCTAAAAATAATTTAAAAAGCCGTCTCGTTTGAGACGGCTCCGGATTTTTACGCAGACATAATTATAATAAAATCTGCTCCGTCCTTTTGCCTGAGAGATTCAGCTTTTAAAAAGCCTTGCACCTTCGGCACTCTGTAACGAGATTCTCCGGAGTTCCCTTCACTTTCAGTCTTTAAAAATTCTAAAAGTTTCAACGAGATACAACAATATTATACACTAAAATTTCATATTGTCAATAGTATTTGCAATATTTTACATTATTTCTGCATAAATCTGACTATAAAATTCTTCCACAAGCTCTTTGGTAACCATTCCGGTCTGTTCAAACTGTGTATTGGCAGTTCCTGCTGCCATTCCGAGCTTTATTGATTCAACAACATCTTTTCCGCTGTCAAGACCAAAACATATTCCTGCAATTGTACTGTCGCCCGAGCCAACTGTGTTTACAACTTTTATATCGGGAGTTGAAAATTTATAATACTTTCCTTCAACAAGTGCTGCCGCTCCGTCTTTGCCAAGAGATATAAAAGGAACTTCTATTCCTTTATCAGCCAGGAAATCAAGAGCTTTTTTAATATCATCATAAGTTGTTATTTCTCTGCCCATAAGCTGTGAAAGCTCGTATTTATTCGGCTTGACCATATACGGCTTTGAATCAAGAATGTCTTCAAGGGTTTTACCGCTGGTATCTACAATTATTTTTTTGTTATTTTCTTTTGCAACCTTTACAAGCTGAATATAGAAATTACTGTCAAGACCTTTTGGCAGGCTTCCGGAAACACAAACAATGTTGCTGTTTTTTACTGCTATTTCAAATTCCTTAAGAAAGCTTTCAGCTTCAATATCTTTAACAACAGGTCCCGCTTCAAGAATTTCTCCCGATTTTCCCTTTTGGTTGGATATGTTTACACAGGTTCTTGTTTCACCATTTATTTGAGTAAAAAGGTTTTGTATTCCCTGTCTTTCCACGTCAGCCTTTACAAACTCACCGGCATATCCGCCCACAAACCCCATTGCAGCAGTATCGCCTCCCATTATTTTTGCAACTCTTGCAACATTTAAACCTTTTCCTCCCGCAGAACGGGTAAACCTTTCCGGCCTGTGAACTTCGCCCATTTCAAATTTTTCAACAAAATAAACTCTGTCTATCGTAGGATTCGCTGTTACCGTAAGAATCATATTTCTGCTCCTTTTAATATAATGATATTATTTTACCACTTTTTTAAAAAACTATCAAGAAACAAAAAAAGAGACGTTTACAACGCCTCTTTTATCTTTTTATTCAGATTTTCAAAATAGTGTTCAAATCCCTTGTCGTTGGGATGAAGAAATAAATCACCAAAATAGTTTTCATCATGAGGAACAAGGTTAAATCCGTGTATATATGTTACATTTTCAAGATTTTCCACAATTTCTTTTATTGTTTCTTCAACCACAAAAAAATTGCCTATAGCTTTTGGTTTATGATATTCTGCTCTCCATATAGGAGTTATTGCAAAAATTTTTGCATAAGGAAATTTTTCACTGAGGGTTTTGTAAAATCCTCTGCAATTTTTTTCAAAGCTCTCTTTTGTTTGATTTCTACCGTAATCATTGGAACCGTATGCTACGGTTATGTAGTCGGGAGTGAAATTCTCGTTGGTTTTAGCAAGGTCTTCCCAGAAAAATTCTCCGCCGATCGCCTTGTTTATTTCTTCTGCATCAAGGCTATCTGCAATTCTTGAAATATATCTGTTTGAAGGTCTGAGTGCATCGTAGCCATGAGTTATCGAGTCACCAAAAGCAAGCAGTTTCTTTTCTGTTTTTACACCTTTAACGAAAGCTCTGTCAGCAACAGAAAATTCCTTAAGCTTAATGGCAACAGACCAAGGAAGATGAATACATACTGTTTTTTCGCCTTCGCCAAGCTCAATGCTTTTTGAAAAATCTCCCATCGGTAAATCTACCTTTGCATAATCCTTCGGAAATTCTGTTCCTTCAAAATTATCTATATAGCCAACAGGGGTTCCGTCAACAAAAACGTCTATGGAATAATACTTTCTTGAAGAGCCTGATTCTATTGCTCCTGCTAATCTTACAAATTCGCTATCAGTTTCAAAGAGAAATTTCACACCTGCAGTTGCAAAGGTCTTTTTATAAAAGTCAGCACTTCTTTCTTTATACATTTCTTCCTGTTCTTTGGTAAATCTGTAAAAAGAAACTACGCCTTCATTTTCTTCTATTCTTACGGCACCTTTTGTTATTTCTTTAATCTGATTTATATTAAGTTTCATTTTATGCACCTCACCGACAAAGTTTAGCACTATTTTTAATTGATGTCAAGCTTTGCAAGGCCCGCCTCAGAGGTTTCTTTATAGGAAGACGACATATCATCCCCCGTCTCTTTCATTGTTTTTACTACTTTATCAAAAGAAATTTTTCTGCTGTCCCATAAAAAGCTTGCAAGGTTAATTGCATTTATTGCCCTCATTGCCGCAACAGCATTTCTTTCGATGCAGGGAATCTGCACAAGTCCGCAGATAGGATCGCAGGTAAGCCCGAGATGATGCTCTATCGCGATCTCTGCGGCATATTCGATTTTATCGATGTCTAAAGAAAACAACTCGCCAAGAGCGGCAGCAGCCATAGAACAAGCGCTTCCGATCTCAGCCTGACAACCGCACTCCGCGCCCGATATAGAAGCATTTGTCTTTATTAAATTACCGATAATTCCTGCGGTAATAAGAGCCTGCACTATCTCCCTGTCGCTGAATCTGTGCTTCTGCTGTTGATAATACAGAACAGCGGGAAGAACGCCTGCAGCCCCGCAGGTAGGCGCGGTAACTATTCTCTCACCCGATGCATTCTGCTCACCCACAGCAAAGGCAAAGGAGCAGACCATTCGGTGTTCTCGGGTTTCGGGACTCTCATCTATGTGCTGACTGTGATAAAGAGCCTTAGCTT
>JAZUPZ010000021.1:0-102665 GCA_045605445.1 Clostridia bacterium | reverse complement strand
GATTCATTGAGAAGCTGGAAGAGTACATACATTACTACAACAATGAGAGAATATCTCTTAAATTAAACGGAATGAGTCCGGTGCAATACCGAACTCATCCACAAACATTTTAATATTAAATTTTGTCTAAACTTTGGGGTTCACTTCATTTCGGGATTCTTTTTTTATTGCTGATCTCTCCAGATTTTAAATATTTCTCTTGCTACCGGAGCGGCAATTCCGCCACCGGTGCCACCGTCATATTCTATTATTACTGCAATTGCAATTTTTTTGTCATCTTTTTCCGCATATCCAACAAACCAGGCGTGCTCCTGATTTTCTCTTTCGTTTTCTGCTGTTCCCGTTTTTCCTCCCACTTCAAGTCCGGGAACTGCCGCATTACCGGCAGTTCCGTTAACAACTGTTTCAACCATAAACTCTTTTACTTTTTTTGCTGTAGCAGTGGATACTGATCTGCCGAGATTTTCCGATTTTCCGTTAATAACGGAAATCCCCGATGAATTTACTACCTTTTGCACGAGATAAGGTTTCTTCATAACCCCTTCATTAGCAATAGTTGACACCATTAGCGCCATCTGAAGCGGAGTAACCTGAAGTTTCCCCTGACCTATTGAAACCTGAGCAAGGTCAGTTGCATATATATTCCCATCATAATCAAATTTTGATGTAGCCAACGGAATATCAAATTTTATTTTTTCCCCTATTCTAAACTTCTTGACATATTGGGTGACAATGTCATCTCCAAGTTCCTGACCAATGGTAATAAATGCAACATTACTTGATACTGCGTAAGCTCTTTTTAAATTTATTTTTCCATAAGCTTTTGACTTTGTATTTTTGTACTTTCTGCCTCCAACCTGAACAGTTCCCTGATCATCAATTTCAAAGTCAGCCATTCCGTTATCAAGGGCTGCGCAAAGCATTACTGTTTTGAAAACAGAACCGGGAGCATATAATCCGTTAGTAGCCCTGTTCACAAAAGGAGAATCAGTTCTGTTGTTCAACATTTCCCAATTTTTACTGAGGCTGTCACTTTCAGGATTAAATGTAGGCGTACTTGCCATACAAAGTACCTCTCCTGTTTTGGCATCCAGCGCAACAACTGCTCCCGCTCGTTTTCCAAGCATTTCGTATGCTTTCTTTTGGAGTTCGTTTGAAATAGTAAGGTGAACAGTGTCCCCCTTTTTTTCTCCTTCAAGAGCATCGGTAATCTTCGAAAACTCTGTAAGTCCGGCAAGATTTTTATTATAGATTAGTTCAATCTGTGATTTACCGTAAATTTTTGAATTATATCCAATAGTATGAGTATAAATTCCACCGTATTCATACTTTCTCGTCTGCAACTCTTCATTTTTATAGCTTGAAGCCAGAACTATACCGTTCCTGTCTATCACATCGCCTCTCAAAGTGTTTTCTTCCTGCTTCCATTGTCTTTGATTGAATGAGTTATTTATATACTCTTCTTTTGCAAAAACTTCAAGATAAGTAAGATATGCTACCAAGGTAAGCAGAAGTATACCTATTAAAACAAGAACCTGCAAAAGTCTTGTCCCATCTTTATATTGCACACTTTGCCTATCCAGATTACTCTTCTTCAAATTTATTCGCCTCCTTAACCGGAGCTGCTAGCTTGTTTGCTGCAGCTTCAATAACCGCAATAGCAAAAAAACTTATCGCAAGAGAGCTTCCACCGTAACTTATAAAAGGTAAAGTAATTCCCGTCAGCGGAATAAATTTTGTAACTCCACCAAGAATAATGAAGGACTGAAAGCCAAACATTATGCTTATCCCTGATGCTATACATTTGTAAAATATATTTTCAATTTGCATAGCAATCCTTATTCCTCGGTAAACAAGCATAAAATACAGCATTATAACCGCTACCCCTCCAAGAACACCAAACTCTTCACAAATAGCCGAAAAAATGAAATCGGAGTGAACTTTTGGGATGTATTCCGGACTGCCAAGACCAATTCCTGTACCGAAAAAACCTCCTGCGCCAATTGCAAACAACGACTGAGTAATCTGATACCCTTTTCCGGCAATATCAGTCCAGGGGTCAAGCCACACATCTATTCTTTGTTGAATATGAGATACAAACTTAACTCCAAGGGCACCCCCAACAGTTGCCATAGCTACGTTTGCAAACATAACTTTAAATTTGCCGCTATATATATACATCATTGAAATATGTACCAAAAAAATCAGAACAGCAGTTCCCCACTCTCTTTGCAGAACCAGAAATCCAAGAACAGTGTATACAAGAATACTAAGCACAACATCCTCATTAAGGTTTTTATATCTGTATTTTTCCGGGTAAGTATATCTGTCTGCCATAGTAAATATTATAAGCAGCTTAATAATTTCAGAAGGTTGAATACTGAAGCCTTTAATTATTATCCAATTTTTAGCACCTCCTGAAACAGTCCCGAAAATCAAAGTTACAAGAAAAAGTATGATAGCAATCGCAAAATAAGTATAATGAAGCTTTGCAAGTATATCTGTCTTTAGTACGAAAATATAAACGGCAAAAAAGCCTATAAGAGAAACACAAAGCCAGATAAACTGCCTTTCACCATACATTGAATCGAGCCTGTAAAGCATTACTTCTCCTATTGAAAAAAGCATACTTACAATCAAAAAAATATAAACATCGCAAACGCTCATTTTACAAATGCCAAGATAAGAAACGCCAAGGATAACCGTAACAGTTACCCCTAAGTACAGAACATTTTTATCAAAAGCACCCGAGTACAAAGCAAGAACTCCAAATCCAAGCAGATTTATAAGAACCACCATAAGAAAAGGACGTTTAAGATTTAACAATTTCATAAAATCACCACAAAGCATTACAGCAAGCATAATTGAATGCTTGCTGATATTGTTTATTCTTCTGTTGTTTCAACAGGAATCTCTATACCTTTTACCAATATGTTAATTTTAAGTACTTCAAGTCCTGTCATAGATTCTACTGCTTTTTTTATTTTGTCCTGTACTTCCCAGGAAACATCAGCCATATTAGCTCCATATTCCACAGCTATATCTATGTCTATGCTAAGTGCTCCGTCTTTTGTTTCTACTCTGACGCCTCTTGTTTTATTTTTTATGCCGAAAAGTCCCGATGTGCTATCACAGATACCAACTGTACCTGAAACTTCAGAGACAGCTACAGATGCAACTTTCGCAATTACTTCATCGGAAATTTTCACTTCTCCGAACTTATTGTTTAACTCTGTCATAATAACAAACCTCCATATTTGAAGAATTTTACATTTATATTATAACATAATTAAACGCTTTTATCAATCATACTTTGAAATTTTTATCATATCTTGTGAAAAAGGTGTCTGTGTTTTTACTGTTTCTGTAATAATTGCCACTTCATTCGGATGCAGTTCACTATTTTTTACAAACACATTAACACCGGAACGGCTTATACTTACCATTACTTCTTTTACGCCCTTATTTTTTAGAATCGTTTCACAATCAACCTCCTGTATACGGGATTGGTTTATAAAAAGTACTTCATTTTCAGCGTCTGCCTTTGCTCCCTCGGAAGAATTCGGATTATTTATAACCTCATTTAAGCTTTTCAAAGTTTCATCGCGGGCAATATTTCTTTCAATTTTCATAGTTTCGAAAGAATCTACCTGAACATCAATTTTGTTGTCTACATAAGCTGCTTCACCAAGCACTTTCGCCTCCTCGCCTGCACCTTTATTATAATTCCAGTTAAGAAAACCCGAAACAGCCAAAAGTACTATCAAAACACCAAAAACTACATTCTTTCTGTTAAAATATTTCATTATCCAACCTCACTTTTTTCTTATTTCTACACAAATATTTCCCAAAGGTATGTCTGTAATAGATTTAACACACCTTATAAGCCTGTTTTTCACATTTTCATTCCCGGCACCTTCGGCCACAACTAAAACTCCTTTTATTTCAGGATATTTTGTAGTCAGAATATATGGCTCATTATTTTTTCCTGTATTTACAACCTTACGTTCTTCTTCATCACTATCATACGCTACCACTTTCTCTCCATCGTTTTTATATGTAATATAAACCTGAACCTTACCGGCACCGGATACTGTACTAAGCAATTTCGACAACCTCTTCTCATCCATATAAACATTTTCAGAAATAACATATTCAGCAGTTTCATTTTTTTCCTGATTATTAAATGCGGCAGATGAAACAACCAACGCTATCCCGACTATAAAAAGAAAAAATATTTTTTTATCCGCTGTGAGTTTTTCAATTATTTCCTTCGCTGTAGTCATTTTTTACAAATATCCTTCCGCTATCAAGATTATATGCTCCGCTGATATAATTTATAATTGGTGCCTTGTCTGTTTCTCTTTCACATAAAACTTCAACTCTTGTTATCTCGTTGTTTTCTGTCTTTACACACACATCAGCATTTATGCTAAATTTTTCAGACAACTCCTCTTTTATTCTGTTACCAATTGTAAATTCCAATTGAGAATGGAGTGTTTCAGAATAGTTTTCATTTTCAAGTTTAATTTCAGTTTTTTCAAGCCAGGAAGCTTCATTTTCCAAATTCAATTGGGCACTATTTCCAATCACAATCAGCAAAAGTATCATTCCAACTATAACTTTTAAGTACTTATTATATGAAGAATCGGGTAAAATTTCATACATAATATTTATTATCATAAGACCCACAGAAATATTAAGAAAAATCACCATTGCATACTCCTAAGAAATCATATTAGCCGACAAAAGAACTATAGCCACAGCGCAAACAAAAAGCAAGGTGACCGAAACAAGACAAACAAATAGTAAAATTGAACATTCAACGATATCGTTTATAAGTTTAATTATTCTTGTATCGGATATTGGTTCAAGAAATCCTGAGCATAACCTGAGTGACCAGATATAAACAAAAGTTCTGACCACAGGAGTTATTGCTATCAAAACAATTGCGATTATTCCTATATTACCTGTTATATTTCTTACCGCTTTTACTGTTGCAAGCACTGTTCCTATACTATCAGAAACCACTCCGCCCACAACCGGAACACTACCACCTATCAAAAACTTTGCAGTTTTTCCCACAACAGCATCAACAGATGCCCCGGTCAAACCATAAATTCCAAACAAACCTACAAAAAGGATCATAACAAGACTTATACACCATTTCACAAAACTTCTCATAATTTTTATGAATCCGGATACATTTATTTTATTACTCATATTACCTGCTGCTGATAACATTACAGTTGAGATTATAATAGGTATCAAAAATTTATTGACTGCTTCCGATATCACACCAATGCAAACAAATAAAACATTTTGCATTAACCCTACTGTTACAGCACCGCCGCTGACAAAAACAGATGTCATCAATATTGTAAACAAACTTTTCACCATAACAGATATATCTGCTATAGAATTCTTTGCAGGAGTTATCAATTCGCAGAAAAAAGTGATAATAACAGAGGCAAAGATTATATATCCTCCAATTGTACCTATACCTTCATTGGACTTACCCGACAAGTTTGAAGCATTTGATATAAAAGCAATAACTACCCCTATAATCAACAGCAAAACGAATGATTTCAATACTTTTATCATATAAGCAAAAATTAAATCAAGTAAACTTTGAAAAACTCCTTTTTCATCCAATGGATTTCCCGATAAAAAATCTTCCAGAATTTTAACACTATCAAAATCTTCAAAATAATCGTTCACAACAGAAAAGGCGTCATATGCTCCACTACTCATAAACTGTTCTTTTTCATAGCTTATTTCAGCAAAAACAGGTACACTTGACATTATGAACACACATAAGCAAATAAAAATTCTTTTCATTTTTTCCTCATGGCATAATTTTTATTAAAGTTTCAACGAAGTTTCTAAACAAAGGCAATGTCATAAGCACAATCGTGATTTTTCCTGCTATATCTATTTTTACAGCAACAGCACTTTCACCGGAATCTTTACACAAAGCTGATGCAAATTCACACACATATGAAATTCCAAGAGTTTTTAACAAAATTTCAAAATAAACCGTATCAATACCATACGTGGTACAGATATTCATCAGATACTCAAAAATTTCTTTTATTCCGTTCAGAATGTACACGAAAAAAATCACGGCAGAAATAATCACGAGCATTACCGAGTGCTCAGATTTATATTTTTTCAGAACTGTTGAAAAAATTACGACTGATATCCCAATAACAATAAGTTTAAAAATATCCATCTCAGAATCCGAAAGTCGTTTTCACAAGATCGAACAAACCGCTTATCTGCTTAACAATTATAATCAGAACAATTATAAGACCTGCCAACGAGGTCATCATCGCCTGTTCATCTCTGCCGGATTTTATTAACACCTGATTCAAAACAGCAACAAGAATTCCAATTGCAGCAATTTTAAAAATTAAATCTACTTCCATAAATTCCTCCTATGTTAATAGAATAACCACTATCAGTCCTACCAAAAACCCCGACTTGGCATAAAGCTTACCCGAGTGCTCACAATATTCCCTCTGCTTTTCCTTTGTAAACAAAAGCTTTTCAACTGTAATATCTATCAATTTCAATTCATTATTAAGATTGTTTTTTCCTATTTGAGAAAAAAAGTATTCGCATATTTTTTTCACTTCACAACTGATATTTTCACTTTTTATATATTCAGAGCTGTTTTTTAAGTTTCCGGCACATTTTTTAAAAAGCACACCTGCTTCCCCGGCATATGATGACGCTTTTTCCAATGCTCCGGAAATATAGGTTTCCGTAAACTCTATTTCTCGTCTCAAATATTTCAGACCATCAATCAAACCTTCTGTATACTTAAGACAATAAACACAATATTTATATATATTTACACCAAACGCTCCGCAAGCAACAAAAACAGCTGTCAGCCCTATTATTTTCAGCATATTATTTTTTTGATTTCTCCTACTCCATTTTTCTTAGACAACACCACTACACACTCAAATATTTCACTTGCGGGAAACCTTCTTTCAAATTCACTTTTATCTCCGGCATGAAAAGAAGTTATAATTTTAATTCCTGAATTCAATGCATCTCTAATTACATCAATTTCTTTTTCTTTTCCTATTTCATCTACCACTATAACATCAGGATTCATTGTTCTGAGAACCATATTTACACCTATGTATTTCGGAACACCTGACATAACATCACACCTGGGGCCAAGATCAAATATACTTACCCCCTCTGAAAAAGGGGCAATTTCACCTCGTTCATCAACAATACAAACATTATTTCCATAATAAGACAAACTTCTTGAAATATCCCGGAGCATTGTTGTCTTTCCGCATCCGGGTGGCGAAACAAAAACTGTGTTTTTCAGATTTCCTTTAATCATATCAAAAACCAAATCTGCACAACCTATAAATTCCCTTGCAAATCTTATGTTTACAGAAGATATTTCTTTAATATGTTCAACCAAGCCGTTTTTCATAACACATTTCCCGCATATGCCTACGCGGTTTCCGCCTTTTACAGTAACAAACCCCTCACTTATTTCCTGTTTGAATGCATACATAGAATCCGAAGTAAAATATGAAAGCAAGTTTTCGATATACTCCTTATCCACTACCGTATTTTCCAAATATTCCGCATTATTTGCCTTAACAATTATATTTTTACCGCACCTCACCCTTATTTCCTGTAAATTTTCATACTTGTCTTTTATTTGTTCAAACACTCGTATCACCTGTTTAATACTATTACAGGTTGTACAAATTTAGAACAAAAAAAGACCATCAAAAATGGTCTTTTTCACGTCACAAAGTGTAGAAATATTTATGCTGTATAAAACAATATATATATTTAAGCTATGAGCTTGATTACGCTTTCTTAACGTTAGAAGCCTGAGGACCTTTAGCGCCTTCGCTTACTTCAAAAGTAACCTCTGCTCCTTCTTCAAGTGTTTTGTATCCGTCCATTTCAATCGCAGAAAAATGAACGAAAACATCTGTTCCGTCTTCACTCTCAATAAAGCCGTAGCCTTTTTCGGAGTTAAACCATTTTACCTTACCGTTTGCCATTAAAATCATTCCTTTCAACAAGCCTTACATATTATCTTTTGTCGTGTTATCACGCAAGTAAATATTACCATACATATCATTTTATGTCAAGATTTTTTTCGTACTACAAAGAAAATTCGTTCGTCTTTTTTCGACGGGCTGACAAATTTAAGGTTTGAAAATACCCCAACAAGTTCCAGTCCGGAATCTTTGATCATTGTTTTCATTTCAGAAACAGCATATATACGTTCTGTATGTATTTCTTCAAATCTTTCATAATGTTCACCTATTCTGTTGAAAAATGTAAGGTAAAAATCAACCCTGTCTTTTCTGACTTCATTTTCCCAGGTATAAAAAATATCTTCTTCAGAACGCACAAAAACATTGTTACCAATGGTATTTTTGAGTTTATATTCACTGTTTATATCAAATATAAACAATCCGTCATAGTTAAGATAGTTTTTCACAAGTCTGAACATCCTCGCGAGCTTTCTTTTGTCAGTTATATAGTTTACACCGTCTAAAATGCATATTATAGCATCAACAGTTCCGTAAAGTTCAAAATCCGTCATATCCTGTTCAAGAAGTAATGCTTCCGGACATTTCTCTCTTGCCACATCCAGCATTTCAACAGAATTGTCAATAGCAATCACATCGTAACCGCCGTCAATTAACCTTCTGGTGAAATTTCCTGTCCCGCAGGCAAGTTCAAGGACAAGTTCAGGATTTTCACCATATCTTATAAAAATTTCTTTCAGATACCTGTAAATTCCGTCATAATCAACATCGTCGGTAAGTCTGTCGTACACTTTAGCAAAATTATTATACACGTTTTTACTCCATCCCTAATAAATCTTTATATTTTTCTAAGTTTGGCAAAAACAGCCATCATATTTTTACTTCCGGCTGTATCAAAGGCAACCGAAAGTTTCATATCATTTCCCATAGGCTGAACAGATGTTATAATTCCTTCGCCAAATTTAAAATGCTTAACTCTGTCTCCTACTTTATAATCGGGCAAATCAGCTGCAACAGATGGTTGCTTCTGATTGATATTATTAAAAATAGTACCGGATGAATGATTATTTATGCTTACAGTGTTTCTTCTTGTGGTGCCCAGGTCCTCCATAAGTTCATCAGGAATTTCAGCAACAAACCTGGATTTCGGATTATGTGTTGTACTTCCGAATATCGTACGCGACGAAGAGCTTATAAGATAAAGTTTTTTCTTTGCCCTTGTGATACCAACATAACAAAGACGACGTTCCTCTTCAATTTCTTCCATTTCAAGCATTGACCTCTGAGACGGAAAAATTCCCTCTTCCATTCCTGCAAGAAACACAACCGGAAACTCAAGACCTTTTGCACCGTGAAGGGTCATTACAACAACTGCATCCTGATTTTCATCATAAGAATCAATATCAGAAACCAATGATACGCCTTCAAGAAACTCTGCAAGTGTTCCGAATTCAACATTTTTTTCGAATTCAAGGGCAACTGTAAGGAATTCCTTCAGGTTTTCTATTCTTGTTTTTGACTCAACGGTATTTTCTGCTTCAAGAGCGCTCATATATCCGCTTTCATCAAAAACTCTGTTAATGATTTCCGTAACAGACAGATCGTTTACCTGCGCTCTTATTCCGTTAATCATTTTTGTAAATGCAATAATCTTTGCCGCACTCTTTCTCAGCTCATCAAATTCAACCACATGATTAAGAACATCAAACATACTAAGACTATTAGCGGCAGCAAATGCCGAAACCTTTTCCACAGTGGTTTTACCTATAGAACGTTTAGGTTCGTTTATAATTCTTGTTAAACTTATATCGTCAGATGTATTCAATATAAGTCTGAGATAGGCTATAATATCTTTAATTTCTTTTCTTTCATAAAACTTGATACCTGACAAAAGTCTGTAAGGAACTGCGCTTCTCATAAATGATTCTTCAATTACACGTGACTGCGCATTCATTCTGAACAGCACTGCAAAATCACTATATTTATATCCGTCGTTTTCTACAAGGCTTTTTATTTTATCTGCAATAAAATAAGCCTCCTCGCGTTCGTTTTCAGAATTGAAGTAATTTATTTTTTCATTACTCTTATTTTCAGTCCAGAGGGCTTTTGACTTTCTTCCGCGATTGTTTTTAATAACTGCATTTGCAGCATCAAGAATAGGCTGAACAGAACGATAATTCTGTTCAAGTTTAATAACCTTGGCACCCTCAAACTTTTCTTCAAAACTCAGTATGTTGCTTATATCAGCTCCTCTGAAACGGTATATAGACTGATCGTCATCACCAACAACGCAAATATTCTTGTGTGCCTTAGCGAGATTATATATAAATCTGAATTGACTGTGAGAAGTATCCTGATATTCGTCAACCATTATATACTTGAACTTTTTCTGGTAGTATTCAAGAACATCTGGATTTTCCTCTAAAATTCTAACCGTATTCACAATAAGGTCATCAAAATCCATTGCATTGAATTTTTGTAATTTTTTCTGGTATAAGCTGTAAATTTTTGCAATTTTTACTAATCGGAAATCCGAGCTTGCAGAAATTTCAAATGCACCGGGAGTTATTAATTTGTCTTTTGCGTCACTTATAACAGCAATAACGCTTCTTGGTGGAAAATCCTTATCACTGAAATTTAATTCTTTGATGCAATCTTTAACCAATGTAATCTGATCGGCTGAATCGTAAATGGCAAAACCGGATTTATATCCTATTCTGTCAGCATATTTTCTCAGCATTCTGACACAAGTAGAATGAAAAGTACCTGCCCATATTTCTTCCGAACCTTTACCAACTGTATTCAGAAGTCTTTCTTTTATCTCGTTTGCAGCTTTATTTGTAAACGTTATTGTAAGAATATTCCACGGAGAAATTCCACATTCGTTTATCATATAAGCAATTCTGTTAATAAGAACTGTCGTTTTTCCGCTTCCTGCGCCTGCAAGAATAAGCACAGGTCCTTCGGTTGTTCTAACAGCTTCAAGTTGTTTTTCATTTAAGTTACTCAATTTATCACCTGTCATAATATATTTATAATATAAATTTTACATCTATAAAAAGGTTTTGTCAACGAAAAAAGACGATATAAGGGTAATAAAATTATCTGTGTCTCTATTGGAAATCTGTCCATAATTTATACAATTACTGCATTATTGACAAACAATGTTTTTAAATGTATAATTAAATGGATTGCTGAAAGGTATGGTTATTGTGAATTTTAATACAATCAAATGGCAGGAAGACATTAGTGCCAATTTAAAAAACAGTATCAAAACCAAAACACTTGGACATGCTATTCTTTTTTCCTCAGATGTTTCAACCGGTATAATGCTTGCCAATGCCACAGCCGACTCAATTTTATGCAAAGAACCCGTAAACGGGAACGCTTGCTTAAAATGCAGTAACTGTACAAAAACAGCGGCAGGAAGTCATCCGGACAAGTTTATTATAACGGCGAAAAAAAACAGCATTGGGGTAAATGAAATCCGAGAAGTTATAAATCAGATTTATATCAAGCCTTGTAATTCCGAGTATAAAATCTTTGTTTTCGAAGAAGCATACAAACTTACAACTGAGGCTCAAAATGCTCTGCTGAAAATTCTTGAGCAGCCCCCGGAATACGGAATAATTATTCTGATTGTTAATAAAGAGGAGGAGCTCCTCCCTACGGTTCTGTCAAGATTGAAAAAATTTTCCGTAAAACAGCCTGACAAAGACCAGGTGGCTGAATATCTGTATATCAAATATCCGGGCAAAAGAGAAATGGCACGTTTTGCGGCTACCTATTGCGAAGGTGATCCTAACGGTGCAGAACAATTTATACAAAACGACTGTGATTTTGACCGAAGAAAAAGAATTCTCACCTTTCTCAATCAATTAACATTACGGGAAAAGTCTGTAATTTTCGATTTTTCAAAATATCTCACCGAAGATAAAGAAAAATTAACTTCCGACATAAATTACATTCATCTTTTTCTGAGAGATATACTTTTTTTAAAAAATGGTCTTAGTAAAAATGCAATTATAAACAGTGACTTATACAGTGAGTTAGAAAAACTCAGCAGCAAATTTTCTGTACGTAACATAGAAAATTTTTCATCTGCATTAAGTACTGTCCTTGAAAATCAAAAGAAAAACTCTGCGCTCAAACTGAGTGTTACCACTACGCTTATATCAATATGGGAGGACATTCATGATAGAAATAGTTGAAATTAGATTCAAAAAAAACGGTAAACTTTATTATTTTGACCCTGCAGGCTATAAATTAAGAGCCGGCACGGCTATAATTGTAGAAACTGCCAGAGGTATCGAAATAGGTGAAGTTGTTTCTGGGAACAAGGAAATTGACGACAGTAAAATTGTTTCTCCGTTAAAACCGGTATTAAGAGTTGCTACAGAAAAAGAAATTCAGCAGGCAGAAACAAACAAAGAGAAAGAAAAAGAAGCTTATAAAATTTGTGTTGAAAAAATCCAGAAACATAATCTTGAAATGAAACTTATAGATGTTGAATACACCTTTGACCAAAGCAAAATTCTTTTTTATTTCACATCTGACGGCAGAGTTGATTTCAGAGAGCTTGTAAAAGATCTTGCTTCTGTGTTCAAAACAAGAATCGAACTCAGACAAATAGGAGTAAGAGACGAAGCAAAAATCATAGGTGGGCTCGGCATATGCGGAAGAAAGCTTTGTTGTGCTTCTCATCTCGGAGGATTTGAGCCGGTTTCTATTAAAATGGCGAAAGAACAAAACCTTTCTCTTAATCCTACTAAAATTTCCGGCACCTGTTCGCGTCTTATGTGCTGTCTTAAATATGAACAGGAAGCTTACGAAGATTTACTGAAGAACACGCCATCTGTCGGTTCATACGTTGAAACCCCAGACGGAAGAGGAAATGTTTCAGAGGTTAATTTGTTAAAAGGCTTGTTAAAAATAGCATTTAAAAACGGCGACGATATCACCTACAAACAGTTTTCTGTTGACGATGTGAAAATATTAAAGCCCGCAGAAGTTAAAGTAAGTGCTTCAGAAATGAAAATGTTGAAAGATTTAGAATAATAATCATAAATTACTCTTGCAAAATATAAATTTTGTGATAGAATATAAGTATCAATAAGAGGAGGTGTTATAGATGGCTTACAAAATTAACGATGATTGCATCAGCTGTGGTGCTTGCGAAGGTGAATGCCCTGTAGCAGCTATTTCAGCAGGTGATGGTAAATACGAAATCAACGCAGACGCATGTTTGGATTGCGGTGCTTGTGCAGGTGTATGTCCTGTTGGCGCTCCTGTTGCTGAATAATTAGTATTCTACCTTGAGGTGTATGATTAATAATCATACACCTCTTTTTCTTTTTACTTTAATAAAAAGTTGATATTTTGGCTTAAATATGGTAAACTCAAGGTGAATAATTATTTATGATAAGAGGATTTAAATGAGCAATTACAGAATTGATGATTTGCAAATTAACAATCTTAAGCTGAAACAAGATAAAGACCTGTTCTGTTTCGGTACAGATGCAGTTCTTCTTGCAAATTTTGCTTCTCCGAAAAAAAACAGTAACATACTCGACATAGGAACAGGAAACGGAATCATTCCTGTCCTGCTGTCTGCAAAAGTGTACGCAAAAAAAATCACCGGTCTGGAAATACAACCCCAATCTGCTGAGCTTGCAAAAGAAAACGTATCCTTAAACAAGATTGAAGATATTATAGAAATTATAAACGGAGATATAAATACAAATAATATTTTACCTAAGGACTCTTTTGACTATATAACCTGTAACCCTCCGTACAAACCCGTAGGAAACGGAATTAAAAATGAAAATACCCCTGTTGCCATTGCAAGACACGAAATTAAATGTACACTCGAAGATATAATTCAAAGGTCTTATTCACTTCTTAAAAGCAAAGGGAAACTTGCACTGGTTCACAAACCCGAAAGACTTGCAGAAATAATCTATCTTATGAAAATTAACAACATAGAACCTAAGAGGCTTCAAATGGTTTATTCGAGAATAAACACCCCTCCCTGCCTCATTCTTATTGAAGGCATTAAAAACGGAGGCGTAGAACTAAAAAATCTTGAGCCTTTATATATTTACGATGAACACGGAAACTATACTGCCAATATATCGCAACTTTACAAAAAAACGAAAGGAAGATTGAAGTGAACGAAAATTGCTTATATCTCGTTGCAACTCCCATAGGTAATCTGCATGACATTTCAGAGAGAGCACTTGAAACTTTAAAAAACGTAGACTTTATAGCAGCAGAAGATACGAGACAAACTTTAAAGTTGTTAAATCATTTTGATATAAAAAAAACAATGATAAGCTACTATGAGCATAACAAAAGAGAAAAAGGTACAGTTATCGCAGAAAGAATACAAAATGGAGAAAGCTGTGCACTTGTTTCCGATGCCGGTACGCCTGCCATTTCTGACCCGGGAGAAGATCTTGTCAAAATATGTAACGAAAAAGGAATCCGGGTTATTCCCGTTCCGGGTCCATGCGCTTTCATTCAGGCGCTCATAGTATCAGGATTGCCGACAGGCAGATTTTCTTTTGAAGGTTTTCTTTCTGTAAACAAGCCCTCCAGGAAAAAGCATCTGGAGGAAATAAAAGAATTTTCACATACACTGATTTTTTACGAAGCTCCGCACAAATTAAAGACTACACTAAAAGACCTTTATGAAGCATTTGGAAACCGTGAAATTGCTCTTGTGAAAGAAATAACAAAGATTCACGAAACCGTTATACATACCACGCTGGAAGAATCTTTGACTATTTTTAATGAAAATCAGCCCAAAGGTGAATTTGTTATCGTTGTATCAGGTTATCAAAAAAAAGATACCGAAAAAGAAATAACTCCCGAAATGATAACAGACAAAGCATACGAACTGATAAACAGCGGCATTGACAAAAAAACTGCAACCAAAATGACTGCGCAGTTTTTCGGAATACAAAAACGTATTGTTTACGACTGCTTGTTAGAAAAGTAACTAATTCTCAAATTCAGAATATCCTATTAACACGAGGAAGTGTTATTATGATATTTAAAATTTTAGTTTACTTTTTTCTGATTTTCGGAATATCGGAATTTATATTGCTGATATGGCAGATTATAACATTAACAAACACAAGAAACAGTAACGTTTTTATTGTTGTTCCTGAAAAAGAACTCCAAAAGAGACTTTACGAATTAACAAGTATTTTAAAAGGTTTTCCTTTTCGAATTTATATTCTATCTGAGGAAAGAATAGAAAAAGAAGCTTTTTACAATAAGCATTTCCAAAATATACATATAGTAAACACACAACAATTAACGGAGGAAATACAGAAAAATTATGGAAGTAATTACCGGTAGCGTAGAAGAAATAATTTTTTATAATGACGAAAACGGATATTGTGTCTGTGATATTGATTCCGAAGGGAAGCTCATAACTGCCACAGGCACAATGTTTTATATATCGCCCGGAGAAACAGTAACTCTTACAGGTACTTTCGTTTCTCATAATATTTACGGAGAACAATTCCAGGTTGCTGCTTTTTCAAAAACACCTCCCACATCTACAGACAGCATATACAAATATTTAGCATCAGGATTGATTAAGGGAATAGGCCCTGCATCGGCTAAAAAAATAGTAGATACTTTTGGAGAAGATGCTCTTTCCATAATAGAAAATGCCCCTGAAAAGCTTTCTGAAATAAAAGGTATCAGTCTGAAAAAAGCCTATGAAATAAACAGTAGATATATTTTACAATTTGGCATAAAAAATCTCGTAATGTTTCTGCAGTCGCACAATATCTCGATATCACACACAGGGAAAATACATAAAATTTTAGGTTCAGAAGCTGTTAAAAAAATCAAAGCAAATCCGTATCTTCTTGCGCAAAAAATCGAAGGTATAGGTTTTAAAACCGCTGATAATCTTGCTTCTGATCTGGGCTTTGAGAAAAGTAATCCGGAAAGAATTAAGGCCGGAGTTAAATTTGTTTTGAACGAAGCTTCTGCATACGGAAACACTTATTATCCTAAAAATATGCTTGTTCCAAAAGCCTGTTCTATTTTAGAATGCAACGAAGAAAGTGTTTTAAATGCTATAAAACAACTAATAATCGAAAAAGAATTAGTTTCAGAGCTAATCAAAGATACTGAGGCTATCTATTTGTATCCGCTTCATATTTGCGAAAGCAATGCAGCCGTTCGCCTGAAAAACCTTGTAAACAGTGCTTGCAAAAATATAGATTTTGATTTTGATAAAATAATAGAAAAAACAGAAAAAATATGTAATATAAAACTTGAAGAAATGCAGAAAGAAGCTATACATTCTGCTTTTACTCTCCCCGCCCTTGTAATAACAGGAGGCCCCGGCACCGGAAAAACAACCGTAATCAACTCAATTATTGTAGCGCTTGAAAGCAAAGGATTAAAAATTGTACTTGCTGCCCCCACCGGTCGTGCCGCAAAAAGAATGTCGGAGGTGACAGGCAAAGAAGCAAAAACTCTTCACCGCTTACTTGAAATCAGTTTTTCAACGGACAACAAAAATTCTTTCGAAAAAAACGAAAGCAACCCGATTGATGCTGATGTTATCATTGTTGACGAAGCATCGATGATTGACATACTTCTTTTCAACAGCCTGTTAAAAGCGATTAAGAATGGAAGCACGCTTATTCTGGTAGGTGATGCTGATCAGCTTCCCTCAGTAGGTCCCGGAAACGTATTAAGAGATATAATTAACAGTAATACAGTTAAAACAATTAAACTAACTGAAATTTTCCGTCAGGCAAAAGAAAGTATGATTGTTGTAAATGCTCATAAAGTTAATCGTGGACTTATGCCCGAATGTAATATTAAAACTAAAGATTTTTTCTTTTTAAAACGAAATACCCCTGAGGAAATAATAAGCACCATTACAGAGTTATGCACAAAAAGACTTCCCGCAACCTATGGAGTTAACCCCATATCAGATATTCAGGTTCTAACTCCCATGAGAAAAAATGCAGTTGGTGTAAATGTTCTGAATCAGGCGCTCAGAGAGGTTCTCAACCCTCCCGCTTCTCACAAAAAAGAAAAACACACCGGTTCCAATATATACAGAACAAATGATAAAGTAATGCAGATACGCAACAATTATGATATTGAATGGGAAACCGAAAGTTCAACGGGCTCCGGATTATTTAACGGAGAAATCGGCCGAATCGAATCAATTGGCGAAGAATACGAAAGTATGGAAATTATTTTTGACGAAAACAAAAAGGTTGAATACAATTTTCACTTTCTTTCTGACATTGAGCCTGCATATGCCACAACCATACATAAAAGTCAAGGAAGCGAATTCCCAATCGTGATAATGCCTGTATATCCCGGCTCATACTCTATTATGAGCAGAAATTTGTTATATACAGCAATAACAAGAGCAAAAAAACTCGTTGTTCTTGTTGGACACTATGATGTTTTAGAAAAAATGATAAAAAATAACAGCGAAATTAAAAGATTTTGCGGTTTAAAGGAGAAATTGATACGAGACTAAGCGAATATTTTTTTAGGTTTCTATTTCCACCAAAATGCTTTAGTTGCAATGAAGTTCTGCGGATTGATACTCCAAGGCCATGGATTTGTAATTCATGCAAGGCTGAGCTTAAAAAACTTGAGCTTAATTTTTGTGAAGAATGCGGAAAGCCACAGGACATAATGGTAAAAGCGCCCTATTGCCCATATTGTTCAAAAGAAAAATATAAATTTGAATTTTTGATAGCTCCCTTTTCTTACAACGGACATATAAGAAACGGAATTATAAATTTAAAATTTCACAAAAGACCTATTATCGCAGAAATTTTCGGCACTTTTATATACGAAAGAATGATTCAAACCGATATAAAAGACACTATAAAGCTCATTGTACCGGCACCTGTTTCGAGGAAAAGGCGCATAGAAAGAGGATATAACCAAACAGAGCTTATTTGCAAATACATTTCAAAAATCAGCGGTATACCTTACAGAAATGCTCTTAAAAAAATTAAGAACACAAAACCTCAGAGCATTTTAGACGAAAAGGAAAGAAAAACAAATATAAAGGGCGCAATTGCCCCTGCTCTTCCCATTCCGGAAGATAATATTTTATTTGTTGATGATGTATACACAACCGGTTCAACCTGTGACGAGTGTTGTAAAATTCTGAAACAAATGGGAGTAAGAAAAATTTACGTTGCCGTAGTTGCGGCAAATAATCAGAGTGAGAACGATGAAGAAGAAAATCAAAGAATATGCTAAAAAAATAGGAATCGAATATTGTGGATTCACGAAAGTGGACCAAAAAAATGCCATTGTATTTCTTTTTCCCTATTTTTGCAAATATGAAGAAAACTCCAACTTATCTATATATGCTTACGGAAAGGACTATCACCTTGTAATTAAAGATTATCTTGAAAAAATTTCACAATTTATAAAAAGTGAAATATCGGATTTTGAATATACAATTTATACTGATGTCAGCCCCTATAATGACATAGACATTGCCTGGCGCGCTGGCCTTGGTTTTATTGGAAAAAACCGATTACTTATAAACGAAGAATACGGTTCTTACGTTTTCATAGGATACATAATTACAAACACCGAATTTGAGCCGGATTTACCTGTCAAAACAAAATGTCTTAACTGCAACAGATGTATAAACGCCTGCCCATCAAAAGCTTTATCGTCGAGCAATTTCAACAGCTGTGTTTCTTCATTAACTCAAAGCAAAAAAGAGTTGAGCACTCAGGAAATAGAACTGATTAAAGAAACGAAATATGCCTTTGGCTGCGACATTTGTCAAAAAGTATGTCCTTTTAACCGGGGAAAAGTAACCCCTTTTAGCGAATTTAAAGAAAATCTTACAACTAAACTTCACAAAAATGACTTTTTGAATATTTCAAACAAACAATTCAAAGAACAATATAAAGACAGAGCCTTTTCGTGGAGAGGTAAGCAAATTTTAATCAGAAATCTTTCTTATTTGGAGATCGAAGAGGAAAGTCAACAAGAATAATGTCCTCTCCTATTGTTTTTATATTATGCCACGGAATAACATAGTCTTCGGTTTTTCCGAATATTCCCAGAAACTTTCCACTACCGGGGACTATTATTGAATTAAGTTTTCCGTTTGTCATATCTATATCCACATCACAGACAAAACCAAGTCTTTGACCGTCGTATATATTTATTACCTCTTTTTGTCTGAAATCTGATGCCTTGTACAAAAAAATCACCACCAAAAAACTCACGTTATTGAATTATACGTGAGTTTTTGAATTTTATTACTATTTTAACAAAGATAAAAATTCTTCGTTGTTTTTTGTTTTGCACATCATATTTATTATTTTCTCCGTTACGTCTTCCGTCTGTTCGCTGTGCATTTTTCTTCTTATCTTATCAACTGCATATTTTTCCTTGGAGCTAAGTAAAAGTTCTTCTCTTCTTGTTCCTGATTTGTAAATATCTATTGCAGGAAAAATTCTACGTTCCTGAAGTTTTCTTGTAAGGTGAATTTCCATATTGCCCGTGCCTTTAAACTCTTCAAAGATAACTTCATCCATTCTGCTGCCCGTATCAACCAAGGCAGTTGCCAGAATTGTAATGCTACCACCGTTTTCAATGTTTCTTGCCGCACCGAAAAACTTTTTAGGACCGTGAAAAGCACAAGGATCAATACCACCGGAAAGAGTCCTTCCCGAAGATTCGCTTACAAGATTATATGCTCTTGTCAGTCTGGTAAGTGAATCCATAAGTATCACAACATTTCGCCCGTGTTCGGCAATTCGTTTTGCTCTTTCAAGAACAATTTCCGCGACCTTAACATGATGTTGCGGAAGCTGATCAAATGTTGAAAAAACTATATCACCATTGATGGATTTCTGCATATCGGAAACTTCTTCAGGTCTTTCGTCAATCAAAAGAACAATTAGTTCTGTATCAGGAGATCCTGCTGTTACAGCATTTGCAATCTTTTTAAGCAGGGTTGTTTTTCCTGCCATTGGAGGTGCAACGATAAGCCCTCTTTGTCCTTTCCCTAAAGGTGCAAACAAGTCCACCACTCGCATAGACAAATCGTTTTCAAATGACAGATTTATTCTTTCATCAGGATAAACCGGAGTGAGATATTCAAAAGGTTTTCTGTGCAAGGCAACATAAGGAATGTCTCCATTAACTGTTTTCACAAAAATCAAAGGTTTAAATCTTTCGCCTTCCCTTGTGTCTCTTGTAATTCCGACAACTTTATCTCCGGTTTTCAAATTAAATCTCTTAATTTGCATATTGGATACATAAACATCTTTTGGTGTAGAAATATAGTTGGGGCCTCTTAAAAAGCCAAATCCATCTGGAAGTACTTCAAGCACACCGCCGGTTTCTTCAGTGTCGTTTTTTTCCTCCGTGTCACTTTCATCAGAAACTTTATCCGCAAGCAATTCTACTAATTCGCTCTTTTTATATTTAGATACTGACTTTATATTTTTTTCTTTTGCTATTTTCTGTAATTCACTAAGGGTTTTAATACCAAGTTCTTCGGATGTCATAAAAAACCTCCTCATTTATCTTCCTAACTTCACATCGTATATACATATACTACTCTTGTCTGATGTTACAATATGCTTTTTATTTTCTGAAAATTTTATACATTCCACATCATTAGACAAAATGCCTTTTGCATATATTCTGTTTTTGTTCGTAACATAAATTTCATTTTGTCCAATCACCGCAACCTGCTCTTCCTCTGCATCCAGCAGTGTAGCCTGAACAGGAATGTTGCATCGGCCGATTTCTTTCAACCCGGAATTCAAAAGAACTACCACTGACTGAGAGTTGTTATCATTAAGTGCAACAGCCATATGGTTTTTATCTGATATGTCAAATGCAAGTAATTCTTTGCCGGAGAACTTATACTCTTTTTTTACTTTACCGGTATTTGAAATACAACTGATTCCACCATCGGTAAGTACATATGCGCAATTATTTTCTACAGTCATTTTATAGGCAAGCTGTCCTTTTATTTCACACTCGCCGCTTATAACATTATTTTCAATATCAAGAAAAACAATATGAGAATTTATGTCGTTTTTATCAATACCCACACAAAGAACCGCAAGATGCTTATTATTAGTTGTAACACAGGCATCAACAGCATAATACTCACCTATGTGCCATTCGTAAACCTTTTCACCTTTATTGTTATATACCTCTACGAGAGATTTATAACCCTTTTCCCCGGTTATTATTGAAGAATATGAATTAGCATTTGAGGAAATAAGTTGAATTTCTTTATCACCGTTAATTACATATTTCACTTTATTTTCGTCTATAACAACAGCACTTTTTCCATCCTTATCTGCTGCAGCAAGAACATTACCTTTTTTGTTCATATAAGGAGAATATGCATCAAAATATATATCGTGTTTATGATTTCCTTTAAAATCATAATACTGCAAACCATTTGCATTAAATAGAATTAAATTATCATTAAGTACGCACAACTCTCCGTTTGAAGATATTTCAGCCACAGCGTTATTTTCAGAATTTTCCACACGATGACCTACTATTACAGAAATAAGATATGGCAAAAAGCTTATCAAAAGATAAATAACGATTAAGGCAGAGATAAGAAACAAAAGAAATTTTCTTTTGTTTTTAATCTTGCTGTTTAATATTTCCCCAGTCTTTTTAAAATTTCCCAGAACACTTAAAAATCTATTTTTCATAATCGCACCCAAAATCTACATTTTTCATAAAAAGTCCTTGCGGAGGAGCTGTTATTCCTGCAAAATTTCTGTTTTTACTGTCAATTATTTTTTTCATATCATCCGGCGAAAGTTTCCCACCACCGACATATACCAATGTCCCTACAATAATACGAACCATATTATATAAAAAGCCGTTACCGCAAACAGAAATCTTAACCATATCATTTTCTTTTTTTATATCCACAGAATAAATAGTCCTCACAGTACTTTTAACCTGGCCTCCGGCAGCCATAAAGCAATTAAAATCATGTTCACCAAGTAAATATTCTGCAGCTTTTTTCATAGCATCAATATCAAGTTTATACTTATAATGCCAGGAATATCTTGAAACAAACGGATCAGAAATCTCACCGTTGTTTATAATATACATATATGTTTTCTTTCGCACAGAGAACCTTCCGTCAAAACCATCATTACATTCAAAAGCTCTTTTTACAACGATGTTATCGGGCAATAAGGAATTCATTGCAACAGGGTATTTTTCAACCGGAATAGTTGAATTTGTTTTAAAGCTTAATAAATACTCTATCGCGTGAACGCCTGCATCTGTCCTTCCGCAACCACTTACAATTGTATTTTCTCCTGTCAGTATATTGAGCGTATTTTCTAATTTTTCTTGAATTGTATCTCCATTTTTCTGACGTTGAAATCCGCAATAATCTGTACCGTCATAGCTTATAATCAAAGCAATATTTTTCATATTTCACCTATACATAATTCAAAAGAACCGCAATGAAAGCAAATACTAAAACACTTGCAGTTGCAATATAGTCACGTTTTTCCGTTTTTAGCACCCTGAAGTTCGTCCTTCCGTCACCACCGTGGTAACATCGGCATTCCATAGCAACAGCCAGGTCATCTGCTCTCCTGAAAGCGCTGATAAACAACGGAATCAGAATAGGAATCATTGCCTTGGCTTTCCTTATTATGTTTCCGGAAGAGAAGTCAGCTCCTCTTGAACTTTGCGCCTTAATAATTTTATCCGTTTCCTCCAATAAGGTTGGTATAAACCTCAATGCTATCGTCATCATCATCGCAAGTTCATGAACCGGTACTTTGATTCTCTTAAAAGGTTCCAGAAGCTTTTCAATCCCATTTGTAAGCATAATCGGTGAAGTGGTAAGAGTAAGAATGGAAGTAACAAGAATAAGCATAACCAGTCTTGCAACCATAGCAGATGCATAGAAAACACCTTCATACGTTACTTTAAGATAACCTATACTGAATAAAACTTTTCCGTCTGTCATAAAAACATTCAGAAGTGCTGTAAAAGCAAGAATAAAAAATAACGGTTTAACACCTTTAAATACAAAACCAAAAGGAACTCTTGAAATAACAATAACCGCAAAAATAAACAAAGCAGTAAAAATGTATGCCATTAAGCTCTTAATCATAAAAAGAGCAATAATAACAACAAATGTTAAAAGAATTTTAACTCTTGAATCAAGTTTGTGAATTATGGAATTAGCCGGATAAAACTGTCCAAGCGTTATATCTTTAAACATTACGCTTCTCCTTTCATTATTTTTGCCAAAACATCTGCCGCTTTTTCAATCTCAAAAATACCGTCAGGCACATTATATCCTTTATTTTTAATTCTGTTAAGAATTTTTGTAACCACAGGTATATCCAGACCGATTTCTTCAAGTTCTTTTTCCCTTTTAAATATTTTTTCAGGTTTATCTGCCATAACGAGTCTGCCTTTATGCATTACCAGGATTCTGTCAGCATAAACCGCTATATCGTCCATACTGTGAGAAACAAGAATAACAGTTATATTTCTTTTTTCGTGTATATTTTTAATTTCTTCAAGTATTGTTTTCCTTCCGTCAGGATCAAGTCCTGCAGCAGGTTCATCCAATATCAACACATCAGGTTCCATAGCAAGAACACCTGCTATTGCAACTCTGCGTTTTTGTCCACCCGAAAGTTCAAAAGGTGACTTTTCAAGCATTTCAGCAGAAATACCAACCAATTCAGCAGTTTGCCTTACAACTTTATCAACCATAACCTTGTCGGAAAGATAATTAAGCGGACCAAAAGCTATATCTTTATAAACAGTTTCTTCAAAAAGCTGATATTCAGGATATTGAAACACCAGTCCTACTTTTTTCCTTATCGTCTTTAAGTCTGTATTTTTATCAAATACATTTATTCCATCGATATAAACCGCACCCGATTTTGCTTTTAAAAGACCGTTCATATGCTGTATGAGAGTAGATTTACCGGAGCCGGTATGTCCTATAAGTCCTATAAACTCTCCGTTTGTTATCTCAACGTTAATATTATCAAGAGCTACCATTTCATAAGGACCGTTTTCGCCGTATATATACGATAAATTTTCAATCTTTATGCTCAATTCAAAGCCCCCATTACTTTATCAAATTCTTCAATAAATTCATCAACAAATAAACAATTACTGAAATTTATCCCTCTTTTTTTTAATTCATATGACAATTCGCAGGGAACAGGAACTCCAAGCTTTAATTTCTTCATAACATCAACATCTGAAAAAACTTCCTCAGGGGTTCCTTCTAATTTCACCTTACCCTGTTCAAGCACTATAATTCTGTCTGCCATCGCAGCTTCTTCCATATAATGAGTAATTAAAATTACAGCCATCTTTTTTTCGGCGTTCAGTTTTCTGATTGTTTCTATAACTTCTTTTCTTCCCGAAGGGTCAAGCATAGCTGTAGATTCATCAAGAATAATATACTCCGGCTGCATTGCAAGAATGCCCGCTATTGCTATACGCTGTTTTTGTCCTCCTGACAGCATATGCGGAGCATGATTTCTGTAGGCCAGCATATCAACTGCCTTGAGAGCGTCGTTTACTCTTTTGTGAATTTCCTCGGTAGGCACTCCGATATTTTCCGGTCCGAAAGCAACATCCTCTTCAACAATTGTTGCTACAATCTGATTGTCGGGATTCTGAAACACCATACCAACTCTTCTTCTTATTTCATACATAAGATTTTCATCTGATGTATCTATATTATCAACATATACTTTTCCACCACAAGGAAGTATGATACCGTTAAATGTCTTTGCCAAAGTAGACTTACCCGAACCGTTATGTCCGAGAATTGACACAAATTCACCATTTTTCACACTAACAGAAACGCCATCAATCACTTTAATTGACTTTTCTTCTTCTTTATATTCACATGTAATATTTTTTGCGTCAATCAACTTTTTTCCTCCTTATTCAAATAAACATCTTGCAGTAGAACCACACGGAAGCACAATATTTGAATTTTCAACCGGAATTCCTATTTCATCTGCAATAACTGACTTGATCACAAATTTGTCTCTCATTGCAATTTTAAGAATGTTTGACAATACAGATGAAGATAAACCGGTTGTGTAAGAATTTATAATAAAAAACAACGGTGAATCATCAAGAACTTTAACACATTCATTAACAAGTCCGAACAACTCGTTTTCAAGCTTCCAGATTTCGCCCTTTGGTCCTCTCCCATACGAAGGCGGATCCATAATAATTCCGTGATATTTATTTCCCCTTCTCTGCTCTCTTAAAACAAACTTAAGAACATCGTCAACAATATATCTGATAGGTTTGTTTTCGAGACCGGAAAGAGCTGCATTTTCCTTTGCCCAGTTTACCATACCTTTTGAGGCATCAACATGGCACACCTTCGCTCCAGCATTAGCCGCCGCAAGAGTTGCACCACCTGTATAAGCAAATAAATTCAAAACCTTAATTTCACGACTGGAATTTTTTATAACGTCGTTTATAAAATCCCAATTTGCAGCCTGTTCAGGAAACAGTCCGGTATGTTTGAATCCGGTAGGTTGCACCTTAAAAGTAAGATCTTTATAGCTAATTTTCCACGATTCAGGCAATTTGCTTTTAAAATCCCACTTTCCGCCGCCGGAGCTGCTCCTCTTGTATACAGCATCTGTTTTATATTCTGTTTTAATTTCGTTCTTCCATATAACCTGCGGATCCGGTCTTAAAAGAGTATATTTACCCCATCTTTCAAGTTTGTTTCCCGCACCGGTATCAAGAACTTTGTAATCTTTCCAACCATCTGATAATATCATATTTTTCACTCCAAAGTTAATCAATTTATTATACTATAAAACTTTACAATTGTAAATATATATAAACAAAAAAGAGCCTTAAATAAGGCTCTTAAGCAGTTACGTCAGTCATTTTATCTTTTCCGAATGCATAACTGTTAATCCATTCAAAAGCATCTTCAAGCAAAATCTGATGACCTCCATTGAAAATTTCAAGAAATGTTTTAGATAGCGGATACTTTTCCTGGATTTTATTATAAAATTTAATACTATGGCTAACCGGAACACTCGGGTCAAATTTGCCATGACAAATTTTCACCGTAGTTTTCGCTATTTCGTCTATATAACTTATGGGCGATCGAAAGGCATATTCTTCCGGTGCATCTTGCGGAGTTTTGTTTCCTGTACAGACATATAAATCATCGCTATATCCTTTAAACTTAGAGTTGTCTGCCTTTTTCTCATAATACCACGCAGCAATATCAGTTATAGGAACGTAAGACACAACACACTTAAACATATCCGGTCTGTAACCTGCCATCAAAAGCGCCATATGTCCACCGCCACTTCCTCCGAGAACGAACCTGTTATTCTTATCGGTATTAAAATTTCCTTCAACATAAACAATGGCATCAACAATATCCTGTTTTGCCTTCAGAGATCCGCAGGCATCTGTCGGACATATGTTTTCAGCTTTGTTTTTACCCCTGAAATCAGGAAGAAGAAGATTCCACCCATATTTTTCTGCCAGCGGAAGCATAGTTTCAACCTGGTTATACCTATCAAAGCTCCAAGTATGTAGCCCAATCAACAGAGGTTTGTTTTCTCCCTCGTAATAAAACAACGAAGGCTGCATAGTTCCGTCAACCGAAGATTTTATCAATAGTTCTTCCATAGTATTCTCCAATCAGAGTGATTTAAGATAATTACCAATGCGCTCTGCCATAAGCTTATGACCTTCGTCGTTTGGATGAAGCCCGTCAGGACAAAATTTTTCTTTAAGTATTTCCACTTCAGGCTGTATTCCGCTTATTGCATATAAATCAATAACCGGAATGGAATAGTACTCTGCTACTTCTCTGATTATTCTTACATATTCAGAAAGAGGAGCATACTTTTCTTTTTCCGCCTCCGATAAAGCATCATAGTCAACTACCCCTCCTTTATCACCAAGAGGATTCATTTCTCCGCTACGATGCAAGGGTGTTATAAAAACAATTGGTTTTCCCGGATATTTATTTATAAGCTTTTCCATAAGCGTTCTTAATGCACCATAGAAAGTATAAACATCCATATTTTCAAAACTACCAATTTGGGCTGTTCCATGACCGTAGTCATTGGTACCACCAAAAACAACAACTGCATCAGCATCGTCTGTCATATCATCGCATCTTTGAACAAAGCTGAGATCCCATTGGGGATTTTCTGATACTGTATGCTGCTTTGCAATTCTCGTTCCGCCTATACCATAATTTCTTGCTTCAGAAAGTCCAAACTTCTTTTTTATCAACTGGTGAAACACTTTATCCGGTGAAGAGGTTCCATGGCCTTCGGTAATGCTGTCACCAAGAAAATTTATTTTTAATCCTTTTAATTCCATGGCCACTCCTCTATTCTTCTACAAAAGGTTCAGCAACTTTCGTGCTATCGCTTCTTTTCTGTTCAAGAAGCCATTCAATAACTCTTGTATCAAGATAAGACATATCCCATGAAAAATGATCAACATTATGGAAAATAGTAAGCTTTGCATTTCCGCCTGCCTTGTTAACAGCATCAACCATTTCGACAGAGTTTTTTAACGGCACTGTCGGATCTGCCTCGCCGTGAAATGCCCAAACAGGAACTTTTTTAAGCCTTTCACAACGCCAGGAAAGACCTCCTCCGCAAACCGGGGCAATTGCTGAAAAATATTCAGGAAAATTAAGCCCCATATCCCAGGTACCGAATCCCCCCATACTTATGCCGGTAATTGATATTCTGTCTTTATCAACGTTATATTCATCGGCAATATGGTCAATAAGTTTTTTCAAAGGAAAAACAAGATTATTCCACACCATATTAGCAGGGCACTGAGGACAAAGTACAACTGCAGGAATATCCATCCCCTCTTTTATGTATCTTGGTATTGCGTGTGTATACACTTTATCGATATTATTTCCTCTTTCACCTGCCCCGTGAAGAAAAACAATCATAGGTGGATTAGAAATTTCTTTTTTAGGTAAACTGAGAAAATAATTGATCTCCCCTTTGAATTCAAAGCTATATTTACTCTTTTCCATTTTGTAACCTCACTTAAAATAAATCTTCTGTATATTCACCTTTTGCAATAAGTTCTTTAAATGAATTTACAACAAATTCTTTATCTTCTTTATAAGTTACTCCAAACCATTTATCTTCGGTTTTGATTACTTTTACGCTTGCCTGACCTTTTTTTAGCATTCCGTCAATTATCATTGGAAGAAGAAATTCCGACTTTATGTCACCTTCTTTTAAAGAGGCAAGGAATTTAGGAAATTCTTCCTCAAGAATACCGAAAAAGTCAGGAGTAATTCCCCACATATTCATAGAAACCGGAGAATTTTCATCGATAGGTTCACATACGCCGTCTTTTTCTACCCCTGCTTTATCTTCTCCAACTTTAACAATACCGTTTGTTTCATCAACCTTAAGAAGATAGCCTTCTTCATCAACTTTACAAACTCCGCGACAAACAGAGCCATTTTCAGACAATGTGTTTTTCAAAACAAATCCGGACATACAGAAGTTGTAGTCTGCCTTTTTCTCATTGTTTTCACTTAAAAATTTATATACATTTTTAAATGCTTCTTTACCGTAATAATCGTCTGCATTGATTACTGCAAAAGGTTCTTTAACAACGTTTTTGCAGCAAAGAATAGCCTGACCGGTTCCCCATGGTTTTGCTCTTCCTTCAGGAACAGAAAATCCATTCGGAAGGTCGCTTACTTCCTGAAACGCATATTCAACTTTACAAAGTTTTTCAATTCTGTTTCCGATAATTTCTTTAAAATCTTTTTCAAGATCTTTTCTGATAATAAAAACCATCTTATTAAAGCCTGCTTCAAGAGCATCATGGATGGAATAATCCATAATAATCTGTCCTTTAGGACCTACAGGTTCAAGTTGTTTAATTCCTCCGCCGAATCTTGATCCGATTCCTGCAGCCATAATAACTAATGTACAATCCATATTAATTACCTCTTTCTTCAAGTTCCTTTATAATTTTTAATTTTACTAACTCCAATGCAACCTTATTGAGACCACCGTTAATCAGAATATCTGCATATCTTTTGGTAGGCTCAACATATTTGGCATGCATAGGTTTTATCAAATTAAGGTATCTGTAAACAATTTCGTCTACATCTTTACCTATGTCATTAACATCCTTAAGTATTCTTCTGATAATACGTTCATCGCCGTCTGTGTCAACAAAAACTTTGATATCAATCAAATCAAGAAGTTCCGGTATTGCAAAAGTAAGCATTCCTTCAACTATCACAACCGCCTTCGGTTCGATGTGTAGTGTTTCCCACTGTCTGGAATCAGAAGACATATCATACACCGGACATTCGATGCTTTCACCTCTTTTTAAAGAAGCTATATCATTAATAATCAATTCTTTATCAAGATAAGCAGGGTTATCATAGTTCACTTTTCCGGAATCATTGTTATAATAATTAGCAAGATGCACAACAGCTATATTATCACCAAATTCTTTCAACAATTCACTCGTGAAAGTGGATTTTCCTGAACCGGTACCGCCTGCAATACCTATAATTAAATTTTCCATAAATATCCCCGTTTTACAAAATTTCAATCTCGAAAGTATATTCCTTTACACCGTTTGGTTCAAGCTTGGCAATCTGAAATTTATCTTCAATCCTTCTGCCTTCCTTAGTTCTGTAACCCATACTCTGCCACGGTTCAAAGCAAACATAAGTTGCTCCCGGGAATCCGGGACCTTTAGACCAGATAGCAATAGTAGGATAATCTGCATAACTGAATTTAATTCCTTTATTGTGTTTGTCTGATTTCAACCAAATCACCTTAGACTTGATATCCTCAAAAATCATGGCATCTTTAACAAACAGGTCACGTTTCAACGGCAGGATATTTCCCTGTTTTTCAACAAGATATTTTTCATCTGAACAAATTTCCACATCAGGCTCTGTACATGAAGAATTAGAATACAAAGGCTCATCATACTCAAACTCTATTCTGTAGTCTTCATACTTATCACCTTCTTTAAGTTGTGTGCTGAATCCTGGATGTCCGCCTATACCAAAATACATATCTCTGCTGTCTTTGTTTTCAACTTTGTATGTAACAGAAAGCTTTTTTTCTTCTACTTCAAACACTACATAAAACTTAAAATCATAAGGATATATTTTTCTTATTTCATCGTTTTGTTCAAGAAGAAAAGTAACCTTGTTTTCTTCTGCTTTATATAAGGGCATTTCTCTTCCCTGAATAAAACCGTGAATAGGCATATTGTAGTCTTTACCTTCTATTTCAAGAATTCCTCCGCGGCTTCTGCCTACAACCGGGAAAAGCACAGGAGCACTTTTTGCCCATACGTCCGGATTTTTCTGCCAGATGTATTCAATTCCGTCACAATCCCTGACTGAAGAAAGCTGAGCGCCAACAGAATCAACAGCAACTTCAATATCTTTTGATTTTATTTTGTAAATCATCTTTTCTACCTCCTTATCTATACAAATAGTCATATAGATTTTCATTACGCCTTGCAAAAAGACATAACACCCTATGTAAAAATATACCACATTTACAATTAAAAATCAACAAATATATTGAATATTAAAAAATAAAGTGTTAGAATCTATATGGGGTGTTGAATTTGAAACAAACAACTTTATGTCATATAGAAAGAAACGGCAAATATCTTATGCTTCATCGTGTAAAAAAAGAAAATGATATGAACAAAGACAAATGGATCGGAGTAGGCGGAAAATTCCTGGCAGGTGAATCTCCCGAGCAATGTCTTTTAAGGGAAGTATATGAAGAAACAGGTCTTACACTTAATTCCTATAACTACAGAGGCATAGTTATTTTTGAGTCTGACATATATGAAAATGAAGCTATGCACCTTTTCACCTCTGATGATTTTTCAGGCAACATCAAAGAATGTGATGAAGGCAACTTAGAGTGGGTTGACAAGCAGGCGTTATATTCACTTCCATTATGGGAAGGCGACAAGCTCTTTCTAAAAATAATAGAAAAACCCTCTGATTTTTTTCATATGACAGTAACCTACAAAGGCGACACATTGATATCAGCCACACTCGAAGGAAAAGAAATATATAAAAAAGACGCTCCTTGAGAGCGTGCTTCAGAGTGTCGATAGCTTTATCGACACTCTGTCAGACTACGAAAAAGGAAGTTATATTACGCGAAAATGGATGCAGACAGTACGGTGGTACGACAAGTCTCATTTTCGCGTAAAGCAAAAAACAGAGCCATTTCTTAAAAGAAAAGGCTCTGTTTTAAACATTCGTTTTCTGTTAGTTGAAAATTACCAAACCTTACGTTTTGAAATTTTCTTTTGCGACAGAACGACTTTTTCGATGGTCTGAAAAGGACGCTCCTTAAGAGCGTCCTTTTCATATCAGAATTTAAAATATTCTTTTGCATTATAGTAGCTTATTCCCTGAATGATTTTCTTAAGCATTTTTTCATCATCAGGATATTCCCCTTCATCAACCCATTTGCCGATAAGGTTACAGAGTATTCTTCTGAAATAGTCGTGTCTTCCGTAAGAAACAAAACTTCTTGAGTCTGTAAGCATACCGATGAAAGTTCCGAGAGTTCCAAGGTTTGCAAGAGCTTTAAGTTGTTCTTCCATACCATCTCTGTGATCATTGAACCACCAAGCTGAACCAAACTGAATCTTGCCCATCATAGGACCTTTCTGGAAGTTTCCGAGAATAGTTCCAAGGGTAATGTTATCTTTTGCATTAAGAGTATACAGAATAGTTTTTGGAAGTCCGTCGTCAATTTCCAGATTGTCAAGGAATTTTGCAAGACTTTCAGCTATGCAAAGGTCATTCGCAGAATCAAAACCGGTATCAGGTCCGAGTTTTTTATACATTCTGGTATTATTGTCACGAAGTGCTCCAATATGAAGCTGCATAGCCCAGTCAAGTTTAACATATTCAGCAGCACAGTGTTTAAGCACTGCTGTTTTATAAATATCTATTTCTTCTTTAGTAAGTGACTCGCCATTCATTTTCTTGTTAAAAACAGCTTCAGCATCACCAAGAGCAAATGGAACATATTCAAGAGCATGGTCTGAAACACGACATCCATTTTCGTGGAAGAATGCTATTTTTTCGCTAAGAATTCTAAGAACATCACCATACGTTTCAGCTCCCATAAGTTCCATATACGGAATAAATGTATCCTTACCGATTTCAACTGCTTTGTCTGGTCTGAAAGCAGGAAGTACTTTAACTTCAAAACCATCTTCTCTGATTTTTTTATGCCATTCAAGGGAGTCCATTGGATCGTCTGTTGTGCAGATAACTTCAACATTTGATTTTCTTATAATATTCTTTACGCTGAATTCATCTTTCTGAAGAAGTTCATTACACTTGTCCCAAATCGTCTTACAGGTTTCAGGAGAAAGAGTTTCGTCAATATCAAAATATTTTTTTAGCTCATAATGAGTCCAGTGATAAAGCGGATTACCGATTAAATATGGAACAGTAGCAGCCCATGCTTCAAATTTTTCATAATCGCTTTTTGAGCCTGTAATCTGCTCTTCGTCAAACCCCATTGTTCTGATCTGTCTCCACTTATAGTGATCACCACCCAGGAAAAGTTCAAAAGCATTTTTAAACTTATAATCTTCAGCAATCATTTGGGGGCTGATATGACAATGATAGTCAATTATAGGCATATCTTTTGCAAATTCATACAATTCCTGTGCTTTTTTTGTTTTAAGCATAAATTTTTCGTTTATAAAACTCATAATGTAACACCATCCTTAAATATTGAAATTTCAGAATATCCGTTAATCTCGTTTTTGGTCTCTTTGCCATTTGCAATTTCAATTACAAAGTCAAGCAAGTCGTCTGTAAGTTCATCCATTGTAACTCCATCAAGAAGTGGACTTGCATCGAAATCAATCCAATTTTTCTTCTTTTCAGCAAGTTTTGAATTTGTGGCAATTTTAACTGTTGGCACTGCACCACCAAGTGGAGTTCCTCTTCCGGTTGTAAATAGGATAACGTGTACTCCTGCCGCCATAAGATTCGTTATAGCAACAATATCATTTCCGGGACCGTTTAAAAGAGAAAGTCCGTTTTTAGTTAAAACATCACCGTAATCGAGAACATCAACAACAGGAGAAAAACCGCCTTTTTGTACACAACCCAAAGATTTTTCTTCAAGAGTTGTTATTCCTCCCGCCTTATTTCCCGGGGAAGGATTTTCGTATACAACCTGGTTATGGCGGATATAATAATCCTTAAAATCATTTATAAGATCTACTGTTTTATTAAAAATTTCTTCATTTTCACATCTCTGCATAAGAAGATGCTCTGCTCCGAACATTTCAGGAACCTCGGTAAGAATTGTGCTTCCGCCAAGGCCAATCAGCTTGTCAGACATACTTCCAACCAAAGGATTTGCAGTAATTCCGCTGTAACCGTCACTTCCGCCACATTTAAGCCCAACTTTAAGCTTACTTACGGGAAGCTCCACTCTTTCAAATTTTGAAGCATATTTTTTAAGTTCGTTTATAAGTTTTACGCCTTCCTCGATTTCATCCTCAAAATCCTGAACATTAAGAAATTTAACCCTATTTTCATCGTATTCGCCAAGAAATTCCTTGAACAGAGGAATATTATTGTTTTCACAGCCAAGTCCGAGTACAAGCACACCGGCAGCATTCGGATGATTTACCATTCCCTTAAGAATTTTCTGTGTAAGTTCCTGATCATCACCAAGTTGAGAACATCCGAACGGATGTGGGAAATATTTAACTCCGCATTTTTCAGCCAGTTTCTGTGCAATTTTATTTACACAGCCAACGGTATTCACAATCCAGATTTCATTTCTGATACCAACATCTCCGTTGCCTCTTACATAGCCCATAAATGTTTTAGTTTCATTTACAATCTTTTTCTGGGCATTTACAGGGGTATATGTATATTCCAATGTGCCCTTAAGGTTGGTTTTAATATTATGAGTATGAACGTGTTCGCCCTTTTTAATGTCCTCGGTAGCGTGACCTATAGGGAAACCGTATTTTATAATGTTTTCACCTTTTTTTATATCACAATCAGCATATTTGTGTCCTGATTTTAAATCTATATCTACATTGTCAAGATTATTTATTTTCATATTTTACAACCTCATCGTAAAGGAATGAAAGATCTTCACCCCAGAATTCTGTATTTGCAAGAATTGCCTTTATATCGTTATTATGCATAAAATCTATAATTGCCTGATCATCCTGTGGCATATCAGTTTTGTAGAATTTAATAAGATTATAAAGCGAGAAAATTAACTTTTCAGGCATCTTATTTGTTCTCTTTATGTATTCAAGCAACGAAGGCAATACTCTTACTTTAAATTTACTTACTGAGTTAAGAGAAATTGCAGAACAATAGTGTTTTATAAAAGGATTATTAAATCTTTCAAAAACATCATTAGCATACTGAACAAGTTCTTCTTCGGGTAAATCAAGTGTAGGAATAATTTCATCAAATACACAGGATTTTACAAATGCACTCATATTTTCGTCGTCCATACAGTCTTTAACAGTTTCAAGACCGGAAAGCATTGCATATGGAATCATTGAAGTGTGAGCGCCGTTAAGGATTCTTACCTTTCTGGTTCTGTACATTTCAAGATTGTCTGTTACTATAATATTAAGTCCTGCCTTATCAAAAGGAACTTCATCTAAAATACATTTTGGACCTTCAATTACCCACAAATGGAAAAGTTCGCTTGTGTTAACCATATTATCTTCGTATCCAAGCTGAAGATCTTCGTCCTTGGGATAACCTGTATTTATTCTGTCAACCAACGTGTTGCAGAAAATATTATCATTTTCAATCCATGCTTTGAAACCTTCTCCAAGATTCCAATCATCAGCATACTTGAGAATAATGCTTTTAAGTGTTTCACCATTCTTATTGATGAGTTCGCATGGAAGAAAAATAAAGCCTTTAAGACCGAGATTGTATCTTTTATTAAGGAGAGCGGTAAGTTTTGCCGGGAAAGAAACAGCCGGTGCATCTTCAAGCTTGTCCTCTTTTCTGTATACAATTCCCGATTCGGTTGTATTGGAAACAATAAATCTGAAATCAGGATTTTCAGCAAGCTTTAAATATTCTTCGTAATTCTCATAAGGCTTAACGCACCTTGAAATCATATCGATTATTTTTTTATCAACAACCGCTTCCCCGTTGCTCAAACCTCTGGTAATGTGGGTATAAACACAATTCTGTTCAGAAAGCATATCGCACATACCTTTTTCAATAGGCTGAACAACAACGGCATTTCCGTTAAAAATACCTTTGTCATTTGCGATCTGGAAAATCCAATCAACAAATCCTCTTAAAAAACCACCTTCGCCGAACTGAATGATTTTGTCCGGTCTTACTTTTTTTTCATAATTCATACTACTGACTCCTTTTAGTAACTTCATTTTACTTTTATTATATTATATATAATCCAATCAAAAAAGACAAGTATTTTTTAAAATATTGGATAATTTTTATGAAAATTTATACAGTTATTTTTATACTTATCGCATTATAGTAAAAAATCCGGTTGCCCCCCGCTTCATTCCATTTAGGAAAATCTCAGGATAAATCATATTTTTACTACATCAAAGGCGGTTAAAAAGCTTGGCAAAAACACTAAAAAGTGCATACTCTAACAAAACCCTTTTTCGCATTATCACCCTGAATCCATTTTACCATATTAGCATTTTTTTGTAAACAAAAAGTCCGGTTTTTACCGGACTTAATTTGTCAATTAAAGATTTTCTTTTGCTTTTTCAACAAGTGCTGTAAATGCAGCAGGATCAGAAACAGCAATATCAGCGAGAACTTTTCTGTTAAGAGTGATATTTGCTTTTTTCAAACCGTTCATAAATTTTGAATATGAAATATCATTAGCTCTTGCAGCAGCATTGATTCTTGTAATCCAAAGCTGTCTGAAGTTTCTCTTCTTCTGTTTTCTTCCAATATAAGCATATACAAGAGACTTCATAACTGCTTCATTTGCAGTTCTGAACTGTTTGCTTTTCGCACCTCTGTATCCTTTAGCAAGTTTTAATATTTTCTTATGACGTTTTCTTGTTGTAACAGCGCCTTTAATACGAGCCATTTATCTTACCTCCTGTTTTTTCTCTAAATTATTTGTAAGGAATTAACTTTTTGATAACTTTTGCATTAGCTGGTGAAGCATAAGCCATTTTTCTTAAGCCTCTTTTTCTCTTTGTTGTCTTCTTAGTCAAGATATGGCTTCTGTAAGCGCTACCTCTTTTTACCTTACCGTTTTTTGTTAAGCTGAATCTTTTTGCTGCAGCTCTGTGGGTTTTTAATTTAGGCATTTTTTATCTCCTTCCAATTATTAATTAGTTTTTCGGCGAAATAAACATAAACATATTTCTGCCTTCAAGTTTAGATTTTTTTTCTACTGTACCGTGTTCTGCTATTGCCTGGGCAAACTTATCGAGTACTGCTTCTCCCGCTTTAGCATAAGCAACCTCTCTGCCTCTGAATCTGACTGTAACTTTAATTTTGTCCTTCTTAGCCAAAAATTTAATCGCCTGATTCGCTTTTGTTTGAAGGTCATGCTCATCGGTAGTCGGGGAAAGTCTGATTTCCTTGATATTAGTTACGGACTGATTCTTTTTCGCTTCTTTATCTCTTTTTGCGAGTTCAAAACGATATTTTCCGTAATTCATTATCTTACATACCGGTGGAACTGCACGTGGTGCAATCTTTACCAAATCGAGATTCTGGGATATTGCCATTTTCAAAGCATCAGCCGATGACATAATTCCAAGCTGTTCGCCCTGAGAACCAATCACACGGACTTCCTTATCCCTGATTTCCTCATTTAACATTACATCTTGTTTACCGCTAATAACTAAACACCTCCGAAAAAATAAAAAAAAGAGAACTCAACAAAACAGTCCTCTACCATACTATAAAGTATTAACCCTTCAACGATTGCGCAGGGTGAGAATGAAATTCTGCTTTGTTGTAAAGATATTTTAACACTATTTTTTTATTTTGTCAACTAATTATTGAAATTTTTTTATTATATGCTATAATTATTCTATGAAAGGATGTAATTATGACAATTTTATTTATCGGAGATGTAGTCGGAAAACCCGGCAGAGAGTATATATCACAGAATTTAAGAAAAATCAAAAGCCAATTCGGTGCAGATATGTGTATTGCCAATGCTGAAAATTCAGCTCATGGGAAAGGCGCTACGGTTTCTACTGCCCGCGAATTATACGAAAGCGGCGTTGATGTTCTTACTATGGGAAATCACACTTACAACCGTAATACAGACTCACTTTTTGACGAAATCCCTTACATCATAAGACCTGCAAACTATCCGTCTTATATGCCTGGAACCGGAAGCTATGTTTTCGACAACGGTCAGGTAAGAATAGGCGTAATAAATCTTCTTGGCAGAATTTATCTCGATCCGGTTGACTCTCCTTTTGACGCCGCCGTCAGAGAAATTGAAAAAATCAAATCCGAAAGTGATGCAATAATTGTTGATTTCCACGCCGAAGCGACAAGCGAAAAAGCTGCTATGGCGCACTTTTTGAACGGAAGGGTTGCCGCCGTACTCGGCACTCACACTCACGTTCAGACAGCCGATGAACAGATTCTGTCCCAAGGAACAGCTTTCATTTCTGATGCAGGTATGACAGGACCGAAAAATTCTATATTAGGAGTAAAAACAGACATTATCGTCGATAGATTTGCAAAATACGGTCAAAACAGATTTGAAATTTCGGAATCCCCTGCTCAATTTAACGGTGTGGTTCTTAAAATAGATACAAACACCGGAAAAACAATCAGTATAGAAAGAGTTAATTTAAAATGAAAAAAATAATATCGATAGCATTAAGTCTGCTTCTGATTCTGTCTCTATTTACCGGTTGCAGAAACAATAAAGAAAATGAAGAGCAGTACAATTATCACGGTGAGATCACCACTTATATGTATACCCCGGATACGATGAACCCACTGACAACAGCATATAAAACCAATGCTCAGATTCTTTCAATGATGTACTCTCCTCTGTTCAAAACCAAAGGAGACCTGACTGTTGAACCTGTTGTTGCAAGATCATACCGTTTCACAGGTTCCGGAACTTTAGAAATAAACTTAAGAAATGATGTTAAATTCAGCGACGGAACTCCCCTTACCGCAAACGATGTAATTGAATCGCTCAACACCTTGTCAAAGCACAAGAAAAATATGTATTATCAGATTTTTGATTACATTGATAGTTATCATAAAAACAGTTCTCATTCAGTTATTCTCAAATTAAAAAAAGGCGGTTCGGGCGTAATTCCTTACCTGGACTTCCCCATTGTTAAAGGTGGAACTGAAAAAATCGGAAGCGGGCCATACAATTTTGTATCAAGAAATACTGACAAAATGGTTTTGACAGCAAGCAAAACCTCCGTAACTCAGACTAACATAAAAACTATAAATGTAAGACTTTACGGAAAAGAAAGAATGCAAAACAGTGCTTTTCTTAACAATGAGCTTGATGTTGTAAATACCGAAATATATGACCTTGCACAATTTTCTTCAAAAAAGAACATTACGATAAAAGAATACTCTTCCGACTATTTCACGTTTCTTGCTTTTAATAACGAAAAATTTAACGATATAAATATTAAAAAAGCGATTGCATATTTAATAGACAAAGACGATCTCACATCAACGGTGCTCGTTGGTCATGCAACAAAAACCGCATCGCCCTACAGACCGGGAACAATGTATGATACAACTCAGAAAATTGACTATAAGAAAAACAAGGATAAAGCTTTAGAGTTTCTGAAAAAGTCTGAGCTTACACCGGCAGACATAAATTACAGGATTCTTGTGAATAACGAAACACCTTCCAAACAAAAAGTAGCAGAATATATTGCAGCAACCCTTTCAGAAGCAGGAATGAACATTTCAGTAACAACCGTAGATTTCAAAACATATACCGACAGAATAAACAATATGGAATACGATATGTTTATAGGGGAAATACTTATGCCCGAAAGCTACGACCTTTCCTTCTTACTGAAAGATAAAGATAACGTTTTAAATTATAACAATAACAGTATAAGCGAACTCATCAGTAAAGTAAATTATGCTTCATATCCGAACAGACCGGAACACGCTGCAGAACTGACGAAATCATTACTTAATACACTCCCTTTTATAAGCTTATACTTCAGACAGAATATGCTTATAACCTCAGATAACCTGCAGAAAGAATTTGACATTTCTCCTACAAATATTTATTTTGATATAACCAACTGGGTGTGTAAATAAGAAGTTTGCCAAATATCTTTGTCGTAACTTCAAATAATATGAAATTATTTTTTCAACTTATTTAACCTAAAAACAGACAAAGCTAAGCTTTGTCTGTTTTAAAATATTCTGAAATTTCTTTTTCTGTTGCAGCAAATGTACCTTGTATCATTTCATTGCTGCCTCCCCCTCTTCCGTTCAAAGCCGCATTCATTTCCTTTGCTTTTTCACGAAGAGGAACTTTATCACTGCCTATAATATATTTGTATCCGTCGGTATCGTTCCCGCTGATAATACAAATAATTCTGCATTTGCTCTTACAATTGTTTATTATGATTCTTAGGTAGTCAAATTCAAGTTCATTATCTTTAATAACTATATTTCCTTCTGTTTCCTCAACAGCTTCCGCTTTGATATTTGCAAGGGCTTTGGAAATCGAAGAATTTTTTTGTTTTAATGCCTCGTTTTCTTCTTTTAATCTTAACACAGCTGAACCAACTTCATTTTGTTTTGCGCACAAAAGATTTGAAATATTAAGAGTCTGTCTGCTTTTCAGCGAATAATCAGCCAAAGCATCAAGAGAACAAAGAATTCTGACTCTTGAACCTCCTCTGAGATTTTCGGAACCAACAAGCCTTATTATTCCAATTTCTCCGCTGTTTTTAACGTGAGGCGCGCAACATGCGCACAAATCGTATCCTTCGACGGAAACGAGGCGTAATCCTTCTTTTATTTCCTTCTTGCTTCTGTAAGAAACCTTTGACAATTCATCAGCATCGGGATACCAGGCTTTTATTTCAACATTTTTATAAACCGCCTTATTAGCCATTAACTCAATTTTGTCAAGTTCTTCACGGCTGAGAACACTGTCATAATCAGCGGTAACCTCAACTTCTCCCAGATGAAAACCTACGTTTTCATACCCGTAAAGAGAGTGCACTATACCCGAAACAATATGTTCTGCAGTATGATTCTGCATATTTCTGTATCTGATTTCCCAGTCGATTTCTCCGTTTATTGTTGTGCCCGGTTCTAAAGGTTCTTTTATAATATGATAGATAATATTATCTTTAATTTCAACATAATTCACATCAATTCCGTTAATTTTACCCTTGTCACAACATTGACCACCTTCTTCAGGGAAAAAAGCAGTTTTGTCTAAAACAACAACATACTCTTTATCTTTTTTTTCACAGGACAAAACCTGTGCAGAAAACTTTTTAAGATATGAATTTTCATCATACAATCTTTCAGTCATTTAATTCTCTTCCCTCGGTAAAAATTTATTGATTGGCTGTGCAGCTACATAATTTACAAGAAATGTCATAATTACCGGAATTGTAAATGCAAACAATATAGAGCCTATGGCTGTATTAACGCTGAAACAAGCTGCAGCTATACCGGCAGTTATTAAAGTTGCAATGATATTTCTCGGTAAAAACGCAAATGTAAAGAAAACTGCCTTTTTTATTATTTCTCCAAATTTCATATCATAAAATACCATAAGTTGATAAATATAAAAATGCATAATGTAAAACACTACACAACAAGCATACAGTATGGATCTGGAAACAAATGTAAGGGGATTTTTCGGAATTATCAGATTATATATGTTTATAAGATAAAACAGAGCTATCATAACAACAATATCAAAAATCAGAAGTTTTATCGACTGCTTTATATTTTTCTTTATATACTTAATATAATCTGCAAAAACCCAGGCATGTTTTTCATTGGAAAATCTTGTAACAACATATACAAGTCCGGGCATAGTAATTTGAAACCCTATTACTGCATAATAACACGTTGTTATTATTTCGTAAAAATATGTTGCTCTGCTTTCTGCCACAAGAACCTCTGAGGCAAACATATTCTCTCTGTATAAAAGTATCATAATAAGTACGGGTATACTGAAAATCAACGTTATAAGGTTCAATGTCCAATATTGTCCAAGCTTTCTGAAATAAAGCTCAATAAAATTCTTAAATCCAATTTTTTGTTCCTGACCTTTTTCCACACCCTTTCCCGGTCTGGTCACATCAAGAAACTTAAATAATTTTGCCATTTTTCTTCACCTTTCTAAAAGTTTCAGAAAACTCTTCTTAAAATTTTCGTTGTCCTGTTCGGTTCTTTTTCCGGAATTTTTAGTTCTGTTTCCTGCTCTTCTTGACTTTGCCGCAAGAAAACGTTCAAACAACAGTCTGTCCATATTTTCATTACTGTAAACAAGGCCATTCTGGTTAATTACAGATGCTTTCTTTGACAAAGCCATAGCAGCAACACCAAAATCCTGAGTTACCACAATATCATTTTTATTAACCATATTTACAAGAACCATATCAGCGCTGTTTGCCTCTTTATCAACGGTAACAACCCTGCTGAAACCGTCGTTTAAAATATGTGATGTATCACAAACCATTATCACTTCAATATTTCTTTTTTCAGCCTCAGAAACTATAATGTTTTTTACCGGGCATGCATCAGCATCTACATATATTTTCATTGTTTCAAGCACTTCTGAATCTTCTTTTTTATTCTCTGAAGGGCATTATCTATGCTTTTCGGACTTTTACCGAGACGTGTTGCAATTTCCTGATAGGTCGCTCCGTCGATAAAGAATTCAAAAACAGTATTTTCAAAATTGCTCAGGCATGTTCTGATTTTTTCATCAGTTATACCAAAAGTTTCCCTGTCTATCAGTATATCTTCAGGATTTACGTTATCCTTGTTGTTGATCATTTCAATAAGCATTCTCTCATTCTCATCATTAAAGGCAGGTTTGTTAAGAGAAACATATGTATTGAGCGGCGAATGTTTCTGTCGGGTCGCCGTTTTTATTGCTGTTATTATCTGTCTGGTAACACATAGGTCGGCAAATGACCTGAACGAACTTTTTTTATCAGGTTTGTAATCTCTTATAGCTTTAAACAATCCAAGCATACCTTCCTGTATAATGTCATCTCTGTCTGCACCAATAAGGAAATAAGCTCTTGTTTTTGCTCTGACGAAATTCTTATAATTGTTTATAAGAACTTCCATAGCATCATCATTGCCCGAATTTGCAAGTTCTACAAGTTCATTATCGCTTAATTTAGCGTAATCTGTTTCTTTCATTTACTGATTTACTCCATATTTTTCTTTTAAAACACTCTTCTTTGTTGCCAGAAGATTTATTGTACTTAATATCAACATATAAATACATATATCAAACATAAGATTAAAGCCAAACATATTGAACCCTATCTGAGTAATTCCGTTTAAAACATAAGGAATAGGATAAACTGCCATTGTACACAGGGCAAAAACTGCACAGAACTCTGAAACAATCTTACCAAATGTGTTCTTTGCATAATTATTTCTGTACACAAAAGAAACTCCGATTAAAGCCAGCAGAACAAGCATAAAGAAAACAACAGATCCCGGCACTGCTTTTAATTTAACAAAACTGTAGAGTGTAAAGAAATTAGTATTTGAATTACCTTTTCCCGTATCGGGAGTAAATCCTCCAAGATATGAGGTCCTGATTGCAGTTGAATTATATCCTACTTTTTTAAGTCCTTTGTATAATTGTGGAATATTTTTAAAATAATATCCCGCAACGTCGCCAACCGAAACCTTTGATCTGAATTCTTTTTCGTACTCAGGAGAATTTATGAATTTCTGAGCCTTAACATCAAACGAGGGTACTCCGTTAAATTCAGCAAGTGCGCTGTTTAGTCCAAGTTCTGCAACTGCATTGGGATTTTCAAAAGCAGCTCCGTAAAAAACAGAGTCGTAAGCGTCACCTACATCAACACCTGTAGAAAACACACCGAAAATCACGATAACTGCGCTCATAATCAGACAAACAATTCTCCAAATATTTTCTTTCTTCAAAAACATCAATCTGAAAGAATAAGCGCCAACAATTATCGCCGTAACTGCTGCAATTGTCGTTGTTCCTGCAAAAAGACAGGCAAAAAGACCATATAATATAACAGACAATATTTTTTGTGTTTTAACTGAATAAACGAACATTGCAATCGTAGCCATCAGAAACACAAAAAATGCCGCATTTTTATATGGAGTATTCAAATATGCAACATATGCACTGTCAAAGAAAATCACAGCGTACAACAAGCTTGCTGTTAAGTTCATTTTTTTGAATTTTTCCGAGTACAAAGAAAAAATCGTAAGAGCTGCCGAGCAAATAAGTATTATAGCATACAGTATCGCCGGAACTGCAACAGGAACAACTTTATCTGTTTCGTAAAGCTGTTTGGACAAATCATAAACAAGTCCGTATGTTGTTCCTGAAAAATTTTTATTTGCAACGCCAAATCCTTTTGAATAATATCCTGTTCCCGTAGTCTGATACACGTCATACAGTCCCAACTTTTCAAGAAGTTTATACTGCATCCCATTATCGCTGACACCAATCTTCAAAACAAAAAGTGAAACAATCATAATTACAGCAACCAAAACTGCCGTAGCGACAACTAAATTCTTTTTGCTTAATTTATTCATTGAAATCTCCTTATTCCTGAGTCTGCTTTAATCTTTCAGCCTGATCAGCAGTCACGAGAGCATTTATCAAATCATCGAGATCTCCGTTCAAAACCGCATCAAGCTTATGAAGAGTAAGTCCGATTCTATGGTCGGTTACTCTTCCCTGAGGGAAATTATACGTTCTTATTCTTTCACTTCTGTCACCGGAACCAACCTGACTTTTTCTCTGGCTTGCTATTTCGCTATGCTGTTGTTCCTGGATAAGTTCAAACAATCTTGATCTGAGAATCTTCATAGCTTTGTCTTTGTTCTTATGCTGCGACTTTTCATCCTGACAGGAAACAACCAGACCTGTCGGAATATGTGTTATTCTTACAGCAGAATCAGTTGTATTAACACACTGTCCTCCGGGACCACCGGCTCTGAAAACATCAATTCTCAAATCGTTCTGGTTAATATCAACCTCAACCTCTTCAACTTCAGGTAATACGGCAACAGTTGCCGCAGAAGTCTGAATTCTGCCCTGAGATTCTGTTGTAGGAACCCTTTGAACACGGTGAGCTCCGCTTTCGAACTTAAGCTTTGAATAAGCCCCTTTACCTTCAACCGAAAAGCTTACTTCCTTATAACCGCCAATATTGGTAGCATTTGAGTTAAGAACATCAATTTTCCATCTTTGTTTTTCTGCATACATAGAATACATTCTCATAAGATCTGCAGCAAACAAAGCTGCTTCTTCTCCACCCGTTCCGGCACGTATTTCTATTATTACGTTTTTTTCATCGTCAGGATTTTTAGGAAGAAGCAAAACCTTCAATTCTTCATTGAAAATTTCCATTTTTTCCTTTGATTCCTGAATTTCCATTTCAAGCATTTCTTTAAATTCAGGTTCCGGATTATCAGAAAGCATAATTTCAGCCTCTTCGATATTTTCAACACATTTTTTGTATTCCAGATATTTTTCAACGATAGGAGATATTTCAGCATTATCTTTGTAAAGCTTTGTCATTTTTTCCTGATTGCTTATAATATCCGGATCTGTCATCTGTTTTGATATTTCAAGATATCTTTTATAAATATCTTCAAGTTTTTCTATCATATTAGTTTTTCCTCCGGTTACTTAGAAGTCATCATTTTAAGATAAGCATTTATAAATCCGTCAAGATCACCATCCATTACAGCATTTATATTGCCAACCTCAAAATTGGTTCTATGGTCTTTAACCATATTGTACGGATGGAAAACATAAGATCTTATCTGACTTCCCCATGCAATATCCTTCTGTTCGCCTTTTATGTCATCAATTTTTTCCTTTTGCTCTCTTTCGAGAATTTCAGCAAGCTTTGACTTAAGCATTTTCATTGCCGTATCTCTGTTTTTATGCTGAGAACGTTCGCTCTGACACGAAACTACCACACCTGTCGGAATATGGGTTATTCTGATTGCAGAATCGGTTTTATTGATATGCTGACCGCCGGCACCGCTTGCACGGTAGGTATCAACACGAAGATCTTCCGGGTTTATTACAACAGTGGTATCGTCTTCAATTTCCGGCATAACTTCAAGACTCGCAAAAGAAGTATGTCTTCTTCCTGCAGAATCAAAAGGAGAAATTCGAACAAGTCTGTGAACACCTTTTTCGCCTTTGGCATAACCATAAGCATTTTCGCCAATAAGCTGGAATGTTACACTTTTCAAGCCCGCTTCATCACCATCGAGAAAATCAAGCGTATTAACTGTATAACCTCTTCTTTCTGCCCATCTTGTATACATTCTGTACAACATTTCTGTCCAATCCTGAGATTCTGTTCCGCCCGCTCCCGAATGAAGGGTAAGAATTGCATTATTCTTATCGTATTCCCCCGAAAGCAGAGTTTCAAGTGTCATTTTTTCAAGTTCCTCGGAAAGAACCTTATAAGATTCCTTAACTTCAGGTAAAAGCGAAAGATCCTCTTCTTCATCTGCAAGTTCAACAAGAGTTAGTGCATCTTCCCAATCTGAACACAAAGTTTCATATCGTTCGCATTTTGCTTTTAACTGTTTAATTTTCTGAAGAACCTTCTGCGAATTTTCAATATCATCCCAGAAACCGTTTTCCATTGTATCTTTTTCAAGTTCTTTTATTTTTTGTTCGGTTTCAGCGATGTTAAAGTGAATCCCTCAATTCTTCCATCCCGCTCTTCATTCCTTCAAGCGACAATCTTATTTCTTCAAACTCGATCATTTTATCACAACCTTTTTAATATTATTTTCCACAACATTTTTTGTATTTAAGTCCTGAACCGCAAGGACAAGGGTCATTTCTTCCAACCTTGTTAGTCACAATTCTTTGTGTACTTTGTTTCGGTTTATCCCCAGGATTTTCCCTTGACTCGGTTACAGGCTTAAGAACCTCTTTACGTTGCTGATTTCCAACCTTTGCTGTAAGCACATATTTGCCCACATCGACCTTTATATTTTCTATCATTTCATCAAACATATCAGAGCCTACAGTTTTATATTCAATTGCAGGATCCTTCTGTCCGTATGACCTTAACCAAATACCGTGTTTAAGCTGATCCATTTCATCTATGTGATCCATCCATTTTGTATCAACAACACGAAGCATTATAACTCTTTCAATTTCGCGCATTACTTCTGCGCCAAACTCTTCTTCTTTTTCTTTATGATATGCAAGAGCCTTTTCTTTAAGAAGTTCATTAAGACTATCAAGAGTCATTGTCTGCATATCATCATAGGAAAACGACAACTCACCTGTCTTAAGGAATATCCCTTCGCACTCTTTTATAAGCCCTTCAAGATTCCAATCATCAGGATACGGTCCGTCAGCAGTATATTTTGCCACGGTATACTCTACCATAGTTTCAATCATATTTTCTATATTATGACTTATATCAACACCCTCGATTACTTCTCTTCTTTGCTTATATATAAGCTCACGCTGGGCATTCATAACATCATCATACTGAAGCACGTGTTTTCTCGCATCAAAATTTCTGTCTTCTACACTTTTTTGTGCTCTTTCAATGGCTCCTGAAAGCATTTTTGTTTCAAGGGGCATATTTTCGTCAAAGCCTATTTTGTCGACTAAACCCATATATTTTTCCGAACCGAAAAGTCTCATAATATCGTCTTCCATAGCTATGAAAAATTTTGAAACTCCCGGGTCGCCCTGTCTTCCTGCACGTCCTCTCAGCTGGTTGTCAATTCTTCTGCTTTCGTGCCTTTCTGTACCAATTATGAAAAGTCCGCCAAGAGATACTACTTCATCGTGCTGAGGTTCTATTTCTTTCTTGTATTTATCAAGCAGCTCGTTGTATTTCTTTCTCGCTTCGATAATATCCTCATTATCTGTATCGCCGTAGCTTGTAGCTTCAAAAATCATTTCTTCCGAGTAGCCGTTTTTTGCCATTTCTTTTTTAGCAAGAAATTCCGCATTACCGCCAAGCATTATATCGGTGCCTCGACCGGCCATATTTGTTGCAATCGTTACCATGCCTTTTTTTCCGGCCTGGGCAATTATCTCTGCTTCTCTCGCATGATGCTTTGCATTGAGCACATTATGAGGAACTCCGTTTTTCTTAAGCAACTTGGAAAGCTCTTCTGATTTTTCAATAGAAATAGTTCCCACAAGTACAGGCTGTTGTTTTTCATAACACTGTTTAATTTGTCTTACCACAGCATTAAGCTTGCCTGCTTCGGTTTTATATATCACGTCATCAAGATCTTTTCTCGCCAATGGCTTGTTTGTTGGTATCTCAATAACGTCGATTTTATATATATCCTGAAACTCTTTTTCTTCAGTAAGCGCAGTACCGGTCATACCCGAAAGCTTTTTATACATTCTGAAGTAATTCTGGAAGGTTATAGTAGCAAGGGTTTTACTTTCTCTCTGAACAGAAACATTTTCCTTTGCCTCAATAGCCTGATGCAACCCATCGGAATATCTTCTTCCCGGCATTATACGCCCGGTAAATTCATCTACAATAAGAACTTCACCTTCTCCGGAAACAATATAATCTTTATCAAGCTTCATTATTCCGTTTGCACGAAGCGCCTGATTTATGTGATGAGAAATTGTCATATTTTCCGGATCAGAAAGGTTCTCAATGTTAAATGCTTTTTCGGCTTTCTCAATTCCCTGAGGAGTAAGTGTTACTGTTTTTGCCTTTTCATCAATAACATAATCTGCCCCTGTACTGTCGTCAAAAGATTTTGTATCTTCCTCTTTTACAACTTTTTTGGTAAGCCCTTTGGCGAACTTATCAGCCAACTCATAGAGTTTCGTTGATTCATCGCCCATACCGGAAATAATAAGAGGAGTTCTTGCCTCGTCAATAAGAATTGAGTCTACTTCATCAACAATTGCAAAGTTATGTCCTCTCTGTACCATCTGTTCCTTGTAGATAACCATATTGTCACGAAGATAGTCAAAACCGAATTCATTATTGGTTCCATATGTTATATCAGCTTTATAAGCTTCTCTTCTCTGAAAATCCTGAACCTCGTGTATAACAAGGCCAACTGAAACACCAAGAAAATTATACAATTTTCCCATCCACTCACTGTCACGTTTTGCAAGATAATCGTTAACAGTAACAATATGAACCCCCTCACCTGAAATTGCATTAAGATATGCAGGCAAAGTGGCAACAAGGGTTTTTCCCTCACCGGTTTTCATTTCGGCAATTCTTCCCTGATGAAGAACAATACCACCGATAATCTGAACCGGGAAGTGTTTCATTGAAAGTACCCTCCAGGAAGCTTCTCTTACAGTAGCAAAAGCCTCCGGCATAAGATCGTCAAGCGATTCACCGTCTTTGTATCTTTTTCTGAATTCATCAGTTTTTTCCCTAAGCTGTTTATCACTAAGTTTGGCATATTCTTCTTCCAGTGCCAGAACACGATCAAGAATCGGAGTTATTCGTTTTAACTCGCGTTCACTGTACGAACCGAACAGTTTTTGAATTATACCCATTATATTCACCTCATATATCATTGAAAAAACTAAATCAATTTTTACATATTTAGAATATTATATCACAAAACACGCGAAATATAAAGGTTTTTTTGAATTTTATTTCATATATTTTACAACTGAGTTTTTATTGACAATTCTTTTATAATATGGTAAAATGCATTCCGACAGTTTTTTTATTAATTATAGGAGGTAATAAAATGAAAAAAATCATCAAGAAAAAAACATACAACACAGAAACAGCAGCATTGGAAGGACATTATTGTTTCGGAGTATTCGGTCAGGCAGACGGATACGAAGAAAAGCTTTTCAAAACAAAGAAAGGCGATTGGTTCATTTACGGACTTGGTGGAAGCGAAAGCAAATATGCGGAAGAAACAATTCTTCCTTGCACAGATGCTGAAGCAAAAACATGGATTAAAGAACACAAGTAATTAAAAAGCATTCTCAGACGAGAATGCTTTTTATATCATATTCATTTTTTTAAAAAGTTCAAGTCGCTTTTCCCCGGAAGGGCTCAGTTCAGGGGTTCTATACGAAATGACATCCTTGACAATTTTTTTACGTTTAAATCCCTTCTTCAGTATAAAAACCAAATGTTCGGCTACAGCTCCAACATAACAGAATAAATTTTTCTTTGCATAGGGGTATCTTTTCGTTATATTTTCTTTTGAGAAAGAAACAACTTTCCCTGCATTCTTTCTTCTCCATTTTGTCATATAATTATTAAAATCTTCATCTTTAAATACAGAAAATCGTTGTTCATTATATATTTCAAAAAAACGCGCTCTTTCTCTGTCATTTTTACCAAAAATACCACCTTTAAGCATATCAGAAAATACTTCTTTAATTATTTCAGTATCACACTTTTCGTATTCTTTAATTCCGTGCATATCAAGATATACATCACCAACCGTATAAACCAAATCCTCAAAGGTTTTGTACTTCAGTTTTTTTATTATTTCATCTGTTCTCTTAAAATTGATTTTATTTTTATATTCTTTTGCATACAAAAGAATGTCAGAAAAGTGTCTTAGAGAAAGCCCACCGGAAATAAAGTGTTTCAATGCATGAAGAAATACATAAAGATATCCATCAGTATACCCAAGAGTTTTAATTCCTTCGTTTTCCATAAAAGGTTCTTGTAGAGAAACTATATTGTCAAACCACACATCCTCCATAAAATCATAATAAAGTTTTACATGCAACTCCACACAGCCAAGCTGAGGATGGTTACAAACATTATGATTTGACGCCTGAGTTCTGTAATTTATCGAAAATCCGTTTTCTGACAGAATTAAAAGTGCTTTGCTTTCATCGCATTCATTTACAAGAATGTCAGTATCTCCGGATATTCTTGTTTCGGGAACAGCATAAAGCCTTGCAAGACTCGTTCCTTTTAATATGCAATAATTTATACCGTTATCAGAAAAAGCATTGAGAATTGAATTTAATTTTTCTGTTTTGGCAGAATTATTCATTACGGCAACAAGATATTTCTTGTACAGTGATTTGAAATCCTCTGTTTCAGAAAAAAACGGAACTTTTTTCAACACAGGCATTATCATTGAAAGAATCCCCTGATTATCAGCATACCTGACTACTTTTTCAAAATCAAAGGTGCTTTTAAAATCAGGCTCACTACCATTAACAGCATGAGAATACAGATTTAATAATAGTTCAAAATTCTTATCCATAAAGCACCTCCTCTGACAATTATATAATAAAGAGATTTTGCTGTCAAATATTATTGACAATAATATTTCCATATATTAAAATACTTATATAAGTTTTTAGAAAGAGGTCAGAGCAAATGCAGATAAAAAAAATGAAAAACCTGTTTTTAAGACAAAGCTACCTCGATTCATGGACAGATTACGAAAACAGTATTAACAAATCAAAGTTTGTAAAATGGGATTACATAATACTTACTGCATCAAATAACGAACAAGCAGAAACCTTTACAGCTCAGATAAACAAAAGAGTGTCCGAGGGTTATCTCCCCTCCTCCACTCACTATGCAGTACTCCCGGACCCGGAAGGGAAACGTGTCGGTTCCGGCGGTGCCACTTTTAATGTGCTCAAATATATAAAAGAGAGCGGTTGTTCTGATTTTTCCGGCAAAAGAATTCTTGTAATTCACTCCGGTGGAGACAGTAAACGAGTTCCGCAATATTCTGCATGCGGAAAATTATTTTCTCCCGTACCAAGAATTCTGCCGGACGGAAGAAGAAGCACCCTGTTTGATGAATTTATAATTTCAATGAGCGGTGTTGCTCAAAGAATCAAAGATGGTATGCTGGTTCTTTCCGGCGATGTTCTTCTTCTTTTCAATCCTCTTCAGATTGACTTTCAGCTTGAAGATGCAGCGGCAATTTCTATTAAAGAAAATGTTTCAACCGGTCAAAACCACGGCGTTTTTCTTGGAGAAAATCACAAAGTTATAAACTTTCTGCATAAAATACCCGCTGAAGAATTAAGAAAGATTGGCGCGGTTAATGAACAGGACTGTGTAAATATTGACACCGGCGCGATTCTTCTGAACAGCAACATTCTTACAGATTTGTATTCATTGATTGACACAGAAACAAAGTTCAATAAATTTGTAAACGAAACAGCAAGAATAAGCTTTTATGCCGATTTTCTCTACCCGATGGCTGAAAACTCCACATTGGAACAATACTACAAGGAAAAACCCGAAGGCGATTTTACCGAAAATCTCAGAGAATGTCGTACCCTCATCTGGAACACTTTAAGAAAATACAGGCTTGATCTTATCAGCCTTTCCCCTGCTGAATTTATTCATTTCGGCACCACAAAAGAGCTTTTGTCTCTTATGGTTTCGGAAATCACAAATTACGAATTTCTTGACTGGTCAAAAAACATATTGTCTTATTGCGGAACAAAAGGAGAATATGCCTGCTCAAACAGTTATATTGATGAAACCTGCACCATCGACCCATCAAGTTACATTGAAGACAGTATTATTAAAAACGGTTGTAAAATCGGAGCAAACTGTGTAATTTCAAATATTGAACTTGACGGTGTTACAGTTCCTGCCGGAACTGTACTTCACGGCATAAAACTTAAAGACGGAAACTTTGTTGCAAGAAAGTATAAAATAACTACAAACCCTAAAGAAAACGATTACTGGAACGAAAAGGCTTTCACTGTTTCCGACAGTTTTGTCGATTCGCTGAATGATATCGGCAAAGCAAAAACAAGTCTTAACGAAAGTTTCAACAAAGCTGACACAAAATTTATTCTGAATTGGCAAGAAATGCTTGAGAACCAGATAAGAATAAGCAACTTCATCAGGATGCTTGATGAAAGAAAAAGTCTCGAAGAAACTGCCTCTGTCTTTGGAAGAAGAGGCCTTACACAGATTCAGGCTGATGAGCTTGAAATCATAGCAGAAACAGCTCCGTTTGATTTGAAAATAAGAATTTATTATTACATTTCAAAAATAGTGAGAAATAATAAATCGGCTTATAAAAAATCATACGAATATTACGAAGGAAAATGTTTTGAATCAATTCAGAACACCGTACTGAAAGCATCTGACGAAAATGTATTTTATAACGAAAACTATAGAATTGCCAAAAATGATGTATGCGTAAAACTCCCGGTAAGAGTGAACTGGGGCGGAGGTTGGTCTGACACTCCTCCCTACTGCAATGAACACGGAGGTACCGTTTTAAATGCAGCAGTAAGCTTAAACGGAGAACTCCCCGTAATTGTAGAAATAGAAAAAATCAAAGATTTGCATATTGAATTTGAAAGTGCTGATTCTAATGCTTTCGGCATTGTTACAGAAACTAAGGATATAAGTGAATGCAACAATCCCTTTGATATGTTTGCTCTTCACAAAGCAGCTCTTGTTGCTTGCGGAATCGTACCTAAAGATGGCAGTATCCCTCTCGCAAAAATTCTGAAAAACATAGGTGGAGGTTTCAGGCTGTCAACCCAGGTAAAAAATATTCCAAGAGGAAGCGGACTCGGAACAAGCAGCATTCTTGCCGGAGCTTGTGTAAAAGCAATTTTTGAATTTTTTGGTGAAAACATATCTGAAAATGCTTTGTATACATATGTATTATGTATGGAACAAATAATGAGCACCGGCGGCGGTTGGCAGGACCAGGTAGGCGGACTTACAAACGGAATCAAGTATATCTATACCCAAGAGGGGCTTATGCAGGATATCAAATGCACTAAAGTAAAAATATCTGCCAAGACAAAAAAAGAACTTAATGAAAGATTTGCTCTTATTTACACCGGTCAAAGAAGACTTGCAAGAAATCTTTTAAGAGAAGTTGTAGGCAAATATATATCAGGAAACAAAGATGCGATTTATGTGCTTGAAAAAATTCAGGAAGTTGCAGCATCTATGAAATTTCAGCTTGAAAAAGGAAATATTGAAAGATTTGCCGAATTACTTTCCGAGCATTGGGAACTTTCAAAACTTCTCGACAGCGGTTGTACAAATACTTGCATAGACCAGATTTTCTTTTCTATAGAAGATATGGTTTGCGGAAAATTTATATCAGGTGCAGGTGGTGGCGGATTCCTTCAGGTAATCCTTAAACCGGAATACACCAAAGAGGATTTGCGATGCAGATTAAAAGATGTTTTCCAGGACAGCGGTGTTGATGTCTGGGACAGTGTATTTGTATTTTAACAAAAAAATCTGAACGAAAAAATATTCGTTCAGATTTTTTATATACTTTTTATTATCCCAATACACCAAAGCTGTTAAGAAGAATAAAGAACAAAAGTATCGGACAAACATATTTAACCATAACATTGTAAAGTTTTTCACGTCCGAACTTTTCCCCGTTACGTTTAACTTCATCAGTAATAAACTTTGTTCCGGTAAACCAACCAAACATTACACAAGTTGCTATTGCTATAATCGGCATAAACAAATAATTTGTTACCCAGTCAAGAACATCAAGGATCTGCTGACCTTTAGCACCGTTTGGAAGGTCAATTTCCAAGAACCAGATATTGTAACCAAAGCATACAACAAGTCCGACTACAAAACCAATTGCAACAGATATCAATACTGCAATTTTCCTGCTCATTCTGGTTCTGTCCATAAACATTGAAACAACAGCTTCAAGAATTGAGATTGAAGATGTAAGAGCAGCAAAGATAACCAAAATAAAGAACATCGCTCCCACAAAATTACCAATTGCCCCCATTGCACCAAACACCTGAGGAAGTGATACAAACATAAGTCCGGGACCTGAAGCACCAAGCCCCTCAGTACCCATAAAGCAATAAACTGTAGGAATCATTATAAGTCCTGCAAGAAGAGCCACACCGGTATCAAAGAGTTCAATATGGTTTACTGACTGAACAAGATTTTCTTCTTTTTTGGTATATGAACCATATGTAATCATAATTCCCATAGCAAGGGACATTGAGAAGAATAACTGTCCAACCGCATCAAGAACAACGTGTAAAAATTTACCGAATGTCATACCTTCAAGATTTGGTATAAGATAAATTTTAAGTCCCTCAATAGCAGTTCTGCCCGATTCAGCATCTTTCAAGGTAAGCGAATAAACAGCAATACAAACTATTATCACAACAAGCAACGGCATAAGAATAACGGAACATTTTTCTATACCCTTGTCAACACCGAAATATACTATTACTGCAGTTACAAACATAAATAAAAGAAACCAGATAATCGGTGCAATCTGAATGGTATTTGCAAGACCGATAGACTGATAGAAAAATCCACCTGTAGGGTCAATAGTTGCAGCACCGTTTCCAACAATATACTCAAATGCATATTTGGCTACCCATCCACCTATTACGCAGTAATATGGAAATATAACCATAGGAACCAACATTCCCATATATCCTACCCAGGTAAATTTGCTGTTTGCTATTTTAAAAGCGTTAATAGGGCTTTTCCCTGTTCTTCTACCAAGGGCAATTTCCGTTGTCATAAGGGCAAAACCAAATGTGAGTGCAAGAATTATATATACAACTACAAATAATCCTCCACCGTCTTTAGCAGCCAGATACGGGAATCTCCATAAATTTCCAAGTCCAACAGCACTTCCGGCTGCCGCAAGGACAAATCCGAGACTTCCGGTGAAACTACCGCGTTTTTTCTCGTTTTCCATGTTAAACACTCCATTTCTTTCAGATAAAGTTAATTATACTATATTTTTTCATTTGTGTAAATATTTTTATCAGATTGAACGGATTTTTCAAAATCCGCACTATCAGCCGATGCAAGGTTATCTCTTGCAAGAGAATCGTCAAAATGCTTATAAATATCTTTTGGAGTCATGTATAACCTCCGTCAATACTTATGCCATATAAAAAGCATTATATCCTTTATACGCCATATAAACATCATATTTTGATGCTATTTCAAAAGGCGAATGCATTGAAAGAAGCGGAACTCCGCAATCTATCACATGAATATTCAATACTGCGAGATACTGCGCTACAGTTCCTCCGCCTCCCTCGTCCACTTTTCCAAGTTCGCCGGTCTGCCAGTTTACACCATTTTTATCAAAAACATCAATTACTTTTCTTGTAAATTCAGCTGTCGCCTCATTTGTTCCACTCTTTCCTCTTGCTCCAGAATACTTCATAAGAGCAATACCTCTATTAAGATAAGCAGAATTATTTCTTTCGCAAACCTCCGGGAAATTAGGGTCAAATGCTGCTGTTACGTCCGCCGAAAGACACATTGTGTTAGCAAGCGCCTTTCTTAACTGTAAATCTGTATATTCTTTATTGGTTTTACTGCATATTTCAGCAAGGATATCCTCAAAATATCTTGACTTCATACCGGTAGAATCACAGCTTCCTATTTCTTCTTTATCAACCAGATAGCAGATTGCAGTTTTTTCCGGTTTCTCAACCTCAAGAATACCTTCAAAAGCAGTATATGCGCAAACTCTGTCATCCTGCCCGTATGAACCAACCATACTTCTGTCAAAACCCACATCCTTTGCTTTATATGCAGGAACAACCTCAATATCTGCAGTAATAAAATCCTTTTCGGTAATACCGTATTTTTCATTGAGAAGTAACATAGTATAAAGCTTTACTTTATCTTTTATCTTTTCGTCATCAACAGGCATCGTGCCAAGAATAACGTTTAATTTTTCCCCGTCTATCAATTTGCTTGCGGTCTGAGTCATTTGAGACTGAGCAAGATGCGGCAAAAGATCTGTAACACAAAAAACCGGGTCTCCTTCCTCTTCACCTATTGTAATATTTACTTTTTCTCCATTGTTTTTTACAACAACTCCGTGAATAGAAAGAGGCATGGTAAGCCACTGATATTTTTTTATACCGCCGTAATAGTGTGTTTTGAAGTAAGAAATATTTTCCATTTCAAACAAAGGATTTGGTTTTAAGTCTAATCTTGGAGAATCTATATGTGCGGCAACCATATTTGCACCATCACCAATGTTATTTTTTCCAATAACACAAAGCATTATGGATTTATCTCTGTTGATTACATAAATCTTATCTCCGGGATTGAGTTTTTCTTTGTTTTCAAGCTTTTCGAAGCCTGCCTTAACAGCCCTTTCTTCAAGAAAAGATACACACTCTCTTTCTGTTTTACAGGAAGATAAAAAGTTTTTATAGCCTTCATTGAATTCATTTATCCTTTTCAAATCTGATTTTTTTATTTTTTCAAGACCGTTTTCATTATTATATAATAACTCCTCCGCCTTTTTTTGCATATGAGTTTTTTCCATTTTCACTTCTCCTTTACTTATTGCATATTATGCTGCAGTTTGCAATATAGTCATCTCTGTTTTTAAGTTCATTTTCAATAATTGTTTCCTGTTTTTGAACTTTTAATGCATTGATAAACTCATCAAGATAATAAGAAGATAACGTGTGCATTTCAGCATCATTTTCATTTCCAAACACTCTGTTTATAACCTTAACTGCATTCTTGTTCTTTTTATCATACAGCACAGAAAGAGCAACTGCATTTACGTTTTTGGAAATATATTCACTTGCCTGTTCATCAATATATCGAACAAAACAACTATTCTCCTTATTGTAAAACTTTCGAAAAATGTTCTTTTTTAATTTAACCGCTTTTCTTGAAATCATAATATATGTTTCTTTTTCAGAAAGAACACTTGCAATTTCACGTAAAGCCTTAATAGCTCTAAGATACTTAAGATTAAGCATAAGGTCAAACATATGCTCATCGTTATATTTAACGTTTTCAAGAATACATTTTTCATTTTCATAAGCAAGGAACCAATTGAAAGCAAACAACAATTTGTTATAAACTTTCAAAAGAAACATTTTATCCTTGCTTGCCAGGTAATAACCGTAAACAGCGCTGATAAAATCAAGAGTATCCTCTGCATTGTAGCTTCTTTTCTGAGAGGGTGCATACTCAGGAATAAGCCCTTCTGCATTTTGAACATTTAAAAACGTAACCAATAATTGTTCAAGGTAATTTGTGTTTCCGGCACAGGAGTATACGGCATTGGCTATTCTTATACCGCTCTGAAAATCCTGCATTTTACCCGGATTATACACATAGTCGGTAACACAGTTCATAAGCCTTTTTACTGTTAACTTATCTTCTTCTGTTTCGGTAAATTCACTTTTTATTTTAACATCGGGTTCTCTGAGAATAACAGAAACATCGTTCACTTTATTTGTCCTTACACAATTTCTGAAAATCAGAAACAGATATCTGAAAGAAAACTCCGTAAATCTTGTTTCAAGCAGATTCCCCTCATCTTCAAGAATAAATCTGGCAACATTATTAACTACCGGAACTCCATCTTTAAGTTCTTTTGCAAAGCACACATCGACAATATCAGAGTTATACCCGGACACGTCAAGTTTAATAAGCCCCGTCACCTCTTTCTCAACATCAATCAGAATATAGCTGAAATATCCTTTGTCAAGGGGTTTTATTTCACAGTCTGTGCCTATTACATAAAGAGTTCCCGCTTTTACTGTTTCTATTTCCTTTTTAACCTGTCTGAGCAAATTCAATTCTGAAGCGCATTCAACACCCGAACCTGCAGAAATAATTGCTCTTGCCTTACTTGTAGTTTCTTTAATTTTAATTTCTCTTTCTGCAATGTTAAGAACAGAAGTTGAATACAGCATTCTTTCGCTGCATTCAAACCAATTACTGTCGTCAAAATTTTCAAAAAGCCAGGACGTATCATATTCTCTGTTATCAAAAATCTCTCCATAGTCGCAGGCATTAAGCAGATCACCGTTTGCATAAGCCTTACAGATATTTGATTTAAAGGTTTTATCTGCAGAAAAGAAAACTTGTTCCCCCGTCTTAAGTTCGACGGAAACCTCAGCAAAAAGCATTGAATATCCGCTTACTGAAGGTGCACAAAGAAAACTGATTACGTTTTTTCCCTGCTTAAGAAATTCTCCTATCTGAATCTTATCATACTGCTGCAGTACCTCATCAGCAGGATATATACCTCTTTTAACAAAAGCTCCGTTTATATACAATACATATTTTGAATTTGCAAAAGTTTTGATTTCCGCATTTTTAACTTCATTTTCAAGTTCAAATTCTTTTCTGAAACAAACATATGCTTTTATACCTCTGTCCGGATACCAGATTACTTTCGAATTTTTATCATAATTTATATTGTTATACAACATTACAGCACCTCCACATTGTTATTATAAGCTTCATCAAGAAAACTGTCGGGCAGATTTCCGTCACCGACTATAATATCTATATCAGACAGCCTTGCATATGTATAGGGCATATTTATTCCTATTTTGGAACTGTCCATAAGCATAACAACTTTTTCTGCTTTTTCAATAATAGCTTTTTTAAGCTGACTGTCATTTATATCTGCACAGGAAAAACCGTTATTTTCCGAAAATCCAGGAACAGACATAAAAGCTATATCTATATTAACGTTTTTCATAAAATCTACCGCGCCGGCACCGGCAACTGCAAGATTGTCTCTGTTAAGCTCTCCACCTGTAAGATTAACAGCTGACGAAGTTGAATACAGAACCTCCATAGCCACGTTGGGTGCAGAAGTAAATATATAGTATCTTTCATCAGGTATCATCTTTGAAAGGCAAAGAATTGTAGACCCGGCATCAAGAAAAACAGATCTTCCCGGCCTTATAAGCTTTACCGCTTTTCTTGCAATAATATTTTTTTCTTCTATGTGTACCAGCGTACTCTTCAGAAATTTTTCTTCCTTAAGATTTTCAGAAACAAAAGAAAGAGATTTTGCTCCTCCTCTGGTTCTTATAATTTTATGTTCGGCTTCAAGATATGCAAGATCTCTTCTGAGAGTCATTGCTGAAACGTTTGGAAAAATAGGCAAAAGTTCATCAAACCTGATTTCGCCTTTTGTCTGGATATATGTATTTATTTCCATTCTTCTCTCTTTGTTCATTTCACACCCCGATTATGTTAATATTTAACAAACATTTGTTTCATAATAACACGAAAACGATAAAAGGTCAAATCTGATAAAGAATTTCGTATATTCTTTTATATATTTTCACTTTAAAAATATATTTTTTTGTTTCTCCAAAGGGAATATCGGTATATGTTTCGTTGTTTATGTTTATAGTTCCGTTATTAACCCATTTTTTTACGTTATTTATCCCTGCATTATATGCCATAACTGCGTAATCTTCGTTATTGAGTTCAGAAATAAGATAACTTAAATACCACGTTCCTATTTTTATATTGATTTCCGGATTCACCAACATTCTGTGCTCATAGTCTTTTATTCCCGTTTTTTCGGCAGACCATTCCCCTGTTTCTTTGGTTATCTGCATAAGCCCGACGGCATTTTTATGCGAGGTTGCATCACTTTTAAAATTGCTTTCCGCTTTTATCACAGCATATATAAGACTTTTTTCGAGATTGTTGTTTGTTGCACACTGTTCAATAATTTCGCTGTATTCCAACGGAAAAATATATTTAAGATACCTGTGTGCCCCATAACCAAGTATTAAAATTATAAGCAAAAAAATTAAAAATTTTTTCAATTAAATAAACTCCTTAAGTTGATAAGCTATATCCGCTTTGCCGTCATTGACAACGGTAATGTTACATTTATTTTTGTAAAATTCATCATTTTTCTGGGAATTAAGCCTTGATAGCGCATATTTCCTTGAAATTTTATCTCTTTTCATTATTCTGTTTAAACGCACTTCAAAGGGACATGAAACAAAAATACATTTATCGCAAATTTTATCAAGTCCGGATTCTATAAGTAAGGGAGCATCAATAACAGCTTTATTTTTTCCCTCGATAAGAGAATTAACTTTTTTTAAAATATATCTGTGAGTAATTGAATTCAGCATTTTTAGCTTTTCCGGATTGTTGAACACCAAAGTGCCAAGCTTTTTTCTTTCAAGCTTTCCGTAGAGAAAATATTCACTGCCGAATTCATTTTCTATTTCTCTGAGCATATTTTTATCATTTTCCATAAGGTCATGGGCAATTTCATCGCAGTCAATTATAAAATATCCGTTATTTTTCAGCAAATCGGAAACTGTTGTTTTACCGCATCCGCTCTGCCCTGTTATTCCTATAATCATATAAATCCTTCTTTTATTTGGTTTCATACCAACTGTTACCGCTTTTCATTTCTACAACCAACGGCACATTCAGTTTTACGGCATTTTCCATTTCTTCTTTTAAGATTTTTTTTACCTGTTCTTCTTCACTCTTCAGTGCATCAACAATAAGCTCGTCATGTACCTGTAAAATAAGCTTCGACAAAAGGTTTTCTGCCTTAAGACGATTATATACCTTTACCATTGCAATTTTGATAATATCTGCCGCATAGCCCTGTATAGGTGCATTCATTGCAACTCTTTCACCAAAAGATCTCAGGTTAAAGTTTGATGCCTTTATTTCCGGAATATAACGCCTTCTGTTTAAGAGAGTTTTTACATACCCGTTTTCTCTGGCAAATTCAACAACGTTGTCAAGATAGGTCTTTATACCGGTATATTTATCAAAATAGCTTTGAATATATTCATCAGCTTGTTTTTTGGTTACGTGAATGTCCTGTGACAAGCTGAAAGAGCCTATTCCGTATACTATTCCGAAATTTACAGCTTTTGCTTTTGATCGCATATCCGATGTTACCATTTCAATAGGCACTCCAAATACCTGAGAAGCAGTATTGGAATGAACATCTATCCCGTTAACAAAACCTTCACTCATTGTTTTATCTTCTGCAATATGAGCCAGCACACGAAGCTCAATCTGCGAATAATCAGCATCAACAAGAATGTGATCCTCGTCAGATGCAACAAACATTTTTCTTATTTCTCTTCCAAGTTCAAGACGAACGGGAATGTTCTGAAGGTTAGGTTCTGTTGAACTTATTCTTCCCGTTGTTGTGATTGTCTGATTAAAGCTTGAATTTATCTTACCGGTGCTTTCGTTTATAACATTGTACAATCCGTCTGCATAAGTTGACTTAAGCTTTGCAAGAACCCTGTATTCCATTATATATGAAATAATAATATGCTTATGTTTAAGCTTTTCAAGAACATCAGCATTGGTTGAATAGCCTGTTTTTGTTTTCTTAACTGCAGGCAAACCTAATTTTTCAAAAAGAATCACCCCAAGCTGTTTAGGTGAGTTTATATTAAAAACTTCTCCCGCACAATCGTAAATTTCGTTTTCAAGTACGCTTATTCTTTTGTTAAGCATCTCTGAAAATTCTGCCAGACTTTCCTTATTTACCCTGAACCCCTCTTTTTCCATACATGCAAGAACATAAACCAAAGGAAACTCCACTTCGTACAGAAGTTCTTCCTGTTCATTCTCTTTTATTGCTTCAGAAAGTTTACATTCCAGACTTTCAAGTATACCGCAACATTCATCGCATTCAAGTTCGCCGATTCTGAGATAAACTTCTGCAAGCTCACCAATTTCATAAGAATTTCGTGACGGTTCAAGAATATATGCAGCAATTTTAGTATCAAAAATTTGACCGGAATATTCTATACCGTAATTCTGTGAAAGAAATACAATGTCCTTCTTTATATCATGTGACACTTTTTTAATATCAGGATTTCCAAAGATTTTTGAGAAAACCTCGATGTATTCAATCACCTCAAAGGCTGTTACAAATTCTTTACGATATATCTTTCCGTCAGAATAAATGCAAATAGATTCAATACCTTTTCCGATATTGAGGAGGTAAAATATTTTATCGGTTATTATCGACTCTATTACAGAAGGAGAAGCGATTTCGCAAAATTCAAAATCCACCTTTTCTAATTTGCTCTCATTTTCAAGACCAAGCTTTGTTATAATACTTTTCAGTTCGAGTTCTGAAAGCTTTTCATAAAGTAAAGGTTTATTATATTCTTTTATCAACATATCATCAATTTTTTCGGATACAGGAACATTTCTGTCTATTTTAGATAATCCATAGCTTAAATATGCCATATCTTTGCCATCAATAATTTTTGTCTGCTGAGCACCCTTTAACTCATCGGTATGTTCATAAAGGTTATCAATTGTCTTGTATTGCTGAATAAGTGAAAAGGCAGACTTTTCGCCAATCCCCTTAACCCCCGGAATATTATCAGAGGTGTCTCCCATAAGTGCTTTAACTGAAATGAACTCCTCAGGAGTAACTCCCATCTTTTCAAGAACTGCTTTATAATCATAGTCTGTTGTAGTTGTTGTTCCGGCTCTGGTCACAACAAGTCTTACAGTTATTTTATCAGAAGCAAGCTGCAAATCATCCTTATCGCCTGTAACAATAACACAATTGATATCGTTGTCATCACACTGTTTTGAAACCGTACCGATTATGTCATCTGCTTCAAAACCCTCCAGCTGAAGACAGGAAACATTCATAGCACTTAAAATTTCTTTAAGATAAGGCATCTGCTCAGCAAGCTCAGGAGGCATTCCCTTCCTCTGAGCCTTATATCCGTCATACATTTTATGTCTGAAAGTCTTCGCCTTAAGGTCAAAAGCAACCGCAAGATAATCCGGCTTTTCCTCTTCAATAAATTTAAAGAATATGTTAAGAAAGCCGTATACGCCATTTGTATACTGCCCCTTTGAGTTTGACAAAACTCTTATTCCGTAAAAAGCTCTGTTTAAAATACTGTTACCGTCAAAAATCAATAATTTTTTCATAATTATCCTTTCGGTTAAATAGTTTTATTTTAATTCAAATTCACCAAGCTTTGTTGAAATTACATAATCCGGTTTGATTTCACGAAGACGTGCCATGTGAGGCTGTTCAATGTGAATTTCCTGATGTTTTTTGCTTTCCCAAGCTTCAATAAGAAGAATTTCATCGGCATCTTTTTCAGAAAAATAATAATCATATCTGATACAGCCGTCTTCTTTTCTTACTTCATCAATTATTCCCTTTGATTTCAGTTTTTCAATATATTCTTCCCTTTTACCAGGAATACATTTAAAAATTACATAAATAGTATACATAAATTTTCTCCTTAATATAAATTATGAGATTTTCAGCACCAGTAACTGTGGACTATTCATAATACACGTTTCATTATAGAATTCGTGCACGATTCAGATGCCGCAAAATCATTTACCAGGAGTAAAACGCTTGCTTGCAAGGGCATTTTTACGACGCCGTCAATTGACACAGTGCTCGCAAAAGCGCAAAAGAGCGTTAGCTCTTGGAAATTTTATAAAATAAAATTCTGTATGTGTCAATTATAACATATACAGAAAAAATCTTCAATATTTAGTATGGAAAAAGATAATTATAAAACCGCAGAAATTTCTGCGGTTTTATAATTCTTATTTTACTACGCCTTTTTTTATAATAATGTTTGCATAAAGTGCCGATTCTCCTGTAATCAGTACCGCGTAGGCATCTTTTGCTCTTTCGTAAAACTCAAATCTTTCAAGAAATTTTACTTCTGCATCTGAATACTCAGATATTTCTTTTTTATACTCGTCCCAGATAGGAGTTTCCACATCATCACCGGGAACTTTTGCCATAAGGTAAACGGGATCTGCATAAGTATCAAGCGGAAAAAGTTTTAAAATTGCATTAAGAATTTCAACTCCGCCTAATCCGTCTGCACGTACAAGTCTTTTTGCAATTGATGCTGCAGGGAAATTTCCGTCTGAAATTACAAGCTCGTCACCGTGACCCATTTCCATAAGAATTTTAAGAAGCTCAGGTGAAATCTGATTTGGTATTCCTTTTAACATTTAAAGCACCTCTTTCATATAATTTTTTATCTGCTCGGTTATGTCATTATAAATATCCTCTGTAAGACTTAAGCATATCCTTACATTTTCTATTGAATTTATAAGAGCTATATATCTGTCTTTTTCAATAAATCCTTTTGTATAGAATCTTTTTATTGCATTTATTGAGAAGAAAAGATACTGATTTCTCATTTCATTGTTTTTACTCTTTTCAAATATGTTTATTATATCTTCAACACTTTCTGCATCGCTCATTTTACCTGCAAGATAAATCGCAGACATATCATCAAGCAAATCATCTCTGTTTGACGAAGTATCCATCAAAGGATGTTTTTTTACTCTTTCCCTTAAAACAGGAAGCGCAGATTTGTCGCCAAGCAATCCAAGTGCAAGAACTGCATTATAAGAAATATCATTTTCGTTAAGCCACTCTTTAAGGTTTTCCCTAATATCAAGCATATATGCAGAAAATATTGCAATAGATGAAAGCTTTTTGTCTTTCATTTTTTCGTGGATAGTATCAATATTTTTATACCATTCACCGTTAACACAAATTTTGGTGCCGTCTTCAAGTTTGCCGATATTCAATTCGGTCTTATTGTTTTTTTCATCAAGACATCCTGTTTTTTCAAGTTCTGCTTTAATTTCAGCATAGTCAAGTTGCAAGAGAGCAGAATTTGCTTTTATACACATACAGGCAAACCTTGCTGCTGCTTCCCCGGATTTCTGCATATCTCTTTTCATTCTGACACAGGGAGAAATATCGTGTTCTACGCCTATCCCCTTACCTGCAGCAATTATTCCGTCAACATTTTCCGGAATGAGGTTTTCTGCACACACAGGCACAGCAAAAAGTTTTTTTCTCAATCTTGACACTACTGCCCACTCGATATATATATCACTTTCAAAGGCGTGTTCTGTTCCATGGGTATCCATATTTGAATATGCATAAAACAACGGCTTTGCGCCCTTAAAACCCGAAAGATAATCTTTAAACGAGATATTTTTTACAGCTTTTATATGTCGTCCTTCTCTCGTTCCGGGCATAGGTGCAATTACAGAAAAGAAAGTTTCGTTATCATATTTTTGTTTAAGGAACATCTTTTGTGTATATGTGTCAATGAGAACTTTAGAGTATTCATCTGCACAGTTAGGGTTAATGTAGCCGTTATCACAATAATAACTCTTAACAGAATCTTTGTCAACCGTCATTGTACAAACAGAAAACGGCTGTACTTTTGAATCGTTTTCTCTTCCTCTGATGGTATGAACGCCCGCAAGTGCACATATATCTGCTTCTCCCGTTGCATCGATAACATATTTGCAACGAACCTCATAAAGCTTATTTTCGCAGACATACCTTAAACCTGTAACCTTGTTTTTTTCTTTAATAACATCATATACAAATGCTCTGTATTTTATATTCACCCCTGCTGTTTCAGATTCATTTTCAAGAACTTCAACTTTTGCATCAGGAAGCAAATGATCAAAAAATATTTTGTTTGCAAGGGCAAAGTGTTTGTTGTTTTTATAAGCTTTTTTATCGGAATCTTCATATCTTCCGCCTTCGCCCCCGTAGTAGTATCCGAGAACGTGTCCTGCAGTTGGAATTCCGCCAATCAGTGCTTCTGTTTCAAGCCCTAAAGTTTTAGCCCCTGATTCGCCGCTTACAACTGCAGCAATTGAACCTGCGGTTCCAAGTCCGCATACTACAACTTCAAACTCCTCTTTTATAATATTTTTATCAAATTTATATTCTTCTGTTTTGGTATAATTCAAACCTGCATTAAAAGAGAGAACCGGATTTTTGTATGAGTCTGACGAAGTATTTACTTTACCATAATAATATTCAAACTCATACGCAGTCTGAACAAGCTTTGCTGAACATAATTCATTACGAACAAAATTATAGAGCACATTTCTGGCGTTCTGTAAATCGCTGTTATTTTTAATAAAAAATTTAAGATACATTATATCACTTTTTTCACCCGAAACAAGTATATAACGACGATTTTTAACTTCAGCCTCATTGTTCCTCACCAAAAGTGCATTCAAAGATTTACTGCTATAGTTTTTAGCAGTCGTATCTATAATTCTTTTACACTTAACCTCTGTTATACCGTCTACATTAGAAATTTTAACTATATAGCCGTTTTCTGTTTTATCAGTATCAACTATCACTGTTCTGAAAAGAACATTTATCTCATTATCTTTTACAATTCTGCTCAAAACAGAAGCATACGCAGAGATAATCGGTTTGTGAGTATCAGATATTACATTTCTGTCTTTAAGTTCATTATACAATTTATTTGCATCGTTTGAAAGAGTAATAGTTATATCCTGAAAACTGTTATCAAAAGAATCCATATATTCATAGCCAAGTCTTGATGCTTTATCTATTATAAGTGTATTCTTGTTTTTCAAGGCAAAACCAACAGCAAAAAATGTACTTCCGATAACCAGATTGTCGCAGTAAATCATTTTCTCACTCTCCTTATAGTAAATTTTACCACAATAACCGCCAAAAGAAAAGGGGCAAATTTTAAAGTGTATGTGTGAAAAATTAACATAAAAAACAGACTATGCAAGCATAGTCTGTTTAAATCAGTAATGATTATTCGTTGATAGCTGTAACAACGCCTGAACCTACTGTTCTACCACCTTCACGGATAGCGAATCTGAGTCCTTCTTCAATAGCAATAGGAGTGATAAGTTCAACATCCATTGTAACGTTATCGCCAGGCATACACATTTCTGTGCCAGCTGGGAGGTTGATAACACCTGTAACGTCAGTTGTTCTGAAGTAGAACTGTGGTCTGTAGTTGTTGAAGAATGGTGTATGACGACCACCTTCGTCTTTTGTAAGAACGTAAACTTCACCTTTGAATTTCTTGTGTGGGTGAATTGTTCCCGGTTTAGCAAGAACCTGTCCTCTTTCGATTTCGTTTCTCTGGATACCTCTGAGAAGTACACCAACGTTATCGCCAGCTTCAGCATAGTCAAGGAGCTTTCTGAACATTTCGATACCTGTAACAACAACTTTTCTTGATTCGTCTGTAAGACCAACGATTTCAACTTCGTCGTTGAGGTTGAGCTGTCCTCTTTCTACTCTACCTGTAGCAACTGTACCACGACCTGTGATTGAGAATACGTCTTCAACAGGCATAAGGAACGGAAGGTCTGCTTTTCTTTCAGGAGTTGGGATATAAGCGTCAACTTCTGCCATAAGTTCGTTGATTGGAGCATATTCAGGAGCGTTAGGATCCTGTGATGTAGATTCAAGAACCTGGAGACCTGAACCTTTAACGATAGGAGTATCATCTCCCGGGAATTCGTATTCGTTAAGAAGTTCTCTGATTTCCATTTCAACCAATTCGAGCAATTCAGGATCGTCTACCTGGTCAACTTTGTTCATGAATACAACAATGTAAGGAACGCCAACCTGTCTAGCAAGAAGGATGTGTTCTCTTGTCTGAGGCATAGGACCGTCAGCAGCTGAAACAACGAGGATAGCACCGTCCATCTGAGCAGCACCGGTGATCATGTTCTTAACGTAGTCAGCATGACCTGGGCAGTCAACGTGTGCATAGTGTCTGTTTTCTGTTTCGTATTCAACGTGAGCTGTAGAGATAGTGATACCTCTTTCTCTTTCTTCCGGAGCTTTATCGATCATATCATAAGCTTCGAACTGTGCTTTACCCTGAAGTGCCAATACTTTTGTAATAGCAGCTGTAAGGGTTGTTTTACCATGGTCAACGTGACCAATGGTACCAATGTTAACATGTGGCTTATTTCTTTCAAATTTTTCCTTAGCCATTTTAAAATCCTCCTATTTAAAAATTTTGAGTTTTTAAACTTAATTACATTTAGTATAAACTATTTTTGAAAAAAAAGCAATAGTTTTTTGCTTATTCTTTGCCTTTTGTTCTTTCAGCAATAATTTTTTCCATAATATTCTTCGGAACAGGGTCAAAATGACTTGGCTGCATTGTATACTGTCCTCTACCCTGAGTATTAGAACGCATATCTGTTGCATAACCAAACATTTCTGACAACGGAACAAAAGCATGAATTGCCTGAGCACCGTTTCTTGCTTCCATACCCTGAATCTGACCACGACGTGAGTTAAGGTCACCCATAACGTCACCCATGTATTCATCAGGAACAACAACGTCAACCTGCATAATAGGTTCGAGAAGAACCGGATTTGCTTTCTTCATGCCGTCTTTGAACGCCATTGAAGCAGCAATCTTAAATGCCATTTCAGATGAGTCAACTTCATGGTAAGAACCATAAGTAAGAGTACATCTGACGTCAACTACGTTGTAGCCGGCAAGAATACCGTTCTGCATTGCGCCTTTAATACCGGCATCAACAGCAGGAATGTATTCCTTAGGAATAGCACCGCCGACAATTTTATTAACGAATTCATAACCTGAACCCGGCTCTAAAGGTTCCATAGTCATAACAACATGACCATACTGACCTTTACCACCTGACTGACGAGCGTACTTACATTCAGTTTCAACAGTCTGAGTGATAGACTCTTTATACGAAACCTGTGGAGCACCTACGTTAGCTTCAACTTTGAATTCACGAAGAAGTCTGTCAACGATAATTTCGAGGTGGAGTTCACCCATACCTGCGATAATCGTCTGACCTGTTTCTTCATCTGTATAGGTCTTGAATGTAGGATCTTCTTCTGCAAGTTTTGCAAGAGCGATACCCATCTTTTCCTGACCTGCTTTTGTTTTAGGTTCAATTGCAACGTTAATAACAGGTTCCGGGAATTCCATTGATTCGAGAATTACAGGATGTTTTTCGTCGCAAAGTGTGTCACCTGTTGTTGTGTTTTTGAGACCAACAGCTGCTGCGATATCACCGGAATAAACAGTTTCGATGTCTTCTCTGTGATTTGAATGCATCTGAAGAATTCTTCCGAGTCTTTCTCTGTTTCCTTTGCAGGAGTTGAGGACGTATGAGCCTGCATTTATAGACCCTGAGTAAACTCTGAAAAAGCAGATTTTACCAACGAACGGGTCAGTAGCAATTTTGAATGCCAAAGCTGCAAATGGTTCGTCGTCTGAAGAAGGTCTTTCTTCCTCTTCTTCTGTTTCAGGATTAACACCTTTGATGTTAGCAACATCAGTTGGTGCAGGCATATAATCGATAACAGCATCAAGAAGAAGCTGTACACCTTTATTCCTGTATGAAGTACCGCAAAGCATAGGAACGATTTCGTTGTTGATAGTAGCTTTTCTCAAAGCTGCTTTAAGTTCAGCAACAGTGATTTCTTCGCCCTCAAGATACTTCATCATAAGATCTTCATCTGTTTCGCAGATAGCTTCTACCATTTTGTTGTGGTATTCTTCAGCTTTTGCCATCATATCAGCAGGAATTTCTTCCTCGCCGTACTGCATACCCATTTCATCATAGTATACTTCTGCTTTCATAGTCATAAGGTCGATAATTCCTTTAAATTCATCTTCAGCACCGATAGGAAGCTGAATCGGAACACCATTAGCCTTAAGTCTTTCATGAACCATCTTTTCTACATTGTAGAAGTCAGCACCCATGATATCCATTTTGTTAACGTATATCATTCTCGGTACTTTGTAATCATCAGCCTGTCTCCAAACAGTTTCAGACTGCGGTTCAACACCACCCTTTGCGCACATAACGGTTACAGAACCATCAAGTACTCTCAATGAACGCTGAACTTCAACTGTAAAGTCAACGTGTCCGGGGGTATCGATTATATTAATTCTCATACCTTTCCAGAAACAGGTTGTTGCAGCAGATGTGATAGTAATACCACGTTCCTGCTCCTGAACCATCCAGTCCATTGTTCCTGCACCGTCGTGTGTTTCACCCATTTTATGGATACGACCTGTGTAGTAAAGAATTCTTTCGGTGGTGGTTGTTTTACCTGCATCGATATGAGCCATGATACCAATATTTCTGGTATTTTCAAGTGAATATTGTCTAGCCATAATTCACATTTTCCTCCTTTCAAAGATATTATGAATATTTCCAGTAAGAAATATGCCAAAAACTGTAAAGTTTTCGCACAAGATTACCAACGATAGTGAGCAAATGCTTTGTTTGCTTCTGCCATTTTGTGTGTATCTTCTTTTTTCTTAACTGCATTACCGGTGTTATTGATAGCATCGAGAATTTCGTTTGCTAATCTTTCACGCATAGTTTTTTCGTTTCTACCTCTTGAATAAGTTGTAAGCCATCTGAGACCAAGTGTCTGTCTTCTTTCAGGTCTAACTTCCATTGGAACCTGATAAGTTGCACCGCCGACTCTTCTAGCCTTAACTTCCAATACCGGCATAATGTTATTCATAGCTTCTTCAAAAGCTTCCAATGCATCTTTACCTGTCTTTTCAGCAATAATTTCAAATGCATCATAAACAATTTTCTGAGCTACGCCCTTTTTACCGTCAAGCATAATGTTGTTGATAAGTCTTGTAACAACAACTGAATTATACATAGGATCGGGCATAACCTCTCTTTTTGCAATAAAGCCACGTCTTGGCACGTTACTTCCCTCCTTTAGTGTGATAAACAAATCACAGGTACTCGGATTATTCAATATAACCCGTTGTGCTATGTGGCATTAAATATATATAAAATGCCTGAAGCACTACCTTAATTCATTATTAGTTATTTCTTTTTCGGTTTCTTAGCACCGTACTTAGATCTGCTCTGGTTTCTGTTAGCAACACCTGAAGTATCAAGTGTACCTCTGATGATATGATAACGCACACCAGGTAAATCTTTAACTCTTCCGCCTCTGATAAGAACAACGCTATGTTCCTGAAGATTGTGTCCGATACCCGGAATGTAAGATGTTACTTCGATACCGTTTGACAATCTTACTCTGGCAATCTTTCTGAGAGCTGAGTTAGGCTTTTTAGGTGTCATAGTCTTAACATAAGTGCAAACGCCTCTCTTCTGAGGAGAATTCTGGTCTACCATAGTTTTTTTGATAGAGTTAAATCCTTTCAAAAGTGCAGGAGCTGTAGACTTATTTGCAGAAGTCTGACGACCCTTTCTAACTAACTGGTTAAAGGTTGGCAATATATTTCACCTCCGTATATAAATTTTTTATATAAAGCTTTCGCTTCATAACTATTTAAGTACAGTAACAACTGCAGCTGAAACCTTAATTCCACCGGCTTCACCAAGTTCCTGCATTGTATACTGAAAATTAAAAGGAATATCAGCTTTCATACAAAGTGACTTAATTTCATCCCTGATTTCAGAATCTGCATCATGGGCAATATAAACCCTGTCTGCCTGAGATGCTGTAATGGCTTTTTTTGACTGTTTTAATCCAATGCAAAGCCTGTCTCCTTCGCCAAACATTTATATATACCTTTCCTTTCGTAATTTAAACGTAGATGTACTATTACAACATTCTGAATCACATTTTCCAAACAACGCAAGTAACAAACCTAAAAACTTTTACATTCTTAGGTTTGCACTCACTCCGATATATTGTAACTTAAATTGACAAATTTGTCAAGAGTTATTTATTCGTTTTCTTCATTTGCCTCAGTTTCAAGCATTTCTTCACCCTGAATTTCGTTAACAACCTTCACGGGAGCTACTTCAACAGAATGGTACTGGGTAATACCTGTACCGGCAGGAATAAGTTTACCGATAATAACATTTTCTTTGAGACCGTTAAGCGGGTCAATTTTTCCTTTGATTGCAGCATCAGTAAGAACTCTTGTTGTTTCCTGGAATGATGCAGCAGAAAGGAAGCTGTCTGTTGCAAGAGATGCTTTCGTTATACCAAGAAGCTCCTGAACGTAGGTTGCAGGTTTTTTGCCTTCAGCTTCAAGTTCTTCATTTGCAAATTTAACTTCAAGTATATTTGCAAGTGAGCCCGGAAGGAACTTACTATCTCCGGCATCTTCAATTCTTACCTTCTTCATCATCTGTCTTACGATGATTTCAATGTGTTTGTCATTGATATCAACACCGGTCATACGGTAAACCTTCTGAACTTCTCTTACTATATAAGCATGAACTGCATCAGGACCGATAATTTCAAGAAGGTCGTGAGGATTTATAGAACCGTCTGTAAGAGGACTACCTGCTTCTATTACCTCTCCTTCCGAAACTTTGATTCTCGCATTGAAAGGAATTTCGTATGTCTTGTCTTCTTCCTCTCCTGAAACTATGATTTTTCTTAGTCTTCCGGAATCGTCAATTCTTACTTTTCCTTTTATTTCAGAAATAATAGCTACACCCTTTGGTTTTCTTGCTTCAAACAATTCAGTTACACGAGGAAGACCCTGAGTAATATCATCGCCTGATGCGGCACCACCGGTATGGAACGTTCTCATTGTAAGCTGTGTACCGGGTTCACCGATTGACTGAGCTGCAATAATACCAACAGCTTCACCAATGTTAACCTCTGTACCCGATGCAAGGTTTGCACCATAACATTTTGTACAGATTCCAACTTTAGCTTTACAGGTAAGAACTGAACGTGCTTTAACTTCTTCAATACCTGCTTCAACGATTTCTTTTGCAATATCGTCATTGATCATTGAGTTTTTAGCAATGATGATTTCACCGGTCGCAGGATTTACAACGTCTTCAGCCGCTGTTCTTCCGAGAAGTCTTTCTTCGAGCTTTTCAAGAGCAGCGTTTCCGTCTTTGATTTCTCTTAAAATTACATAATCTTCTGTACCGCAATCCTCTTCGCGAACAATAACATCCTGTGCTACGTCTACAAGTCTTCTTGTAAGGTAACCTGAGTCAGCTGTTCTGAGAGCTGTATCTGCAAGACCTTTTCTGGTACCGTGAGATGATGAGAAGAATTCAAGAACGTTGAGGCCTTCACGGAAGTTAGCTTTAATAGGAACTTCCATCGCACCACCGTCTGTCTTACCCATAAGTCCACGCATACCGGAAAGCTGTCTGATCTGGCTGATACTACCACGGGCACCGGAATCTGCCATCATAAAGATAGGATTGTACTTATCAAGATTCTTAAGAATTTCCTGACCAATCTGTTCATTTGTCTTCATCCAAGCTTCAACAATAAGGTTATGACGTTCTTCATCGTCGATAAGACCTCTTCTGAACTGCTTGGTTATACTTTCTATTTCTTTTTCGGTTTCAGCAATGATTTCTTCTTTTTCTTTAAGCACAAGAATATCAGATACTGAAATAGTAATAGCTCCCCTTGTTGAATACTTATAACCTACAGCCTTAATCTTATCAAGAGTTTCTGCTGCCTGTGCAGTGCCGTGCGTTTTAATACAGTAATCAACAATTTTTGAAAGCTGTTTCTTTCCGGTAAGGAAATCAATTTCATATCCGAGTAATCTCTTAGTGCAATCATTAACTTTATCTTCAAGCTCAACTTTAAGCACAAGCTTTTCTTTTTTAGCCTTAGCAGTAAGCTTACCGCCAAGTTCAATATTAAGCTTATCAAGATCAGCTTTCATTGCAAGATATTCTTCTATGTTAACGTTTCTGTTAACAAAACCGATATCCTGAGGAACATTCTGATTGTATATAATTTTACCAACAGTTGTATCGATAATACCGGGAATTGTAACTCCGTCGAATACCTTTGAAACTCTTACTTTGATAGGTGCGTGAATTCCTACCGCATCATTATCATAAGCAAGAAGTGCTTCTTCCGGAGAAACGAAAACATTTCCTTCTCCTTTTTCACCTTCAAAGCAGCCATCTTCCTTAAATGTTGCAGGCTTTTTACCTTCAGCTTCAAGTTTCATATTGATGTACTTGAGCCCCGGGAGACCTGCATTTGAAGAAAGATAATTTACAACCTGGCCAACTTCAAATTCTGTATCTCCTGCATTGATAATTTTAACTTCCTTCGGTTTTACAAGGGTAAGATAATATGCACCAAGAATCATATCCTGAGTAGGTACAGTAACAGGTTTACCATCCTGAGGCTTCAGGAGGTTGTTTGCAGAAAGCATAAGGAATCTTGCTTCCGCCTGAGCTTCTGCTGAAAGCGGAAGATGGATAGCCATCTGGTCGCCGTCAAAGTCGGCATTATAAGCTGTACATACCAACGGATGAAGTTTAAGAGCTCTGCCTTCAACGAGAACAGGTTCAAATGCCTGAATACCAAGTCTGTGAAGTGTAGGAGCACGGTTAAGTAGAACAGGGTGCTCTTTGATAACGTCTTCAAGAACTTCCCAAACTTCCGGGCGAACTCTTTCTACCATTCTTTTTGCATTTTTTATATTCAGCGCAAGACCGTTTTTAACAAGTCTCTTCATAACAAATGGCTTAAATAATTCAATTGCCATTTCCTTCGGAATACCGCACTGATAAATTTTAAGTTCAGGTCCTACTACGATAACCGAACGTCCTGAATAGTCAACACGTTTACCGAGAAGGTTCTGTCTGAATCTACCCTGCTTACCTATGAGCATATCAGAAAGTGATTTCAGAGCTCTGTTTCCGGGGCCGGTAACCGCTCTTCCGCGTCTGCCGTTATCAACAAGAGCATCAACTGCTTCCTGAAGCATTCTCTTTTCATTTCTTACGATAATGTCAGGGGCTTTAAGTTCAAGCAGTTTTGCAAGACGGTTATTTCTGTTAATAACTCTTCTGTACAAATCGTTAAGATCTGATGTTGCAAATCTGCCACCATCAAGCTGTACCATAGGTCTCAAATCCGGCGGAATAACAGGAACAACATCAAGAATCATCCATTCCGGTTTGTTTCCTGAGTGTCTGAATGATTCAACAACTTCAAGTCGTTTCATCAATTTTACTCTTTTCTGACCTGCGCTGTCTTCAAGATCTTCTTTGAGTTCTTCAGACAAAGCATCAAGATCAACTTCTTTAAGAAGCAATTTAATTGCTTCTGCGCCCATCATTGCCTTGAATTTTGAACCGTATTTTTCATAAGCTTCTCTGTATTCATTTTCATCAAGAAGCTGTTTTTTAACAAGTGGAGTTTTTCCTGCTTCTATAACAACATAATTTGCAAAATAGAGAACTCTTTCAAGATCCTTAGGAGACATATCAAGAAGAAGACCCATTCTTGAAGGAATTCCTCTGAAATACCAGATATGGGAAACGGGAGCTGCAAGCTCAATATGTCCCATTCTTTCACGTCTAACCTTAGCGGTTGTTACTTCAACACCGCACTTGTCGCAGACAATTCCTTTATATCTGATTCTCTTATACTTACCGCAGTGACATTCCCAGTCCTTGGTAGGTCCGAATATTTTTTCACAAAACAAACCTTCACGTTCAGGTTTAAGAGTTCTGTAATTTATAGTTTCCGGTTTTTTTACTTCCCCTTTTGACCAGTTTCTGATACTTTCAGGAGATGCAAGACCGATTTTTATTGCTTCAAATGAATATTTTTCTGTAGACTTTTCAATTTCCATAGTGTGTTTCAGTCCTTTCTATCAGGAACATGCGATTGCATGTTAAAACTTTGAATTAGAATTAATCTTCAGGAAGTTCATCAATAACGTCAAGTCCTCCGTCGAAAATAACTTTTTCATCGAAAATATCTTCCTCTTCTTCGATGGTATCTTCAACAATTTCTTCGCCGTTCATCATATTCTGCTCGACTGTTTTCTTGATGTCTTCGAGAATTTCAGGTGTAACTTCAGGAGCATCAACATCTTCGTCATACTCTCTGAGGTCGATTTCTTCATTGTTCTTGTCAAGAACTTTAACGTCAAGACACAAGCTCTGTAATTCCTTGATCAATACTTTAAATGATTCAGGAACACCCGGCTTAGGAACATTAAGCCCTTTAACAATTGATTCGTAAGTTTTAACACGACCCACTACATCGTCTGATTTAATTGTAAGAATTTCCTGCAGTGTATACGCAGCACCATATGCTTCAAGAGCCCAGACTTCCATTTCACCAAATCTCTGTCCACCGAACTGAGCTTTACCTCCGAGAGGCTGCTGAGTAACGAGTGAGTATGGACCTGTTGAACGTGCGTGAATCTTGTCATCAACAAGGTGATGTAATTTAAGCATATACATATAACCAACAGTAACTTTATTGTCAAAAGCTCTGCCTGTTCTTCCGTCATAAAGCGTTGATTTACCGCTCTTATCATATCCGGCTTTTTCAAGTGCTTCCTGAATATCCGATTCATGTGCACCGTCAAATACCGGTGTTGCAACTTTCCATCCGAGTGCTTTTGCAGCATAACCGAGGTGAACTTCAAGTACCTGTCCAATGTTCATACGGGAAGGAACGCCGAGAGGGTTGAGTACAATCTGAAGCGGAGTTCCGTCCGGAAGGAAAGGCATATCTTCTTCAGGAAGAATTCTTGAAACGACACCTTTATTACCGTGTCTACCTGCCATTTTATCGCCGACAGAAATTTTTCTCTTCTGCGCTATATAACATCTGATTACCTGATTTACTCCCGGAGCAAGCTCGTCTCCATTTTCTCTTGTAAATACTTTTACATCAACAATTATACCCGCTTCACCGTGAGGAACTCTGAGAGAAGTATCTCTTACTTCTCTTGCCTTTTCACCAAAGATAGCTCTTAAAAGTCTTTCTTCAGCAGTAAGTTCAGTTTCACCTTTAGGTGTAACCTTACCAACAAGAATATCTCCGGGTTTAACCTCTGCACCGATTCTTATGATACCTCTTTCATCGAGATCTCTTAATGCTTCATCACCTACGTTTGGAATATCTCTGGTGATTTCTTCTGCACCAAGCTTTGTATCTCTTGAATCAGTTTCATATTCTTCAATATGAATAGATGTAAGAACGTCTTCCTTAACAAGTCTCTCATTAAGAAGGATAGCATCCTCGTAGTTATAACCTTCCCAGGTCATAAACCCGATAAGAATATTTTTACCGAGACCTATTTCACCGTTATCTGTTGCAGGGCCGTCTGCAATAATGTCACCTTTCTTAACGAATTCGCCTTCTTCTACAACAGGTCTCTGATTGATACATGTTCCCTGGTTTGAACGCTGGAACTTAAGGATATTGTATGTTCTGATTTCACCTGTAGGTTCTTCTCTTACAACTACTTTATCGGCAGCAACTTTCAAAACCGTACAGTCTTCTTTTGCACATACAACTACACCTGAGTCCATAGCCGCTCTGTATTCCATACCTGTACCGATGATAGGAGATTCAGTTTTAATCAACGGAACCGCCTGACGCTGCATGTTTGATCCCATAAGTGCACGGGATGCGTCATCGTTTTCAAGGAAAGGAATCATCGCTGTAGCAGCAGATACAACCTGTCTTGGTGAAATATCCATATAATCAATTTTTTCAGGAGCAACTTCAACCATGTCGTCCTGTTTTCTTGCTATAATCTTTTTAGCAACAAATCTGTTATTTTCATCAAGAGGCTCCGTTGCCTGCGCTATAATTTTTCCGTCTTCTATATCTGCAGTTATATAAACAATTTCATCAGTAACCACACCGTCTTTAACAACTCTGTAAGGAGCTTCGATAAATCCGTATGTGTTTACCTTTGCATAAGTTGCAAGAGAGTTTATAAGTCCGATATTAGGACCTTCAGGAGTTTCAATAGGACACATTCTTCCGTAATGAGAATAATGTACATCTCGAACCTCGAAGCTGGCTCTGTCTCTTGAAAGACCACCGGGTCCCAATGCTGAAAGTCTTCTCTTATGAGTAAGCTCTGCAAGAGGGTTGGGCTGATCCATAAACTGAGACAACTGAGATGAACCGAAGAATTCTTTTATAGCTGCAATTACAGGTCTTGTGTTTATCAATGCCTGAGGTGTGATAACATCAAGATCCTGAATTGTCATTCTTTCTCTTACAACTCTTTCCATTCTTGAAAAACCAAGTCTGAACTGATTCTGTAAAAGTTCGCCTACAGCTCTTAATCTTCTGTTACCGAGATGGTCAATGTTATCTGTGTAACCTATGCCGTATTTCATATTCAATATATAGTTGATAGATGAGAAAATATCTTCAACCATAATATGCTTTGGAATAAGAATATCAAGGTTCTTTTCTATAATAAGCTTAAGTTCTTTTTCGTCGCCTTCTGCTTCTTCGATAAGATTCATAAGAGTGCTGAATCTTACCTCTTCATTGATTCCTACTTCTGCAGGATCAAAATCAAGGAAATAATCCGCTTTAACAGTTCCGTTTGAGAAAACGATTACAGGTCTTTCCTCTATATTAAGAACAACTCTTGTAATACCGTTCTTTTCAAGCTCAAGCATATTCTCTTCGTTTACTGCATCGCCTTTAGATAAAACAATTTCACCTGTTACCGGGCTTACAGCATCTTCCATAAGAGTATAGCCGATAATTCTTTCACGAAGCGAAAGCTTTTTATTAAATTTATATCTTCCTACTCTGGAAAGATCATATCTCTTGGCATCGAAGAAAAGTGAACCGAGAAGTTTTGCAGAACCTTCAAGAGTTGCAGGTTCGCCCGGTCTTAATCTCTTATAAATTTCCTCAAGAGCTTTTTCCGTTCCGTTTGTAGGGTCTTTACTCAAAGTGTTGAGAAGAAGTTCTTCTTCACCGAACATATCTGTTATTTCTGTTGAGTTTCCAAGACCAAGAGCCTTGATAAGAACAGTAACAGGAAGCTTTCTTGTTCTGTCTACCCTTACAGAAAAAATGTTGTTTGTGTCGGTTTCATATTCAATCCACGCACCTCTGTTAGGGATAACAGTTGCATTGAATAATTTATTACCTGCCTTATCATAATCATCAGCATAGTAAATACCCGGTGATTTTACCAACTGGCTGACAATAACTCTCTCAGCTCCGTTGTACACAAAAGTTCCCTGATCAGTCATCAGAGGGAAATCACCCATAAATATTGTCTGTTCCTTTACCTCGCCGGTATCTTTATTGATAAGTCTTACTGTAACTCTCAAAGGAGCCGCATATGTTGCATCTCTTTCTCTGCATTCATCGAGAGTATACTTGGTTGTGTCATCCAAGGAATAATCAATAAACTCAAGCACAAGTTTATCAGAAAGGTCATCAATCTTTGACTTGCTGAAAACTTTGCTGAACAGTTCTTCTGACAAAAACCACTTACAGGTATTTTCCTGTTCCTCTTTACTTGAAAAGTTAGTAATAGGAGAAACATCTCTCAATACCTCTCTCAAGCCCTCCTGAAGAAACCACTTGTATGAATTCTTCTGTACCGCTATAAGATTTGGCATTTCAGAAACTTCATTGATTTTAGAGTAGCTCATTCTGGTATTTTTACCCAGTTTGATTTCATGTGGCATCATAAAAAAATTCACCTCGTTTAAATTTTAATTTATTGCCATTGATGCTGTCTAATAATCATCCTGAACATAGTTGAAAGGCTTTAGGTCAACCCTTTCCGTTCCAGATATGAATGAAAATTCCGACTGATATATACTTTTTATCTTACATAAAGGCATATAACACCAATATACATAATATTAGAAGTCTATTCTACCACAAAAAGGAAGGCTTGTCAACAATTGAATTAACTTTTTTGCAAATTATTTGTATTCTATAAATACTGTTCCATTTTTTGTTTTAGGTTCCGGTAAATATACAAATTTCGTATACGGAACATAAAACGCAGAAAACCTGGTTTGAGATGATAGCGGAAGCAAATTCAGGCAAACATATCCCGCCTCTCTTTTGTATTCCTTTTCTTTCATAAGCTCATAAAAGTCAGAGCCGGGTAAAACATTAAACCCGACGAAATATTTCCGCAGTCTTTCCGGTATTTTGGTATGTTCGTTATAATCCTTGCAGGAATAAATATACTTAAGCGTATTATAATCATTGTCTCCTACCGATACACAAAGTGTTTTAAGTGCTCTTCCCCACCTTATCTCGTGAAACTTCACATCATACAGAATAACCCGGTTTATGTGATTTTCTCTCACATCTTTTTTTATACATTCAATAAGCCTGTACATATTCATATCAGGAATTTCATCGTTAACAGTAAAAAAATTTACTCTTTCAGTTTTGAATATCGGATTGTTTTTTATTGCGTCTTTGCTTTTTCTTAATTCTTCAAGTTCTTTTTCTGTATACATCACGCTTACATTTCTGACTGTATATTTAATATGTAGATTTTCATTTGTAGTTAAAATAACGGAAACATCAAAATACTTATCCCTTCCGTTTTTTAAAGTTACTCCCGTTTCTTTATAATTCTTCGCCTTTGCCAGGAAATTATAAGCAGCTTCCTTATCATCCGAGTACTTACATTTCGTATTTATTTTATTCCCGTAAAAAATCGCATAATCATCATACACAGAAAATTCAAGTTCTATATTTTTTATATATCTGATATCCGGTAATTTTTCAGTTGCCGAAACATTGGAAGTAATCCAAAAGCACGCAAATATTGTCAGCATAATGCAAATCTTGTCCCTGTTAAACTTTTCAAGATTCAGTACAATTATCAAAAGAAAATAAAAAATCAACTCCGGAAAACTAATCCCGCACACATCAAGCACCATAAATCTGCCAAGAGGTGAAATTAAAAATACCTTTTCAAATGAGTTCAATAGTTTTGTGTAAGAAATCAGATATAAAATCACACTTGCACCCGTATGTAAAAAAACAGTGAAACCAAAAGCATTTTTTGTCTTTGTGCAGCATTTCAGGGTTGCATTACTTATTGCTGATGAAAGTAACAGATAAACAGCCGAATTAAAGAATGATGAAAAAATATTATAATATGCTCCAAAACTCCCGAAGATTAAGTTGGGCAAAAAGGTAAACACAAGTATTGCTTTCATTTTAAGAAACAAATCACTGACATAAAGATTCAGAATAAAAACTGCCGGCACAGAACACCACAGATAACCCTTTCCTGGAAACGGACTTTCAAGAAAAGCACCGCGGGATTCAAACTGATAAAGAAGGATAAACGCTACGTTAATAAACAAAATAATATAACAGTACTTATTTTTTAAAAATGTGGACTTTTTCATACAATCACCAAGAAAATTATATGATTTTTATCTTTTACAAATGAAATTTATATTGAAATTTTCAAAATTTACTGTATAATATAATTATTACAAAAAGAGAAAGGATAAACTTATGAAGAACTTTTTTAAAAACGCTCAAAGCATAATGCCTGTTACGGTAATTTGTGCACTTCTCGCTGTACTCTGTACAGTCAGTCTTTATTATATGCAGTATGATTTAACTGCAACAAACTGGATTTATGTATTTTTCTATGTAATCCTCATTATATCATCAGCATTTGCGATGGTACACTTCAAAACAATCGACAAAACAGAAAAGTTTTTACTTTCAGTCGGACTTGTTGCTTTAAATACAATAAATTTTGCAGGAAGCTTGACTTTTGCCATTACTTCCACTAATTATTTCACACTCATAACAGCGGCGGCAAATTCCGTTTTTGCAGTTTTCGCTCTGAGTTATTCAGACGTTCTTGCCGTAAAGAAACACTTCAACAAAAGCTTAATATACAATATCGCAGTACCTGTTCTTTTTGTTGTACCGGCGATCTTGTCTTTCGTTATCAAGAGTCAGGCAAACAATCTGCTCGCAGTAATGTACACAGAAGCTGCTATCTTGTTTCTTGCAGGTATAGTATTATCGGCAATGAGCATAATAAAGGGAAACAAGGGTTCCTTTGTATGGCTTTACGGAATCTTTTCATTAGCAATGTTTGCTTCAAATATACTTAATTTAATAGGCACTTCAAGAATGCAGAACTTCCTGCACGGTTTGGTATGCCTTGTTCTTGCAATTATTGTTCCTACAGTTATTTCAGATAACACCAACACAAAATAACCGCAATTAACCATTGACATACATATTATTTTATTGTAAAATTTATACCGTAAAGGAGAATTGAAATGGAAGAAAAAAACACAGTACTTCTTACCGATGACGAAGGTAAAGAGGTTGAATTTGAACATATTGACACGATAGAAATGGACGAGAATGTATACGTACTTCTCCTCCCCGTTGAAAATCCTGACGACGGCGTTGTGATTCTTAAATTTGAAAACGATGAAGATGACAACGAAATTTTAGTAGGTATAGAAGACGACGATGAAGCTCAAAAGGTTTTCGACAAATACCTCGAATCTGTTGAAGAGGAAGAATAAAATTATTTTACCTGCCCAATTTGTGTTGAACTCGGTTCGTGTTTTGAACCAACACTTATAATAAGGGATCGTGGACTTCGGCTGTAGCTTGCATGCCCACCGCCTTTATGGCCGTATGGGACCGATAAGCAGTCGAGACTGAACCCACCTGTGGTAACAGGTTTAAAAATTAGCCGAGATAACGATTGGGCGGGATTTTTATGAAATTTTGCTACATATTGAAAGGATTTATTATGAAAAAGTCAGAAATTCTTGACAAAATCAAAACTCTTTATAAAATCAGATCCCTTAGACTGCCTATGTCTTCTGAAACAGTTATTTCTGTTCACGGAAAAAACGGATTTGAAAATATTACACTTAGTGACTGCCCGGAGAAAAAGCTTATTGTTGCCGATACCGGTAAATTTTTAGGTAAAACAAAAATCAAATATGAACAAATTTTAAAATAACTATTGATTTTTTTTGATTTTTATAGTATCATAATAAAGTTGACATAAGGAGAAGTACCCAAGCTGGCCGAAGGGGCCGCATTGGAAATGCGGTAGGCGGGTAACTCCCGTGCAAGGGTTCAAATCCCTTCTTCTCCGCCAAATAAAAAAGACACCAAACGGTGTCTTTTTTATTTGGCAAAGAAATCAAATTTTAGCTCTTTTGTTTTTATTTTCTTCTTGTATTGACTAAATTGTTATGATATAATAAACCGAATTTACTTCGGAGGTAAATATGAGTAAATACAAAATAATTATAAGCGACCTTGACGGAACACTTTTAAACAACCAATCAAAAGTCAGTAACGAAAACATCAACGCCATAAAAGAGCTTTCAGGCAAAGGAATACATTTTGTTCCATCTTCAGGAAGAACCCTCGGAGAAACTCCGAAAGAAGTGTTGAATATACCGGGAATCAGATATATCATTTATTCAAACGGAGCGGTTATATTAGATAGAAAAACAGGCGAAACCTTTTCTGAATGTATTCCTAAAACTCAGGCAAAATTTCTTCTTGACACTTTAAATTCCTACGAAACACTTATGACTGTCAGATTCAATGGTGAAGGTTATTTTGACGCGACCCGTCAGAGTATAGAAGAGTGCAAATATCACCATGTTGAAGAATTACACAGAAACGTAGTTGCCAAAACAGGCATAATGTCTGAAAACTTTGACGAATTATGCTACTCTTTCGACAACATTGAGGTAATATCTGTATTTTTTCACAGTGATAAAGAACTCAACGAATGTAAAAAAATACTTGAAGAAACCGGTGACTATCTGATAGCTGAAGCCTTTGCTCATAATTTGGAAGTCTTTTCATCCAAAGCCGGCAAAGGAAACGGGTTAAAAAGACTATCTGCTCTTCTTGACATCAATTTAAAAGACATAATAAGCGTTGGCGACAGTATGAACGATGCCACAATGATTGAAACTGCCGGATTGGGACTTGCTGTCAGCAACGCTGCGGACGGTATTAAAAAAATATGTAACGACGTTATTTGTTCAAACGAAGAACACGCCGTCAAATATATAAAAGAACACTATTTCAACTAAAAAAAGACACCATAAGGTGTCTTTTTTTAGTTGAATTGTGAATTATATAACGTACTGTAAAAACCGCCATTATTCATAAGCTCATCGTGGTTTCCAACCTCTGTGATTTCCCCATTCTGAAGCACCAGAATCTGATCGGCATTTCTGATAGTTGATAAACGGTGAGCTATAACAAAGCACGTCCTCCCCTTCATCAACTCTGCCATAGCTTCCTGAATTTTAATTTCAGTTCTTGAATCTACATTAGAAGTAGCCTCATCGAGAATTAACATCTGAGAATCGGATATCATTGCTCTTGCAATTGTTATCAGCTGTCTCTGTCCTTTTGAAATATTCACTCCGTCATCGGTAAGTATTGTGTTATATCCTTCGGGTAAGCTTTCGATATAACTGTCTATTCTTGCAGCTTTTGCCGCTTTTTTTACTTCTTCAAAGGTTGCACCTTCCCTTCCGTAAGCTATATTATCATAAATTGTGCCACGGAAAAGCCAGGTGTCCTGAAGAACCATTGTGTATGCATTTCTTAGCGACTTTCTGGTTATTTCTCTTATGTCTGTCCCATCAACCCTTGCAGTTCCCGAGCTGACGTCGTAAAACCTCATAAGAAGACTTATGATTGTAGTTTTTCCCGCTCCGGTAGGTCCTACTATTGCGATTGTCTTCCCCGGTTTTGCAACAAAGGAAACATCTTTAAGTATTGTTTTATCAGGAGTGTATCCGAAAATTACATTTTCGAATTCAACCTTACCTTCAACATTATCAAGGACAACCGCATTGTCGGAATCCTTTCCTTCCGGATTTTCATCAATAATTTTAAACACTCTGTCTGCTGCAGAAAAAGCAGACTGAAATTCATTTATAATATTAGCAAATTCGTTTATTGGTCCTGCAAACTTTCTCGAATACTGAACAAACTGAGCCACTCCTCCGAGGGTTATGAAAAACACAGAGGCTTCCGTCACAACACCATTTTGAGAAAACATATACAATATTCCCCCCAGCATCATAACAAGCGAAATAGAAAGATTGTTTATAAAATTTACTGTAGGACCTATGGTACATCCGTAATAATCCGCCTTGTAATAAGCGTTCATAGAATCGGTATTACGTTTGTTGAACCTTCCGGATATTTCCTCTTCCCTTTCGTAAGCCTGAATTGTTCTGCAACCTGACAACATTTCCTCAGCATATCCGTTCAATTCTCCCAGCTTTTTTGAGCGTTTTCTGAATAAAGGTCTTATATGCTTTGCGCGAAATCTTGTAAACAATACAGCAGACGGCACCGTTATTACGAACACAAGAATCAGAGGCTTTGATATATGCCACATAAAAATAAGCGAACCTAAAACCGTATAAAGGCTTGTCATTATCTGCACAAGGTCATGAGAAAGCGTACTGTTAATTGTGTCAATATCATAAGAAATATGACTGACTATATCACCCGTTGCATGAGTATCAAAGTAATTTACCGGAAGTGTAGTGAGCTTTTCAAACAGCTGACGTCGCATTGTATACACAATTTTCTGACTTATCACTATCATAAGCGATGCAAGCAAATATGACAGAACTGCTGAAGAAACATAACATAACAGCATTTTTACTACGCTTTCTCTTACTGTTTTGAAATCTACTCCTCCAGCCAAAGTCATGGCATCAATAGCTTCTCCGGAATACTTTGGTCCCAGAAGAGCGAGCTGATTTGAAACCAAAGTAAGAAGTATTGCCAGCAGGAACAACTGCCAATGCTTAAAAACATATCCGCACAGACGCAGGAAAATTGCTTTTGTATCTCTTTGGATATTTTCTCTTTTACTCAACAAAAGCACCTCCCATCTGAGAATCGCTGATTTCTTTGTACTCTCTGCACTCACGAAGAAGCTTTTCGTGAGTTCCCATTCCTATAATTTTACCTTCATCGAGTACAATTATAAGATCAGAATTTTTAACCGAACTCACCCGCTGTGCAACAGTAACTACCGTTGTTTCGCTCATATTTTCACTCAAAGCCTTTCTGAGCGCCGCATCAGTTTTATAATCAAGCGCCGAGGAGCTATCGTCAAGTATAAGTATATCCGGCTTTGCCGCTATTGCTCTGGATATAAGAATTCTTTGTTTCTGTCCACCGGAAATATTTGTACCGTGTTGTGAAAGCGTATGGGAATATCCGTCCGGAAACGCCGTGATAAAATCGTTTGCCTGTGCTATCACTGCTGCTTCTGTTATTTTTTCATCAGGTATGTCACGTCCGAAACGTATATTTTCTTCAATCGTATCAGCATACAAAAAATCAAACTGAAGTGCCGAACCGAACATTTTGTACAGTTTTTCTTTCTCTAATGTTCTGATATCTTCTCCGTTTATATACACATTTCCGCCCGTAACATCGTAAAACCTTAAAAGCAATTTTATTATGGTAGACTTTCCCGAACCGGTTGCGCCTATAATTCCTATTGTTCCGCCTTTTTCTATTTCAAAGTTTATTCCTTCAACATTATTCTTTTTACCGTTGTAAGAAAAAAATACATTGTTAAATTTTATATGAGCAGTTGTTTGTATATCAGGGTAATCAGTTTTGGATTCAATAACAAGTTCTTCCTCTGTTTCAAGAACCTCAGAAATTCTTTTCGCCGATGCTGCACATTTTGTGTACATTACAAACATACGGCTAACAGACATCATAGCCATTGAAATATGAGTAAAATACTGTATAAAAGCAATTACCGTTTCCGGACCGGAAACTCCTCCCGATACTCTTACAGAACTTATTGCTATAACTGCAACTGTACACATATTCATAAAAAAGTTCATAATCGGATTTACGCTTCCCATTATAACACCGGCACGTATCTCATCTTTTACAAGTATCTTATTTACTCCGTCGTAACGTTTGTGTTCATAATCTGTTTTCGACAGAGCCTTTATTACACGTATTCCCTGCACATCCTCCCTTACAACTCTTATCATTGAATCAGTAGATTTCTGAACTTTGGAGTAAGGAGGAACGCCCCTTTTGGAAATTGTAAAAACAGTTACAAAAATAAAAGGAAGAATAGCTATCATTACCATAGCCAGATGAGCATCCATAAAAAGAGTTATCCCTATTCCGCCAAAAAGCATTATCGGTGCTCTTACACCCATTCTCTGAATCATATTTATGAAGTGATGAACGTGATATGTATCTGTTGTGATTCTCGATTCAAGAGACGGAATTGTAAACTTATCAGTTTGGGTTGCTGACAGTCTCAACGTTTTTCTGAACAGATCTTTACGCATATTTTCTGCAAAATTCTTTGATACGCGTGCAGCCATTCTGTTTGCAATAATATTGAATACACATCCTGTTACTGCACATAAGATCATAAGAAGTCCCCAGAACAGAATATTTTTAACATTAAAATTATTTACATTACCGAGAATATGGCTCAGTATATAAGGAAGAAAAAGTTCTACAATCGTACCCGTAGTTTTGATTATAAGTCCAACCGTCATACGACCGTAAAATCTTTTAAGATAGTGAAAAATTATCTTCATTCAAATCACTTCCACAAAGTAGTTTTTGATCACTACAAATTTTATCAAATATAAAAATATATGTCAATCTTCAAGTTCTGTTGTAAAAGTTTTTTTACTTTGTATATTGACAAAATAAGCTATATATTGTATAATGGCAACACAACATATAGTATATCTAAGTGTTGCTGATGGTTTTGTGACTTTTCTCACACATAACTTTGCCACTTCCGGCAAACCATCGGGGTGATTCAGCCTTTGTTGCTGATTGCCCTTTTTTATTCTAAAAACATATTTGCACGAAAGGAGAATATATATGGAACATACGAATTGGAACGGTTTTAACGGAACACTCTGGAAAAATGAAATAAATGTCCGCGACTTCATTCAGTCAAATTACAAAGAATATATTGGAGACAGCAGTTTCCTTGCCGGTGCTACTCCCCGTACAAAAGCCTTGATGGACAAGGTTCAGAATCTTTTCGCCGAAGAAAGAAGAAAAGGCGGTGTTCTTGATATTGACACAGAAACAGTGTCTTCCCTTACAACTTTTGCCCCGGGTTACATAGATAAGGATAACGAAATAATTGTAGGTATGCAGACCGATTCTCCTTTAAAAAGAAGTGTTAATCCCTTCGGCGGAATCAGAATGGTCCGTCAAGCTTGTGATGCTTACGGTTACAAATTAAGCGAAAAGGTTGAACAGGCATTTAAATACCGTACAACTCATAACGACGGTGTTTTCCGCACTTATACTGAGGAAATGCGTCTTGCAAGAAGATGCCACGTTATTACAGGTCTTCCCGATGCCTATGGCAGAGGCAGAATTATCGGCGACTACAGACGAGTTGCCTTATACGGCATTGACCATCTTATAGAAGAAAAACAAAAAGACAAAAGCAAGCTTGCCAAAGGCACATTCTGCGAAGAGGAAATTCGTTTATCTGAAGAACTCAGAAGACAGATTGTATTCCTTGGATATATGAAAGAAATGGCAAACCAATACGGTTTTGATATAAGCGAACCTGCATCAAATGCCAAAGAAGCAATACAGTGGACATACTTTGCTTACCTTGCAGCGATAAAAGAACAAAACGGCGCCGCAATGTCTTTAGGCAGAGTAAGCACCTTCTTTGATATTTATATTGAACGTGACCTTGCAAACGGAACGCTTACAGAGGAAGGCGCTCAGGAACTTATGGACGACTTTGTTATAAAGCTTCGTATAGCAAGACATTTGCGCACTCCGGAATATAATGAGCTTTTCGGCGGTGACCCGATGTGGATTACAGAAGCCATCGGCGGTATGGGAAAAAACGGAAAAACTCTCGTTTCAAAAAACAGTTTCCGTATGCTCAATACTCTTTATACTCTCGGTTCTTCTCCCGAACCAAACCTTACTATTCTCTGGTCTGTTTCCCTGCCGGAAAACTTCAAAAAATTCTGTGCAAAAGTATCCGCAGATACAGACTCGATTCAATATGAAAATGACGACGTTATGCGTCCTATTTACGGCGATGACTATGCAATTGCATGTTGTGTTTCTGCTATGAAAGTCGGAAAGCAGATGCAATTTTTCGGAGCACGTTGCAACCTTGCAAAACTACTCTTAATAGCCATAAATGGCGGATATGATGCTGACAGCAACATTCATATCGGACCGCAGATGCCGGTACTTGATGCCGAAAAACTCGACTATAATACCGTTATGGAACGTTTTGACAAATATATCAGCTGGTTAAGCAATCTTTATGTTAATACAATGAACATAATTCATTATATGCATGACAAATACGCTTACGAGAAATCACAGATGGCTCTGCACGACTCATCTGTAGAACGTTTTATGGCTTTTGGCATTGCTGGACTTTCTGTTGTTGCAGATTCGCTGAGTGCAATCAAATATGCTGACGTCCGTCCCATAAAGAACGAAGATGGATTCATAGTTGATTTTGAGACAACCGGAGATTTTCCGAAATACGGCAATGATGATGACAGAGTTGACCTTATTGCCAAAGAAATGTCGCACAAGGTTATTACTGAACTGCGAAAAACACCCACTTACAGAAATGCAATTCACACCCTTTCCGTTCTTACCATAACATCCAACGTAATGTACGGAAAAAACACCGGTGCAACTCCCGACGGAAGAAAAGCAAAAGAGGCATTTGCTCCTGGTGCAAATCCAATGCATAACCGAGAAGAAAACGGTGCTCTTGCTTCTCTTAATTCAGTAGCAAAGATCAGTTACGACGATTGTCGCGACGGTGTTTCAAATACGTTTTCAATCACCCCGGATGCTCTGGGAAAAGATGAAAATGAAAGAATTGAAAATCTTGTTTCCATCCTTGACGGATACTTTTCAAAAAAAGCTCACCATATCAATGTTAACGTTCTTAACAGAGAAACACTTATGGAGGCTTATGAAAATCCGGACGCTTATCCGAACCTTACCATCAGAGTTTCAGGTTATGCCGTTAACTTCCACAAGCTTTCCAGGGAACAGCAAAGAGAAGTTATCAGCAGAACATTCCACAAAAGCTTATGACAAAAGGCCGTATAAACTCTTTTCAAAGTCTGGGAACGGTAGATGGACCGGGGATTCGTTTTGTAGTATTTATGCAGGGTTGCAATTTAAGATGCAACTGCTGTCATAACCCTGACACGTGGGATTCCAGCGAAGGAAATATTTACAGTCCGTCTGAAGTGCTTGACAAAGTTATACGTTTCAAAGAATACTTCAAGAATACTGGCGGAATAACAGTTTCGGGCGGAGAACCTCTCCTCCAGGCTGATTTTGTAAAAGAGCTTTTTCAGCTATGTCACAAAGAGAAAATAAACACATGTCTTGACACCTCCGGAAGCATTCTTAACGATTCTGTTGAACAGCTTTTAAATGAAACCGACTATGTTCTTCTTGACATTAAATATACCGATGAATACAGTTATAAAAAATATGCAGGGTGCAGTATTGAAAAACCCTTGAAGTTTCTTTCAATACTTGAAAAAAAGAAGATTCCGGTTACATTAAGGCAGGTTATTATCCCTACTGTCAATGACAATGAGGAAAATATATTGAAGCTGAATGAGTTGGCAAACACTCATTCATGTGTCAAGAAAACCGAACTGTTGCCTTTTAAAAAAATATGTCAGGTCAAGTATGACCGCATGAAAATTAACTTTCCGTTTTCGCATATTCCGGAGCCTGAAAAAGAAGATATTGTTTTACTTGAGAAACTGATAACGAAAAACTAAGATATCAAGGTGTCTTAGTTTTTTGTTATTTAATGAATTTATTTTAATTTAAAATATTGACAAATGAAAAAAACGATGATAAAATAAAGTAAATATTTATGCAGTGTTGTTGTGGGCATAAAAAAGCAACACCAAAAAAAACAGAAAGGAAGATAAAAAATGAAAGCAAAAAAAGTATTATCTATAATCCTTGCTCTTGCGATGGTTATAGGCACAGTTGGCATTACTGCTCTTGCTGATACAACAGTTAACTCCCCTGAAGCGGAAGTTACAGTATTACCAAGAATGACTCTTACAGCAGCTGACCACGACTATATGTGCTGGCCAAGCGGTGATGACACAATCAACAGACCTTTGGAGATCGTTATGAACTTCAAAACAAACGAAACTGTAGAAGAGGCTCGTCCTAACGGATTCCTTCCATGGAAAGTAGACTTCTACCTCACATTTGAAGGTTTTGCAGGAGACAAAATCGTAGCTGACAACTGTTACCTTGCAGGTAACTACGGCTCATTCGGATGGATCGTTATTCCTACAGACGGTATGGAACTTGAAGAAGGCGTTGAATACCCTGTTGTTGCAGCTTATGATGCAAACATCACATACAAACAGATTTGTGAGTCTGTAAAGAACTTCACAGCTGCTATTCACGTTGATCAGGCTATCCTTGATGCTAACCCTGATTTCAAGGTTACATTGAAGCTCAAAATGACAAATCCTGACAATCCTGAAGATGTTATCGTTGTTGGTGAACCTGCTACATACACAGCAGAAGATCTTGCTACAAAAGAAGATACTGTTATTGAAATGGATGATCCTGAAATCACACTTGATGAAGACGGATATTACAGATGCTACAAAAACGGTGTTGCTCAGGTTGGTTGGGTTACAACTGATGCAGGTTACAGATATTACTTCTCAAAATCAGCTGCAAGATACGGCGCTGCTATGATTGGTAAAAACATCAGAGTTGGTAGCCAGTACTACGACTTTTATGTTGACGGAAGACTTATCGAAAGCTACGAAGAAGATGGTACACCTATCCTCTACAAACATAAGAACGGATTTATCACAGAAGACGGTGTCACAAGATACTACGTTGATAATGAATATCTTATTGGATGGCAGTACATTGATGGTTACAAATATTACTTCTCTAAAGCGACAGGCACAATGTTGTCAGGAACCAACCAGATTGGTCACACAATTTACAACCTTGATGAAGAAGGAAGATGGATTGGTTACTACCAGACACCATACACAGAAGAAGAATCACCTAAGGGCACAGACGTTGTTAAAGATGATGACGGTAAATACAGATATTATGTTGGCGGAGCTCCGTTAACAGGCTGGAAAGTATTACCGGGTACAGAAGGATATTACAAATTCTACTTCTCTTCTGTAGACGGCGCTGCAATTACAACCTACGGTACACAGGTTGGTGCTGAATTCTTTGATTTCCGTCCTACAGGTACACTTATCACAGTTGAAAACGTAGACGGTAATGCTGTTATGTCTGACTATGTTCTTGCTCCAGAACAGGGTATCAAGAACGGTCTTACACTTGATGAAGACGGCAAATACAGATACTACATCGACGGAGAATTCCAGACAGGTTGGATGACATTGGCTGAAGGCAGATACCTCTTCAGAAAAGCTGACGGTTCTGCAGTTACATCAGCTGACCACAATGCAAATGACAATACCTGCTACAGATTTGGTAACTACTATTACACATTTGATGCTGACGGTAAACTTCTTTCAGTTAAATCAGCTAACTAATTAAAGCTTTACAAAAAAGGACATCAGGCTTGATGTCCTTTTTTTATTATAAATTTTTCTTCAGTAATCATTACAATTTTTCTGTTTTATCCCCTACATAATATTTTTTCACAATAGTGATAAAATAGAGAAAAGGAGATGATTTGAAAATGAGAAAAATAACAACTAATCACATCATACAATTTAAAAATAATCTTATTAACGAAGAAAAATCTTCTTCCACCATCAATAAATATGTTCACGATATTATTGTATTTAAAGCTTGGTGCAACGATGTTCCCCTCACAAAACAATTAGTTCTTAAATATAAGAATGAACTTATTGAAAAATATGCTCCGGCAAGTGTTAACGCAACTTTATCTTCAATCAACAGTTTTTTTGTGTTTCAGGAATGGTTTGATTTAAAGGTAAAGTCCCTGAGAATTCAAAAACAACTTTTTGCAAACGAGGAAAGGGATTTGACAAAAGAAGAATATCAAAGACTTCTGTCCGCTGCCAAAAATAAGGGAAACAAAAGACTTTATACGCTAATGCAAACCATTTGTGCCACCGGAATAAGAGTATCGGAACTTAAATATATTACGGTTGAAAACATAAGAAATAAAAAGGCTGTAATTCACCTAAAAGGAAAAACAAGAGTTATTATTATCCCCAACGAGCTCTGCAGCATATTACTGAAATATGCAAAAGAAAGACAAATAACCACAGGCTGTGTGTTTATAAGCAAAAACGGAAAACCTCTGGACAGAAGTAACATCTGGGCGGATATGAAAAAGCTTTGCATAAGTGCAAATGTTTCAAAAGAAAAGGTTTTCCCACACAATTTAAGACATCTGTTTGCCAGAACATTCTATTCTGTGCAAAAAGATATAGTAAGACTCGCCGACATACTTGGACATTCAAGTGTAAACACCACGAGAATATATACAATGGAAACAGGTGAAATTCACAGAAGACAGATTCAAAAACTCGGACTTTTAAGGTGTTAAAAAAACACCACATAATCTAAATTATGTGGTGCAAAATATTTATTACATAAATTTGTACAAGTATTATAGCATCGCATTCAACTTTTGTCAACATTTTTCGCAGACAATTTCTATTTGTTTATCATTTTATTACAGAAAAAGAGCATAACTTTCAGACCAATGTATTTTTTATTTTGCATTGGTCTGAAAACTATGTTCTTTTTTAGTTTACAATTTTTCTTCAGTAATTTTTTTGTAAAATAAATTATCAAACCGTACAAAATAATAATACACTTACCACATAATTTAGATTATGTGAAATTGCCGTTACCGCATAATTTAGATTGTGTTGTAGGCAATTTTTTATTCCAAAATGAACCGGCTGAGACTGTCTGTTTCATTTTTAGCACAGCAACTCAATTTACAAACATCAAGGAGGGCTAAAAAATGGTTGAGGTTAACAGTGTTTTATTTCGTTCAGTTTCTATTATTGTAATATGTTTGTCATTGATAATAATGATTCTTGTTTATACAAAGATAATTATTCCTTTCAATAATGAAAAGGCTTACATAAAATCAGAGATAGCACGTTCATTCGGAAGAGAACGCAAATATTGGAAGCGAAGATTAAAAAAACTATATGTTTCCGCAATACCCTTATTAGGCAAACTACTTTTGAAATTCATGCGTTAAATTATGCTGTAATACGGGTATTATATTTTTAACTTATAATATATACCCACAATTATGCATCCGGAACAGTCCGGTTAACTATGTTTGTTACAACTCTTTCAGTTGTAATAATTTCTCCTCTCCTGCAACTGCTTTCAGCAGTTGCAGGAAAACTGAATAAGGAGTGGAGTAATGTATAACAAAAAATTATGTCCAAAATGTCAGACAGGTAAAGACAGTTACAATATAGATAATCAATCAACAGTATGTCCGTACCTTGAGTATAACAACGGACAAAGATGCGAAATGTATGTTAAATTAAAAAAGAAACGACATCCGTTAAAATGTTTTATTTCAGTTATTAAAAAAATCACTTCTTTTGTTGTAAAAAAATAAGCTTAAATAAAAATAATACACTAACCTGCTATTTACTCAATTGACAACAAACGGTTTATGTGCTAAAATTATCTTTGTGAGGGAGTAGCAAGCGTATACTCTGTACGTAGCAAGTCAACATACTGACCGTACCGGTCTGGCTTGTTTCAAATTGCGAGACTCATGTGTAACTTATGAAGCTATGCATTGAGCCGCGATATTGTTTATATATCCAAGCATAGTTTCAACAGTGCTTGGATTTTTTATTTTTACGGAGGTATTAAAATGACTTTTGGATTCAAATTCTTTTTCACCAGTATTCTTCTTGGTATAGGTCTTGCGATGGATGCTTTTTCGGTTTCTCTTGCAAACGGGCTTAACGAACCCAAAATGAAAAAAAGAAAAATGCTCTTTATTGCAGGCGTTTTTGCTTTTTTTCAGGCGCTTATGCCAATGACAGGCTGGATTTGTATTCATACAATTTTGCAATATTTTAACTCGTTTGAAAAACTTATCCCCTGGATTGCCCTTATACTGCTTTTATATATCGGCGGTTCTATGATTTTTGAAAGCCTTCATTCTGAAAATGAAAATGAAGAAAAGCCAGGTGTAGGTTTTATTGCTTTGATAGTTCAGGGCATAGCCACATCTATTGATGCATTTTCCGTTGGCTTTACTATTGCAGATTATGATTTCATTTCCGCACTTTTGTCGTCACTTATTATTGCAATTGTAACTTTCTTTATATGTGCAGCAGGACTCATAATAGGAAGAAAGGCCGGAACGAAACTTTCCGGCAAAGCAGGAATCCTCGGAGGATCAATACTTATCTTTATCGGCCTGGAAATTTTTATTTCATCGTGGTTTTAATTACCTTCAACAAGTTGTTGACATAGTACATATTTTTTAGTATAATTGCTATTGACGAATTATGCAGAAATTTATTTTCTGAAAATCAATTTTATCAGCCCGTAATAAAATTGAAAATTTAATACGGGCAGAAGGGATAATAATATGAAAAAATTACTTGCAATTCTATTGTCGGTTACAATTATTTTAACACTTGTATCCTGTGGCAAAAAAACCGAGACTGACACAGAGCCTGTTGATCAGGAAACACAGCAGACTGTTACAGAACAGGAATCCGAAGAAAAACAGGATGAAGTTAAAGAAGAATCAAAAGACGATAACAAAGAAGAATCAAAAAAACCTGAAACAGAAGACAAAAAAGAAAACAAGCCTTCTGACAAAACAGAAACCAAACCTGAAACCAAACCCGAAACCAAACCCGAAGCTCAGCCTGAAAAAGAGCCTGAAACCCAGCCTGAGGTGACAAGCAAAACAGTTGGTCAGACTCTTCTTGCAGATTTCAGGGCAAAAGCAGGTTCATACTCAAGCGCTTCTGCAATTGCTGAAGCACTTGCAACAAATCCTATTCTCCCCTTTGCAGCAGGAGCAACGCCTGTTGAACCCGGACTTCTTTCCGGTTTCGGCAATGCGGAAATCACAGGTTTTTCAGAAGGTGTAATGTTTGCTCCTTTTATAGGCTCAATTCCTTTTGTAGGTTATGTATTTACTCTTGAAGACGGAGTTTCAGCATCTTCATTTATTTCTACTTTAGACAGCAATGCCGACCTTCGTTGGAATGTTTGTGTAGAAGCAGACGAAAAGGTTTCAGGAAGTGTCGGAAACAAAGTATTCTTTGTAATGTGCCCAAAAACTTTTGAAGAATAAAAATTATCTTACACACGAAAAAAAACGGACGCTGAATTTGCGCCCGTTTTTTATGAGAAAATTAAGGAGTGATACATCTTGCTATTTTCAAGTATTCCGTTTTTGTACTACTTTCTCCCCTGCGTTCTTATTATATATTTTCTGGTTCCATCATTTTTAAAAAATACTGTATTGCTTTTATTCAGTCTTGCATTTTATGCATGGGGCGAACCAAAATATGTATTTCTTATGCTTTCAACTGTAATAGTATGCTATATTTTAGGATTACTGATTGAAAAATTTAAAAATACAAAATTATCCAAAATTTTCCTTGCGGCATCTGTTATATTCTGTCTTACTACTCTGGGATATTTTAAATATGCAGATTTCTTCATTGAAAATTTCAATAAAATTACAGGACTTTCTATACCTTTATTGCAAATAGCACTTCCTATCGGAATAAGCTTTTACACATTTCAAATTTTAAGTTATACAATAGACGTATACAGAGGTAATGTTTCTGCTCAGAAAAACCCCGTAACCCTTGCAACATATGTTGCACTGTTTCCACAGTTAATCGCAGGTCCTATCGTTAGATATTTTGACGTTGAAGCGCAGTTGAAAAAGAGAACACATTCTTTCGATAAGGCAGCCGAAGGCATAAGACGATTTATTTTCGGCCTCTCAAAAAAAATACTTCTTGCCAATGTGCTTGGCGAGTTGTGCGACCGTTTTAACTCCTCTGACGAAAAATCAATAATGTTTTACTGGTTATTTGTAATTGCATATATGTTGCAGATTTATTTTGATTTTTCAGGCTATAGTGATATGGCAATCGGTCTGGGAAAAATACTTGGATTTGATTTTCTTGAAAACTTCAATTATCCGTTCATTTCCAAAAGTATTACTGAATTCTGGAGAAGATGGCACATTTCGCTTGGCTCTTGGTTCCGCGATTACGTTTATATTCCCATGGGCGGAAACAGAGTTGATAAAAAGAGACTGCTTTTTAACATTTTCACCGTTTGGTTTTTAACGGGATTCTGGCACGGCGCCGAATGGAACTTCATTATATGGGGCGTTTATTTTGCTATTCTTCTTACAATTGAAAAATATTTCCTGTTGAAGCATCTTGAAAACAAAAAAATTCTTAGTCACATTTACCTTTTGTTTTTTGTGGCAATAAGCTTTGGAATATTCAGTGCCAACGGATTAAAAGAAGCCCTCTCCTGTCTTGGCGGAATGTTTGGAATAGGTGACATTCCCTTTTCATCATCCGCTTTTCTCTACAATTTAAGGAACTATGGCTTTGTTTTAATAATTGCAATTATATGTGCAACCCCATTACCCAAGAAACTGAAAAATTTTCTTGATACTAAAAAGCCCTTACAAGTAAGCTTTAATATTCTTGAAATTCCTTTTCTTTTATTACTGCTTATAATATCAACAGCATTTCTTGCAGACGGTTCCTTCAATCCGTTTCTTTATTTCAGATTTTAAGGAGGTATGTAAATGAATAAAATTAAAAACATTATATCAGTTGTAATTTTCTCTGTTCTTTTGTTGTCTCTTTCAGCCGTCTGTATTTTAAAGCCTCCATCTGAATATTCAGAAAGTGAAAGGCGTTATCTTGCCTCCTTTCCCGATTTAACTTCCAAAACCCTTATAGGCGGAGAATTTATGAAAGACTTTGAGTCATATGCCGTTGACCAGTTTCCGTTAAGAGAAAAATTCAGAAGTATAAAGGCCTATTTTGCTACAGATGTTTTACGCAAGCTTGACAACAACGGCGTATTTGTAGCAGACGGACACATTTCAAAAATTGACAGTAAAGAAAACGAAGCAATGATTGAAAATGCTGCAGAGAAATTTCAATTCATTTTTGACAGCTATATCAAAGGAAACAACTGCAACGTATACTTTTCGGTAATTCCTGACAAAAACTTTATTCTGGCGCCAAAAAACGGCTATCCGTCGTTAAATTACGACAGTTTTACCGAGAAAATGAAAAAAAGAACATCTTATATGAAATATATCGATGTAACTCCCCTGCTTTCTCTTGAAGATTACTACTCAACCGACACTCACTGGAAACAGGAAAACATTATTGACATTGCTGAAAAAATATCTTCGGAAATGGGAACCGATATTTCTTCTGATTATACTGTGAACACTCTGGAAAATCCTTTTTACGGAGTATATACCGGGCAGCTTGCAAAAAAATTCGAGCCGGACACAATTAAATATCTGACCAACGATACAATAAACAACTGCAAGGTAACCTATTATGACACCGGTATGCCCGTTGAAGGTGAAATTTACAATATGGAAAAAGCATTCGGAAAAGACCCATACGAAATGTATCTTTCAGGAACGTCTGCCCTTATAACCATTGAAAATGCCAATGCATCAGGCGACAAAGAGCTTGTACTTTTCAGAGACTCTTTCGGAAGCAGTCTTGCACCTCTGCTTGCTGAAGGATACAAAAAAATAACTGTAGTAGACATAAGGTATATTCAAAGCAGTTTTATCGGAAATTTTGTTGATTTCAAAAACTGCGACGTACTCTTTCTTTACAGTACAACACTTTTAAACAACAGTACGGCGTAAAGATAACAAAAGAGCTTCTATCTCATCGATAGAAGCTTTTTTGTTATCTTATTTCAACTACTTTTAAAGTTGTTATTGTACCGCTCATTTCAACAGCAGAGCCGCCGGTTACAACAAGGATATCGCCCTTAGCGAACATTCCCGTTTCCTTTGCCCTTTGTACCGCCAGGTAGAAAAGAACATCGGTGGTGTCTGCCAGCGTATTCATTGTTGGTATAACGCCCCAGCTGAGAGCAAGCTGATTATAGGTTCTTTTACTTGTTGTTGCGGCAATTATCGGACAGTTTGGTCTGAATTTTGAAATCATTCGTGCAGAATGACCTGTGTGGGTAACGGTAACAATTGCTTTTGCTTTTACGTCAATTGCCGTTGTGCATGCCGCATGACTTACCGCATCGGTAATTGATTTATTTTTAACATTCTCCTTCAGAAATCTCGTATCATAATGAATTGATTCTTCAGTAGCAGTTGCAATTGCACTCATTGCCTTTACACTTTCAACCGGATATTCGCCCGCCGCTGTTTCTCCCGAAAGCATTATTGCGCTGGTTCCGTCGTACACCGCATTTGCAACGTCGGAAACCTCAGCCCTTGTGGGCCTTGGATTATGAACCATTGAATCGAGCATCTGAGTTGCTGTTATCGCCATTTTGCCTGCAGCATAACACTTTTTGATAAGCTTTTTCTGAATCTGAGGTAATTTTTCAAATGATATTTCTACACCCAGGTCTCCCCTTGCTATCATTATTCCGTTTGCCTCTGCAAGAATTTCATCGGCATTATTTACGCCTTCCTGATTTTCTATCTTGGCAATTATTTTAACTACCTTTTCATTCTTTTCTTCGAAGATTTTCTTTATTTCAAGAATATCCTCCCTGCACCTTACGAAAGATGCAGCAATAAAATCTACCCCGTTTTCAATGCCAAATATTATATCTTCTCTGTCTCTTTCTGTCATATAAGGCATTTCAATGTGTATTCCCGGAAGATTTATGCTTTTTTTGTTTGAAAGCTTACCTCCGTTAACAGCAGTACAAACAACGTTTTTTCCTTCCATTCTGAGAACAGAAAGCTCAATAAGGCCGTCGTCAATCAGAATTTTATCTCCTGATTTAAGATATTCCGAAAGCCTGTCAAAACTTACGGACACTTTTTTGTTATCACCGGTTATGTCATCGGGAGTCAGTGTAAATTCTTGCCCCTCCTCAAGAACTATACTTCCTTCTTCAAACATTCCGATTCGTATTTCGGGTCCTTTGGTATCCAGAAGAATGCCTACAGGAACATCAAGCTCCTCACGAACTCTTTTTACCTCATTTATTCTTTTAAGTTGTTCTTCTCTTGTGCCGTGAGAAAAATTGAGTCGTGCTACATTCATCCCCGCTTTCACAAGCTTTTCGACCACACCGGGTTTATCGGTGCTGGGACCCATTGTGCAAATAATTTTTGTCTTTCTCATAAGTACACCTCTTTCAAGAATATTATACCCTTAGTTAAGTTATTTTTCAACAATTTGGGAAAATTTAATATTTATGTATTGAAAAAGTGAAAAAAGTGTGATATAATTTTTCAGGATAAAAGGGAGTAGCTGACGGTGTATTCCGTTACATTTGCGTCAATACGGCTTTGCCCGCACTTGTATTAAACAGCAAGACTTTTATTGCACCAAAAAGTGCAATAAAAGTCTTTATTTATTTTCTCCCAAATATAATAAAATAAAAGGAGTATTAAAATGCAGGAATTATTTGGAAATCTGAGTTCTATCACGCCACAGTTAATCATAATGTGGATCATTGGTGGCGTTCTTATTTTTCTCGCAATTAAGAAGGATATGGAACCAACACTCCTCTTACCTATGGGTTTTGGAGCTATACTGGTAAACCTTCCTAACTCAGGTGCTATTGAAACACTTGAAACCTTATTTAACGCCGGAATTGCAAACGAGCTTTTCCCACTTATCTTATTTATTGGTATTGGTGCCATGATCGACTTTGGTCCGTTGCTTTCAAATCCAAAGCTTATGCTTTTTGGTGCGGCGGCACAGTTTGGCATTTTCTTTACACTCTGCCTCGCATCTCTGTTTTTTGACATTAAAGATGCCGCTTCAATCGGAATTATCGGTGCAGCAGATGGCCCTACATCAATTGTTGTTGCTCAGGCGCTTAACTCTAAATATGTAGGTGCTATAATGGTTGCAGCTTATTCTTATATGGCTTTGGTTCCTATCATTCAGCCTCCGGTTATAAAGCTTCTTACTACCAAAAAAGAACGCCTTATAAAAATGCCTTATGAGCAGAAAAGCGTTTCAAAATTAACAAGAATTCTTTTCCCTATAGTTATTACAGTTATCGCAGGTATTTTTGCTCCGGAATCTGTTGCGCTTGTAGGATTCCTTATGTTTGGTAATCTTATTCGAGAATGCGGTGTTTTAAACTCTCTTTCAGAAACTGCACAGAAGGTACTCGCAAACCTTATTACAATTTTCCTTGGTATAACAATTGCACTTCGTATGCAGGCTAACGAATTTTTACAGCCGGACACACTTCTTATTTTAGGTCTTGGTCTGTTTGCATTTATTTTTGATACTGCAGGCGGCGTTCTGTTTGCTAAAGTTCTTAATCTCTTTTCAAAGAAAAAGATTAACCCTATGATTGGAGCTGCAGGTATTTCCGCATTCCCTATGTCAGGACGTGTTGTTCACAAAATGGGACTTAAAGAAGACCCCAGCAACTTCCTTTTGATGCATTCAATGGGCGTTAACGTATCAGGCCAGATTGCATCTGTTATTGCAGGCGGACTTATACTCAGCTTTTTCGGTTAATAGAAAGGAGATTGTTATTATGAATTTGAATTTAAATAATTTTTATGCAACTCTCCCCTACATGGGATTAGGTATGCTCGGAATTTTTGTTGTTATCGGAATAATTATTCTTGTAGTAACAATACTTAACAAAGTAACAAAATAAGAACACAAAAAAGCAGCCTGATTGATATGCACCCCAAAAGTTAGACACTTTTGGAGGTGCATATTTTTATGGGTAAAACAGGAAGAAAAAACAAAAATTATAGTGCCGAATTTAAAATCTGTGTTATAATGGATATGCGAGAACATCATTTAGGATATCGTGAAACAATGAGAAAGTATTTTCCTCACTTAAAGGAAAACTGTTTCGAATTTCTGAAAAAATGGGAACGCATATATTTAGAAGAAGGAGCCGAAGGTATGATGAAAGAAAGACGAGGCAGAGCTTGCAGGGCAAGCGGAGCAAACAAAGGACGATACGGATACCGTAGAATATTAACAATCTTAAGGAACAAGGGATATGTCATTAACCATAAAACTGTACTAAAACTGATGAACAGCCTTAACCTTAAAGGAAAACAACGCAAAAACGGTAAATACCATTCCTACAAAGGAGAGGTCGGCAAGGTAGCGGAGAATCTGTTGCATAGAGATTTCCATGCAAACAAGCCGTTTGAGAAGCTAACAACGGATGTTACAGAATTCAAGATTGGCGATGAAAAGTGTACCTTTCGCCTGTGTTGGATATGTTCAACCGTGAAATTATATCCTATTCTATTTCTACAAGTCCAAACTTGCAACAAATTAGAGCTATGCTGAATGGTTTGTTTGAAAAGCTTCCCAATGACGCACATCCCTTGTTTCATTCCGATCAGGGTTGGCAGTACCAACATGCTGAATACCAACGGTTACTTGCAGAGCATAACATTACGCAAAGCATGTCACGGAAAGGAAACTGTATGGACAATGGCATAATGGAGAACTTTTTTGGTAGACTTAAGGTTGAAATGTATTATGGCGAAAAATTTGAATCCCCTAGGGGATTCATTGAGAAGCTGGAAGAGTACATACATTACTACAACAATGAGAGAATATCTCTTAAATTAAACGGAATGAGTCCGGTGCAATACCGAACTCATCCACAAACATTTTAATATTAAATTTTGTCTAAACTTTGGGGTT
>JAZUPZ010000020.1:0-15207 GCA_045605445.1 Clostridia bacterium | reverse complement strand
TTTTCCTGTTTTGACATACCAAAGCTGAACAAGCCCTTACTTTCTACACCAAAGATGTAATCAAAGTGATGGATTGCGTTTTCTGCATATTTAAGATAATTTTCTTTTTCTCTGTCGTTAGTTGCAAAGCACACCTTAATTTCTTCTGTGATGTACGGATGAGCACGAAGTCCTTTTTGCATTTTCGTAGTGTCATCAAGTGCACCTACAAGTCTTATGATAATACCGCCCTCGTGGAATACTTTCGGTTTGCCGGCTTCTTCAGGCTCAGCTTCTTCGTTATACGGCTCATAGCTTGCCACCTGGTCATAGCGGAATAATTCCTTTGGATAGTTTTCCTTGTTGTCTCTGGAACCATCCATAATACGGAACATTCCAAAATCATCAAAGAACTCAATACCCTGTCTTTGTGTTGCAGACGGATAACACTCGTGTTTTTGGACATTCGGTAGAATTACTTCTTTGTAAATTCTGTCAGAGCGTTTCATATACTCCATATGTCCTTCAAGCTCCGGCTTTGTAAATCTGCTTTTTCTGATAAAGTTTGAACACATATCATCGCATTTTGAGCAGATATACTCATCGCCCTTAATTTTTGTGCGGCTCATCATACCGCACTCGCCTCCGCAAAAAGCACATGTCTTTTTGCCAAAAATGTTTTTAAAAAAATCTCCTAATCCCATAATCTTTGCCTCCTTATAAATTTAATTAACACCTAATTAGTTTACAATATCGCTTGTGTCAACAACGTGTGTAGGCTGATATTTTACTACAATATCGCCGCTAGCCGGTCTGACACCATCTTCTCTGCTAAATACGATTCCAACGTTATCACCTTTAACTGTTTCATCCAACGACTTATTAAACATCTGCAAATCTTCTGCAACGCCTATTGCGATAACCTTGCCGTCCCTTATAACAGAAACCTTTTCACCTTTTTTAAGAATACCGTCTGCCACTCTGCCGATAAGGGTATTCTTACCTGATTCTAAAGTCCAATCATCAACGGGCATTGAGAAAGGTCCGTAAACCTTAACTGTATCAGTTGTTACCTTTGTGCCTTCTGCATCGGTAATTACACAGTAGATACCCTGACCGAGAAGAGTGTTTTCTTTTTCAACTGAAAGAACAAGTGCAGCACTTTCAGCATCCTTTGCATAATCTCCGTTTTTAATTGTTACTGCATCTCTGCGAACTTTGTACTGCCATTCATATGTATAAGGTGCTTTGCCGCCAAATACCTGAACCTCAAGTTCATATTTTGTGCCATATTCTACGCCATCTGAACCTTCAGGCTGTTTGTGGATGGTAAGAGGTGTGTCCAGAATGTACTCCTGACTTCCGCCGTCAAAAGGTTTGGTTGGTGTGACAGAAACACCGGGATCAACCGTCTGAGTAGGATCCTGAACCCCAATCTGAGGATCTTCAGGAGCTATATTTATCGGTTCATCTTCTTTTTCTTTGGTGTTCTGCTTAGTATTATCCTTTTCAGCATCTTCATCTTTATCGTTGTCATCCTCTGTGTTTTTATTACTGTCGGGATCAGACATATCAAACTTTACTCTGTTACCTTCATCCATCATACGGGAAATAATTGCAGCAACCTCGCTTCTTTTGATATTATCATCAGGCTTGCAGTTGTGAAGTGCATCAACGCCTGTTAAAATACCTGCACGATACATCTTATACACATAGTGAGCATATGTAGCTCCTGACTTAACATCAAGAATACTTCCGTTTGGAATATTGTTTATTTCTTCAAATGCACTATCAGGAAGAGCACTTGCAAAGATTTCTATATATCCCGCTCTTGTTGCGTTTGCGTTATAGTCATAATTCTTTGTGATTATATTGTTTATTTTGCAGTAATCAACATAAGGCTGATACCAAGGAGTACCTGATGTAAGGGTAACATTACCATTTAAGTAAACCTGGCTCATACAAGCCGCAAGCTTGATTGCTTCTGCGTATGTAAGTAGGTCATCAGGCTTAAATTCTGTTGCACTCTTACCGTTGATGATGCCTGTGTAAACAGCGCCCACTACTTCATCGTGGTACCACGCATCTTCAGGGACATCAACAAAAGGATTTACAAGTTGGGGATGACCGCAAACTGTACATTTACCATCTTTGAAGGTGTGTTCGCCAACATTAAAGAGTTCAAAGCAAACCTGACATTCTTCATAGTGGCTGTTCATATTTGCCATTTTCATAAGCTGATGCTCGTGCTCTCCATAAGCCGCAAAGGCAGAAGTTGCCATTGTAAGCATCATGCATAGTGCTAAAATAGCTGATAACATTTTTTTCATATTTGTTTACCTCTTTTTTATTTTATATTATTTAAGGCATAATAACTATCATATCCGACTGATTGGAATTGTTTTCCTCAAATTTGACATTGGCATCAGCAGCCACAATAACATAAGCCTCATTTGATACTCTTCTTACACCGTTTTTGTCTGTTACAATACAGCTGAACTTGTAATCAGATGTAAGCTTGTTTTCATCAACTGCAACTGACAAGGTATCTGTATAATAGCCTTCTGCCCATGGAAATGCTTCTGTAATCATTAGTGGGATTTCATTATCAGGAGTCTGTATCAGCCATTGATATGTAAATGGTCCGTTTGCACCCTCTGCCACTACCTTAAACTTTGCTTTTTCTGCGTGTTTTGCGCTCACATTTTTTGGTTGCTCAGTTATAACAATATCCTTAGGAAGTAACTTTGCCACATTTGAACTTATGCTATAACTTCCTTGTGTTACTTCACATTTGTATTCACAGTGACTTATGAAATCAGCCTTCTCAACCTGTATTGTCAGTGTTGTTGTTGTAGCACCCTTTGCCCATGTGTCGGTCGGCTCGATTTTTTTCCAACCGTTTGTGTTGTCATTTTTTATGTACCACTGATAGGTTGCATCGCTGTTTCTCGTACGAGCATAGAATGAAACTTCTTCACCATGGTTTGCACGGACAGTATTTGGCTGATATGCGAGATACGGTATTGTTTTAGGAACAACATACATATTACTTGCTGTTTTGGTAAAGCCTGTAGCATCAGTTATTATGCACTTATATGTCATACGTTTTGAAAACTCAGCTTCATCGACAAGGATTTCTACCTTGCCCTCATCTACTTTATACTTGTTATCGCTCTTAAGCTCTATATAGTCGCCAAAGTTTTCACTCTTATACCATTCATATGTGTATGGAGCTTTGCCACCGAAAACGTTGACCTGCACATATGTTTTATCTCCAACATCTGCGGTGTATATGCAAGGTGTAATATGCATCCATGCCTTAAAGCCATAATTGCCCATGTTTACAAGTCTTTCTGCCAGTGTTTCTCCAAGATTTTCAACTACCCATGAATCATATGGAATTTTCTCCGGCTCTTCTATCAGGATTCCGCAATAATCGTTTTCTTTTACCTCATCAATGGATTTTTTGAACATTTCAAGTTTTGTAGCAACGCCGAAAACCTCAATGCCGTGTGATGGCATATGCATTGATACCGTTTCGCCGGCTCTTAAGGCACCTTTTTCAACTCTGCCTGTGAAAATGTAACCGGAATTGTATTTAATTACATCCTCTGGCTTGAAAATGAAGGCTTGCTCAGGCAATGTCACATAATCCGAAACTACTTCCTGACCAAGAGCATCGGTAACCTTACAACGGAACTGGCTTGTGAGCGGATTGTCCATGCTGAAAGTCAGGCTAAGTGTATTGGTTTTTGTACCCTTTGCATACTCACTCTCTTGTATTGCTGTTGTCTGATTATGCCAGCCTCTTGAAACCCACTGATATGTGTACGGAGTTTTACCGCCTGATGCTTTGACTGTATATGTAAGTATTTCGCCTTCATCGGCAGAATCAATCCTTTCCGGCTCCACTACTATCTCAAAAGGCTCATACATATCAGGTGTTTCAGGTGTTTCTGCTGATTTTTCATCTTCCTTGATTTCAGGAGCAGGTTCTGCATCTGCAGGAATTTCAAGCGTTTGTTCTTCTTTTGGTTTTTCAGTTTTAGACTCCTCTGTTTTAGGTTCTTCGGAGGTTGTTCCCATACTGAACTTAACACGCTTTGTTTCGTCCATCATTCTTGTGATGATTGCCGCAACCTCACATCTTTTGATGTTATCCTCCGGCTTGCAGTTGTGCTTTGCATCCACACCTGTCAGAATTCCTGCACGATAGAGCTTGTATATACTGATTGAACTCTCGAAAGCCATAGGAACATCGGGAATAGAACCGTCAGGAACATTGTTTATACCTTTAAGAGCCTCATCGGGAAGGGCGTTTGCAAAAATTTCCATATAACCGGCTCTTGTTGCCTTTTCATTAATGTTACTAACCTTATAGAAAAAGTTTTCTGTTATTATTCCGTGGTCTTTGGCATAATCAACATAAATTTGATACCAAGGATTTCCGCCGGGCACAAGATATACGCTTCCGTCTTTGTAAAGCTGATACATACAAGCCGCAAGCTTGATTGCTTCAGCATATGTAAGGTTATCATCGGGAGCGAAGGTTGTTTCGGTTTTTCCGTTGATAATACCAAGCCTTACCGCATTATCCACATCTTCGTAGTACCAACTATCGGGTTTTACATCGGTAAAGTTGGAATAGTGCTCCGCATTTACAACCGATGCAAAACTCATAATCATTGTTAAGCATAAAATAAATGATAAAATTCTTTTCATAATTACCCTCCAAATTAAAAACTTCCGCCTCGTCCGCCGTGTGTTCTGCCGGAGGATGAGGTATGTGTGCCTGAACTTGATTTTGGTCTTTCTGTTTTTGTAATCCTTGAATACAGAAACAAATCTCTTGAAGTCGTCAGATTCATACTGCCGGGCTTTATATAATTTGCGGCATAATCATTTTCTACCGCTGTTTTCATTTTTTTGAGTTTTCTTTTCATCATCCAGAATGCTATCAAAAGCGGTGCAATAAGGCATACTATAATAACTCCAAACAGATATTTCATACTGTATTGCTTTTTGTTGTAAGGCTTACCGTCCTTTGCCATTTGGAGGAGTTCATCTGTGGTTTCTATATATTCTTCAAACGCTTCATAATAATCGTTTTCCGAAAGATACGGCACAACCTTGCTCTCCAAATATGCAAGTCCGTTTGAATTGAAATACTTTAACCCCTTGCCGTGGGTTGTAAAGTGATATTCGCGGGTGTCCGAGCAGATATAAAGCATTATGCCATCATCATTTTCGCCTGCACCGTAGCCTTGATAATCGTAAATATCGTCTGCGGATTCCTCAGTTGTGCTTGATGTCATATCGCTTTGGGTATAAATTGCAACCTCAAAATCATATTTTTCTCTGACCTTATCAAGCTCCTTGGAAAGGGAAGCAAGCTCCGATTGCATCAAATATCCTGCTTCATCCACAATTGAAGGATTTTCAAATGATGCATATACGGGCAAAAACAGAGTGAGCAAGAGTAGAGTAAGTAAAACACAAGAAAGTAATTTTTTCATATATCGTCCACCCCCTTAATGCAAAAGCATCCAGCCAATAGCGGCGGCTGCTACATATGCAATGCCTGCAATCTTCCAGAAATACTTCCACTTTTTGCTGTTATCAACAGGATATTCACCAACGACTTTTCCTGTTTGTCCGTTAATAGCAAATTTATACATTTTATCCATATACTTAATATTGAGCATCCATACAGGAAGGAGGGAATATCTTATCTTGCCGTTTGAAAAGCTTACCCTTGAGTTTTCGGGAATTACTGCTGTGTAACGGTTTGTCGTATCATTAAAAGCCTCAACAGTTGAATTTTTAACTCGTTCGTTCGCTCTTTCGATGCTTTCTTCTGCCGATACATCATATTTATCAGCCAAGTATCCAGAAAGATACGCTCCGCTAAATTCAACGGCATCTTCATAGTTGAAGGGTTCTACAGCCTCCATATAACTATCTTCAGCCTTTTTAGAGGCATCCACAGGGATATTGGCAAAGCCAACAGTACCACTTCTGAATAACTTAAAATAATCAGTTTTAGTGTAATTATAATTTGAATCGCTCCATGCGGTTATCCTTTCTGCATTGTAGCTTACTGCCGCATCACAGTCGCAATCAAACATCCAAAATGGAACATACACACCAGCCATCTCTTCAATTTTTCTTTTATTTTTAAATTCATCGGGCAAAAACGGTGCATTTTTGAAATCACCCTCAAAAGCCTCTATTGCAGCTTTTTTATTTAGCTTAAACGGAATTATGTAATCAGGCTTTAGTGTTCCTTCAAATTGTCCTTTGACAATAGTGGAGTTGCCGCAATATGGACAAACTGTGGAGCCAAGTGTATCATCGCCCTGAATTTCTGCTCCGCAGGAGGGGCATGAATAATTTGAAAGAGTAACCTCGTTTGTGTCTTCATAATTTCTTGGCGTATAGCTTTCCCAATCGTATTTTGATGTGCCACCGGAATCGGCAGAGCCTTCTGTCATTTGCTGCATCGTTTCAAGCGGAAAAGTATTGTCGCATGATTCACATGTTAAGTTCTGCGTTTCGGCATCAAACACTAAAGGCGCCGTACAACAAGGACATTTATAATTTTGTACCACATCCATGGAATTTACCTCCCTTCATAATGGCTGAGTACTTATTTTGCGATTTTTATCTCGTTGTTTGCCTCAGCACATTTTGTGCAGCAAACTCCGCCACCAAGCTCGTCTGAATATACGGAGCAATCCTCGCAAATCATATCCCCACATATTTCGCAACGGTTTAAGTTTAGCCTTACTTCGTTGTTTGCGCGCTCATATGCTGCCGCATGTTCATTTGCATAAATGATTGCACGAGCTTCTTTTTCATCATTTGACAGAAAAGTTTTTTGTGCAAAAGCGCTGTTGAAGTCATAGGCCTGTGTTTGGATTGCCTTACCACAACAGTCGCAATAGAAAACAAACTTAAACTGTTTCATTGACGATTCGTCTGTGTATTTTTTTGTGATTGGACTCAGCATCGTACTACCTCCTTTATCTATAATATAATTTTACTTAAAAACATTAATTTTGTATATTAGCCCTAGGGCTACTTTTGCAGATTTTTGGGGTGGACTTAAGGCTACTTTTTGGAATTTTAGGGGGTAGACCCAGGGCTACCATGCCTGATTTTATGCCAAGAAAAGCGGCTTCGCCGCACCGCCTGCGGCGGAAGTGCGGAGCGATATCGCTTTTCTTATGCCATGTGCATTTTTGAAAAGCTATTGCTTTTCAAAAAAATTTGCACGGCAATATAATCAAAGTTTTTACTGTATAGGAACAAAGTTTCCTATACAGTAAAAAAACCGTCCATTTTTCAATGGACGGCAAATTTGTCAGTTTCAGATATATTTTTTTAATTTAGCATATAGTTCAAATCGGTTTGCTACATTGAACTTTGCATAAATTGAGCTTGTATGTTTTTTGATAGTGCTCTCGGTTACAAACAACTCATCTGCAATTTCTTTTCGTTGTTTGTTGGCAAGCAGTTTTATCAAGACCTCTTTTTCTCTTTCGGTAATCCGACTGACGATTTTCTCGCATGCTAATATGCAGTCAATATCTTTTTCACTAAAAAGTGCTGTGCTATCATCGTCAGATTGAATCGCTCCTGACAGATATTCTTCTGCTTTCTTTGAAGTGTTTGCGATTATGATGCTTCCGTTTTCACCCCTGATACCGTACTCCTGTAAAATTCCGTACAAAAGCAAAATGAAAAGCTCAGAAATCACATAGGACACCGTTAAAAATTCAAATCCACGAGTAAAGAACTGTTCTGCAAACCATATTATAATACAGCACAGCACCGCACACAATAAGAAGGTTGTGTGGAGTGTAGATGTAATTTTCTTTTTAACCGCAGAGTGTATAATTACAATCAGCATTAAAGCAAAGTACGAAAGCAGATATATGTAGTAAAGTAAGTGCAAAGGGCCGTAATCACGAATAAGCCTTGTTACTCCATCTGCAACCTCTATTGAAACATTTTTATAATAGCAAGGGAAAAATCCAGGTGTAAGTGTTACGAAAAGCACGGCTATGCTGATAAATGAAAGCGTAGGCAGAAGCCACTTTTTATAATTAAGACTACATAAATTCAGTATCATTTTCAGCATAAGAAGTGGCAGAAAAACCTGACCTAAATATGCAATCCTATTACCGTTAAGTGCAGAGGAAAGGCTTGGCGCAACTGAAATCAAAAACTGTCCCAGATTACACACGAACACCGATATAAACAATAGCAACAAGCATATATCTTTTTTTCTATCAACTGCGAGGCACACACCAATCAAAGCCAGCGATATGACGCAGAGGATTCCATAAGCTATACTCATTTTTTATTCCTCCATCATATATTCGTATTATCAGATAAGTCTATTTCTATTCCGTTCCTTTGACAAAAGGAATAGAACTTGCCGAGCAGAGCAAGCTGCGGCTTTCTGTTTTCTCGTTCCCATCTGCTTACAGTTGCAAAGGAAATACCCATTTGACGTGCAAGCTCCTCCTGACTGAGCTGCAGATGCATACGAACAAACTTTATCTGATCCTGAAAGTCCATTGTTTTAACTTTTAATATAATTCCGTTTCCCACAACAGCACCTACCCGAATAATTTTCCTAATATAGCACATTATAGCATAATTAGTCATAAATTTCAATAAATTTAAGAAATTTCAGCAATTTGACGGTGAGATTTTTTGCAAAACATTTGTTAAGCAAATACATTTATAATTTCCTTTTGCTTTTTTATGGCATAATCATAAGCGACTGCAGTTCCGCTTTTAGGTTGATAGTCGAATAAATCGCGTCTGCTGTTTTTACGCCTTGGGGGAAGATAATTTTCATCGTAATAAACCACACAGAATTTGCTATGGTTAATCATTTCCTGGTTGCGTTCTACATAAGATGCTTTGCCGGCGTTCTCCATATGTTCAGGGAAATATCGATATAAAATAATGCCGGGATTTTTGCCATAAATGAAACAAGCGGAACCGAGATTTCTTCCGATTTCTCGATTCCGCTTTTCTTTGTTTCCACCGTGTAAAATTTTGATATGGGGTAAGATGTATTTTATCAAAGGTCCTTTTACTTTGTTTCAAGAGCAACTATTTTTGTTTCCGATACAACAAATATGAATACACAGTCGGAATAATAACAAGTGCAAAAATTATTGTCACAAATATAAATGTTAAATTAAACAATCCTGACACAATCATTATTATACCGCCGCAAATCCACAGCTTTCCTGCAAGTTTATGTGTTTTATTCCAGTTCTCTTCGTCATGCAGTGTCCATGGGAGCTTGATTCCGATTGTGTAATTTTGTTTGCATTTTGGAAGAATAAAGCCAAGCACAAAAAATAAAATTCCCACGAAGACAGGCATTATGCTTTCGACACTTATTTTATATCCCAATGCATTAGCATAAATACAAATTCCGCAAAGCAGTGAGCAAACAGGAACTATGCCGATAACAACAGAAAATACTTTGTTGTTTATATTCTTTCTTCTCGGATCGGCGCTTGTTGCGATAATGCATATTAAATTCACAAAAGTCAGCATTACAGGAAGTCCGACAACTGCAAACATTTTACTGCTGTAACCTGTAATTTCTCCATTCCAACCGAAGCTTGTCGCTACATTTTCTGGAAGTCTGTTCCATACTAAAAATCCGAAAATCATCGGTAACAATGTAATTATGGCGGAAATAATCAGCTTATATTTATTTTGTTTTATCATCGCATTCTCTTTTCAACCATTATTTTAATTTTTGTAATTTGATTGTGTTGGCAATAACTATAAGTTGCATTCCTTTTTCAAGAGGAAGTGTCGGGTCAACTGTTGTACTGATTTTGCCATTGTTTTTTATTGCAACTACGTTGATAGAATATTTTTTTCGCAGACTCAGTTCTATTAATGTCTTACCATCCCATTCATCTTTCACATCTAACTCTACCATAGACACCTCATCAGAAAGCTCTATCATTTCCGAAAAACCAGAGGTAAGTAAATTTTTAGCAAGTCTCGTTCCTGACTCTTTTTCAGGTATAATTACCTTGTCTGCGCCTATACGTCTGAGTATCTTTTGGTGCATTTCATTGCTGCATTTGGCTATAACAGTCGAAACACCTGCTTCTTTGCAAAGCATAACTGCCATAACGCTTGCTTCAAGATTATTTGCCATAGCAACAATTACAACATCAATGTTGGATATTCCAAGTCTTTTTATCGTTTCCGGCTCGGTAATATCTGCACATTTACAAACAGGAATTGTTTCAATAGCGTTGTTAACATTGTTTTGATCAATATCTACAGCCAATACTTCGGCGCCACTCTTCACAAGCTCTTCTGCAACTGCTTTTCCGTATCTGCCAAGACCTAACACTGCATATGTTTTATGGATACTCATAGAAATTTTCCTCTCTACCCAACACTAATTTCTTCGATTGGGTTTCTTATAATGTTTTGATTATCTTTGCTTCGCTTAAATGCAACAGCTAACGAAATGGGACCTACTCTGCCAAGATACATCGTTACAATAATAATAAATTTCCCGATACTGCCAAGTGAAGCCGTAAAATTTCTTGTAAGTCCTACTGTTGCAGTTGCACTAACAGTTTCGTAAATTATATCCAATGCGTTTGCTTCTGTTACGGCAGAAAGAAAAACGGTTGAAGTGAACATAATAATAAAAGACATACACGTAACAGCAACAGCTTTGCTGACCGCCTGTTTTGTAAGTTGTCTGCCGAACACCTCTGTATTTTCTTTATTCCGGACAGAAGCGAATGCCGATGCTACAAGTACTGCAAAAGTTACTGTTTTTATACCACCGGCCGTTCCAACAGGTGAACCACCGATAAACATCAAAAGTAAGCAAACGAACGCTGATGCATTAGTGAGATTTTCCTGTGGCACAGTTGCAAAGCCTGCTGTTCTTGTTGTAACCGATTGAAACAACGATACCTCTATTTTTTGCAGCAGTGTATAGTCCTTAATCGTTTGTGGATTGTTGTATTCAAAGGCAAAAATCAATCCTGCACCAGCTAAAATTAAAATTAAAGTTGCAGTAATTGCAATTTTACTGTGCAATGTAAGATCTCTGAAAAATCTGACTTTCTTAGTTCTTCGTAATCTCAGCACCCTAAGCACATCCCACCAAACAATATAACCGATGCCTCCTAGGATTATCAAACTGCTGGTAACTATGTTGATAATGGGATTAAGTGCATAATCACAAAGACTGTTTTCGGCAATTATGTCAATGCCGGCATTACAAAAAGCGGATATTGATGTAAATACCGATATCCATACTCCTTTTGCACCGAATTGAGGTACAAATACCATCATATAAAGAAGAGCACCTATACCCTCTATGATAAATGTTCCGCCGACAACCTTCTTAACAAAACGAACAAGTCCTGAAAGAGAATTCAGATTAAACGCATCTTGCAAAAGCAGTCGATCACCGATACCAATTTTCTTATGCAGAAGTATCATAAGTCCCGACATAATGGTTATAACGCCAAGACCGCCTATCTGAATCAGTATCAAAATAACAGCCTGTCCGAAAATACTCCAGGAAGAAACAGTCGGTGTTACCACCAATCCGGTCACACACGTGGAAGTTGTTGCAGTGAAAAGTGCATCCAGGAAAGGCTTTGCCTTTCCATCAGCTGAACTTATGGGAAGCGACAGCAATAATGCACCTATCAATATTGCCATCAAAAAGCTCAATAATATAATATGTGTTGTAGATGCCCTAATCCGTTGTTTTCTCATATTATCCTAAAGCTACCATGCTGAAAACGAGTGCAAATAACGCAACTGTTTCACAAAGACCAACAACGGTGATATACTGTGAAAATCCTTTTCCAGTTTCAGCTAAAGCATCTGCACCTGCAGCACCCGCTTTGCCCTGAAAAACAGCTGAAAATGCCATTGCTACACCGGACGCAATTCCAAGTCCAAGCAAAAATGCCGGATCAGCAGAGGATGCTTTCATTTGCTGCATCAAAAGAAAACCGTAAATTGTCTGTGTAAGCGGAGCACCTGCAAATACAGTAAGAATAAAAGGTGCCGCTTTATTGCTCATATAACACTTTTTCCATGCTCCGATGGACGCCTGACCTGCAATTCCGATACCAATAGCCGAGCCGATTGCGGCAATACCCATTGCCAATGCTGTTCCTAATAATCCTAAATTCATAATGATTCTCCTTTTAATCAATTTGTTCTTTAAATGGTTTAAACTTATGCCCACTCCACGACATATCTAAATGTGAGGAAAACTCCAAGGTGTTAAGTCTGATTCCGTGAACAATAACCGACAGAATATTCAAAATCATATTCAGACCGTGACCAAACACCAACAGAATAATGGCAAGTATCATAAACATAAAATTTCCTAAAAACGGTCCTGCCAATTCATTTACTGTGGCAGAAATCGCAGCTCCTGCAAGACCGACAGCCCAAAGTCGTATATACGAAACGATATCCGAAAACACATTAACCACACCAAGAAGTACCGAAACAATGTTCGTTAGGCTTGAAAGTATGGATTTTATGATGCTTCCTTCATAGTTTGAAAACACGAAACTTATGACAAATCCTACAGCGATTAGTACAATAGCTGCAGTTCCTATTGGAATACCGCTAATTACAAGTCCGAAGCTGAATACTTCAGCATTTACAACAAGGCTGAGCACCAAATAATAGATACCTAAAAGCTGTAATATCGAACCGATATCACCAAGCATTTTAACTGAACCTTTATTTCTTATTGCACCTTTTATATGAGCCACAGTTAATTGTATCAATGCCAGTGAGAAACAGAAAATCTGCAAATTTTGTGCTGTGGTAAGTCCTACCGTACCATTTGTCCAAAACGGATGCCATATTTTATCGGCATAAACATTTGAAATTACAGGTACAGATAAACTCTTCAGCCATTCGGGTAACTGCTCCGGTGAAAGACCAAACCAAGTACAGGTAAGCGTTCCCCACAGAACAGTTGAGAGACCGAATAGTCCCACAAGCAAAAACATGGGCGAAATCTGCTTTTTAGCAATAAGCGATTTAATAATCGGGATTGCGGCAACGGCACAAATAAGCAGTCCGTATCCGCCATCACCGAAAATAATTCCAAAAAATATCAATATAAAAGCTAAAAACCAACCCGAAATGTCATACTCAAAATATCCGGGAACAGTTCCCAAAAAGTCGGTTAAAGGATAAATCAGACTCACAAATTTATTGTTTTTAAGCTTAGTGGGAACATTATCCTCTGTGCTTGGTTCTTCTACAAGAATTCCCCATGCATTTTTTTCTGCTGTCTGTTTTAGCTTATCAAGATTTTCTGCCTCAATATATCCTTTGAAATATGCAACGGTGACGGATTTCTTGTTATCAGGTGATAAATTTTCATCCGACATACCCGTAGTATAAGTTTCAAATTCAATTTCCTTTTCAACATTTTTAATTGCTTGCTTTATACTCTTAATATAACAAGCATGGGATACAATGATTTCATCTATTTGGGCAATACGGTTATATAGATCAGAAATCCTTTGTTTCATTTCGTCAGTAGATATCTGAGGCAAAGCCAAGCGATAAACATTTAATGACGAAATAAATTTTTCATCTTCCTCATCATTAGCTTTAAACAACATAAATTTAACTGTAGATTTAGTAGTATCAATTCTAACAGTTTTAAAATTGTCAGAAAGGTTTTCATATTCGGCCTTCGGCATCTCATAAAAGAGTATTTCAATACCTTTTGTTTCCAAATCACTTAAAGCACTTGGATCAATGTCACCCCAGCTTTTTAAACGATCCAGTTCTGCATCAAGAGCAAATTTTTCCGCTTGACATCGTTTTTTCTCTTCATCAAGGGAATTAACCTCGGTTGCGATAGTCAATGCATCTGCAGCATTTACATTCTTTTGTTCTGTGTTTTTAATCTTTCCGATGGTAAAAATTGCACTTTCAAGTAAAGCTACCTGTTCTTTGAGATTTGCAAGTCGTTCGCCTGTTCCTTCGGTTATCTCGATATGGAGAATACCCAAGCTGCGAAGCTTTTTCAGGGTTTTATCCTTTTCACTTTCTCTTATAATAAGAGATACTTTTTTCATAGGCACTATCATAATGAATACACCTCCGTTTCGGAAGCAGTAACATTACGAAGAGCTATCTTGCGTTTTGAAATTTTGGAACGCACAACAGCACTAACCTGTTGGTCTGCCATATAAATAGATATTTTTTTAATGTTTTCCTCTGTTTCAGGAATTTTAACTTTTTCAAACAGGTTAACCCTTTGAGATGTGGAAAGAAGCTCTTTCTCCAACAGCCTAACCTGTTCGTCCAACACTTCTGGTTCCAAGTCAAGAGACATTGCTTTTTCCATATGATTTGCAGCTATATCTACCCAAAGAGGTGTTTCATATAAATCGTAATCTCCTCTTTGAAAATCTGCGCCTTCAAATATAGGAATATCAACACCTGCAATATTCCCCATTCCTTTACGAATATTGCTTACAGTTATGATTCCTTCGGGGAAGGCATCCTTTTCGCTAAAAACAGCTATCCATTCTTTAAACCCAAGTTCAAGAATTTCTCTTTCTTTTCTTACTGCTTTTGCTCTTTGGGCAATCGTGCGAATTTCTGCATGGAGTTGTTGTTTTTTCAGAGTCAGAGTAGGCAAATATCTGCGGTACATTTTAAGTGCGTCCTTTTGTACCTTCAACTCGTTTTTAGTCAGTTTGATTTTTGCCAAAACCGCAGTCCCCCTTACTTGTTATGCCAAAACTCGTCAGTAAGGTCTGACTTGATTCCGGTTTCGTTTTTATCAAAACATTCGGCAAGTATCTCCCAGCCCGTATCAAGCGCATCCTCGAGCGACAGATTAACCGACAAAGACATCAGCCTGCTTTCAAAAAGTTCGCCGTATTTAAGCAGTTTTTTGTCCCATTTACTCATCGAAAAGCCCATATTCTTCTTTTCAAGCGTTTCTTTATACGAAGAATATAAACGTATCATCGCATCCATAAGTGCACGGTGGTCTTTTCTCGTTTTACCGTTTACGTTCTGCTTGAGTCGTGAAAGCGAACCGAACGGTTCAATACGTCCACCCTTGAGATAATACTGCCCCTCCGTGATGTAACCCGTGTTGTCGGGTACGGGGTGTGTTACGTCATC
>JAZUPZ010000019.1:0-28264 GCA_045605445.1 Clostridia bacterium | reverse complement strand
TCATCCGCGCTATCCCCTACAACTTCTACTCGCTTCTTACTATCCTCATGATCATTATGATCACACTTATGAACTTCGACTTCGGTCCCATGAAGCGTCATGAGATGAACGCACTTGCGGGCGACCTCTATACAACAGATGCACGCCCCTATGCAAATGCAGCCGAGGAAAAGACATCTTCCAAGGGCAAGGTCATCGACCTCGTTCTTCCCGTTGTCGTTCTTATTGTTACCTGCGTTATCGGTATGATTTATTCAGGCGGCTTCTTCAGCGGCGAAAGCTTTATCGATGCTTTTGCTAACTGCGATGCTTCTGTTGGTCTTGTATTCGGTTCCTTCGGCGGACTTGTTTTTGCAATTATTTACTATCTCTTAAGAAGAGTTCTTTCCTTCAAAGAATGTATGGATTGCATCCCTGAAGGCTTCAAGGCTATGGTTCCTGCTATTATGATTCTTACCTGCGCATGGACTCTTAAATGTATGACAGACAGCCTCGGCGCTGCAGAATACATTGCGGGAATTGTTAATGCTTCAGCGTTCATCAACTTCCTCCCCGCAATTATCTTCCTTATTGCTGTAGGACTTTCCTTTGCAACAGGAACTTCATGGGGAACCTTCGGTATTCTTATTCCAATCGTTATTGCAGCCTTCGGCGGCTTTGGCGAAATGACAATTATTGCAATTTCTGCTTGTATGGCAGGTGCGGTTTGCGGTGACCACTGTTCACCTATTTCAGATACAACAATTATGTCATCTGCAGGTTCACAGTCTAACCATATTAACCACGTTTCAACTCAGCTTCCTTATGCAATAACAGTTGCAATCGTTTCCTTCGTTTGCTATTTGGTTGCAGGCTTTGTTCAGAACTGGTATGTAATGCTTCCTGTATCTGTTCTTCTTATGGTTGCAACCTTGTTTGTAATAAGACTTTTAAATCCCGATAAGGAATAATTATACGAATTTTTCAAGAGCGGTGTGATTACCACACTGCTCTTTTTTGTTATTCAAACCGTAGAATTTATAAAAATACACTTTTGTTGCATTAAAATACATTTTAAATTTAAAAATATACGAAAAAAGCTTGACAAAATGGGGAAAATGGTGTATAATTTTGCATTATTATGAAATGAAAGGTATGCAAGGCTATGATTAAGGTTTTTATAGACGGAAGCGCGGGAACAACAGGGCTTCGTATTTTTGACAGACTTTCACAAAGAGATAACATTTCTCTTATAAAGCTGCCCGAAGAATTAAGGAAAGACGTTTCTGCAAGACGTGACGCCATCAACAGTGCCGACGTGGTTTATCTTTGCCTGCCCGACGATGCGGCAAGGGAAGCTGTAACTCTTCTTGAAAATAAAAACACAACGGTAATCGATACTTCAACGGCGCACAGAACCCTTGATAACTGGACCTACGGCTTTGCAGAAATAAAAGGTCAGAGGGAAAAAATAGAAAATGCAAACCTTATTGCAAATCCCGGTTGCCACGCCAGCGGCTTTATAGCTCTTGTTCAGCCTCTTATTGAACAGGGAATAATAAATAAAAATGCAAATCTTTCCTGCTTCTCTCTTACGGGTTATTCCGGCGGGGGCAAGAAAATGATAGCAGAATACGAAGAGGAAAACAGAAATCCGCTTTTAAGTGCTCCAAGGCAATACGGGCTTACTCAGAGCCATAAGCATTTAAAGGAAATGGTTAAATTAACGGGAATTGAAAGCGCTCCCGCTTTTTGCCCCATAGTTGCCGATTTCTACAGCGGTATGGAGGTAAGCGTTCCCCTTTTCACAAAGGAAATCAAAGGCGATATAAATAACATTAAAGAAATTTACAAGGAAGTTTACAGCAAAGGAATTGTTCGCTTTAATGAAGCTGCCGATGAAAACGGCTTCCTTTCTGCTTCAGCCTTTTCGGGCTTTGACGATATGGAAATTTCCCTCAGCGGAAACGATGAAAGAATAATTTTAACCGCCCGCTACGACAACCTGGGCAAAGGTGCTTCCGGGGCGGCAATTCAGAATATGAACATAAGGCTCGGCTTGAATGAAGCTGAAGGTCTCAATATAAAGGAGAAATAAAAAATGAAGATAATCAATGGCGGAGTTTGTGCCGCAAAGGGCTTTAAAGCAAACGGAATTCATTGCGGAATCAGAAAAAACCGTACAAAAAGGGATATTGCCTTAATTGTTTCCGAAACAAAGGCGGCTGCAGCTGCGGTTTATACAACAAATCTTGTTAAGGGCGCGCCCCTTATTGTTACAAAAGAGCATATTGCAAACGGCTTTGCTCAGGCAGTTATCTGCAACAGCGGCAATGCCAATACCTGTAATGCCAACGGAATTGAAATTGCAGAAAAAATGAGCGACCTTCTTGCAGAAGAGCTTAAAATTTCTGCCAACGACGTTGTTGTTGCTTCAACAGGCGTAATAGGTCAGCCTCTCGACATAACTCCCATTAAAAACGGAATTCCTTCTCTTGTTGAAGGGTTAAGCGAAAATGGCGGAGAGTTTGCCGCAGAAGGAATTATGACAACCGACCTTGCAAAAAAAGAAATTGCGGTTGAGTTTGAAATTGGCGGAAAGGTATGTAAAATCGGCGGAATTGCCAAGGGAAGCGGAATGATTCACCCTAATATGGCAACAATGCTGGTGTTCATAACAACCGATGTTAACATTTCCTCCGAAATGCTTCAGAAGGCGCTGTCAAGCGATATTAAAGACACCTTTAATATGATAAGCATCGATGGAGATACTTCTACAAACGATATGGTAACCGTTCTTGCAAACGGTATGGCAGGCAACGAAAAAATAACCTGCGAGGGCGAAGAGTTCAACACCTTTATGAAGGCTCTTAATACTGTTAATATCCACCTTTGCAGAATGATTGCAGGAGACGGCGAAGGAGCAACAAAGCTCCTTGAATGTAAGGTAACCGGCGGAGAAACCCTTGAAATTTCAAAAACGGTTGCAAAAAGCGTAATCTGCTCAAGCCTTTTAAAGGCGGCAATGTTCGGTGCCGATGCCAACTGGGGACGTGTTCTCTGCGCAATAGGCTACAGCGGAGCGGCGGTAGACGTTAATAAAATCGACGTTTCCTTCAAATCGGCAAAAGGTGAAATCGCCGTTTGTAAAAACGGAGCGGGAGTTGACTTCTCCGAGGAAATCGCAAAGGAAATCCTTCTTGAAAAGGAAATCGAAATTCTTGTAAACTTAAACTCAGGCAACGAAAGTGCAAGCGCCTGGGGTTGCGACCTTACATACGACTATGTAAAAATTAACGGCGACTACAGAACCTGATAAAAGAATAAATAATAAAGAATAAAAATGGTACAAAAGCTTTGCTTTTGTCAGATATTATTTGTGTTGGTAATTGACCGCAGGGTGCGACGATCTCGGTTCACCGCTCATTTCAAAAGGCAATCTGCAAAAAAAATTCTTTCATACTTGAAAATAGGAGTTTTATTATGAATAACGAATTTACAAATGCCCAAAGGGCAGAAGTGCTTACCCAGGCGCTTCCTTACATACAGAAATATAACGGCAAAATTGTTGTTGTGAAATACGGCGGCAACGCAATGATTAACGAGCAGTTAAAACAGCAGGTAATGGAGGATATGGTTCTTCTTCATTTGATCGGCGTAAAGGTTGTTCTTGTTCACGGCGGCGGTCCCGAAATAAGCGAGCTTATGGACAAGCTGGGCAAAAAACCCGAATTTGTCGACGGGCTTCGTGTTACCGACAAGGAAACGGTTGACATTGTTCAGATGGTTCTTGCGGGAAAGGTAAATAAAACCCTTGTAAACCTCCTTGAAATGAAGGGCGGCAAAGCAATGGGAATTTCGGGAATGGACGGCAGACTTATCGAAGCAAAAATGAAAAACGAAAAGCTGGGTTATGTGGGCGAAATTACAAAGGTTAACATTCAGCCCGTTCTCGACCTTCTTGAAAACGACTATATTCCCGTTATTTCAACAATAGGCTGCGACAAAGACGGAAATGCCTATAATATCAATGGCGACACGGCGGCGGCGTTCATCGCAGGCGCTCTCAACGCCGAAAGACTTATAATGATGACAGATATTGACGGAATCTTAAAAGATAAAGACGACCCCTCTTCTCTCATCACCGAGTTAACCGTAAAAGAAGCGGAAAAGCTTCAGGACGAAGGCATAATCTCAGGCGGAATGATTCCAAAGGTAAACTGCTGTATCGATGCAATCAACAAAGGCGTTAAAAAGGTTATTATTATGGACGGCAGAGTGCCCCACAGTATACTTATGGAAACGCTCACAAATGAGGGCGCGGGAACGATGGTAGTGGAGTAAGAGGCTTGTTTTAAAGAATAAATAATAAAGAATAAATAATAAAATCGGAGCAAAACCCTGCGGTTTTGTTTTGATTTTATAAAATGGTGAAATAAATGAATATAAAGCAAATTGACAAAGATTTTGTTATGAACACCTACAACCGTTTCCCGGTTGAAATTGTTTCGGGAAAGGGCAGCCTTGTTTATGACGAAACGGGAAAAGAATATATAGATATGGGCTCCGGAATAGGCGTAACAGCCTTCGGAATTGCCGACGAAGAGTGGGCAAATGCGGTAACGAACCAGCTTATGAAGGTTCAGCATATGTCAAATCTTTATTATACTTCGCCTCAGGCAAGCCTTGCAAAGCTGCTTTGCGAAAAAACGGGAATGAAAAAAGTATTTTTCTCAAACTCGGGCGCAGAGGCAAACGAGGGCGCAATTAAAAGCGCAAGAAAATATGCCGCTGAAAAAAAGGGAGCGGAATATTCAACAATAATAACTCTTGAAAACAGCTTCCACGGAAGAACAATAACAACTCTTGCCGCAACGGGGCAGGAGCACTACCACAAGGATTTTCAACCCCTTACACCGGGGTTTGTCCACACTCCCGCAAACAACCTTGAAGCCTTAAAAGAGCTTGTTGAAAAAAACAAGGTTGCGGCAATAATGATAGAGTGTATTCAGGGCGAAGGCGGAGTTCTTCCCCTTGAAGAAAGCTTTGTAAAGGGAATTTACGAGCTTTGTCAGAAAGAGGATATCCTTATGATAATAGATGAGGTTCAAACCGGTAACGGAAGAACCGGCGCCTTTTATGCCTATATGAACTACTCCGTTAAGCCCGACCTGGTTACAACCGCAAAGGGGCTTGGCGGCGGACTTCCAATCGGCGCTGTAATCTTCGGTGAAAAGGTTGAAAAGGTTTTAGGCTTTGGCGACCACGGCTCTACCTACGGAGGAAATCCTGTTTGCTGTGCAGGTGCATTAAGCGTAATTTCAAGAATAAATGAAGACCTGCTGAAAGATGTAAAAAAGAAAAGCGACTACGTTTTTGAAGCTCTTAAAAATGCAAAGGGCGTTGAAGAGGTAAGCGGCGCAGGACTTATGATAGGAATAAAAACCGAAAAGCCTGCGGGAGACATTGTTAAAAAGTGCATAGAAAAAGGTGTTCTCTGCCTGACTGCTAAAGACAAGGTAAGACTTTTGCCTGCTCTTAACATTCCCTTTGAAACCCTTGAAAAAGCTGTAAATATAATAAAAGAAGTAATAGGAGAATAGGTTATGAATTTAAAAGGAAAAAGCTTCTTAAAGCTTCTTGATTTCACCCCCGATGAAATAAATTATCTTATCGACCTTGCGGCAAAGCTTAAAGCCGAGAAAAAGGCGGGAATTCCCCACAAACTTTGCGAGGGTAAAAACATAGCTCTCGTTTTTGAAAAAACAAGTACAAGAACCCGTTGCGCCTTCGAGGTTGCAGGGGCAGACCTTGGAATGCACCCCGTTTATCTCGACCCAACCGGTTCCCAGATAGGTAAAAAAGAATCTATAGCCGACACGGCAAGGGTTCTCGGCAGAATGTTCGACGGAATTGAATACAGAGGCTTCGGTCAGGAAATTGTTGAAGAGCTGGCAGAATATGCAGGCGTTCCCGTATGGAACGGGCTTACCAATGAATTCCACCCAACTCAGATTCTTGCCGATTTTCTTACAATAAAAGAATATTTTGGCGACCTTAAAGGCAAAAAGCTCGTTTATATGGGCGACGCAAGATACAATATGGGCAACTCCCTTATGGTAGGCTGTGCAAAAATGGGAATGAGCTTCGTAGCCTGCGCACCAAAGAAATATTTTCCAAATGATGAGCTCATAAAAGAATGTGAAAAAATCGCAAAGGAAACAGGAGCAACCCTGCAGTTTACAGAAAATCCCGAAGAAGCCGTAAAAGGTGCTGATGTAATTTATACCGATGTATGGGTGTCAATGGGCGAGCCCGACGAGGTGTGGGAAGAAAGAATAAAAGAGCTTTCACCCTACAGAGTTACAATGAGCCTTATGGAAAAGGCAGGGGAAAACTGCAAATTTATGCACTGTCTTCCCGCTTTTCACGATTTAAAAACAACCGTAGGAAAACAAATCTACGAAAAGTTCGGCATCGACTGTATGGAGGTTACAAACGAAGTATTCGAAAGCAACCGTTCCATAGTTTTTGACGAAGCTGAAAACAGGATGCATACTATTAAGGCAGTTATGGCATCAACACTATAGACATTGAAATTTGAGCCATATCAGGAGATAATGTTTTTAACATTATCTCCTTTTTTAATAATGCGATTTTGCCGTACAAAAGTACTGTCTTCAATCGCATTATCAAAATCTGCTCTCAAATTTCTTTGTCTTTTCAGTAACTTGTTAAAAATCCGCTGCCTCACGTATAAAAATACGCTACGGCAGCGGGGAGTTAAAATATCTCTACGATTTTTTGTGTCTGTTTTTTGTTTAACCGCTTGAATAAAATCTGTCGGAATTTTTCTTCGTCTGAGGGGAAGGTTTTGTGTCTGTGGTTTGCGAAGGGGCGATTTTGCCGCACAAAAGTACTGTCTTCAATCGCATTATCAAAATCTGCTCTCAAATTTCTTTGTCTTTTCAGTAACTTGTTAAAAATCCGCTGCCTCACGTATAAAAATACGCTACGGCAGCGGGGAATTAAAATATCTCTACGATTTTTTGTGTCTGTTTTTGTTTAGCCGCTTGAACAAACTCTGTCAGAATTTTTCTTCGTCTGAGGGGAAGGGTTTGTGTCTGTGGTTTGCGAAGGGGCGATTTTGCCGTACAAAAGTACTGCCTTCAATCGCATTATTAAAATCTGCCCTCAAATTTCTTCGTCCGGGGGTGTTTTTGTGGGGGTACAAATGTTATGAAAGAAAAAAACAGGCGAAGGGGCATGGGGATGCCTCTTCGCCTGTTTCAAAGGGATGGGATTATTACAAATTATTCAAAATAAAGGGCGAGCTTTACAACGTTAAGGGCTGCGGAGCGAAGGGCTGCCATAGATTCGGGGCCGTTGCTCAGCTGCATCGGAAGTCCTTCGGGCATACGTACATCGCTACCTGCTCTTACTTCGGCGTTGTGGTTGCCTCTGTTGTGCCAGTCGGTCATAACAAGCCCGTCATAGCCCCATTCACCTCTTAAAATGCTTGTAATGAGAGATGCGCTTTCAGAGGCTCTTTCCTCGTTTACAACGTTATAAGAGGTCATAAGGCATCTTGGTTTACTTTCGTAAACTGCAATTTCAAAGCCTCTTAAATAAATTTCTCTCAATGCTCTTTCGGAGAGAATTGAGTTACAGAACATTCTGTCAAACTCCTTGTTGTTACAGCAGAAATGCTTAACTGTTGCCGCAATGTTTCTGCTCTGAACACCCCTTACAAAGGCAGAGGCAATTTTACCTGAAAGAAAGGGATCCTCTGAATAATATTCAAAGTTTCTTCCGCACATCGGTGTTCTGTGGATGTTCATACCCGGAGCGAGCCAGATAGCCATATTGTTTTCTTCGGCTTCCGTTGCCGCAATTGATGCACACTCTTCAACAAGCTCTTCGTTAAAGGATGCCGCCTGAAGGGTTGAACATGGCCAGCAGGTAGTTAAAACGTTGTGGTGCGGATTGATTCTTATTCCTGCAGGGCCATCTGCTGTGAGCATATTGGGAATGCCAAATTCTTCAACATTTCCTATACCGAATGTATTTGATACGCCTGCATTCGGCTGACCTGCAACAATGCTTTTAAGCTGTTCAAAGGAAAGCTGAGCTACAAAATCCTCAGCAGAAACTCTGCCTTCTGCAACGTCGGAAAGCATATATTTTTTATCGGGTTCTTTTCCGTTAAATACCCGTTTTACTTTGGGGAATGATGGGTAGTTGTAAAGGGGTCCTTCAAAGGTGGGAACCTCTTCAAAGCTTCCGTCGGATGTAAGTCTCTTTTCAAGAAGTCTCGGAATACATCTTTCTTCAAGCTGTTTAACAATAATGTCTTCCTTTACGGTGAACACAAAGTCCGCTTTTTCATTGTCACGAACGCTGTTTCCCACATAGAAAGTGTAATCGCCTTTTTCAAGAACGTAAGCCGATTTTGCAACCTTGCCGAAATCGTCATAAGATGCCATATAGTATTTTTCAACTTTCAAAGAGAGTTTTTCTTCTTCGCCTGAAGCAAGAAGCTTTGTTTTCTTAAATGAAGCAAGGGACATTTTTGCTTTTCCCAGCTTGCCGTCGGGGGCGTTGAAGTAAATCTGAACAACCTCTTTGCCCGAAACTGCACCTGTGTTTTTAACGGTAATGTCAAAAACAAAACGGTCATCTTTTTCAGTTATATTGTCAACCTTAATGTCAAAGTTTGTGTATGAAAGTCCGTAACCGAAAGGATAGCAAACCTTGTCGTAAGCACCGGGGATTGTTTCAAAATATCTGTAACCAACATAAATGTCTTCATAATATTTAACTTCATAGAAGGAGTCAAAGAAATGCTCCGATGAAGGATAATCCGCAAATGAGTTTGCAAAGGTGTCGGGAAGCTTACCCGAAGGGTTAACGTCACCAACAACAATGTCAGCAGTTGCAAGTCCGCATTCCGTTCCTGCTTGCCATGCATATAAAATGCCTTTTACATTTTTGCTGTCTTTGAATATGGAAACATCAACAATGCTTCCTGAATTTATAATAACAACAACCTTTTCAAAAGAAGCTTCAATTTTTCTGAAGAGCAATTCCTCTTCGTCGCTTAAATAGTAGTCGCCTTTTTTGTCGGTTCTGTCTCTGTTTTCCATTGAAAATCTGCTGATAACATAAATTGCCACATCTGCAAAATCAACAGCCCTGTCAAAAAGCTCATCGGGAACCAAAACCTCTTTTGAACTTCCCTCGTCGCTTCCCTGTTTAAAATCAACAAACTGCTTTTCAACCTCATCCTTAAAGAAAAGTGAAAGCTCGTCAAAAACTTCAACCTTGCCCTCGTCTTCTTTAATCTTAAAGCCTTCGTAAAGGTTTCTTGTGTAAGGCGCATAAACATATCCGCTTCCGCCGCCGCCTGCAACGTAGTCAATCTGACCAACGCCGAAAATTGCAACCTTTTCCTTGTTAAGAGGAAGTATTCCTTCGTTTTTAAGAAGAACCATACCCTCAGAAGCAAGCTTTCTTGAAAGCTCAATATGTTCCTTCGAAGCAGTTACCTTTTCTCCGTTTTTGCCCAAAGGGGAAGTATCTTTAAGTGTAATTCTGTCCCATCTTGCCATAAAATTCATCCTTTCGCAACTTGTTACTTGAATTATAGGACAAAATATGCTACAATTCAAGACAAGTAGTTGTTATTTCAAGACATTTATTGCTTTTTAACCGGTAAAATTTGTTCATCTTGCACCTTTGTCTGCCCCCTCGTGTACACAAAGTACACTTCAGGCATCCAAATGTACAACCTGAATCAAATTTTCCTCGTTTAAAACAGAAGTGGATAAAATTTGTTTATCCTGTGTCAAAACAAAAGAAACTCTGCCCGCAGAGTTTCCACATTCACTATTAACTCTTAACTAATTCTCCCCGGAGGTTACAATGAAACCTTTTTTTGAAACCAAAGACTCAAAAATAACTCTTTTCAAAAGAGAAAACAATATCGGGTTCAGTCCTCATTTTCACAACTACATTGAGCTTGTATACTTAACAAAGGGAAAATGTCCTTACACTCTTGACGGAGAGAGCGGAATTATAAAAGAAAAGGAATTTTTCATCGCTTTTCCCAATCAGGTTCATTCTTATACAAACGAATTTGAACACGAGGGATATGTTATAATTTTTTCTCCCGATATCGTGAAAAAATATAAAGACAGCTTTTATTCCTTTATTCCGGAAAATGCCGTTGAAAAGCCCGATGAAGGCTTTGAAAAGCTTCTTTGTCTTTATGCAGAGGAGTTTAAAAGCTCCTCCGAAGATGTTAAAAACGGCTATCTTTCAGCGGTTCTGCCCAAGGTTTTTGAAAAACTTTCCCTTGCTAAGGTAAAAGAGGACAGAACCAACGTTTTAAAGTCGGGAATCAGATATTTAAAGGAGAACTTCAAGGAAAACATAAGTTTAGAGAGTGTTGCAAAAGAGCTTAACATCAGCAAATTTTATCTGTCCCACATCCTTTCCGATAAAATAAACATTTCTTTTAAAGATTACATAAATTCCCTTCGTATTGAGGAAGCGGAAAGGCTTCTTGAGGAAACAAATTTTCCCGTTACGGAAATTTCGGAGCTTTGCGGCTTTAACACGGCAAGAACCTTCAACCGCGCGTTTAAAAAGGCAAAGGGGATTAGCCCTGCAAAGTACAGGAAAAGTTAAGAAAGGCAGGGCAAAAATGCCCTGCCTTCAGATGCCAAGACACAAATCCACAAAAAAGAGGCATCTGTTTGATTTTATAATAGCTTATTTTCTGTACGATTTTCTGGACAGTTAAAGCTCAATTTCAATATGCGAGTCGGTATATTCCTTCCCGCCGATAATTTTAACAATTTTTTCGGGAGAGTCAACAGCAAGGTTAACTCTGCCGTTTTTCTTTTCCCATTTAACGGAAATGTTTCCGAAAGGAGTGGGAACTGTGCCCTCGGCGAAATCAATGCTTTTTGTTAAGGGCTCAATTTTTGCTTTTTTATAGCCCTGCTCAACCGGCTGAACGCCAAGGAGCATAGCGGGAAAATCGTAAAGCATAACGGCGCTCCAGCCATGGCAGTCCGAACGTGCCATTTCGGGGCTTTCTCCCCAGGTGGTCATATTTCTTTTAATCATCAGGCGCCACTTATCGAAAAGCTTATCCGCCAGCTCATATCTTCCGCATTTTTCCAGAGCTCTTAAGTAGAAAAAGCTCATAGAGAAGGAACAATCGGTCATTTCTTCTTCAACAAGTTTTTCGCAAAGGGCGTTTTTGCCCCCGCAGATGTCGCCAAGTATTGCCATAACCTGACAATGCTTACTTATTCCGCCACCGCCGGGATTGTCGGTATAAACGCCGTCTTTAAAGCAGAATTTGTTAATTGCCCCGTTGAGGGCTTTTCTTTTTATTTCAAAATCCTTTGCGGCATTTTCCATTCCCGCCGCCGTGAAAATTTCCTCAGCCCACTTAAGCCCGAGAGAATAAAGCATACTGTAATAGGTTAAAGGCTTAGAGGGGTCGCTTCCGGGAACGCCTCTTTTCCAGTCCTTTCCCCAGTCAACAAAGGACCAGTAGCCTGCTGGCGCAACAAAGTCCTCCGGCATAAGCTTTGATTCAAAGAAGGATAAAATTTCCTGCACCGTTCCGAGATATTTTTTAACAAAAAATGTGTCAATTGAATACATCAGATAATTTTTAAGCATAAATATAAAGAAAATTGAAAATCCGGGAATAATCTGATGCTGTTTAGAAGGATAGTTGCAGTATAAAAGTCCCTCCGGTCCGGTTTTTGCCGCCATTTCGTCAATAGTTTTCTTAATAAGCTGCTTGTCGGGAGAAATGCTCATGGTGTAGAGCATCATCAGAGAGGTGTCCATCAGATACTGCTGCTGCCATTTTTTCACAACCTTTCTGAGCTTCATTTTATCATATAATTTAAAAAAAAGATATGGATATTTCAATAAAAAAATAATAATTGGTAATTATATAAAATGAAATAACTGAAAAAAGGAGAGTAAAATGAAACAGTTTGAGTATAAAATAACCGACCCTCTGGGTATGCACGCCCGCCCCGCGGGACTTTTTGTAAAGGAAGCCATAAACTTTTCCTCTTCCGTAGAGCTTGAAAAAAACGGAAAAAAGGGCGACGGAAAAAGAATTTTTTCGGTTATGTCTCTTGGGATAAAGGGCGGGGAAAAGGTAACGGTAACAATAAAAGGAGAAGACGAGGAGCAGGCGGCAAGGGCTCTTGAAACGTTTATGAAGGAGAATTTATAATGAACATAATCGAAGGTAAAGGCGTTTGCGGCGGGGTGGCGTTCGGAAAGCTTGAAATTTTAAAGAAAAGTGCCTCTCCCGTTCAAAGGGTCAGAATAACCGACACAGCCAAAGAGGTAAAGCGCTTTGAATATGCGGTAGACAGGGCGCTGGTTCAGCTTAAAAGGCTTTATGAAAAGGCTCTCGGCGAGGTGGGCGAAGACAATGCTATGATTTTTGACATTCATAAAATGATGCTTGAAGATAAAGACTTTACCGAGTCGGTCATTTCGAATATAACAACTCAGAAGCTTAATGCGGAAAGCGCCGTTCTTATTACGGCGGAAAGCTTTGCGGAAATGTTTTCCTCAATGGATGACAGCTATATGCAGGCAAGGGCGGCAGATGTTCACGATATCTGCGAAAGGCTTCTTACGCTTCTTTCCGAAAAAGAGGAAAAAAAGGAAAGCGACGAGGCTAAAATTCTCGGAGCAGAGGATCTTGCTCCCTCCGAAACCGTTCAGATGGACAAATCAAAAATTCTTGCCTTTGTTACCGAAAGGGGAAGCATAAATTCTCATACGGCAATTTTAGCAAGAACAATGGATATTCCTGCGGTAATCTGCGCCGAGGGAATAACCAATGAAGAAAACAACGGCAAAGATGTAATTGTCGACGGCTTCACGGGAAGGGTTTATATAAGTCCCGATATGGAAACGGTTTTGGAAATGCAGGAGAAAAAGCAACAAAGCGAGGATAAAAAGGCTCTTCTTGAAAAGCTTAAAGGGGTTGAGCCAAAAACGAAAGACGGTCAGGAAATTCTTCTTTATGCCAACATCGGCTCCCTTGAGGATATGTCTGCCGTTTATGCCAACGACGGTATGGGCGTTGGGCTTTTCCGCAGCGAATTTATTTATCTTGAAAGCAAAACCTTTCCAACCGAGGACGAGCAGTTTGCTATTTACAAAAGTGCCGCAAGGAAGGCTCTTGGCAAAAGGGTTATAATCAGAACCCTTGATATCGGAGCCGATAAAAATGTTGATTATTTTAAAATGCCCAAAGAGGAAAATCCTGCAATGGGGGTTCGTGCCATAAGAATCTGCCTCACAAGACCCGACATTTTCAAAACTCAGCTCAGGGCAATTTACCGTGCCTCGGCTTTTGGGAACATAGCCGTAATGTTTCCTATGATAACCTCTCTTTCGGAAATAAAGAAAATAAAGGAGATAGTTGAAGAGGTAAAGCTGGAGCTTAAAAAAGAGGGTATTTCCTTTAACGAAAGCCTTGAAACGGGGATAATGATTGAAACTCCCGCCGCGGCAATTATAAGCGACAAGCTTGCAAAAGAGGTGGACTTTTTCTCAATAGGAACAAACGACCTTACTCAATACAGTCTTGCACTCGACCGTCAGAATCAGCAGGCAACCGCTTTTTTAGACCTGCACCATCTTGCGATTTTAAGGCTTATAAAAACCGTTGTGGATAACGCCCATAAAGAGGGAATCTGGGCAGGAATCTGCGGCGAGCTTGCAGGCGACCTTTCTTTAACCGAAACCTTTCTTGCAATGGGAGTAGACGAGCTTTCCGTTACCCCGAGCCTGCTCCTTCCCTTAAAGGAGAAAATTTTAAATACCCGCGTTTCAGAACAGAAAGAGAAAATAATAGAAACGCTTTTATAAAAACGGCTTATGCCGTTTCAGACCATCGAAAAAGTCGTTCTACCGCAAGAGATGAATTAAAAAGCAAAACTTTGTAGATTTAAATAAACAATATTAAACAGAGTTGTTTCTTCCGGGAGACGGCTCTGTTGCTTGCTTTTTGCGAAAATGAGTCTTGCCGTACCCTCGTACTGTCTGCGCTCATTTTCGCAAAATATAACTTCCTTTTTCGCAATCTGCCAGCGTGTCGACAGGGTTATCGACACGCTGAAACGGCTTATGCCGTTTTTTTGTATGCAAATATAGACAAAGACGGGCATCGGATGATATAATTTAAAAAAGGAAAGAGGGATGAAAGTGGAAACCAGAAAAATTTACGATGTTTATATATGCCATTCCGGAAGAGACCGTGACTTTGTAAAAAAACTTATCGATGCCTTGCAAAGAGAAGGGGTAACCGTTTTTATAAACGACCTGCTGCAACCGGGAGAAGCTTTTTTTGAGGTGATAAGTCATGCAGTTTCTATGGCAAAGGTTTTTATGCCGGTAGTAACGGAGAATATGGCAAAATCGGAATATTGCTTAAATCAGGTGATAGAGGCGCTGAGAACGGCTCATGACCGTTCAAAAACAATAATTCCCGTTTGTTTTTCCTATGACGATTTCCAAAAGCTCCCTTCCGCTGTGGGAATGAAGCTTTTTCAGTATCAGTGTTACAGGGTTGATGACTGCGAAGACGCTTCTGTTGCGGAGGCGGCAAGAAGAATTGCCCTTGCCATAAACGGCGAAAAAGAGGAAAATAATACCTATGAAAAGCTGTCGGAATACATAAAGGCAAAGGCATACGGTCCTGCAACGAAAATTCTCTGCACCTTTGCAAAGGGCAAGCTTGACGATATCGACTTTGGCCTTGCAACAAGGCGAAATTTTGTGGAGATTGTTTCAATTCTTGAAAAAATAAACGATTTTTATGACTACGACTACGGCGAGCTGGGAAGACAGCTTGCAGAGGAAAAATCAATTATCACGGGCGCAATAGAAGTAATTCTTAACCGCGACCCTTTTAAAGATGCCGACCTGTTTTATTCGGCGGTTGCCCTTAAGCTCATTTTCCTTGAAAGGGGAATTTACAGGGCTTGTCTCGACGTAAGAACAAGGGGCGACATTTCAAAGGGCATAATTCCCGACCTGCCCGTATCCTCTTACGAAAAAAGGCAGAAGCCCTATCTTGAAAAATATAACGAAGAGATAAATAAAGAAAATGTCAAAGAGACTTATACCGGCGACGAGCTTGACCTTATTTTAAGCGCCCGCAACTTTATTTTCGGCGAAAATTTCATTCAGCCCGAAAGAGTTGAGGAAAAAAGCGGGGAAACGGAAGACGACGAGCTTCTTTGCTCAATAGCCTCCTTTATGCGCGAAGGCAACAAGCTTTTTGACATAATCAGCGAAAAACAGAATGCGGAAGAGTTTTTAAGATGTCTTCTGGTAAGCTACGAAAGGCTTAAAAACTATTGCGAGGTTGTGGGCGAAAAGGAAATCTGCGCCCAGTGTATTGACAGAATCCTGGAGCTGAAGGAGAAAATAAGCTCCGCTTCCTGCGAAGAAGAGCCTCCCGAAAAAATTAACGACGGTATAAAATCCCTTCTCGGTTTTACCTTGCCAAAATCGGGCAAGTACGACCTTTTTATAAGTCATAAAACCGAAGACGTAGACATTGCCGAAGATATGTATCGCTTTATGAAGAAAAATATGAAAGAGGCGTTTTTCGACAAGGAATCCCTGCCGAAAATGTCAAAGTCTCAATACAGAGAGGCAATTATGCAGGCTCTTGAGGGCTCTGACCACTTTGTTGCAATCCTTTCTGATCTGGCATATCTTGAAAGCTATTGGGTTAAGCTTGAAATGGGAGTTTTTCAGTCGGAAATTGACGAGGGCAGAAAACAAGGCTCAAACTTTATCCTTGTGGTTACAAATAATGTTCACAGGCAGATTATGGAAAGCAACAAAAAGGTTCTTCCTCTTGAATTCAGACGTTGCGAAATTATGAAGGTTGAAGATTATAAGAAAAACCTGATGAGCTACATAACAAAGCTTTAAGGAGAGAAAATGACAAGAACTATAAGCCTTAAAGGCAAAATAATCAGCTACGAGCTTGAATATAAAAAGGTTAAAAATATAAATATCAGAATAAAGTCCGACTGTTCTGTTTATGTTTCCGCAAGCAAAAGGGTAAGCGTAAGGGAAATAGAGGAGCTTCTCCTTGAAAAGGCAGATTTTATCCTGAATGCCATTGAAAAATTTGAAAAGAAAAATAAAAAGGTTCAGTATTTTTCCGAAAAGGAAATTACAGAGGTTATAACAAAAATCTGCGAAAGGGTTTATCCTCTTTACAGGGCAAGGGGAATAAGCTTTCCTCAGCTCAAGTTCCGCAAAATGGTTTCAAAATGGGGAAGCTGCCGCCCAACGCAGGGAATTCTAACCTTTAATAAAAACCTTATGTATGCTCCGCCTGAATGTATAGAATATGTGGTTCATCACGAATTTACCCATTTTATTCAGGCAAACCATTCGAAAAAGTTCTATGAGGAACTTGCAAAAACCTGCCCCGATTGGAAAACCTTAAGAGAAAAACTCAGGAGGATAAAAATAAGATGAGCCAATTACAGAAAACTCTCGACCTTGCAATAAAGCAAAGTCAGAATCCCGGTGAAAAGGGCTTTGAAGTAAACAAAAAAGCTTATAATTCCTATATGACCAATGAGGAATGGGAACTTTTTGTAAAAGAAATGAAGGAAAAGTACAAAACCGCTTTTGAAAGATATTCCGAGGGGAGCGGAGGCGAGCTTGCCCCTTCCTTGAGGGTTCCGCCGAAAATGGCGTCCTACGGCTCTTCAAGCAGAATGATTTATCTGCTGTCAAGGGAAATTCCCGGCTTTCTTTTTGAAGAAAAGCTTAAAACAACTGTGGGCGGAATTGCAAATCTCGACGGTTTTATGAACAACGAAAAGGAATATGTTTTTGTGGAGGCAAAATGCCGCGAGCCCTACGGTGCGAAAACGAAAACCGTAAAAACTGTCTACGAAAGCTGCTACCGTTTCCTCAGCGAAAGCAAAAATACAAATTTTAATTGCAAAATTTCTCACTCCAATGAAAATCCCCTTTATATGACGGTTGATTTTTATTCGGGCAATGAAAAAATTGAGCATTTTGATATAAAGCAAATGATAAGCCATCTGCTGGGAATTGCAACGGCAATTTTAACAAAAAGACTTGAAGAAAAGCCAATAAAATTTGTTTATCTTCTTTTCAATCCGGCTGAAGTTCTTGAAAATGAGGAAATTATAAAAATTTACAGCAAAACAAAAAAAGAATGCGAATCCTTCAACTTTAAAAATATCCTTTGCGACCTGCTTGTCTTTCTTGGCGAATACTGCGGCGTGGGCGATATAAAAAAAGGAGCAGATGCCCTTGCCGGCTCCTTCTCCTTTAAGCTGTGCAGTCAGAAGGAATATAAAAATATAATCGGGTGATAAATTATGGTAAAAGAGCTTGTGCACGACCCTGTTTTTCTTGCGAGAAAAGCAAAAAATGCAAATGAAAACGATCTGGAAATCGCAAAAAATCTGGAAGATACCCTCCTTGCCCATAAAGAGGGCTGCGTAGGTATGGCGGCAAATATGATAGGCGAGGAAAAAAGAATAATATGCTTTGATAATAACGGGGAATATATGACAATGTTCAACCCTCAGATTATTAAATTTTCCGACCCTTACGAGGCTCAGGAGGGCTGCCTTTCCCTGCTTGGAGGGCCGAGAAAAACAAAACGCTACAAAAAAATAAAGGTAAAATATCAAACCCCTGAAATGAAGGAAAGAATAAAAACCTTTCAGGGCTTTACGGCGCAAATTATTCAGCACGAAATTGACCATTGCAACGGAATTTTAATATGAGGTGGAAAATGAGTAAAAATGTTTATAAAGAATTAAGAAACAGCCTTAAGCTTTCAAGAGACGAGGTTTGCGACCTGGTTGCTTCGCAAAAGCTGGGAAGCCTTACTACCGAAAGACTTGAAAGAATAGAAAACGGAAGGTTTCATATTCATCCCGAAGAGGTTATGCTTCTTTCAAGGGTGTATAAAAACCCGTCACTTTGTAATCACTATTGCGCAAACGAATGTGAAATAGGCAAAAACTATGTGCCCGAGGTAGAGGTTAAAGACCTGGAAAAAATCGTTCTTTCAATGGTAGCTTCGCTGAATTCAATGAAGAAAAGCCAGGAACGCCTTATTGAAATAACCGCCGACGGCGAAATAAACGACAGCGAGCTTAAAGACTTCGTTTTTATCCAGAAGGAGCTTGAAAAAATTTCTTTAACCGTGGAATCCCTGCAGCTGTGGACCGAGCAAATGATTGCAAACGGAAAGATAAATATGCAAAAATATAAAGAACTTACACAGGGGATGTAAAAAAAGCTCATACCGCAAAAAAGCGACAAAGTTTATTTAAAGCTCATAATGCAAAAGGGGAAACCTCAAACCTGAGGTTTTCTTTGATTTGTATGCATTTTTGCTACGAACAAACTTCGCCTAACTCGCTGTACTTTTGTACAGCTTCGGGTTCCCACAAGCGGAGCTTGTGGCTCAGTTTGTTCGTTCTGAAGCATTTTTTCCTATCCCCTGAGAGATGTAAAAAAGCTCATACCGCAAAAAGGGAAAATCTCAAATGAGAGTGTCCGTAAGGACACTTTCAAATTAAATGAAAACCCACACAATGCTTTAAATAAGCGTTGGGTGGGTTTTGTGATATGTTTGCTTTGCAAACGCTATATATCTGTCTTACGACAAATCCGATATAATTTTTATAAAAATTGCGATATGATATAAATTCCCTGAAAACTCGTTGCGATAGCAACATATCACGCTGCATAGCATATCGCGTGTGAAGCACATATATAAAATTCCGCAGGAATTTATATCGCTGCCGAGTGTCCTTGAGAACACTCGGCAAACCTGAGGTTTTCTTTTTTTGCACTTTTTGCGGAAAAATGTCGTTCGTTTTTGCACTTTTTGTTATGGCTTGACCGCCAAAAAAGGTGTAAAATAGTCTAAAATACAAAAAACGGAAGGAAACATAATGAGTGTAAAAGAAAGAATCATCGCCATAAGGCTGTGTGAAAAAATAAAAAAGGCTCCTGCCTTGGCAAAAGAGCTGGGAGTAAATGTAAATTTCAAAGCAAAAAAGGAGATTGAATTATTCAAATGAGTAAATATGTAATTGTAGACCTTGAAATGTGCAGAGTTCTGCAGGGCGCCGAAAAGGGCAAATTCGGCAAAAGAGGCGAGCTTATTGAAATAGGCGCCGTTCTTCTTAATGAAAATTATGAAATTGCCGACAGGTTCAAAACCTATGTTGCTCCTCAGTTCGGCGAGGTAGATGCTTTTATCCAAAGCCTTACGGGCATCACCAGAGGCGACACGAAAAACGCTCCTTCAACAGAAGCTGCCCTTAAAGCCTTTGCCGACTGGCTCCCAAATGATGCAATTCTCGTTTCCTGGAGCGAAAACGACGAAAATCAAATTCGTAAAGAGCTTGAGCTTAAGGAAATTAAAATTCCAAAGCTTGAACAGCTTCTGGATAAATGGGAAGACTGCCAGAAAACCTTCAGTGAAAAAATGGACTCAACCAGAGCCTATAGCCTTAAAGAAGCGCTTATCATCGCCGATATCGACTACGATGAAAATATTCACGATGCCCTGGTAGACGCCCGCAACACGGCTCTGCTCTTCGCCAAAATGAAAAAAGAACAAAAACTAACCCTTAATGCCTGGTTAACTCAGACAAATAACGAACCTGCAGGCAATAACCCCTTTGCCGACCTGCTCAGCGGCTTAAGCCTTGCAGTTTAAAAGAAAGGAGAATTGTAAATGAAAAATAAATGGGCTTCCTTTTTCCTCTGCCTCTTTTTCGGCTACCTGGGAATTCATAAGTTCTACGAAGAGAGAATCTTAATGGGAATTCTCTACCTCTGCACCGCCGGTCTCTTCGGCATCGGCATTGTTGTCGACCTTGTAATCCTCCTCTTCAAACCAAACCCCTATTACCCGTAAAATTTTCACATTGGAATATTTAATCTGCCTTCAATAATTTAATAAAAAAGAGAGAAACGGGGAGTTTCTCTCTTTTTGGTTACTGCATATTGTGTTTTGACATAGTTTCCTGAAGGTTGTTGAGCACCTCGCCGAAGCGCTGCAGGTGAACAATTTCCCTCTCTCTTAAAAAGCGGAGCGGAGTAATAACGTCCGGGTCGTCCGCAAAATCAAGAAGATATTCATACGTCGCTCTCGCCTTCTGCTCTGCTGCAATGTCTTCGGTAATGTCGGCGATGGGGTTGCCGGTAACCTGGAAGGTTGCGGCGGTGAAGGGGTCGCCTGCGGCGCTCATGGGGTAAACACCTATGCCGTGGTCAACATATGCGGGGCCGTATTCCTTCATAATAGCCTCTTCGCTTGCACCTTTAAGGAGCTGTTTAACCATTGTTGAAACAATTTCCATATGGGCGAGCTCCTCGGTGCCAATGTCTGTTAAAATACCTTTAGCGTCGCGGGTTGGCATAGAGTAGCGCTGAGAAAGGTAGCGAAGGGAAGCGCCCAGCTCGCCGTCGGGTCCGCACAATCGTAATTGTTTGAGTACTGTTAATAGCAGTTTTATGCTGCTGTTTTTTTGCAAAGAAATAGAAGTATTTTTTCAAAACTATTGACAAAATACTTCTGTGGGAGTATAATGCAAAGTGTATAACTCTATGGAAGTACGGAGATGATGAAATGAGTAAGCTTACTATATATCACGGTTCGCCTGAAATCATTGAAAAACCTCAGTTCGGCAAGGGTAAAACCTATAACGATTACGGCAGAGGATTTTATTGCACAGAGCATATTGAACTTGCAAAAGAGTGGGCTTGTACCGAAGATGTTGACGGCTTTGTAAATAAATATGAGATTGATATGTCAAACCTTAAGGTTTTGAATCTTTCATCTGCTGAATATACCATTTTACATTGGCTTGCAATTTTGATGAAGAACAGAAAGGTTCGTTTATCTACCCCGGTTATGAAACGTGGTCGTGAATGGCTTATCGAGCATTTTATGCCCGACACAGAAGGGTACGATGCAATTATAGGCTACCGTGCTGACGATTCTTATTTCTCGTTTGCAAGAGCCTTTGTTAATAACGAAATTTCACTCAATCAGCTATCTTATGCTATGCGTCTTGGTAAGCTTGGCGAGCAGGTTGTTCTAAAGAGCAAAAAAGCATTTGATGAGATAAAATTTGTGTCTTATGAAGTTTGTGACAACACAATCTACTATGCAAAGCGTAAAGCAAGAGATGATGAAGCAAGAGAAGCATTTAATGCTGAACTTGAAAAAGAAGATTTAAACGGATTATTTATGAGAGATATTATTCGTGAGGAGGTAACCCCTGATGATGCGCGCTTACGATGAACAATATTTAGATGATGCAATGCGAAATCTTGGCGAAGCTGCCGATTATGCGGTAAACGCTTGTAAGATGAACTTGCAAAAATTCTTTGATTTATTTATCGCAACCGGATTTGCTACACAGTTTGGAAACGGCGTACCTAAAATCATTTCGGGCTTGTCAGGAACCGAACTTGTTCACGAAATCATTGTAAAAGCAGGTATTGAACAAGACCTCCCGGGAGTTCAGACAGAATATGACTGTTCTCCTGAATATTGGTGTGGATGGATTGTAGCTTATTATCAATGGAACACAGGCAGAACATTTAAAGATATTTTTCAGAACATATCTGCTGAAGAAATTGAAAACCTATATCATCCGCTTCATGAAGCACACGAAGACAAATTTGTAGATGTGGTAAATTCAATAATTGAAAGAAAAACCACAACAACAAAATTACAGGAACTTCGCAAAAACATTGGCTACTCCCAAAGAGAGCTTGCCGAAAAATCAGGGGTGAACTTAAGAACCTTGCAACAGTACGAACTGAAAGCAAAGGATATAAATAAAGCAGCAACAACTACACTTCTTGCACTATCAAAAACACTTGGCTGCAAGATTGAAGATTTGTTGGAATCTATACAAAACTAAATTGTTAAAGGAGCGAAAAAATGAAGTTCTTATTTAATAGTAAAGGGAAGCATATTGCAAATTTTGTAGGAGAACAACTCCACGCCCCAACAGGCCAAAACATTGGACATTACTTATCTGACAAAGGAATTTTTATAGATATGTCAGGACGATATTTAGGAGAAATTATATATGAGGATAGATTGTTATACAACATGTATTCTCCGTATCGTGGAATTAGTTTCGGTTGTTATGGTAATTATGGCAATGTTGGAAATTATGGAAATCCTGGAAATCACGGTTCAATAGGAACTATAGCAGGATATAAAGATATAGAACTATGATGTGTATGATGTATAATGTCGGCTGACGAAAGTCAGTCGCTTTTGCATTTAACGATCGGTTGTGCCGGTCTTTTTTTATGCTCAAAAGCAAAAAGTATATTGTTATTTAAGTTTAAATTAAAACATAAAATTATGAGAGGTGGTAGAAATGGATGAATATAAAGTTGAATTCTTCATAGCAGGTGATGATGAGCAAGAGGTAAAGCTCACAAACTTAAATGAAAAGGATATGGAACATTGGAAAAGAGAGCTTGAAGAGCAAGCGCTCTTTGAATACTTTAAGAGAAAAATAAAAATTCAAAGCAAAAAAATTTGATTTCAAAAAGCGGCATTGATACAATAATCGTATAGAATAAATAGTTGCCGTTTTTTCAGGGAAGGAGGTTAAACAAAATGAAAGTAGCGGCAGCTTACATACGAGTTTCTACTGATGATCAGGCTGAATACAGTCCTGCCAGTCAGTTAGAAAAAATAAGACTCTATGCGGAAAGAAATCAAATTTTATTGCCAAAAGAATTTATATTTGTAGATGAAGGCATCAGCGGAAGAAAAACTAAAAACAGACCTGCATTTAACGAAATGATAGGTCTTGCGAAGCGTAAACCAAAGCCTTTTGATGTTATCTTGGTTTGGAAATTCAGCCGATTTGCACGAAATCGTGAAGACAGTATCGTTTATAAATCTATGCTCCGAAAAGAGCATAATATTGATGTTGTATCGGTCAGTGAAGACATCGGTGATGACAAATTATCCATACTCATTGAAGCCATCATAGAAGCAATGGATGAGTTTTACAGCATAAACCTTGCAGAAGAAGTAAAACGAGGTATGACAGAGAAAGCCAAAAGAGGAGGTGTTCTTTCGATACCCGGATTTGGTTACAAGGTGGAAAACGGTGAGTATATTATCGTTCCTGAAGAAGCGGAGATTATACGAAAGGTTTTTAACGATTATGTAAACGGCAAAGGTCTTTTAACAATTGCAAAAGAACTGAATGCTATGGGAGTAAGAACACATCGTGGAAACAAAATCGAAAACAGAACTGTAGAATATTGGCTTAATAATCCTTTGTACATAGGTAAAACCCGTTGGAATCCTGACGGCAAGCTGTCGCGAAATTATTTAGCAGAAACTGCAATTATAACCGATGGCCCACACGAGCCTATTATAGATATGGAAACTTGGGATAAAGCAGAGAAAAGAATGCAAGAGCAAAAAGCAAGGTTCCGAAAGTTCTTTAATTCTGACAGAAAAGGTTTGTCCCATTGGTTGACGGGAATCCTCAGATGTGAAAAGTGCGGCAAAGTTTTGTCTTATCAGGGTGGATTCTTCGGTTGCTCAGAACGAAGCAGAGGGAAATGCGATGGTGTTGGATATATTAAAGCGGAAAAAATATCTAAAATAATCCTTGACATCTTGTCCGAGATGGAACTTCCAAATGTAGAGCTTGAATTTGCTGAATCTGAAGCTTTGGAGCAATCGACTTATACAGATGATAGCAAAATAATCTCAACACAGATTCAAAGACTTGATATACGTTTAGAAAGAGTTAAATTAGCTTATGAAGACGGTGTTGACACTCTTGATGAGTATAAGAAGAATAAAAAAGCTATTCTCGATGAGATAGAAAAGTTAAAAGAGATGCTTGAAACCACTCAGGAGGAAGAACCTGAAGAGGAAGCCCCAATTGACAAGAAAGAGCTTCGCAGACTGACCGAAGTTTTGAAAGATGCTGATGTAAGTAATGTTGAAAAAAACAACATGGCAAGGACAATTTTTAAAGAAATCATAAAAGGAGGAGAAGACGGAAAGTCTCTAAAATGCGTATTTTGGAGGCGTTAGTAAGGCTACTCAAACATTTTGGTACGCTCCGCCATATTGGGTTATGATAAGTTTTGCCATTCTCGGGTCCGGGTTTTTGATGTTAACCGGGAATTCGAGATGTTTCTGATAATTCCACATTTAATTGAATCCTCCTATTCGAAATCCCAGGGCCATGGGTTCTGAGTCCAGTTCCAGAAATCTTCTCTTGTAGTGCCCACGGTGAGGGGGCCGAACTGTTCTTCATACATTTTTACAAGCTTGCAGTATTCTTCTTTATATTCCCTGTAAAGGGCAATCATATCGGTGTCGAAGGTATGAGTATCAAGGTAAAGACCCAGGTCGACAAGGTAAAATTTAAGCTTCATAATCTGCTGAATTACATCTTCTCTAACCATTTTTTTACCTCCCATTTATTTTTATAGGGGATATATAAAGCCGGGAAAATTGTGCCGCGGGTAAGAGCTTCGTCAGGCTCAAAAAGGTCGCCGCCCGGCTGCTGATAATTTATGAAAAGCTTTGCATACGGGGTAAGATTCGTATTATTGCTTGTGTTGATTTCCATAATCACATAAATCCTTTCATTAAATTTACAATAATATATTATGTATAAATAAAAAAATGGTGAAAAAAACAGGTTGTAAAAAACATTGTTTTCACAACCTGTTCATTCATCAAAGGAGTAATCGTTAAGCTCTTTAAAGTCAAGGAACTCTGCCAAAGTCATATTAAAGGCAATAGCAATTTTGTGGAGAGTTTTGGCTCCGGGGTTTTTGGTAAGCCCTCTGACTATGTTATCAAGAGTGGATTGGCTTACGTCGCTCATAGTTGCCAGCTTATTTATGGCAATGCCACGTTCTTTGCAAAGAGTTTTTATTCTGTTTACATAAATCTGAGAATAATCCATTTTAATCACTTCAAAATATTATTACCCATTTATGGGTTAATATAATCATACTATGTCCCAAAGGAATAATTACCCGAATACGGGTTGACATTGAAAAAATATTTTTATATAATTCTTTTAACCCGTATACGGGTAAGGAGGATTATATGTTAAGCTGTACTTTTTTCGGGCACAGACGATTTGACGAGGATATTGAGCCAATTCTGACAAGCGTATTGAAGGATATGATAGAAAACCGGGGGGTAGGACATTTTTACGTTGGAAATAACGGAAAATTTGACCGTCTTGTCTGCCGTGTTCTTGAAAATATGAAGGAAATGTATCCTCAAATAAGCTACCACGTAGTTTTAGCGTATATGCCGGGCATCAAAGGGGAAAACATTTATAAAAATGCCCTTTTGCCCGAGGGAGCAGAGGAAGTTTTTCCGAAATTTGCAATATCCTTCAGAAACAAATGGATGATAGAAAAAAGTGATTTTGTTATAGGCTTTGTGCAAAATTCTTTTGGCGGAGCCTACAGGTTTTTTGCTCTTGCAGAAAAGAAAGGGAAGAAAGTTTTAAATATTGCAGATATGCTGTGAAATAAATGTATAAATAAAAAAATGGTGCATAGTATTAAGCAACGGCGGTAAGCGGTTTATTATAAGAAGATACAAGGGTGGTAAGGTGTTTGAAGCGATATGCATAACGGGAGAGGAAAGGAAAGGTTTTTTTGAAAAAGAGGAAATAAGGGAGAAGGAGATTTCTTTTGACAGGGAGGAAGTTCTTGTAAGGGAAGTTACTGTAAAAACGAAAAAAGGAAAAATAAGAAGAAAAACTGCGAAAAAGCTCGAAAAAATTTATGGAAATAAAGAAAATATTTACACGTCTGTTGATGGCATAAAACACATAGAAAAAAATAAGAATAATGAAAGGCTGATGAACTATCTGCCTTCGGTTGCTTTCAGAAAATGGGCAAATCTGAACGGAATTTCTCTTGCTGATGAGGAATTTGCCCTGGTTGTGGGAGAAGGCGACAGCAAAGAAAAGGAAAAAATTTTTAAAATTGCCGCCTGTGTTAAGCTTATGACGATTTACGGCTGCAGCGATTCCTCTCTTCAGGAGGAGATTCTTGAAAAAACGGGGCTGAGCGCAAAGCTTTCCGACGGAGAAATTAAAGAAAGGGCGGTTATTTACACCGGAGATGGCCTTGCTTTCTTTGACGGGAAAACGGGAAGCAGAGCCTACGACCTTTTTGTTGAGCTTCCTTCGGCAATGAAGGAATATTCCCATCTGCCCATGGAGCGGGTTCTTGAAAATGCTCTGAAAAGGGCGGACGGGGAAAAGCATCTGAAAAAGAACAAGCTTAAAATAGGCGGATTTTACAGAGAACAGGTGCAATAAAAATAATTGTTGACAAATGAAAATTTAGTGGTATAATGGGGTATGTGTGTGTCTTGAAAAAAGGAACACATTTTAAAAAGAATTTTTGACTGATAAGGAAAACCTGCCCTGAAATTGACCCGTTCACGGCAGTGTTTATTTATGTAAGCCAAAAAAATCGATTTAAAATTTCTGACAAAAAAGAAGGACAGAAAATAAAATATAAAGTGCCGGAAAAAGGGGATGTTTTTCCGGAAAATGTAAGGAGCATTACGAAAAATGGGAAATGAAAAAGATATAACCTTAACCAAAGAGGGTTATGAGAAGCTTGTAGCTGAGCTTGAGCATATGAAAACCGTTAAAAGAGCGGAAGTTGCTGAAAAGCTGAAGCTGGCAAGATCTTACGGCGACCTTTCCGAAAACTCGGAATACGACGAAGCAAAGGACGACCAGGCAAGACTGGAAGCGAAAATTATTGAGCTTGAAAAGGCAATTAAATCTGCCAAAATTGTAGACACAGGCAGCAACGGCAAAGATGAGGTTGCTTTCGGCTCTACCGTAAAGGTTTACGACGTGGAATTTGAAGAAGAGCTTGTTTACACAATTGTAGGCTCAAAGGAAGTAGACCTTAAAAACAACAAAATTTCAAGCGAATCACCGGTAGGCAAAGCCCTTATCGGCAAAAAAGCAGGAGATGTTATTACCGTAACAACTCAGGCAGGTTCAAGCGAATTTAAAGTTCTTGAAATAATGTAACAAAAATCAAGCCGGACGTCTAAGGATGTCCGGCTTTGTTTATTATTCATGCTTATGGTGACGGTGGATTCTTAATTACAGATTTTGCAAGGTTCATAGCCGTTGCTTTTTGCTCTTTCAAATGTCAGCTTAATGCAACTGCTGTGTAGGTATCTGCATCCATATTTGTGATATTTTGTTCCCGTGGCTGTAATATATACACTTTTTTCCTGAAGGTTGATGTCTTTAATTATTATCGGTTTGTTACCGCTTTCTGTTATTCCTGCGAACCTGTTAACTGTGTATGGTTCGATTTTGTCAGGGTTATCAGATAAAGGGAAAAGAAATACAGCCAGAATTATCACGGCATAAATCGTTGTTCCTGCAATTTTCTTTGTGGTTCTTTTTTTCATACTAAAGCACCTTTAAAAATATTATTGTGAATATTATCCTCAAATAAGTATAACATAATTCCACAGTTTACGCAAGTGCGTACACGCACGGACGTAAAATATTTTAAGATATCCGTAAGAGGTGTTTCAAAGTGGACGTTAAAGACTTAGTAGTAAAACGATTCGGCGAATTATGTAACGAAAAAAATATAAGCATAAATGAACTTGCGAATATATCGGGAGTTACACCGTCAACTGCATACAGTATGCTGGATAAGTCGCGCAGAGACATTTCAATCAGAACCGTTAAAAAGTTTTGTGATGGTCTGGAAATTACATTGGGAGAGTTTTTCTCAACGGAAGAGTTTGACAATTTAGAACAAGAGATAAAATAGAAGGGCTGTAAAAAAAGTCCGGAACGCCAAAAGGTCAGAATAAGTATATACAAGGTTATATAAAACTTATAATATTTATAACTAAATGTAGAAAACTCTCAAAATTGAGAGTTTTCTTTGTTTTTTGACCTTTTGGCTACGAACAAACCTCGCCTAACTCGCTGTACGTCGCAACACTCGCTGTTAATTGAGCTTTTACAAAGCTCAAAGTTTACGCTCGGTTGCTCCTTCTCCCCTTAAAGTCTGCCGACTTTCGGGGACCCCGAAAAGCAAAAGCAATACAAAAAAGTGAAGGCATTAGTTGAAG